>JAJPHM010000074.1 GCA_021325295.1 Nitrososphaeraceae archaeon
GTTTATTCACAGATTCCTTCGTGAAAATATATTGGTTATTCATTCATCCTGTGCTCGGATTATTCATTTATTCACGCTTGGCGGCAATGCTTATTCATTGCCAAGCAGAGAGGGAGAGAGAATCAATCAGTCTCTGGCTGCCGATCTTCAGGCAGCAAGCAAGCAAACTTCAGGTAAAGCAAGGAAAATAATGAGGAAAAAGTAAGGGAAAAACATCTGTAATCCATTCATTGACGTTTGGATTATTCATGGATTTGCTCGTGGAATGAGTAACCTTTGTAAATGTTATTTGCTATGATATTGCAAGCTAAAGATATTTGATTTAAAATTCAGCTAAAGAATTCGATAAGGCAAGGCAAGATAAACGCAGAACAATCACGATAATTTAAGAGCTGACTTGCAATTAGGTAGACATTTGCTGCAAGCATCCTAGTTGTCCAATGCTGCAAAGTATAATAAGTTAGCTTGTGATATAAAGTAAGACAGGACAAATTGGCAGATACTGCGAAGAGGGCCAAACATGTTAGTGCCAGTGCAACTGACGAGAGCCTGTGCGATTATTGCGGAAACCCGCTTGAAGCGTGCATGTGTTCATGTCCTTATTGTGGCAAGCTGGACGGTTGTGAGTGTTGCCTGTACGATGCTGCAACCGGTGGATGACCTGCATTCTACGTGCGCTACAATTTTCATTTCTTCTTTGCACTGGTTGACCCAGCACTACTATTTTTCATGTGGTATGTGCGCTTGCTTAGGTCTCACCTGCTGTTGCATTTTTGCCTTCTCGACTTTTCTGCTTGCGGTACGCAGGTCGATAATAAATTCATGAATGATTTCTAAAGCATTAAAAGCAGGTAAAGAGAAACTTTGCAGCAGCGAAGGCGGTCAGGTACAAGCAATGGCACAGCAAAAACCGGTATCCAAACAGAATTCAAAGATTACAAACTCTCTATCGTGGGTAATTGGAGGGGCACAGGGGAGCGGCGTTGATTCTGCTGCCAACATCTTTTCGAGAGCTTGTGCCGCTGGAGGATTACAAGTCTTTGGAAAACGCGAATATTATTCCAACATCAAAGGTGAGCACAGCTACTTTACAGTCAGGGTTGATGAAAAGCCCATACGTTCTTCAGTCGACGAGATAAATGTGCTTGTTTCCTTTGATGCAGAGACGGTATTCCGGCATTTTGACGAGGTAAACAAAGGCGGGGCCATAATATATGATTCTGACGTGGTTGGCACTACACTGGACGAAGTGCCAACTGTTGACTACTATGCCGCCGAGCGGATAAAAAAGAGACTCGAAGAGAGAGACCTAGGCATTACCGTAAAGGACGCATTGGAATACGCCAGGCTGAGGGGAGCGGTCCTGTACCAGATACCGTATTTTCAGCTATTGAGAGAATTTGCTGAAAAAGTAAACGACCCTTCGCTTAGCAAATTTACCAGAATGGTAAACGTCATGGCATTGTCTGCTTCTATGTCACTTATGGGCTTTGACAGGCAGGTTCTTGCCGATGCGATAAGGTTTGTATTCCGTGCAAAAAAAAAGATAGCAGACCTCAATGTTGCTGCAGCAATGCAGACTTTTGAATATGCAGAGAAATTCGACAGGGCAGGATTTTATTATCAACTGCACACAAAACCTCCGGATAAAGATACAATTGTAGTGCAGGGAAACCAGTCATCAGCTCTTGGCAAGATGGTTGCAGGGTGCAGGTTCCAGACATACTATCCCATTACCCCTGCTTCTGACGATAGCGAGTTTTTGGAGTCAAACGAGATCCTTGACATCAACAATGCAGGTTCTCCAAGCAAAGGCTCGACTGTCGTAGTGCAGACAGAGGATGAAATTGCAGCCATAACCATGGCCATTGGCGGCGCCCTTACTGGCGTCAGATCTGCAACGGCGACATCCGGCCCGGGCTTTTCGCTCATGGCAGAAGCCCTTGGCTGGGCAGGGATAAACGAAGTGCCGGTTGTCATATCTCTATACCAGCGCGCAGGACCATCAACTGGTTTGCCCACCAGGCATGAGCAGGGCGACCTGCATTTTGCAATAAATGCCGGCCACGGAGAATTTCCAAGGATAGTCATTGCCTCTGGCGACATAGAGGAGAGCTTTTACGATACAGTCAAAGCCTTCAACTTTGCAGAAAAGTACCAGATGCCAGTTATCCACATGCTTGATAAGGCAATCGCAAACAGCGTCATGACCTGCAAGATGCTTGATCCTGCCGCATGTATAATAGAAAGAGGTCAGATATTGCAGAGCATCCCGGCAAGCGAGCAGAGAGGAATAGCGGGCAACTATCTGCGGTTCAAGCTCTCAGATAACCCCATTACGCCAAGGATTCCATTGGGAACAAAAGATGGCATATTCTGGAACACAGGAGATGAGCATACAGAGGAAGGCCACATTACAGAGGATCCAGAAATAAGGACAAAGATGATGGAAAAGAGGATGGACAAACTTGATGTTGCTCTAAAAGAGATTCCGGATAATGACAAGGCGGTGGCTTATGGAAACAACGACTCCACCGGGATCACGGTGATAAGCTGGGGCTCAACAAAAGGTGTCGTACTTGATGCGATAGAGCGTTTTGAATCGCAGGGCATTGGTATAAAGTTTGTCCAAGTCAGGCTGCTTAATCCTTTTCCGTCCAAGCTGATAGAATCCATGCTTGAAGGCACAAAGGTTCTTGTAGATATTGAAATGAACTATTCAGGCCAGCTTGGCCAGCTGGTGGAGCAGAACCTTGGACGGAGCATCGACTACAAGATTGTCAAATACAACGGCAGGCCGATGTCGCTTGGCGAGGTTTATAATGCGTTAAGACGTATTATAGATGGACAGATTGCTGATAATGAAAACAGGGACAGAAACGGCCATGCCAGTAACGGTATTCCAAGGAGGCAGGTACTGAAAAGTGGCGCTTAAGCTGGCTGATTACAAGACCGAAGTCCACAACGATTGGTGCCCAGGGTGTGGCGATTTTGGGATACTCAACTCCATACAGATGGCTCTTGCAGATATGCAGATTCCAAACCACAGAGCGACAATTTTCTCCGGCATAGGCTGCTCTGGCAAGACGGCTCACTTTATCCGGACATATGGTATTCATACACTTCACGGCAGAGTTCTTCCTTTCGCCCAAGGTGCAAAGCTGGCCAATCCTAGTCTTGAGATCCTGGCTGTAGGTGGAGATGGTGATGGCTTGGGTATAGGAGCAGGACACTTTGTCAGTGCCGGAAGAAGAAATGTCGATATGGTCTACATGATCTTTAACAATGCAGTATATGGTCTGACCAAAGGCCAAGCGTCACCGACCCTCAAGCTTGGCATGAAGACAAAGTCGCTGCCTCAGCCAAATGTCAACAATTCCGTCAATCCAATAGCCCTTGCGATGGTTTCTGGCTTCACTTTTCTTGCCAGAGGATACGCCTATGACGTGAGGCACCTCAAGGATCTTATCAGAAAGGCCGTCGAACACAAGGGGCTTGCATTCATTGACGTGCTCCAGCCATGTCCGACCTACAATGACATAAATACAAAAGAGTGGTTTCAGGGAGCTGACAATATCGATCCTCATACAGGTAAGACAATGCCCAGAACCTATAAGCTTGAAGATACTGGTTATGACGGCGTAGTGCATAATCCTGACGAGATTAATGCCAAGATGGGACAGGTTATCGAGAAGTCAAACGAGTGGGGAGACAGGATACCAATAGGTGTGTTTTACCAAAATGAACATGTGCCCACGTATATTGAAAGAATTGCTGCAAGGATACCAAACTATGTGGAATACCCGCCTGCCATTCAAAAGATAGCCGATGAGGACGGCAAGCCTGTCACCAATATAGATAGTCTGTTAAATGAATTGAGAGTAGACAAGTCTGGATAGAACTCCCTTTTCAAAAAAAGAGACACCAGAATTAGAGAAAGAAAAGACGAGAAGGGAATTTCTCAGAGCAAGAATGATAACTAATAGTGTAAATAGAAGATAACAATATGGCGGGCCCGGTGGGCTTCGATCCCACGACCTGCGGTACCAGTCATATCTACGAGAATAACAATCGAAGGGTTTGACACATATCTTAGAGAGCGCATTAATGCAAGCGATGTAAACCACCTTTACAATCTAGCTAGAGAGTACGCCTGTGTTCTTAGTAATCGAGATGGTAAGCCTCTGTTAACTATATCAGATGGCAGGCGAAAGAATGCAATGCTTGCGTTAACACATCTGGCCGAGTATAACGGTTGCAAACAAGTCTTTAAAGAAGTCAAAGAGAACTTTGGGCTTAAATGGCATAATCGAAGATATACATTCGATTTCTTAGATAAGACCAACATTAACGAGATGCTAGATGGCATACGAGAAACTATACAATTACTACCAAGCAAATATGCAAATGTCATTGTTTACGATGTACTCACTGGTCTAAGAGCGCGCGAAAGTACCAAATCTATTAGGCTGATTCAATCACAGTTAGATAATTATCTGAATAGAGATCGAATGATACTCGAACATTACAGATTCAAGACTGAATTTCTGCGAAAGACCAAGAATGCATACATCAGCATCGTTACACCAAGTATGCTCGAAATTGCGAAGAAAGCTGACCCGAATTATGAAGCAATAAAGGGCATATTAAGACACAATAACAAACCGTCAAACATCAATTTCGCTAGAAAGATATTTGCGACTTATATGCATGATAATAGCATACCTACAGAGATTATCGATACGCTGCAAGGGCGAACCAGCGCGGGCATGTTCTCGCGCCATTACTACAGGCCAGACTTTAATCGATATGCTGAAAGAGTAAGGCGATTAATACCAAAGTTACATAAAGAGCTAGAATAGCATGTAAGTCGATTAGGCTATCGTTGCTACGTTATTATCTTTGAGCGTGATTATGATAACATCGTAACATGGGGTACATGGGTGGCTGTGCGAAATTGAATAGAAGATAATACTAGGTTATAGACAGATATTATTCTAATTCAAACATGAATTTCGTATATAACACAATACCAGCACTGCGTTTAGGCTTTGAAATATTCTAAACCCCGGGGGTATTAGATATAGAACAATTTATAGTAGAATTAAAGAGCATTACCCATATCTTAGAGGTTACGATGTTATCATTTCTGAGCATGAAATTAATAACATCATAACATTTGACCTAACGGCTAGCAATAAACCATTATAGCGCGATAGGGCTTTGATTGATGCTATCGATTGAGAACGACTAGCTTTATTGTAAACATATAATGGCCTAAATGCGTGGGTTCGCTTCGTATGCCTTCGCTCACCCCGCCAGATTATTTGGTTAATGATTGTATCTTATTACAGAATGCGGGGTGACGAATGCGATAAGCTTTACGAGATCGTTGGGTAGGTTGCCTTAGTAGTTAGGCTAGCCGCATTATTACTGCTGGCACATTGTTACCCTTGTACGCCATTGTCACGACTTCATAGCCTTTGGCAGCCATCTTGTTTATGGTTGTTATAAGGTCGTTGCTTGACCCTTCGATCATAATAAACTTGGGCTGTACATCTTCGTTACATTTGCCATCGGCGTGTATAACGTGCGTTGCCAGTATCTTGTTTCTTTCGTTATCGATTATTTGACTCATGACACGTATTTACTCTAGCATGACTTAAAGTCTTCGAACATAACTAGGCTGTTTGCATCGATACGACCTACGGGCCGTAGGCTAGAGGTTTATTATTTACTGCTTTAACGTGAAGTTGAAATTCTACATGTGGTAAAGCCTTCTATTCTATGACGGCAAAGAAGAAAGGCTCTAAGCCAATGCCTAACAGATCTAAGGCAAGTACTAAGCAATTTCAGTTAGATTTAATCAGAGATACCAGAGACAGATTACTAACACTCGGTTACTTTAGCATACTATCGCCGAACAAATTTGTAGAGCGTATAGATGCAACGCTGGAACAGGCAAAGGTTCGTGCGTCACGAACTATGTTTATTGACGTTGACATCTATAGTGCTTTAGTAGCTACAGCGCAAATCATTGCGAATCGCAAATCAAAGACTGGCGGCGACTATTCTAAGACAACTGACAAGTCAAAGAGCTTAGATCTAAAGGTGCTTGGTATTAAGGGCGAACTAGCAATTCTTTCTGCGTTGAATCAGTTTAGAATACCATACAATTTCGACCATCAGTTGCTATACATGCGAGAACATAAACTCGGCCCAGACTTTATACTATACCCAAGCGGGGTTACGATAGAAGTAAAGACACAACAGAATTATGCCAATTCTATGTATTATAACATCAAACAGTACAAGAAAGATACTAAACGTGGCGTATTGGCAGATGTAATTATTGCCCTTAAAGAGACTAAAGAGAATGAATTTGCCATAGAAGCAATGGGCTGGCTAGAAGGTGTCAAGGTTGGCGAGACTGACAATATTTACAGCAGCGACTACCCGGCATATCAATGGCCCTACAGTGATCTTCACAACATAAGCGATGTTGGTAAGTTTCTATGGCGACTTGCTGCAAGAGGTCTATCTGGCGTCAACTAAACATGAAATTGGCACATGAGTTCAGACCAGCGCTAACTAAAGGCGAATAGACTTGCATACCCCGGGGGTACCATCTTCTGATAGAGCATTATGCATGATGGCATTGGCTTGTCTAAATAATTACAAGCCTACTGTATTTCGTCAGTCTAGATGGCTACCAGAATATGAGCATGAATTGTGTTTACTTAGATCTAGATAATTCGGGCTTTAGCGTAGTATTAGAACAAACTTACTGTCAATTTCAAACCGTTACCATGCATTTCATGTTACGATGTTATCATTTCTGAGCGTGATTATAATAACATCACAATACCTAAACCTATTACCCTATCGTTCGACGACATGATGTTGTGATTTAAAGATTAGCTTAGAAGTCAATTATCAAATTATTCAACGCCTTAACAAATCTTATATAACCAATGCACCATTACACCAATGATGCATTGATGAATCGCATGAGTATAACTCTGAACGACTTCTTAGAAGACCAGCTTCGAGACATACAGGGTAGATTGATCAAAGAACTTAAGCAAGACATGAGTTTCACAACCGTAGTAAATCTAGTATTATTAGGTGGCATACTTGGTTCAAAGTACCTCAAAGATAAAGACTGGCAGGTGATTAACGCATTCTTAGAAGACCAGCGAATTAACATCGATGCCGAAGGGCTAACCGACAACTATGTAAATTCAATGAAATAAGGTGATGTGATGCCAGTAATAGGCGCAAAGCTGTCACAGACTGATTTAGTCTCATTAAATCGTGCTATGCAACAAATGGGCTATTCGACATTAGGCGAGTTTCTTCGAGACTTTGCAAGAAATAAGATCGCAAATTTAGGCAGCCCCCAGATCGCAGAAAGGTTAACCTCGCTCGAACAAAAGGTTAACCTATTAGTAGTAGAGCGGGCCCGGTGGGCTTCGATCCCACGACCTGCGGTTCCGAAGACCGCCACGATATCCTGACTACGCTACGGGCCCTGGCCTTTCTCCTCTCCTCTACAATGCAGGTGCCATTTTAATTTGGCTCCTAGAGGTAGAGGTGTACCAACGAAATGGTAATCAATCCCCCTGTCTTACAATGTCTTATGGTACTGCAGGCTCTCCGCCAGCTTTTCTGCAATCATGATGACTCGTTTTCCTTTAGGAAATATCATGATTTCGACTTTATTGAATTCAATAGGTGTTCCAAGTGCGGTAGGACATTGCGCTACTTCAAAGGATTCGATGAAGATATACGCGGCTGAGAGAAAATGAATGATGCCCATGGTCCAGAAAGTGATGGTCGAGTGATATGATATCTGTTCCCCGAATTAGCCTGCAGATCCTAATCATCGTCTGGTGGGTAGGCGCAGCTGCTGTAGGTGTTGCCATCCTTTTGCCATCTTATTCAGAGTATGCCATAATTGGTTCTATCGGCTGGATAATTGTATGTGCAAGCACGGCACTTGTCATGTATGAAATTAGGCGGATAAGAGCTGAAGATAGAGAGAAAAAGAGAGCATCAGAGAGTCTCGGCTAGCAAAGGTAGGCAGAACAGACCCGATCCATTCCGACTTGCTTGTAAATCAGGTTGATTATTTGATTTGTTTTATCCTATTCTATCAAGCTTGGCATACTATTAATCAGCTACACGCCCGGTAGCTGGCCTAGCCTTTTCCACCTTGTTCTTCTATGACGACCAGTGTTACCGTTGAAGTTATCCCTGGTATTTTCCTTATCTTGTTAGTTATCGTATGATTCATTGTCTCGGTGTTGTCAGATTTTACTTTGACAAAGATATCGTGAACGCCGTATGTCCCTCGTACTTCTTTGACATCAGGCAATTTTGAAATCTCTGCTATTATCTTTTCTTCAGATCCAAGTGTACAGTTCACGAGAATGTATGCTGTAGGCATCCCTATTCTTATTTAGCCAATGGGTGTTTAGTATTTTAGTCTTTTTGCGGGGGCACGTTGCCAGTTGTTAATCAATTATCCTTCCATGGTGTAAACTCGGTAAAGCTGTCCCGTATGGCGGTTTGTATACTTCCATTCACTTGCGCTGTACTTTACCTCGTGAAATTTGGCCTTGATTGATGGATGTAACTTGTTGTAGACATCTTCTCCTATAGAGATCTTGTTAGGGTTTGTCAGCGAGGTTATCTTGGCCGCTATACTCATACAATATCCAAGTATATCGATCTGAGAGCTTTTATCATGGCCATACTGCACTATTACATTCTCCCCTTCGTCCATGCCTATCTTGACATTCAGCTCAGGGTAGTCGTACTGGTTGAGTATCGGGTTTATACCATTCTTTATCACAGTTATCATGGACCGGGCGCAGTTGACTGCCCTGTCGCATGCAAGCAATTTATTAAAGCCGGATGGAAAGAATGCAATTACGGCATCGCCCACATATTTTAGTACGTATCCCTCATGGCTTTCAACAATTGATGACATCTCGTGTGAAAACGCTCTGATTATAGTGACCAGCTTGTCAACAGGTAGCGTCATGCTCATGTTGGTAGAACCTACCAGATCTGCATACAGAATGACAAGCGAAATCTTTGAGCTTACATGTGCTAGGAGAAAGTCCTGTCCCGGTTTGAGAGATGAATTATACTGATATCGTCTCTTGAGGGCCCGCCACAGCCTGTCCTGAGTCTGGGCAACAAGAGTCTCAGAATCTACAGTCCTTGTCCCATCGCCATCTGAATTTTCATTCATCATCATGTTGACGATTGCTTCCTTTGTCTTGTCTGCCTGCTGGCTCTCCTCTTCGACTACTCGCTTTTCCTGACGGTTATGATCTGATGACAATTAGTTTATCGCAGCCTGTGTACATGGCTCAATTGACCAAAGCTTGATTTAAGAATAGCTTTTTTGTGCAGTTCCGAAAGGCTGGCTGCAAGGCCGATAAGGTTTATCTTCGGCCTTCCGCACGGAATTCTAATGCGAGTACCCCTCAAGGGAGATGATTCATTTAGTATGCAAGTAAACTCGGCATTTGCTAAAGTCCAAGAAGCATTTGTTGAAGCGGTCAGGCCCAGAATAGCCATGAAAAAGACAAATGCTATGTTAGGTGATGGCACAATCACAGAAGTCAGCACATTTGATCCGGAAAGTTTAGGCCGCCTTATGAACTCCTTGGCAGGTCTTCTCGAAGGGTGGACGGCAGAGGTGTCAAGATCAAACACAGATGATCTGCACAGAATATACTGCAAGGCAGCCCGCCAGATTGTTAGTGGCCGCCGATATCATTACCACATCATTGGGTATTTTGGCGTTCAATTCCATTCTCTGCCTTACTATAAAGTTGACAAACGGGTAATTGAGATTCAAAAAGAACTTGTCGAACTGTCACAAAAGGCTGTCGAGCTTTCCAAGAATATATCTGGTGCAGTAGACAAGGTGCTTCAAGACGAGCTGGCAAAGATAGGGCTTGCTCACACAGGAGTTGAAGATTTGTTTACAAAACTCCTTGGCGATGAAAAGCTAGCAGATGAGCTTGACAGAAAGGCTGGCGTGATTGAGTCACAATTCCCAGAGTTTGAACAGATGAAGAAAAGAAAAGAGATCTTGCTTGAAGAGTTGAATGGCCTGGTTGTATATCATTACCAGACATCAGATGTTTTGATAGATCACAATAGGCTAATGCAGGGAGAGGAAGGCATTGTTTCATATTTTGATATCGAAGTGGGAAAAGTGAGATTGGATGAAAGTGGGAAAAATAAAGGTGACGAGAAAAGGGAAGCCTATATTGACACAAAAAAGGTCCCAGCAGATGCAGCAAACCAGATCGCGGGCTTGCTTTGGAGTATCGCAGAAATTCTTGCCAAGCTACAATATGACACGTAGTCATGATTGTATAGGATGACTTTACTTTCTATTCTGCCATTGCTGCAGCTGCAAAAAAGTATATCTGTTGTGCAATCACCTGTTGCCACCCTCTTCCCTGAGGGCCTTCAGAATCGTGGCGTTGACTTCGTCTAGGTCCAGATTTTCTTTCAGATAGGCCGTGAAATCTGTCGGAGTAATTATCCCGATCGTGCGGTCTTCTGGTCCTCCAGCTCTATCTACTACCACCAAGTGCCTCACCCTATTCTGAACCATGACATCGGCTGCGGCCTCTATCGGAGAATTGGCATCTATTGTGACAATAGGTGATGACATTATGCTTTGAACAGTTACAGTGTTACTGTTTGCTCCTGACGCGCAAACTGTTCTTACTAGGTCGCGCTCTGTAACCATACCCACAGGTTTGTTGTTGTCATCGACTACTACAAGAGAGCTGACATTGTGCTTGTGCATCTTCTTTGCAGCCTCTTGGGCCGAGCTTGACGCATTTATTGTTTCCAGTTTTTCTGTCATTATCTGTCCAACAGATGTTGCCAAGTTTCTGTCTATAGTTAATTGGTTTTCATCCTATTTAATCCAATTTTATTCGAAGACATCAGTTGTACCCATCAACCTTTTTTCAATTATAGATAGATATAGTGATTCACTTGTTGGTCCGCCATAGTTTGAATTGAGCAAAAAAATAAGGGTTAAAAGATTATTTTCATCGTCGTCAGTGCCTTTCTGCTCGGGTCGAATATTCTTATCAAATGGTTGTTTGTATCTGCAATGTACAACATACTGTTTGCAACCTTTACGTCCGATGGCTCAAACAGTCCAAGAGTTCCGCATTGCAGGTCTTCAATATTGCATACTGCTTCAATGTTCCTTCTACCAACAAGCGTAGATACGCTGTGGCTTCCAATGTCGATAAGCCTGATTGAGTGGTTGTATGTATCAGCTACATAGATGTTATTTCCATCAGCGCAGATTCCAAGTGGGTGCTGAAACAGCGCTTCATTTGCATTGCCATCCCTATAGCCGAACACAAAAAGATCCTTTCCAGCCAGCGTTCTTACCTGCCGCTGTGCAAAGTCGATCTGTCTGACTGCCGACACTTCGCTATCTGCAACATAAATATAGTTTCCTGATATTGCAAGTCCGCTTGGCTGTGAAAATTGCGATTCATCCAAGCTTCCATCCAGTATCCCCTCATACCCGCTCCCGGCAAACGGAGCCACCGCCTGGGAATCTATTGAATATGCCCATATCTGATGCAGACCGGCCATTGCAATGTAAATTGTATTATCTCGGTAAGCAAGGTCCCATGGAGAAGAAAGCCGGGCTCTGTTGGCATCCTGCGAATAATTAACCCAGTGGCCTTGGCTTCCGTTGCCTGATAGCGTACTTACCTGTTTAGACTGAAGATCAATGAGCCTCAACGCATGATTCTCCGTATCTGCTACGTAGATTTTATCCTCATTCTTGCCCTTATCTTGAATCCAAAGCACCCCCTGTGGCCTGAAAAAACGTGCGTTTTCAAAATCTCCATCCAAAAGCCCTCTCTCCCTGCCACCAATCCTATAAGCAACTCTGCCAGTTCCTGTCTCAACTACAAGCACCCTGTTGTGGTTTGAATCGCTTATAGCTAACATTTTGCAATCGGGAGAGAAAGAAAGTTTGCCAGGATATGACAGGTTGTGTATGGGAGCAGGCTGCGCTTTGTTCTGTCGCTCCTTGGGCCGAATATCTGGTTGCAGAGAAGTCTGGGCCAGACTGCCGTTTCGTTCGTGCATTCCAAGCAGTATTTCAATAACATCGTCGATGTTATCACGCTGTCCTTCCCCTGATTGTTGGTAGACAATATTTCCCTTGGGATCAATTATCACGATCGTAGGCCAACCAGTTACGCCATAGGAGCGCCAGATACTCATTTCCTGATCGACTATAACAGGATGGCCAATTTCATATCGCTGTATCGCTTCTTTCACATTGGCAGATTGCTTTTCATTTTCAAACTTGGCAGAATGTATGCCAATGACGACAACAGGTTTTGTCCGATATTTCTTTTCTATCCATTCAAGATCCTGCAGCATGTGCATGCAGTTTATGCAGCAATAGGTCCAAAAGTCAAGTACAACGATCTGGCCTTTAAGGTCGTTGAGAGTTAGTGGCTTGTCAGTATTGAACCATCTAAATCCTTGCGGAAAGTCCTTTGCCTTGAATTGTGTTCCAGAAATACCTGCGCCGGTGTGCATGTGCTGATTGCAGGAATAATGCAAACTAGCAAATTTAAACTGTTCAAGCTAACACTATTCTCTTTTGCCTGTTCGTCAACTATTTTTGCGGATTGTTTTGAACTTGTGAATTTATTTTAATGGCAATTCACCAAGAACAAGGTCACTTAACTTGGATGTAGTGAAGAGCTAGAATCACGGTCCACGAAATAGGATCTGCAGAAGGGTTCAACCTTTACGATCTATTCCAGACCATGACTTGCGCGACAATATGGAACTCAGTTGCAACATACACATCATTTTTGCATTGCGATGAGAAGAATAAAGTCATTTAGCTATTGTGAATCAAACGCATCGATTGTAAGAGAGGTTATCTATAGATTAAATCAAGGTGAAAGGTCAGTGAATAATGGCTAGACCCCCTAGTGTATGGCCAGTATTCAGTGAACCAAAATCCTGGCAAAATGGAACGTTTCAATAGCTTAGCTACAGGTTGACTATATCATCTGTCCGTTCTTGCTTATTGCTTGGTTATCTAGCAGCAATTGATCTTGGCAGATCAGAATAAATATCGTAAACTTTGGATGAAAATTATGGAATGTGCAGTTTATGACACCTATGTAACAAGAAAAGATGGTAGAACCATGCATTTTGATGTAGTGGTTGAAGATGGCACTCCTCATGAAAAGGCAATAGAATACGGAAAAGAATATCTTGCAAGTGTAGGTCAAGCAGGTCAGAGAATGACCCAAGAGGAGTGTCAGTTCTGCCATGTGCAGGAAGCGCCTCCAATCGTGGAAAAAGCTATCAGGCAGCGTGGTTACTACATCCAGAAAATGGAAGGATGTCCTCCTTAGATCTAGATGCTAGTTCAATATCGAGATCGCCTGCCAGAGGATTGTCCAATACCCAGTTGCAAAACAAGTTACCATCATCATCTTCTTCTTTTTATTCATCTCCGTCTTCTACAGTAGACCATTACTGTTTGCTGAATATGCACAGATGGCAGGTCTATCTATGTATGTTTGTTTTTGCAGCAATGCCTGTCATTCTGTAAGTGACTCAGGCGCTTACCAAACTGCAATATGAGCAAATAGATATAATTAAGGAGATTCTGTCTGATGCATTAGCTGACAATAGATGAAAATTGATAGTACGTGGGACACGAGCAGGCAACGAATTCCCACTGTAGACGACATAGTCAAGGCTAGAGAAATTCTGAATGGGATCATAAGAAAGACCCCACTGCAAAGCTCCAATACCTTTTCAAAATTGGCAGGAACCAACATATTTCTAAAGCTTGAATGCTTGCAGCTTACCGGCTCTTTCAAAGTCAGGGGAGCATCAGTAAGAATATCCAAGCTCTCGGAAAGACAGTCAATGAGAGGCGTAATTGCAGCATCGGCTGGCAATCACGCTCAGGGTGTGGCATATGCTGCGCAAAAGAAAAAGATTCCCTGTACAATAGTTATGCCGCAAAATGCTTCCCCGGCAAAGGTTGCAGCCACAAGGTCATACGGTTCCAAGGTTATTCTCACTGGATCAAACTATGATGAGGCTTGGGCTGCAGCTCAAGAGATATCCAGAAAAGATAATCTGACGATAATTCATGCTTTTGATGATCCAGATGTTATTTCTGGACAGGGCACTATAGGGCTTGAGGTTTTGGAAGATCTTCCCTCAATGGACAAGATGTACCTCCCAGTGGGCGGAGGAGGACTTGCAGCAGGTGTTGCCATTGCAATAAAATCAAAAAGACCCGATGTAAAAATAATCGGCGTCGAGTCCAAGGCATTTCCTGCAATGAAAGAATCTATCGAGAAAGGCTCACTTCAGTCGGTTGCTGCAGGGTATACCATTGCAGATGGCATATCAGTAAAAAACCCCGGCAAGATTACCTATGAGCTTGTAAGCAAGTACCTAGACGATATCGTCTTGGTTGATGACCTTGCCATAGTAAAGACCATGTTTCTTTTGATGGAAAGGGCTAAGCTGGTCGTTGAGCCAGCTGGAGCAGCAAGTCTTGCTTACCTTCTTTCAGATGGCCTAGCAGGTGCCAGAAGCAGCAAAAAAGAGGAAAACGTTGTTTCTATCCTCTCAGGCGGAAATGTAGACATGTACCTTCTTGGTCAGGTGGTGGCAAAAGGCCTGATGCGTATGGGCAGAATGGTAAAGATATTCATCCAGCTTCCCGACAAGCCGGGAGCCCTGAAAACAGTAGTTGACGGGATTTCTGAGCTGAGCGTCAACATTGTAGAGGTAGAGCACGACAGGCTAAGTTCAAACATTCCGGCAGGCACTGCCGGTGTTTACCTGAGCCTTGAGGTTGAAGATGAAAAACATTCATCAAGGCTCATTGAATATTTGAAGGAAAGAGGCATAGAGTTCAGGGTAGTCACTTGACATAGACATATTCTCTAAAGCCGGCCTTGTCTGCTGTTAGGCCGCCTACCTTCACCAGAACAAACTCTTTATGAGGTCGCGCCAAGAACTCGCTACAGGTCTTTTCGTTTCTGTGGAGCCTTTCGTAAACCTCTATTGGAAGCTTTACCCTCTCTCCAATATCCTGCTCAAGATCCATGCGCTTGACAATTTCTTTGTAATCAGGCTGGATTATTCCGCTAAAAACCATGGCGCTGCTACCACTGCCATAAGATCCAAAGCCTACTCTTTTGTCTTCAAGATCAGTTCCTTTCTTGTATTCGAATTCCAGCAGACTTCTCAGCCCCATGTACATTGATGCAGTGTAAAGGTTTCCTATTATGGCCGATGCTTCAAGTGAGCTTGCCATCTTTTTTTCAAAGACTTCATTAAAATATGATGTCTGCATAAATGCACGACGGAACTTTTCATCTGCTTTCATAAACTCGGTATCAGCAAGAATTGATTCTATTGTCCCGCGCTGGTCCTTTGGGTGTGGTTCAGCCATGCCGATCTCCTTGATGACGTTTTTCCACCGGGGAAGGTGCCTCCACTCGTGCCGCAGCAGGTAGGCAAGGGCCTTCTCACCCATTTTTCGGTATGGCAGATGAACGCTAAAGAAATCAATATGGTCAGTAATTGATTCACCGTCCTGAAGTTTGATAAGGCCAGATTTGATTGCTCTTTCCTTGTAGCTATCAAACGCCTTCCTGACTTGAATCAGATAGAGCAGGTTTGAATATGTGCCGTTGACAAGCGGGGTCTCCTTTCCAAAGGGTCTGTAAAAATCATATTCATTCTTTATAATAGTAGAAGCAACCTTTTGGTCAAAGGCCATAAGCCTGGGATTTTTCGTGATGAGCATTGCGACTGCACCGGCCCCCTGCGTGTACTCGCCAGAAGAGCCGATATCATATTTGGCAATATCGCTCACAATGACAATTGCAGCCTTGCCACTGTTTTCTTCTGCTCTGATCCAGTTTGCATTATCATAAAGTGCATACGAGCCGCTTACGCATGCAAATTTGCACTCAATTCCACCAGCATGTTCAAAAGATCCTTCTCCATAAATCTGCTCCAGCATGCCAACAACAAATGAATTCATTGCCTTTGATTCGTCAAGTGCAGACTCTGTAGCGACATACATTCTTCCAATATCCTGCGGGTGGAGGCGGTTTCTTTGCATGAGTTTCAGGCAAGCATTGGCAGCCATGCAGGCAGAGTCTTGGTTGGCATCAGCCAAGGCCATCTTCTTTATGCCTATTCCATACTCTAGCTTTTGAGGATCAATGCCTCTGGCTTCGGCAAAATCTTTATAGTCAATGTAAAGCTTGGGGACGTATATAGCCAGATCGTCTATCCCTACAGCTGGCATGTATGAAACGAGTATTGCTCATGCTCATTTAAAGGTATTTCTTGTCATAATTGACAAACAATGTACAAAAACTTGTTCATTTCTGGTGAAATGGACCATCACATTTAAATTGTCATTTCACTGAACTTGGCTTACATCGACCAAACCGATGGGGAACAAACTGTCTGGCAAAGGCGTTGGTTCAAGCCGCGCCTGAGCCAGACTTTTCTTGTATCATGATTATTATTATTGTTCGTTCAACCTGCAATCTTGAATATCATATATATGGCAGCATTCTGCCAGCTGCAAAACTGAGTTGTATTCCGTCTATTGCAAGTGTACGAGATCCTCACTTAGCTCCCACAATCTCTTGGCTACAGTTTCATCATATGATATCTTTGATGAATTTACGGGTCTTCTCCCTACAAAATACTTGCCTGTTTGCCCCTGAACCTCAGAAGATGACGCAAGATATACTGCAGCATCCGCTCCTTCTTCGGGGGCTTTGAAAAATGGTCTAATTATAGCCAAGATAAGCCTGTAGATCCACGGATTATCCTGACCCAGCTCTGTCCTGATCACCCCCGGGTGGTAGCAATTTGCAGTGACCCCAGTTCCCTGAAGCCTTCTTGCTAGTTCGTAGGTGAAGAGAATGTTTGCTAGCTTTGACTGACCATAAGCCCGAATGCCGCTATAGTGTTTTTCACCCTGTATGTCATCGAAATTTATCTTGGCTCCCTTGTGTGCTACAGAACTGGTATTGACAATTCGTGCCGGTGCGCTGGCATTTAATCTGTCAAGTAGAAGCCTAGTCAACAAAAAGGGTGCCAGGTGATTGACTGCAAATGTAGATTCTATACCATCCGGTGTAACGGTTCTCTTCATCGTAAATATGCCAGCGTTATTGAGAAGGACATCGATTCTGTCAAATCTATCAAGAAGATCCTTTGCAAGCTGGCGCACTAAGGATTGTGAAGAAAGGTCGCATGGCATCAGAAAAACAGAGTCGTTGCCACTTTTTTCTTTAATTTCACGAAGCGCGGCAATACCTTTGTCTCTGTTTCTTCCCACAACAACAGTAGTAGCTCCCATTTGGGCCAGAGCAAGTGAGGCGGCTTTACCTATTCCAGATGTGCCGCCTGTGACTATACACACTTTTCCCGTCATAATCTTGCCTGGCGGTTGCAAATTTGATTCGATTTGACTTAATTCACGTCCTTTTGTAGATAGTCAGTCATGAGTTATTATTTATTGTATATTGATTTCGACACACTTGCTAAATAAATACAAGACAATGAAATGCTACTACATGCGAGTTGTTGCAATTATTTATTTTCCTAACTGCCAACCCCTTGTTCTTCCAATTCTATTGAATGCAACTACTGCAGCAAATAATCCTGCCATTGCCAGAGTAAGAAATACCGCTCCAGCTGGAAACTCTGGCACCACTACAATCCCCCTTGCTACACCATTTCTTGTCATGTCAGGCGACTGTCCCTGCCTGTCCAGCTCTTTTATCTTGA
>JAJPHM010000027.1 GCA_021325295.1 Nitrososphaeraceae archaeon
CCGGATGTGCTGAGAGTAAAACCTGTAGAAGGGTGGAAGAGAGGTAAAGCATTTGTCTTTTATCCAGAAAGATGCATATCTGATGGAGCATGCGTAGGTGTATGCCCGACTCATGCAATCTTTTGGATGAGACCAATGGAATACACAGCAGGACAGCCAGTGCCTTTGCACAAGAATGGTGTGTTCGACAAGGGCTGGGAAGAAGGCTAGATTAGAGGCCTTTTTCAAGCACCAAGCGACAAACACCTTCTTTTTACCTTTTTATTGATTTAGATTTAATTGGTCTATCCTCTTTTCGTTCACTGATTTCTCTGACGATCCACTTTCATAGTAATGAGCAAGTAAGCAGGCTGGCAACAGGGTCAGAACTAGTCTATTCTAATTAGGTATTCGTGCTTTTTGAGCCAGTTGCGGTGCTCTAAATAGTCAGGGTCAGCTTGGCCGACTGCGTGCCAGAATCTGTCAGAGTGGCTAAACTCAACAAGATGTACAAGCTCATGAATTATTACATAGTCGATTACCTGAAGAGGCGCGGCAGACAGGAGCAGGTTAAAGTTCAGGTTCCTTTTTTTTGAGCAGCTTGCCCACCTTGACTTTTGGTCCTTAATCGATACCCTGTTGTATTGCAGTTTTAGCCTGTTGCCTATTCCGACCAGACGATCGGAAACTATCCTTTCTGTCTGCTGTCGGTACCATTCTTTGACAAATCGCCGGTATTTGCGTCTGTCCTGTACATGAAATGTTATTACCTTCAGGTTGTCAGAAATAGTTGCAAACTGCTGTCTGTCCTTGACTACCTGCAGGGTATATGGTATGCCAAGATAGTAAATTGTCTTTGTTCTTGATGCCGGCTCTTCACTGTCGCAGCCCATTTTCTGCCTTAAACGGCTGTAATACTCCCAAGTTTTCAGGATCCAACTTTCTTTGCTGGCAATAAAGTCATGCAGCTCTTTTGCTTCGCGGCCTGCAGGCAATATAGCTTTTATTCCATAAATTCCGGCTACAAGCCTGAAGTGTTTTGCCCTTGAGCTTTTCTTTACCTCTATTGTCAGAGTCTTGCCGTTGGCAAGGACAACTGGAAGCTCCATAAAAGATCGAGAAGGAGACAGAGATCGAGAAGACAAAGGTAGACAGCAAGTCCAGCAGGCTGGGCTATTAAAGAATTTCCATTTGCAATTGACGTGCGGTTGCCTGATATACTGTCAAGGTTATGGAATGAAATGAAAAGGAAACAAAGGTCATGACAGTTATCTGGCTAATTGATTCCCCGGCTACTCGAAGTAAAAGTAGAATCTGGTTGGATAGGCTTCAGGTAGTTAGGTCAAGGTATTGGCTCTTCCTTATTTCCTTTCTTTCCTGCTTACCTTATCTTACCTTCGCTGGACCGAAACAACAAAGTCCTTGGGGTTCAGCTCAGCTCCGCATGTAGTACATCTTCCATTAGATGGCCTTAGCACGTCCTTGACTGATTTTAACATCATCATCCTGTGTATCACCGATCCACATTTGCTACACACTACATCGACTGAAGGCAACGACATTTCTTTTCTACCGGCCTACCTACCGTGCCTCTGTACAAAACCGGGATTATCAATAATAATTGAACAAATGGTTAAAGCGATCAAAACTGCAATGAATGCAATCGCTGCTGCTTTTGTTCCGACTCTAACTTTTTCAACTGTATCAGAGAGGAAGGAAAAGGAAAGGAAATACAGGAGAAAAGATATACTGATTGGCATTTATTGTTCAATTGATTAATGCCTTGCGGTAAGAGAATAAGGCCAGCAGATCTGGCTTTGCAGCTGAAGTCTCTGGATATTGATGAGGGGATAAGGATAGAATCTCTTGGCAGAGATAATAAAGAAAAGATCTTTATCAACAAGAATGCCTCCGGCATATTTGTACTTCAGATGGCTGAAGTTGACAGACACAGAAATGATACGAAAGGAGAGCTCAAGCCGAGCAAAGGCTGGCAAAGCCATGATAAAATCCTGTACTTTGACTCTCCAGCAGAGGTCCTGAAGACAATAAGACATGCCTTTGGAAAGAAAATAGCAGTCTGGCTTTACTAGCTGCGGTGAAAGATGCATATTGGAAAAGCTTGCATGGAAGAGGGAATGGAATGAAATGCGGCTGACGGATACAAATGCTGACCATATTGTATGCGGCGCCATAAACTGGGACACCACGATATTTGTTCAAAAATTTCCAATGGAAGGCGAAGAGGTCAGGGTTGAAAGGGTAATAGACGTGCCGGGGGGAAAAGGAGCAAATATTGCAGTCGCCTCTGTCAGGGTGCTGGGAAAAGGCAGAGTCGCGTTATTCGGCTCTCTTGGGACAGACCATATTGCGGCAAGGCAGATTGATATTTTGAGAGCAGAAGGTGTGATAACGAGATTTATCAGGCGAGACAGAGAAGTGCAGTCGGGTCAGGCATTTATTTTGGTTGACTCTGCAGGCAGGAACTCTATCCTTACCTTCAAAAAGGCAAACGACGTGCTGGCTGAGCGTATGGCTGCCAGCAGCAAGCTAACAAGAGCTATCCGTCACTCCAAGCTGATTACCGTAATTGACCCTCCTCTTGAAGTGGCCGGTAGGCTTGTGAGGACTGCCGCAGAGCATGGCAGGCAGGTAATATGGTCGCCGGGGATGCTTTCCAGCGGGGGCATAAGGAAGAGAAAAATGGCTGATATTATCAGACAGCTTGATTTTCTTGTGCTCAATGAGCAAGAGTGCTCTTCACTACTTTCAATGCCCTGTTCTTCCGCAGCCGATGCTGTCCATGCCTGCAGGCTCATAATCAAAGTTGCAGCAAGGAAAGAACTTGGAGTCATTGTAACTATGGGAGAGAAAGGCTGCTTGATGGCAAAGGATGGAGAGCTTGTTATCATGCCCAGAGTAGATCTCGGTATGATGGGTCTGCGGGTGGTAAACACTGTAGGTGCAGGGGACGCATTTATCGGCACTTTCTCTGCCATGAAGGTACTTGGCAGAGACGACAGCGATGCTCTTTTCATGGCAAATCTGTCAGGCTCGATCAAAACTACAAGGCAAGAGACGAGGGGAGCTCCGACTCTCGCCGAGCTTGTCAGAATAGGCGGCAAAGTAAAGAGGAAATACAGGACGCGCAAACTCTAGGTGGGTTGCATGCGATAGTCGCGATGCGGCTGCAAACAGTACAGCAGAATTAGTTAATTAATTGATAATTATCCTATCGCGATTTTGAAAATTGGCAGTAGCTGTTGCTGCCTGGTGCAGACCTTCTCTTCTTTCCTCTCCTCTTCTGATTGCTGGAAGATAAAAGATTGTTTGTTCGTTTGTCTATCTGTGCTGTTTGGCAGACATTGCTTTACCAGAGCATCATCATTAAAATATGCTCGGCCACTATCTATTCCGTGGTCGATAATTCCAGTTCTAGAAAGGCAGTATACGCTGCTCTTTTTGGGAACTTGGGCATAGCTGCAGCCAAATTCATTGCTGCAATACTTACAGGTAGCGCAGCCATGTGGGCTGAAGCGTACCATTCTACATCAGATACGTTCAATCAGATACTGTTGCTTATCGGGATCAAGACAAGCTCCAGAGTAGCCAGCGAGCGCCATCCGTTCGGCTACGGCAAGGAGCAGTTCTTTTGGTCATTTCTTGTAGCCACCATGCTTTTCGGGATATCTGGCATACTTGCCCTCCAGCAGGGCTTTTCAGCTTTTCTTGCAGCAAACAGGGCGATAGAAAATGTAAACGTCAGCTATGTCATTCTGGCAATATCTGCCGTCTTTGAAGGAAATGGGTTGAGAGTGGCCTTCAGCCTGTTCAGGCAGGGAATAGAATCGCGTGGAGAAAAGGTCGGCCTTGGCACTCTGCTAAAAGAGTTCCAGGAAAGCAAAGATCCGTCGATACTTACGGTCCTTGTCGAAGATTCGGCTGCGCTTTTAGGAATAGCAATTGCCGGCGCCGGGATATTTCTGTCGCAGGTGACTGGCAATACCGTTTACGACGCGATAAGCTCGTTTGCCATCGGAGCAATCCTGATGGGATTTGCTTTTTTTCTTGCCAGAGAGAACAAGGGCCTCCTTATCGGAGAGGCAATTTCAAGAAAGGACTACCGCAGAATAGTTGACTTGGTGCTGCAGATTCCCGAAGTGAACAGGATAATTTCGCTCCGCACCATGCACCTTGGGCCGAAAGACGTGCTTGTCACCATGGAAGTGAACCTCGTCGACAAGCTTGACACAGACAGAATTGAAACGGTGATTGATACGATAGAGCGCAGGATAATACAGGTCATCCCCTATGTCAATCCCTCAAAAGTATACATCGAGCTTGAGCAGGATAGCTGTCCCGTTGATTTCAGGTCAAAAAGCAAAAGAAAGCAGCAACAGTAAAACATGCGACCGGCTGCAACAGTGCTGCGGCTGAGCTATCTGGATATCTTTTTCTTTCTTTCCTTTCCTTCAGTTTATTTAATTTTATCTTATCCACCTATCCTATTTCCTCCCGGTTCCCCGATCAAGGCCATCGAGAAAACAATCTTTTTCCTGATCCTGCCGTATTTTCCAGTGCTGGTAAAGGATACCAGCTGTCCACATTTGCTGCAGCGGGGCTTGTTAGGATATCGGATATTCAAGAGGTACAGCGGTACAAGCCTGCAGCTTGAGCAGCGGTAATGCGTAAGGAAGAGCCTCTGGATGGGCAAAAGGCCTGCAAAGTTGATGCCCTCTTCTTCACAAAGCTTTGTAGCAGTCTTTGTCAGCAGGCTCTCCATCCTTGATTCTACATTGCTGGGCTGTACAAGCAAGTCCAGAGATTCTGATTCCTTTCTCTGGGCTTTGTCTGCCAGCACCTTTCCAGTTGCTTGGAAAGTCGTCATAGAGTTATTTTGTGTCCTTTTGCTATATCGTTTGGTGAATAGCGATTTGTCCTTGTAAGCGGCGGTTGGAGATTCTATAGCGGCTTTATTACTGCTAATAACCCAGGATTTGTAGCCTGCAGATTGGGAAAGGTGCTCGAGGCTAATAAGGCTGGAAAGGAAAAGTGGATCAAGAAGGTGCCTATATTTATTAGCGGACACGAGATCGTCCGGTACCTTGCAGACAACTGTACTGGACGAAATCAAGGCAGAGGTGAGGGACATTCTTGACGGGCGCGACCCTGCACATGACTTTGAACATGTAATGCGAGTCTATCGCAATGCGGAGATTCTTGGCAGAAAAGAGGGAGCAGACATGGATGTGCTCCTGGCAGCTGCGCTTTTGCATGATCTGGTTGTCTACCCTAAAGGAAGTGCCAAGAGAACCAAGTCAGCCGACGACAGTGCAGACCTTGCAGAGAAAATGCTCAGTGGAAGATACCCGAAGGAAAAGATAGACAGAATATGCTATTGCATAAGGACCCACAGTTATTCTAAAAAGATCACCCCTTCTACTTTGGAGGCAAGGTTACTGCAAGATGCAGATAGGCTTGACGCACTTGGCGCAATAGGTATAGCCAGAACGTTTAGCGTAGGCGGTATGGAAAAGAGGTTGTTTTACAATCCAGACGATCCGTTTGGCTCAAGCGGCAGAGAGCCAGATGACAAGCAGTGGACACTGGACCACTTTAGGCTAAAACTATTGAAACTGGGCGACTCGATGCACAGCAGAGAGGCCAGAAATATGGCGCGAAAGCGCACAGAATTTATGCAACTGTTTATGCACCAGCTGCGTGCTGAGATAGGCCCGGTTGGGAAAGAAAAAACTAGTCATCTATAGTCGACATAATACTTGTACCGGCGCTCCACTTCCTTGTTGTTGCCCTCAAGAACCCGGGAAATTTCAGCCTGCAAACCTTTCAGGGCATACTCTCTGAGCTGGTCTGCTTCCGGCGTCTGCGGATAGGTAGAGAGCGTATATTCAAAGTGCTTCATAAATTCTGTCACTTTGGCGCGAAACTCCTCCTTTGTAGGCTTTTTGTTGTTCATTACCTTAAACCATGTGGTCGCGCAGGCTGTGGAGTATATCTTGGCAAGGTCTTCGATAAGCCTGTCCATTTCAAAATAGTCGGGCATCGCTTATCCTATCTTATCAAAGACTGATATAAATAATACAATAAATTTCTGGCAAGCAGAAGGTCTTGTTTCTCCTCCTGTATGTCTTGCTATCACCTATGCTGCAAATCAGCCATGAAATCGCTTCGAATATTGTATTAGTGAAACTCAAATATCATTGCAAACTGGCAGCTATTATCTGATGAAGACTGCGATCATTACTGGCGGCGGAAGAGGCATAGGAAGAGAAACCGCAATGCTCCTTGCTGTTAAGGGAGTAAACGTGGTTGTATGCTCAAGAACCCAGAAGGACATTGATGAAACTGTAAGCCATATCAGGCAGACGGCAGAAGGTCATGCTGGAGTTGCCGGAACAAAGTGCGATGTTAGTATATCATCTGATATCGGGTCGCTTGTCAGCAAGACAGTAATGGAATTTGGCGCTGTCGACATACTTGTCAATAATGCAGGAGTAGCGATAGTCAAAAGGCTTGTTGATACTTCTGAAAAAGAGTGGAATGAGACTATCAATTCTAACCTGAAAGGCGCATTTCTCTGCTCGCAGGCTGTGGTTCCCGGTATGGTTCGCAGGGGATCCGGCACAATAATCAATGTGAGCTCTGTAGCAGGCAAGGAAGGCTCTGAAAACCTTTCTGCGTACTGCGCAAGCAAATTTGGGATGATTGGGCTGGCTGAAAGCTTGGCGTGGGAAGTTGCAGGCAGCAATATCCGGGTAATGTCGATATGCCCCGGAGAAGTAGCCACAAAGATGCAGGAAGACGCTGATCCTGCCTATTATAGGGCACACAAAGACAGAATGCTGAGGCCCCGGCAGGTTGCAGAGAAAATAGTGGAAATGATATTTGATGGGAAAAAATACCGTAATGGGCAATCCGTGGATATGCCCAATGAATGACAATGGCGGCAGGGTCTGCCTTCAACCAAGAAAAAAGAAGCAGGTCTTTACAAAAAGTCAGTCAAAAGCTTTGGCCTTGCATTACTCTCCTGGCTTGGCAGACGCTTCTCTATTCTGGCCTTTATCTTCTTTTGCTTCTCTTCTGCTGTCCCGTTCATCTCCAGAAACTGCAGTGCGTTGAGCGGTGCTCGGGCACCATAATGGTTGTTAAAGTAAGCATAGATTACAGGCACTTTTGCTGACAGCTCTCGGACTTTGCCAGCCCACGGCGCTAGCTCATCTTGCGAATAGGTATAGTCGTACCATACCGGGTTTCCTTTGCCATGCCACCTAACAAAGGCATGGGTTGTAGCAGTAACTACAGGCTTGGAGAGGAATTTGATCGGCGAGTCAGTTATAGTATTTGATACATTAAAATCACTCAGCATCTGCCAGGTCTCATTTCTGTCCCACGACTCGTGCCTGAACTCTACTGCAAAGTGAATACGCGGAGGAAGCTTGCTAAGGAAAGACTCCAGCAAGTGTCTGTCTTTATACGTAAAGCTTGGCGCTAGCTGGAGCAAAAGGCACCCAAGTTTGCCGGCCTGCGATATCGGCTCGATTATTTTGATAAACCTGTTAAAGTCATCCTGCACGCCTGCAAGGCGCTTGTCGTGGCTGATTATCTTGGGAATCTTTAGAGAAAACTTGAAGCCGGGCTTGGTGTTTCTGATCCAGCCTGAGACCATCTGCTTTGAAGGGATCTTGTAAAACGAGGAATCTACCTCAACTGTATCAAAGACGCTGGCATAAAACGTAAGCTTGCCAAGTCTATTGTTAGGATAGAACAACCCTACCCATTCTTGATAGCTCCACCCGCAAGTGCCCAGCAGTAATGCCATCCGGCCAAACTAACTTGGACTTTATGGATATATTATATTATATTACATTATATTATTATGTACAATAATATCGCTGGCTCAACTGGCCCGTTAATTATCTGCAATAGCTGGAAGAAGAAAAGGCACGCCAGACGATAATAAAGCAAACGAACAAGCCGGTTTGGCAAATGAATGATTTGAAAGGTAAATGAAAAAAAGACCGTCGCAGCCGTCTACCAGTACTTTGCTTTTATCAGCTCGATTACCTTTTCGTGCTCGGGTCCTTTTCTTCTGGCAAACCTTTCCATTGCGCTCAGAGGCACCCCGCCAAGGCTCCTTGCTAGGCCTGCAAAGAACCAGTTCTTTATTGGGTTATCCCGGCCTACCTTGTGCATGAATTTCTGGATTCCATACTTGAAGTTGTGTTGCCATGTCTTGTACATTACGCCCAGCTTGGCCGGATCCATCGTGTTGCCAATATCGTAAAAGTCTGATTTTTCAAGCAGCCCGATTGGAACGAAGGTAAGAGGAGTGGTTGTAAACTTGGAATCTGGCTGCTCAGTCTCTACCTCATGAATCAACCGGATTGTCTCCCAGCTGTCTTCCGGAGTCTCGTCATTGTTGAGGCCCATTATAAGGGTAAAGGCAGGCACCCAGTAATGCTCATTTAGCGTCTTGATGCCGGTCTTGACCACCCAGTGCCACTCTGCGGGCTTGAATGGAGCCAGCTTTCTGTCTGCATACTTGCCGATAAGCCGGGTGCTTCCAGTTTCAAATCCACACTGTATGCCGATATGGTTGTTGGGGCCTGCGTTGATAATCTTGGAGACATTGGGTATCAACCTCTCGTCAGCAATTGCTCCGGCCAATGTGCCATGGGTCGGGTTGGTGTGCTCTATGCCGGTTGCCATAATCCCTTTGAACAGCTCCTCTATTGCCTCTCTATTTGGCTGCATGTTCTTTGTAGTTCTTGGGTTCAACCCGTACACAAAAATATCATCGCTGTGGATCCATGCGTTCTTGAGTCCGCCATACTTCATGTTGATTTCGATCTCTTTCTTGACCTTCTCGACTGGGTAGTACCTGAGCGGCCTGAGTGTTACATCGCAGAACTTGCAGCCCCTTCCACAGCCGCGCATCACTTCGACCATTCCATGTATGCTTGGGTTGATGATATTTGGAATTTCGTCAACCGACGGCTCGTTCCAGTAATGAATAAACCTGCCGTGGTAGGTGTGGCCATTTTTGACAAATTCTTTTACCTCGACTTTGAACTGGCTTTTCTTGAACGGGTTGGCTGTCTCAAGTTCGCCGTTGATCAAGGCGTCAAAGAACTTGCCACCTGCACCGTCTATCTCAGGCCCGATTCCTCCAAGCTCGCCTTCTACAATGCCATAGAGTTCATATTCTTCAATCTTGGCAGGATCGTAGTTGTACTGCCATGTACCTGAAGCTCCGGCAATTACCTTTGCCTTGCTTCCATTTCTTTTCTTGGCAGCATTTATGCGCATGTGCAGGTCCCTGTTGTAAAACTCGTCATAGGATGTCTGCTTTCTGCCGTAGGTAAACGTCATAGTTACTGGGCCCATTCCAAGTGGATCCATTTCATAAGTTCCCACCACCTCGGTCTCGGGGCCTATAAACTGCTCTATGTAATCAGGGTGGGCCACCACCACGTCTTCGGGACTGTAGCCATCTCTTACCAGAGCGGCCTCTACCTTGCGCAGCCCATATGGCGCATAGTTAGCCCTGCCGTTTGTGTGATCAATCGGATTGCAGATAAAATCAAAGAGCAATCTGGGAGTGACTTGATTTCCCATGACGTGGTACCAAAACGAGTTGTGGCTTCTATTCATGTCAAGGGCAGGCGCGCATCCAAAAAACGATGCAAGGGAAATTCCCCTGTACGGGGACATCAGAGTGCGGTCTGCACTGAGAACTATTTTCGGGTACTTTGGCAATCTAAAGTTACCTATTTAAACTGAAGTATTTGCAGATTAATTAAAAGCTTTCCAGTCATTGCTCCTCGCTTCCCTATCTACTCTACTTCTACTCTGGAGTCAAAATCAATAAGGCACCCTGCGCCCTGACTTGTCTCTGTACATCCTGCCAAATTCTGCCATTGTAGAAAGCTGTCTTTCATTGTAAATTGTCCCGTCTCTGCAGACAAGCTGGTCTCCGATGCAGCAGCTACTGCAAATACCGATTCCACACTTCATGTACCGCTCAAGGCTTGCTTGGACAGGTAGAGAAGCCGAAGCGGCAAGGTCATAGACTTTTTTCATCATAAGCTCCGGCCCGCAGGTATATACGCAGTCAAATTTGGCGTTTTTTCTTGACCTTTCTTGTTTGCCTCCATCAACAAGCCTTGCCATCGCATCTGTGGCGTATCCTTTTTCGCCATAGCTTCCATCTTCTGTAGTGACAATGACTTGATGACGTGTATCGCGCAGCAGGTCATTTGCCATCCTTTCAAAGAAGACTTCCTCTTTTGTCCTTGCCCCTATGATTATGGTTGTGTCTATTTTGTTGCTGTTCAGCTTCCTTGCCAGCCGCATAAGGGGAACAAGCCCGGTGCCGCCGCCAACAAGCAGGACTTTTTTGTTTTGGCCTATCTTGAATTCGTTTCCGTATGGCCCGCGCACGCCCAAAATGTCGCCGGGCCTCTTGTCAAAGAGCAGGGTTGAGCCATAGCCGTGCTTGCGTATAGTAAGGGCGGCAGAATCTTTGTTGTTTTTGTCTTTTCTGTCTGGAACCATCACACTCATTGGGAGCTCTTCGCCCCTTGGAATCCACACCATCAGAAACTGACCCGGCTTTGCCTCTGAACTCAGCCGGTCCTTAAAGACAATGGTCTTGACAGTAGGAGTCTCATGGACGATCTTGTCTATGATGACAACCCTTATCCTATTGATATCAATATTTATGGGCAAGCCCTGAAATCTCCATTACGTTTTTCATGCCTTTCCTCTCCAGATATTTCTTGATTCCAGCTCCAATCTCGGCAAACACATCAATCCACCTATTGCCGATGGCACTGCCAATCTGCACAGCAGAGGCTCCGGCTAGAATAAACTCGACGGCATCTTCCCAGGTAGTTATACCGCCGCATCCAATTACAGGTATTCCTGCTTTGGATATCTCGTAAACGCATCTCACCGCCGCCGGCTTGATTGCGGCGCCTGAAAGCCCGCCTATTCTATTGCTCAGAACAGGCATCCCGGTTTCTATATTGATAGTCATTGCGCGGATGGTGTTGATGGCCGTGATTGCATCAGCGCCTGATTCTTTTGCAACTTTGGCAATCTTGACAACATCTGCAGCGCCTATGCCTACCTTGATTATGACAGGCTTGCGCGTGCCGGCCTTGATCGCCTTTACAATCCTGCTGACCATTTCCGGATCGTCACCAACTTCCATCCCCATCTTGGCTACGTGAGGGCAGGAGAGGTTAACCTCGTAGCCAATAACATTGCCAAGAGCATCAAACTTTTGTACCATCGGCGGGAACTCTTTATCAGAGGATCCGACCAGGCTGACAATTATTGGAATTCCTCTGCTAGGTGCAATTTCCTTTGAAAACGCCTCTGCGCCGGGGTTTGCAAGTCCGACCGCGTTGAGGTAGCTGTTGCTCCCCAGAGAAACTATGGTTGGATTTCTATATCCTTCGATAGGCTCGATGCTGATTGATTTGCTGACAATAGCCCCTGCGCCGGCTCTGTAAAGCCTTGCGAATATGTCCTGCGAGATGCCAAGTATCCCGGAAGCAAGCATAGTAGGATTACGCAGGTGGAGGCCTGCAACTGTTACAGCAAGTGCAGGGTCATCAGGCTGGACAGTTCGCTCATTGGTTGTCCTGCCGGCTTTGCTATTTGCCTTGCTTTTGGCCATTTCCTTCTTTACGACCGCCTGCTGCTTCTTCTTGTTCTTCCGATCCCCGTAATATATTAACTGGATTGCGGCTGCCGTCCCCTGCCTGCCTTTCGCTTCTTGTGTAGCTGAACTTCAAGTAAAGGAGGATCAAGTTAAAGATAGTGGCAACTCCGTTTGCGCCAATTATCACAGGGTCGCTATGGGCCACGCCATAAACCATCCACAGAATAGTTCCCGTTGAAAACATCAGCATAAGGTATTTCGAGACATCGTCCATGCTCTTTGTCTTGTATGCCCTGATTATCTGCGGCAAAAAGCTGGATGTTGTAAGTACAGCTGCAGATACGCCTATCAGGGAATCAAGGCCCAGCGATGCCAACGGTATCGGCATATTGAATCTGGATATGATTAATAAGTTAATGTATAATATGGCACGCTGTATCAACAAAACAACGCAAGATAATAATTAATATGCCATGACGCAGATCGGGCTCCATTGGCAGTTACACTGAAAGACTTGGTAGGCGGAAGCATAGTCGGTTCTGGCTCTGACTTTATTGTGATACAAAAGGACAAAAAACGCCTCCTTGTAGAAATTACCAGCTTTAGAGTTCAGGAACTGAAAAATGCCGGAACACCCTATGGATCGCAGATCGACTAGACTGCTTAACTTTTCATGTCTATTGAGTCAATAAATTTCTTGTAAAAAGTTAAATTGAGTTATTGAATAGTTGCAGCGTTTGAAACAAAAGGCTACTGTTGAGGTTGCAGCCAGTGCCGGGCAGAAGAATGCAAAACCGGCAAAGGTTAACAGCCAGCCGCCGGCACCTGTTCTCCAGCAGCCACTTGGCAGAGGAAAGGTGCGCTATGATAGAAAGGCAGAGTCAGAGTTCTTTGTTGATAATTCAGCCCTTGCCGGGTTTACTGGCGAGCGCATACTTTACATGGCAGTAAGGGAGCTAATTGAGAATTCATTAGATTCATGCGAAAGCAGCCACATCTTGCCCCATATTTCGCTATCAATGAAGATGCTGGATCCTGCAAACGATATGTGGCTTATCTCCTGCCAGGATAACGGCATTGGCATACCTTCTGATAAAGTCCCCGTGGCTGTATGCTCTTTTCTAACCTCTGGCAAGTATGTCGAGAAGCAGCAGCGAGGCCTCTTTGGAGTAGGCCTCAAGATGATTGCTGCCTTTTCAACAAAAGATACCGATCATCCACTAAAAGTCTGGTCAAAGTCAGAGGAAGAAAAATCAGAGCACTATTTTGAGCTCAGGACAGATATTGGCACAAACAAGCCGATTGTGCTTTTGAAAAAGACATTGAAGGCAGACGAATCCAGAATAACGAGCGACTCCGGTTTCAGGGTCGAAGCAATATTGCGAGCCCGGCTCTCGCCTATTACAAAAAGCAAGATTTATGATTACATAAGCCAGACAAGCATAGTCAACCCTTATGCTGTGCTGGAATTTGAGACAGACGATGGCAAGGTCATGTTTGACAGAAGGACAACTGTCATGCCGCAGCCTGCAAAGGAAGTGCTGCCCCATCCGTCAGACATGGATCTGATGACGCTCAAAAAGGCAATAACGAATTTTATGAACCAAAAGACAACCTTGCAGGGTGTGCTATCAGGCTCGTTTCAAAAGCTTTCAGCAGAAAAGGCCAAAGAGATTATCAAAAATGCCGGCCTAGAAAACAAGCCTGCAGACAAGTATGACGAGCATGAACTGATAGAAATAGTCAAAGTTTGCAAGAAGACCAAGTTCCATACCCCAAATACCGACCACCTGAGCCCGATAGGCGAAGAGATTCTGACAGTCGGCATGACATCAGAGTATACCATTGTCACAAGCAGAGAGCCTCAGGCAGGGACAAAGGAAAAGGCAGAGCAGGGCATAGAGGATGCAGGCAACGGCAAGATGGTTGCTGCAGGCAACCCAACCCAGCCCCAGATAGCAGTCAAGATATTGAGGCCGGCATTGACAGCCTACTCATCAAAGACCTGCGTTGTCAATAACAGGCCGACAATAGTCGAGTGCGGGATAGCATACGGCGGCGACATCGGGTCTTTCAAGATATTCAGGTTTGCAAACAAGATTCCACTACTGTATGACGAAGGCTCTGATGTAGCCAGAGAGGTCGTATCAGAGGTGGAGATAAACAAGATGGGCATCTCCAAAAAGGAGGTAAAGGAACAGTTCGCCAACCCCGAAGCAAAATCTGACAGGGCTGTCGAGCTGCTGCCACTCCACATCTTCTTCCATGTATGCTCGACCAAGATTCCATACAAGACTGCAGGCAAAGAGAGCATTGCCTCTGAAGGCGAGCTCAAGCATTACATGAAGTCATGTCTGTCTGACCTTTACAGAAAAGTGAGCGCCCAGATCCGCAAAGAGCTGCGGATGAAAGAAGCCCAGAGCAGGCTCAATCTTTACAAGTATTATATCCCGCTTATCGTCGGGGCAATTTCAGAATCTATCAAGGTTGATAGCATCAAGCTTGAGCAGGCGTTTACAGAGCTTGCAGAAAAACATGTTACCGGCGAAATTGCCGGTGCCCCTGTCCCCGAGAAGGAAGATGCAATTACAGGAAAAAGGATTGAGGAAGAAGCAGGAGAAGAAAAAGGAGCAAATATTGAAGTCAATAAAGGTAAAGTGAGCGCAGAGCAGATTGCAGCAAAAAGTGCCAAGCCAAACCCGCCAAGAAGCAGGCAGGTAAAGGAGGAAGTGGCAAAGGTGAAAGCGACAGTGCCAAAAGGTGAAAGAGCCAACCCAGTAGAGAAATTAAAAGCGACATGGAAGGGAGAAAAGAAAACAGCAAAACAGGCTACAGGCCAGACCTCTTTGGATGTATATTCAGCCGCCGGAGATAAGAAGAGGAGCAAAAGGTAAGGTGACTCGATAAAAGATGCCAGCAACTGACAAGCGCCATCAAGAGGTAATCAAGAAAATAAAGCTCATCATGAAAGATGTAAGCGCAGACCTGATGGATCAAAAAGTTCTCCCTGTTCTGGATGTTCCAAAGGTGGGCTATGACAACACAATATGGTCAGAAGAAAAGAGGATGCTGACCATCGGCGACAAGACAGCAAGGATAAGCCCCGACAGCACAAAAAAGATTCCCACTTTTGCGCAGTATCTTGTGATGGCAAACGCCGTTAGAAAGCTGCTTGATGAAGAGATGGAAAGCACAATCAGAGGAATGTACTACGCAACCCTCAGCACCGTTGGAGACGAAAAGAACAAGCAGAAATTCTGGAACAGCCAGGAAAATTCAGACGATGCCATCAAGGCAGTCGAGCTTTTGACAGGAGTTCCAAGAGAAGAGTTTTCGGTTACGTCAAAGCCAAAGGGGATGATCTCCGGGCCCATTACCTTGCGGGTAGGAGGAGATCTGATTGATTGCAGCCTGGGCAGCAGGGCGACTTCGCAGCTTATTCCAACCAATATCAGAGATGTCGAGATTGTAGACGTAAAGGCTGATTTTGTAATGGTTGTGGAAAAAGATACTGTGCTGAACAATATCCGCAAATCAGGATTTATCCAGAAATATAACGCTATCCTTATGACCGGCTCAGGCGAGCCTGACAGGGCAACAAGGATGATGGTCAAGACACTAAACGAAGAATGGAAAATGCCTGTCGTGGTATTTGCCGATGCTGATCCTTGGGGCCTTGGCATTGCGTTGCGCTACAAGATAGGAAGCGAATCGCTCAGTTATGATAGTGACAGGCTTGTAACCCCAGATGCGCAGGTGTTGGGCATGATGTTTTCAGATATTTACAGATACAATATCCCTGAAGTAGCTAGGCTGGCGGCCTCTGAAGAGGATATCAATAGAGCGCACGACATGAAGAAAAAGCCGTGGTTCCAAGATAAGAAATGGCAAAAAGAGCTGAATATATTTCTGGAGCACGAGGAGAAGTGTGAGCTGGACGCATTCTTCAAGCACGGGTTCAAGTACCTTGCAGAGACGTATCTGCCAGAGAAGCTGCGCGAAGCAGGCGTGATATAACTAGACAGTCAAGAGTATAGACATTATTATCGGTAACGCTAAATACAGTTGTGGAGGCAAGGCTTGCAAATCTTCCAGTAGCTACTATTTCTATTGTCATTATAAATGCGGGAATTTTTGTGGCCGGCATACTTTCAAACTCTCAGGACAGGATCATTAGCGAATATGGATTTGTCCCTGATCAGCTGTTTCGCAGCAATACCGAACATTCAGTCCTGAATCCCCAGTCTTCACTTGCGCCAGGCACCGCAGGCGCACTAGAAAAAATCTTCTCTTCTATGTTCATACACGCCAACATAATCCATATTGCGTTCAACCTTATAGCGCTGGTTTACTTGGGGGGCTATGCCGAAAGGTCGGTCGGGTCTCTCAGATATATCCTGATCTATTTTGTTTCCGGCGTGGCTGGCACGCTATTCTACGGCGCTCTGGCTTCATATGTAACCGGAACCGGGGGTGGAGTGCTGATTGGCGCTTCAGGTGCAATAGCAGGAGTGTTTGGAATAGCTGCTGCAACAGGAAACAGAAATGCATACTATTGGCTTATCATGCAGATAGTATTTGCAGTGATCGGCTCTTTTAGCAGAATCGCTCCCATTGCGTTTACAGCCCATGTAGGCGGCTTTATTGCCGGTGTGTTATTGACAAAATTGATGATAGAACTTGAGCGCAAAAGGAGGGCAAGCAGCGCGGAAGACGCATGGAGAAACGAATGGAGATAATAGTAATAGCAGTACTGGATGTTGCACGTACAGACAAATAATTTAATTGATTACAGCACCAAGAAAAGTGCCAAGCCTGCACCTTACTAATAGCAATGATATTCTGCCTCACAGCCGGTTCATTAACACATATTTACTTACATTGTGGTTACCATCACAGTGATGCTGTCTGACAATAGAGGATGATGCGATAAACCTCCACCGGCTGCTAAAGGGCAAGATAGAGATTCACAGCAGGATCTCTGCCGTAGATGTCTTTGATGGGGGCGGAATCAGCGCAGAAGGCGAAGAGCTGAAGCCGCAACCGGGGAAAAAGACCAAGACCCTGGGGCTCGTTTACACTCCGGGCGTGGCGTATGTGGCGGAAGCAATAGGCAGGGACAAAAGCTTGGCCTATGATTACACTTCAAAGTGGAACAATGTCGCCATAGTCTGCGACGGCACAAGAGTGCTTGGATTGGGCAATGTGGGTCCAGAAGCTGCAATTCCGGTTATGGAAGGCAAATCCATTCTGTTCAAGATGCTTGGCGGCATAAACGCCATCCCGCTATGCATAGCCTCGCGGGACAGAGAGGAGATAATCAGATTTGTAAAAATGATCCAGCCTGTTTTTGGTGCTATAAATATTGAAGACATTGAATCGCCAAAAGTTCTGGAGATAGTCGAGAGACTGCAAAAAGAACTCGATATTCCGGTATTCCATGACGACCAGCATGGAACTGCCGTCATTGCCCTTGCTGCCCTGATAAATGCTCTGACGCTTGTAAACAAGCAGATAGAAAAAGTAAAAGTAGTGATATCTGGAGCCGGCTCGGCAGGGTACGGCATATTCAAAATTCTGCTACAGGCTGGCTGCAAAGATATAGTTGTAGTGGACAGCCACGGTGCGATATACCAAGGAAGAGACCTTGGCGGCCAGAAGAATAATGGGGCTGAAGAAACTCGCTACAAGCAAGAGATCGCAGACAAGACCAACCAGGCCAGAGCGACTGGACCTCTGGCTGAGGTCATCAAGAATGCTGATGTATTTATTGGCGTATCAGGCAAGGGCGGAATTCTGACAGCAGATATGGTCAAGACTATGAGCAGAGACGCTATCGTATTTGCACTGAGCAACCCTGACCCGGAGATAGATCCTCCTCAAGCGCTGCAGGCAGGAGCAAAGATAGTTGCAACAGGCAGGTCAGACTTTGCCAACCAAGTCAACAACGCCGTGGTTTTTCCGTCGGTACTGCGCGCGTTGCTTGATCTTAGAGCTAGGTCTCTGAATGAAGAAATGCTCGTAGCAGTTGCACGCGCAATCGCCGGCCTTGTAGAGAAAGGGATCCATCTGAGGCCAGATTACATAATACCTAAGGTAAATGACCCGAGAATTCTTCCTGCAGTAACTGGTACGCTAAAACAGGCAATCGAAGCGAAAGGATCTGCAAAATCGACCTGAGTGTTGAAATGATCAAAAACAATGTTTGATTACTGATTGATCGAGTGATTGATGCATCAGCAGTTTTTCTGATCCCTGCAAGCAAGCTGGTATCAGTATCAAAATTCTGATGGTTTATAGATTAGATCAAACAGCGGTCAAATGCACCAAAATGCAGTGAAGTATTTTTTGTTTGCTCTTCCTTTCGTTGTCTCTTGTTTGTCATTTTTTATCTGCATCAAGCTCGGAATCTACTCCAAAGACTGCATAATCAACAAGCTTGCTCATGGTCATTTTCAGGACCTTGAGCATCTTGTCAAAATATTGCTTGTCGATTATACCTGAAGGAAGCATAACCCATACTATCCAGGGGCTGATTGACTTCATAAACAGATAGAGCTGTTCGTCATCCATTCCCTTGTACAGCTTTTTCAGAATCTCCCACCACTGTTCCAGCTCTTTTCTCTTTGCATCAAGGTAATCCTTTCCTTTCTGGGTAGCGGCAAAGGAAGATGGTGCTCCTTCTGCCAAAACCAGGCCATTTGAAGACAGTGTGTCAAGGATATCCTTTACATCTGATTCCGGGAGCCTGATGGCCTTGGCAATTTCTCCTGCGCCAGAAGGCCTGTCCTGTTGCCTGGCAATTGCATCGAGGACCACAAAATGTAGCGCCCTATCATATTCGCTGGAACGGGACAACAGATTACATTCATGGAAATGGGGCTTTTTAGTCTATGTCTATATCTATGTCCGTCTATTCCACCACCAGCCACTTCATCTACCGGCAGGCAGATAAGGAAAATATATCTGATGATGCAAATACTATATTCTCCATGGCCGTTGACGATAATGAGCTTGAAGCTATAAAACAGAAGAAGATGGCAGAGCTGCAAAAAATGGCGTCAGCACCCAAGATATCAGCTCCCATCGTCCTGACAGATTCAAATTTTGCCAGAGAAACCTCAAGTCACCCCCTTATGCTTGTCGATTTCTGGGCAAGCTGGTGTGGTCCATGCAGGGCCGTTGCGCCCGTCATAGACCAGCTTGCGAGAGAATATGCAGGCAAAGTTGTGTTTGGCAAGGTCAACGTGGACGAGAACCAGCTAGTTTCAACATCTTTTGGGATCCAGAGCATTCCTACCATGATCATATTCAAAGGCGGAAAACCTGTCGACGTGCTCATAGGGGCAATGCCAAAGGCCCAGATTGAGAGCAAGATAAAATATCATCTAGCCTCAAACAGCGCTGGGATGTACAGATAACAAGATGTTCTTATTGATATTATAAGGCAAAAGCAGAGATAGACAATAAAATAAAAATGAAAAAAGTTCGCACTGGGCTGAATTGGCTAGTATTTATTTAATCTGGCCTAGTTTAGTTTATGCCCAGTTGCGGAAATGAAGCTACGCTGATTCCAAGTTCTCCCTGGATCTTTCTTATCTTGTTGGCGTATTCTTTCATCTTTGTACTGTCGCCTTGTACCTTGGCTATTCTGTACCCTTTCCATGCCTTTCTGAGTGCGCCCCAGCTCTGACCAGTGGTAAAGTTGTTTCTTTTCGGTGTTTCGTGAAGTGACATTATAGCTGTCATCTAATGAGATAGTTGCTGGTTGATACTTAGCACCCTTTGTTAACTTTATCCAATTTGCAAGTTAAAACAGTTGATTCTTTTATTGTACTGTACCTCAAGTATTGGAAGAAAAATGAGCTGTGGTAAAGAAATCGAAATTAGATGCCCGCTATGTCCTGCTTTACACATTAATGACTGCAGCTCTCATGTGTGGAGGCTCGACTTGAGAACTCACCAAGACACGATTATTTGGCCGGTTTGTATTTCATTTCAAATCGCAGAACTGCGAGGCAACTAACTTTTTATTAATTAGCTATCTATAGCTTGGGGTGCCATTATTCCATCGCGAAGACAAGCAGGAGAAGCAGAAGCAACTTGAGCGATTTTATGCGCTCCTAAAGAGTCTGATGGATGAGCTGTTCGACTATGCTCCAAAGTCAAAGCACGTCAAGATGCCATATAACGTCTCGTTTGGACTGATTTACGATGAGAGGGACTCTGTACTTCTAACCGGCACCGACCAGAATACGGGCAAGAAGCTATACCTGTACAATGTGCGGATCATAGGCAGAATGTTTGAGGAGAAAAGAGAGCAGATGCTTGCAGATCAAACTGCAAACACTTTACTTGCTTGGATTGCAGATGTTTGCTCGCTATATATCAGCCCGTTTGTCTATGATTATGTTGTCAACGTACAGCATAGAGGCCAGGGGGCTGCCGAGAGAACTACAAGGAGCATAGTCAGAGGATTTATGGACAAGCTTGTCAGCGACCCGGAACTGCGCCATGTCCTTGACAATATACGAGAGTCTCCCACTACAGCCGGTGCGGGCGTGGCGCAGAATGGAAATAGAGGTGGAAGTGAAAGTGAAAGCAGTGGGAAAAGATAAAGATAAAGATAACCCGCAGGGTCAGGCATAGTTGCCCTTTATTGACGACCTTGCACCGCAGGCCTCACAGAGCAGAAACCCAAGTTTTTTGTTCTTTTCAGTCCGGGTATCCGGGCTTCCGCAGACCGGGCAGATAATATAGTCTTTTATGTACCTGTCTATCAGGGCCACAAACGAAGAAGGTTCTTTTCTGCCAAGGAATATCACCCTCTCACCGGCAATATAGCCTGCCGAAGCAAGCTCTTTGTTGAGGTAGAGAAGCAGTTTCTCGGGGTCTCGCCTGAGGGCCTTGGGAAAGTCCATAAAGTTCCTGAATATAGTATTCTTGCCCACCCATATGATCTGGGGCGTCGGGATTTCCAACCTAGAGCTGGCCTTCTTTGAGGTGTTGCCAAGCTTGTCCTGCAGGCGCTTGAGCAGGCCTTCATATTCTGTCTTTGTCTGGGTTCCGCTCACAGAGACTCAGGCACAAATCTGCCTAATGAATGTATGCGGGTAAATGGATAGGAATAGATAAGATAAACAGGCAGGAAGCAGGCAGAGATAGACGAGATTATTTACTTTACCTATGACGCCTCGCCTCATCTCACCTCATCTCATCTTTATCAGGCGATACTTGGGCGCAGCTCCAAGTCTTTTTCTTGCAACAGATATTGCTTCAGCCGACAGATCGCAGCCAATCCACCTTCTATTCAATCTCTGTGCCACCACAAGTGAAGTCCCGGAGCCGCAGAAAAAATCTGCAACCAGGCCGCCGGGAGGCGAAAACTGGCTTACTATTCTCTCAAGCAAATCGATATGCTTCTGTGTTCCGTAGCCGGTGGAGTAGTCATATGCCTCTACGTCCAGCCAGATATTATCAAGGAGTGTATAAGCCTTGGGCGGTATCCAGTATTCTGGGTACTTGACGCTTCTACGCTTGCGAATAAACTCTAATTCTCTTCCTGTCTGCGCCCAGTACTGATCAAGAGGCATAGGGAAGAACTTGTCCATATACAACTTGTAATTTTCTATTGCCCGCACAGCCCTGTCTCTGGTCCACTTCCACTGTCCCCTCGGCGGAGCATAGCCAAATATCCTGTAGCGCATTGTAGGTCTGTCTGTATTGCTCCAGAATCCCATCCACCTTGACTCAGACCGGTTCTGCACAAGAGGAAGAGGAAACTTGGCTTTCCTGCTCTTTGAGTACCAGAGTATAGAATCGTACCCGCTGTGCATCTTGTCTATTAGCTTGAACTGATAGAGCAGGTTTTTTCTGCGGCCCCTTTTTACAATGATTTCATTCCTGAAGTTTTCAGGTCCAAACACTTCATCTAGCAGCACTTTCACATAGTGCACAGCATGCCAGTCCAAGTGGACAAAAATTGAGCCTGATGGTGAGAGTAGCAGGCGCATCTGTTCAAGCCTAGGAGCAATCATGTCGAGGTATGCAGAGATTCCGGCACCATTAGAACCCTTCCAGATGTCGCGAAATGCCAGCCTCTGAGCATTTTCAACCCGGCGAAAGTAGCTTGTACCACTTTGGAATGGTGGATCAACATAGATAAGATCAATTTTGTCTGCAAAGCCCTTTTCCAGCAAATAGTTCATTGCAGCCATATTGTCACAGTGGAAGAGGACATTGCCGTTCGGAAGGAGCGGGCTCTTGTTTGCCTTTGCTTTTGTAGGAATCTTTGAGTTGGAATTGGAGTTGGAGTCAGAGCTTGAACTGATTACCCCGGCAGTCTCCCAGACAAGCCTTACCTTGGAATTATTTCTGCCGGAACCATCCCGCATTTAGCATTGAATAGCGGCATTATTATTTTAAGTTGCAGTCAGCCAGCCGGACGGATGGCTTCTAAAGTAGAACATTAATAACAGCTTTTGCTGCCAGAAACAAGTCAACCCGGTCCAATCAAGCCACCAAGCTGACAAGTCTTGCTGCACTGGACTAGTCAGGCGGGGCCTAGAAACATCAGGAAACAGAGGAAAATGAACAAAAAAAGTAACTGCAGGTGAGATGGATGGAACCTAAAATTCAGGCTAAATCATGGGATCCTAGGATAGAGAAGGACATTCTGCAGAAATGGCACGAGAGCAATATCTATAAATTTTCAGTTGAAAAGAGCAAGCCGGCATTTGTCATTGATACGCCGCCACCTTACCCTTCAGGCAGACCTTGGCACATAGGAGCTGCAGCTCACTATGCCCAGATCGACATGATAGCCAGGACGGCCAGAATGTCCGGCAACAACGTCCTCTTCCCTATAGGCATTGATAGAAACGGTCTGCCAGTCGAGATCTATACAGAAAAAAAATACAAGATCCGGATGCGCCAGATGGATAGAGAAAAGTTTCTTGATCTTTGCAGGGTGGCCCTAGATGACCTTGAGGCAGAGATGATTCAGATAATGAAGGCCATGGGTCTCAGCGGCAATTTTGCAGAGTATTACAGGACAGACTCGCCAGAATTCCGCGCTCTGACCCAGAGCACCTTTATAGAACTCTGGAATAGGGGTCTGGTATACCTTGCAAACAGACCAAACAACTACTGCCCCGATTGCGGCACCACAATAGCAGATGCAGAAATAACCTATGATGATATTCCAACAAAGCTGGTCTACATGAAGTTCAAGGTCAAAGAGACCGGCCAGCATATTCTGATAGCTTCTACAAGGCCTGAGCTTTTGTTTGCATGCCAGTCGGTGATTGTCAACCCTGACGACGGGCGATACACAGGACTCCAAGGTATGACTGCCGAAATCCCGCTGTTTGGAAGACAGGTTCCAATAAGACCGCACCACTCGGCCAAGCCTGAATTTGGCTCAGGCGCGGTAATGGTATGCAGCTATGGAGACCAGAACGACGTGCAGTTGTTCAGAGAGTTTGGGCTAAAAGAGATCGTCGCCCTCAACGAATCAGGCATCACCACATCCGAAGCAGGCAGATATGCGGATCTGCGGGTGAACCAGGCGAGGGCAAAGATAATTGAAGACCTCAAACAGGCAGGGCTTGTTGAGAAGGAAGAGGACATTATGCACAGGACGCCATTGTGCGAGCGGAGCAAGACGCCCATAGAGATAATCCCGCTTCAGGACTATTACGTAAAGCAGCTGGATTTTATTCCACGCATGAGAGAACTTGCAGCAGGCATAAGATTTCATCCCGAGATGCACAGGCAGATCCTGCTGAACTGGCTCAACTCAGTATCAATTGATTGGCCCGTGTCGAGGCGTCGGTTTTACGGGACAGAAATCCCAGTGTGGTTCTGCAACAGCTGCCACAAACCAAACCTGCCAGCTCCTGGCAGATACTACAGACCTTGGAAGGAAAAACCTCCCTTCGAAAAGTGCAGCTGCGGCGGATCAGAATTTACAGGCGAGGACAGGACCTTTGACACATGGATGGACTCGAGCATTACTCCACTCTTTGTAACAAAGTTTCAGAAGGATCCGGCTTTCAACGAGTATACCTACCCAACTGAAATCAGGCCGCAGGCCAAGGACATTATCAGGACATGGCTCCATTACACGCTTTTGCGCTGCTTGCAGCTTACCGATAAATCACCTTGGTCTGATGCCTGGATAATGGGATATGGGGTAGACGAGCGCGGAGAGAAGATGAGCAAGAGCAAAGGAAACGTAATAGATCCCTTTCCTGTAATACAGCAATATGGCGCCGACACATTTAGGTTCTGGTCTGCCAGCGAGGCCAACCTTGGGTTTGACTTTAGGTGCTCGGAGCAAAAGATAGCCGCGACGCAAAAGTTCCTTTCAAAGCTCTGGAATATAGGCAGGTTCCTTTCTTCCTTTGCAACTGTCAGCATCAGCGAGCAGCCGAAGGCGGAGCTTGCAGCTACCGACAGGTGGATTCTGGCGGAGCTTGCAGAGCTTGTGGAAAAATGCAGGAAAGGCTACAGCGAATACAACTTTTTTGTCCCAGCAAACGCCGTCAGAGACTTTGCCTGGAATGTCTTTGCTGCCCATTATATAGAGATGGTAAAGTGGAGAGCGCACGGGAACCCAGAACAGGGGCCAGAGCCGGGCGCTGGCAGCATAGCGTCAGAAGCAGATCGGTTCTCGGCGCTCTTTACCCTTCACAAGTGCTTTTCCACCATCCTGCTTCTGCTTGCGCCCATTGTACCGTTTATTGCAGAAAAGCTCTGGGCCGAACTGTACTCGAGTTCTGGCTCCGGCGAGAGCATACACCTGCAGAGATTGCCGACAGGTGATGAGTTGATCAAGATAGCCGATGAGAAGTTCCTCGGGTTCACAAAGCCAATCCTTGATTTCAACTCCCTTGTGTGGAACAAGAAGAAGGAGACCATATCAAATGAAACAGGCAGGCCTCTTTCTTTGAAGGACCCAATCGAAATAGACATTCCTGCAGAGCTTGAAGCCTTCAGAAAAGATCTGGAGGCAATGCACAACATAAAATAACATAACGAAAGGGAAAAGCAGAAGCCCCGCTTGATGATGGCTCAGAAGAGACCGGGACTATAGGTTAGTCTAGTCTTGATGTTTCAATAGGAGGAAAACTGAAAGCAGATTAAAATGCTCTTCATTACTGCTTTTTTTCGATCGACCTGCTTCCATTTAGTATTTCCAAGGTGTCTTCTGCAATATCCATTGCCGTATGCGATTCAACATTCGGCTCCAAAGTAACCATGAGCAAATTCCGATCCATATAAAAAGTCAGAATCGAAATCTCTTCGCGCTCGACGTAGGCAAATCTTGCTTTGCCCATCGAGCTGTCGAACCTCTCTCTCATTGATTTGCGCAATGCTGTCTGGGCCAAGTAGAGCTCTTCATTGGTTTCGTCAAGAATAGAATCTATTCCGTTTCGCATTCCTCCTGCTATCAGGGCTCCGTTGTCGTCTATTACACCCACATAGCGTATATCGTCATTCAGTGCAAATACCTGTTCGCACAGCTTGGCATAATCCATAACAAAAGTTGCTGAATTCTAACTATTGAGCTTTTTGAAAGCCTATCGGGCTGTTATATTTTGTTTTATTAACTTGCTATATTCGCAAGCGTAGTCGTTTGTTTTGATCGTATTATATTATATTATATTATATTGCTTTTTATCTTGCTTTACCTCTACTTTTACATGGCAGGCAGGATGTAACTGATATTAAACCTGCTGTGCATAATTGCTTGATCGCCGGATGAGCACAGAAAGAAAGAATCCGCTAAAGCGAGATCAGGCATTGAATGACTCAACATCAGGACAGCTGGGTAAAGAACCATCTCTCAGTCCACTTCCCGGCACAGAAGAAAAGACCGAAAGCGCAAACAGCCGTCAAAGAGCTGCCCGCCGAATTTCAAGACAGATGAGCTAGCTGAATTATTCAACTGGCTGAGCTGCAACATGCAGACGGCCTCGGAATTTTTCAACTTCAAATAACTAACTAGGCTATCCAGACAGCAGCAAGCGCTTCTTTCAGGCTTGGAACAGTATCAAATTCCTCCAGCTCTTGTGGCCTTATCCATCTATAGTCTTCATGCTCCCTGTCGAGCCTTATCTGGCTGCTCTTTGAGCCAAAGAGAAAAGGGTGCACCAGCCAGAGAATATCTGAACTCTGCTCTTCAGCCTTGACCGGCGCGCCTGCCCGCACAAAGAAAAAGTCCTTTTGCGCAAGCCCAGTCTCTTCCTTGATTTCTTTCAAGGCCCTCTGGAAAGGCTCCTCTTCTCCTTCAATATAGCCACTTATCCCAGCCCACTTGCCTTTCATTGTCCTTACGCTTTGGCTGCGCTTGAGTATCAGAATTGTGCCCTCATGTTCAAGAAAAACTGTCACAACTTTATTGACCCTCATAGTCAGCATTTACTGTACGGGCCAGACTAGAACTTTACTGCTGCTGGTTGCTCGGGTGCCTTCACACAATCTGCCAGCAGAATGTTAACTTATTTAAGCAAAGAATGACAATATAGTACATTCTAACATGAGATCCGATAGTAAGAATCCCAAAAAAGAAACGACAAGAACACCCTTCTGCCAAGCTACTGGATGCTTCAGTCTGGCTGATGTCTATGTGGTCGTAAAAGAGACAATGGATGCGGATTACTATGAGGCAGCAGAGGGGACGAACTATGAGTTGAGCAGGAAAGAATACAGCAATAACCAAGAAAGCAGAGAGCAAGAGTTTGACGGCTTTAAGCTTATCCTGTATCTCTGCAACCGGCATGACAACGATTTCAAATATCTGGTGAAGGGAAGCGAATTAATGATATCAAAAAGGTGCAATTTGCATACTCCGCAGATCCAGGAATCACGCCGGCAGGCAAGATAAAGAAATAACGCTATGCGTGCCGGGAAACAGTTGCTATTCGATTGCAGTAACTGACTATTCAGGCAAGGAAGGCATAATAAAGAAAAGGGCCAAGTCTCCGGTTGAACTGAGCTTCTAATCTGGCTGTCAAAATTCGGTTGATGTAAAGATTAAAGGGTAAATCTGACTATTACCTAGGTAAGGATGACTCAAACTTCAAAGTCGCAGCGAGTTAAGATCGCACGTGAAATGCAAGCTGAATACAAAAGGAGGCTCCTCAAAAGAAATGGTGATGGTACAGCTCCCGTTCCACTCAACAAAGGTGGAGGAGATTCACCAAGTTCGGGATTAGCAGAAACAATAACATCTACAAGGAAAAAGAAGAAATTACATTCAGTTAACGTTTGATTTGATGCGTTTTGAATCAGCGTTAGCCATTTATTTCTCATTATACTTTAACGCCACAAGCTTCTAGCAGAGTCAAGCCCTCATGGGACCGAATAGCATTATGATTGAACTGGATTCCAGTCAAAAGAAAAGAAAGACTAAAGAACCGTCCTCTGCCGGCAGAGCATAATAGAGAGTTCGACCAACTATTTTGCCAGCAGATAATGGACAACCAAGCCAAGGCTGCAGGTGTCTATATTGTCAAAGGGCCGGCCATAGTGTTTTCCAGCGGCCCCTGCAGTGTACTTGGCAAGGACGTCTCGGATAGAAAAACCACAGTCAGAGCAGGCAAGGCCTTGCCGTTTGAATATGGTGAGGGTGGCAGCATCAGAGTCAATCTTGGCCGGGGCGGGATGGTCTGGGAAGCAGACATGGGCAGCGCTGGTGCATACATATGGCAAGATGTTGCCAGCAAGATGCTTGAAATCCGGCCGCAAAGGATAATGCTTGCAGGGGACTCTGATGCAGGCAAGACCACTCTATCGACCTATCTAACAAACGTGGCCATCCAGCAAGGGCTGAGGCCGTGCGTCATAGACGGCGATATTGGCCAGGGAGACCTAGCGCCTCCGGCTGCCATCGGAGCCGCAGTTATATCAGGGCAGCTGGTGGACCTGAAGCAGGCGCGGCCTGACATTTTTGAATTTGTAGGAGACACGACTCTGGTGGGGTTTGAACATATTGTGACAGCAAAGCTCAACAGGATCGCAAGGATATTGCAGGGCAGGTGCGATCTGTGTATTGTCAATACCGATGGCTATGTACAAGATGGAGGCACTTTATACAAGCAGGGTATTGCAAGGGAACTGCAAGCTGATATGGTGATCTGCATGGGCCCAAGCGCTCCTGTGCTTTCTGATGCCATCAAGGCCAGCTCTCCCTGTTCTTATGTTATGCAAGCCAGCTCTGCCGGACAGGCTATAAAATCAAGAGCTGAGCGGGCAAAGTTTAGACTTGGCCGATTTCTCAGGTTCACCGGAGGTCGGAATGCTGGAATCAAATCCGGTGACCCGTCTGATCTTGCATTTGTATACAAGAACCGGATTTTCTCTGGAAAGGTGCTATCAGAGATAGGTTATTTGCCTGTAGAGCAAAATGTAGACATCAGGCCGGCTGACATGTCGAGAATGTTTGTGGGCCTCGGCTCGGGAGGCAGGGTGGAAGGGTTTGGGATTGTGACTGACATATCGGTCCGCCGGATCTCGATTCAGACCGGCTTGCAGAGGTTTGATAGAATATATCTGAGCCGCATCGGGCTGGCAGAAAGCTTGAATGAAGAATTCAGGATATTCTAAAATCGTGACGAGAAAAAAGCAGGCAAAAGTTCAAAGGGCCAGCGGAAAGCCAAGACATATCGGCTTTCTTGCTGTTTATTTTATTGCTGCTAACCTGATTTGTGCTACATTGAACTCTGATTGCTCTGTTCGCTGCTGATTTCTCCGGTGGATGCCGAGTTAGTCGAATCCTGCTGCGTTTCGGACATTCCTGTTTGCTGTTCTGGTACATAGGAGCTGGCTACTTGCGGCTCTTCCGTGACGGAGGGTGCAGGCTTGGGCTTTGGCCTTGTGGCGGCAACTTTTTTCTTTGCCGCAGCTGCTGGCCTGCGAGCAACTCTTCTTGCACTCTTTACTGAAGCCTTTTTCTTGCCGGCTTTTTTCTTTATCGGCTTGCTTTTCTTTTTGCTTGCCTTACCTTTGGCTTTACTTACCATGCCAATTAGCATTAGCTAACTACTTGTTCTTATAAGTTCTGTTTTAGCGATGCAGAAGAGCCGTAGAATATTTGGTTCGCTAAGTCCGTTAGCAACGAGTAGAATATCAGCGGAATACGTCAAGTATCCATGCAGACCTGCCGAAAACTATCATTTCTTTATAAATAGTTCAGGAAGATATTGCGTTTTATTATGCTTCAGCTGACCTGCAGCGACTAAACAGATAAGTAACAAACCCTCAAATCTAATTTGCATAAAGTGACAGCTGACAGCAAAGGCTACTATGCGATCCTTGGCGTTTCCACTAATGCCAGCTACCAAGAGATCAAAAGGGCATACAGGCGGATGGCGCGCAAATACCATCCTGATAGAAATAACACAGCTTTTGCAGAAGACATGATCAAAAAAATCAACGCAGCTTTTGAAGTACTGTCTGATATCGACAAGAGAAAGCAGTATGACAACATGAGTTATGAAGACGTGAAAAGTTACGACAGCACCGGCATGAATAATAATGTGGCCAGCACGACGGCAGACAGCAGTCACACCACAGGCGATGCGGACACCCGCAAGCAGAGGTCACATGCGCCACGCCATAGCAGGAGTGCAGAGTTTAGGCGGAGGCATTCAGAGAGCGGCGATACAGCGACTACTGCTGAATCTTCAACCTTCACGCAGCTGGATACTCCAAAGGGCAGGCTCCATATCATAGTCGAACCATCTCTTTGCATGGCATTTGGCAGTTGCGAAATACTTGCTCCTCGCGTTTTTGTAGTTGAAAAGAACAAGAGAATAAACCCAAAAGCCATTGTGGAATCTGAAACTGGTGCAGATTTCAAGACGATACTTGCAGCTGCACAAACATGCCCTACAAAAGCAATCAAGCTCATAGACAGATATACAGGAGAGCAAATCTTTCCCTGATATAGCACTTTATTGCATTGCGCTGCGAAACACAGCCATCTGTGTTTAAGCTTAATCTTAAAGTCGAATATATTAGATCAGATAGATGTGTTGGTTAAGATCTCTTTGTCAAGATGCAGGCGTTCTATTTCTCCTTCTCTTCCTTTTTCTTGCATATCTAAACTTAAATTGGCGAAGATTACCAGCAGGTTGAGATGAAGCTTTTCTGTGTAGGCTGCGGCCCTGGTGACCCGGACCTGCTTACAGTCAGGGCAGTGAACCTGATAAAAAGTGCCGATGTTATATTTGCGCCCACAGCAAGAGAGGGCAAACCCAGTATTGCGCTCTCTATTGTGGAGCCGTATATCAGCAAATCCGCCAAGACAATCAGCCTAATCTTTCCTATGGTGAAGGAAAAAGAGTCTTTGAAGGAATACTGGAAAAGAAATGCCGACGAGATCGCCTCAACGGTGAGAGCCGGCAAGAAGGTGGTCTACCTGACAGTCGGCGACCCTGCTCTATATAGCACTTGGATCTATATCCACAGAGAGCTGGCAAAAAACCACAGCGACATAGATATTGATATAGTTCCGGGCATTGCGTCTCTGTTTGCTTTTGCAGCGAGGGCCAAGATGAGCTTGGCAGAAGGTGAAGAGACTCTTGCGATCGTGCCTGCCTGCTATGACTTGGCAAAGGTGAGACAGACAGCAAACTCGTGCGATACAGTGGTTTTTCTAAAGGATGGGAGGTACTTTGATAGCGTAATCGATATGCTCGGCGACGCGGGCTTTGCAGACAGCTCTACTGTTGCAATAGCGCAGGATGTTTCTGCCGGGAGCGAAATGTTGGAGATAAGCAAGTTGGGCAGCCTGCGCGGAAAAAAAGGTCCGGCGGAAAAATACTTTTCTGTAATGGTGGCAAAGAAAAATGACAAGCAGTAAAGGCAATACTGTATATTTTGTAGGCTCCGGGCCCGGCGATCCGGAGTTGATTACCCTCAAAGCCTTGAGGCTGTTGCAGGAAGCTGACGTAATAGTCTATTCAGGTTCGCTTTTGAATCCAAAGCTTTTGCAATACGCCAAAAAGGATGCGCAGCTGCATGATGCTGCTGCAATAGATAGAGAGAGGATTTACGAAATCCTGAGAGACTCTACAAAGCAGGGCAAGCTGGCGATCCGGTTCCACGACGGCGACCCGGGCCTCTTTAGTGCAATCAGAGAGCAGATTGACAGGCTGGAAAAAGACGGCATAGAATGCAGAGTAGTCCCAGGCATAACTGCAATCCTTGGAGCGGCATCTGCCATGAACCTTGAGCTGACGCTTCCCGGCGTAACCCAGACCCTCATAATTACACGGGCTGAGTCCAGAACGCCTGTGCCAAAAAGAGAAGAGATAGCCGAGCTTGCAAAACATGGTTCCACAATGGCGTTTTATCTGAGTGTACACATGATTTCAGGTATTGTCGATGAGCTGCTCAAGGGAGGAGTCTATACAAAACAAACTCCTGCGGCCGTTGTCTACAGAGCAACATGGGAGGACCAGAAAATAGTACTAGGCACGCTGGGTGATATTGCAGCAAAAACCAGGCAGGCAAGAATAGTCAAAACTGCACTCATAATTGTAGGAGACGTAATAGCGCCAAAAACATACGAATATTCAAAGGTCTACGATCCAGGATTTACTCACGGATATAGAAAAGGGAAGGAAGAATAAAAAGAGAAACAAGGAAGGCAGGCAGGCAGGCCAGTAAACCAGTCTGGCCGATATTTTGTTTGTTCAGCTCTAACTTCACGGCCTTCTGGCCCATACTGATACAATTGAGGTACTTATCGCTGCGCCTGCAGCTCCGCAGATTGTGGCAAAGACAATACTCTGGTCCAGTGCAAGCTGAGGTATTATCTGTCCAAGTGCCTTGGACACAGCCGGCGAAGCAAGGAAGGCCATGAATCCAACCCCGAATCCGATTGCAGCAAACATCAAGGTTACAGCGAGTCTGGCGGTCATTTTTCTTCTCTGCGCTCCTCCCCTCTCTTCTCTCCTTTCCCTCTGCGGTTACTATTGCTGGCTCTCATGGGCCGGAGCCGACAGTCGGGCGGTCGCCGGAATAGATGGAAGTTTTTCACTTATGCCGTGTTCTGCTACGGCTGAGGCTTCCATCATTATCTGGTCAATGTCACTTCCTGCGCCAGTGTTTATGTCTATACCACTTTGATTCTGAACCGAGTCTACCATAATGCTGCCAAGTAATGCCTGCATATTGTTAATCTCAGAATCGGCTCCCGGGATGAACCTGCCGAGGCTTGACTTTAAGCCCTTGATCGATGTCATTGCCGGGCCCAGTGCTACCATTGCATCTCCCATATCATGAATAGTTGAAAGCCTCATTGCCACCTGGTCTAGTGCCATTTTTGCCTGGTTGAGAGTCTTTGAAATCTTGCGCACTTCTGCAAGCTCGTTTGAGAGGACTCGTGCAGAATCGGTGTCATGCCTTTGCATAGAATCGACGATTCTCCTGAATATAGAGGCATCCCTCTCGTTCATTTTCACAATTAATGCATCTAATTTTGATATCTGAAGCTGCAGCTTGTTTATAGCGGTCTCAATCCTTGGCCTTAGCGGACCCTGAGGCCTCAATGCTTCCTTTATTCGTTCATTGGAACTTGTGCTTCCTGAATTGTTCCAGTTCTTGTCAAAGCCGGTCATGCAAACCTCTGATTGTAATTGTTATTAATTGCAGGTGTATAATCCGGTAAACTACCGGGTTAGCTAATTGCATTCTATTTGTTGCCCTATTTCTCAGGGCGGGTGCATTTAACAGAGCAGACGCAGATACTGTTGTTATTATTTTATCTTATTGTATTGTTTCGTTTCAACCTGCCAGTCGGCCTCTATAGCTATTGCAAACAGGCTAGAGAGGTATTCTGGCCAGCTCTTGTTGCGAGACTGAGCTCCACGCACCCATGCCATGAGCTCCTGCTCCTTCCTTTGGAGCGGTAATGCGGCTTACTACTATAGTGTTAGGAGACATAGGGGGCCAGATCATGGCGACATACTCGCCAGGGCTTCCTGCTCTGTCAAGGCTGGCAGGCTGCATGTTATCCGTACTGAAGCCATTTGCAGCAAGCTTTTCTTTTACTTTATCCAAAAGCTGCCTCTGGCCATGGACTATGAGATAGACCTTTTTTGTCTTATCGATATCAACTCGGGGCTTGTCTGACATCTTGTTTCATTGTTGTTCAGAATATACGACTTTAAAATATTTGTTATCTTATTCTATCGCCGCGCTGAGCATTTCCATTCTTTCTGCTACTTACTGTCTGCCTGCTAGACAGGAGCAAACCCATGATAGTAGGGCACCTGCATCAGCTCCTCTGCAGAGGACATCTCGACCAAAGAGATCAGGTGTCCATCAGGATCCTGGATTATTGCATGCTTGCCAAACCCTTCTTTGGTCAATTTCTTGTAAAATTTCACTTTTTTCTTTTTCAGATCCTTGCAGACAGTCTCTATATCGCTTACGTTGAAGCCGACAAGCATCGAGTTGTTCTTTTTTACTTTTTTGCGCTTTGCAGGATGGAGAGCCAGCACTGTACCCTGCTTTGAGAATTCAGTCCAGTCGTTGGCCTGTTGCTTCAGCTCCATTCCAAGAATATCGCGATAAAACTTGGTTGATTTGTTCATGTTAGATACAAGCAGAATCACTGCGCCTACCCTGCTGAACATGTAGACATCTAGTCTGAAGAAAGATATAAAGTAGCTGAGTCCTGATGAAAGGCAGCCAGAAGAGAAAAGGGAGAAAAATCAGGAGGAAATGGAAAGGCGGTCTTGACAAACAACCCTGTGGCTGTATTTGATTCAGGCGTAGGTTCCCTTTCTATCATCAGAGAGCTAAGAAGAGAGATACACTCTGAAGACCTTTTGTACTTTGCAGACAGGGCACATTTTCCATATGGAAACAAATCCCCCCAGCAGCTTCGGGAAATAATTGTAAACACAATAGAGTACCTGAAAAGATACAAGCCAAAGCTTGTCGTGGTTGCATCTAATACTCCATCGGTTCAGGTGCTTGATGATATCAGGAGAGCTATACCTGACCTGCCTATCATTGGCGTCAGGCCTCCCTTGAAAGAGGCTGTACGGCTGACAAAGAAAAAGCACATCGGCATCATGGCCGCAGAGGGAACAATCAGGAGTACAGCCCTTGAAAACCAGATAAGAAAAGAGGTGCCTCAGCATATTCTGGTGACAAAGTTCAATGCATCGCCCATAATAGAGCTGATAGAAAACGGAACCTACCTGAGCGATAGACGCGCTACGTTTAACACAATAACCCGCGTGCTTGGTGTAGATCTGGACAGAGAGATAGACGTCATAACGCTCTCAAGCACACATCTGCCCTTTGTCAGGGACTACCTTGACTCGCTCCTTCCCACCGTAAAGTTTGTAGACCCTGCAAAGATCGTAGCAAAGGATGTCAGAAAGTTTCTGAAATTCAACAGGATGACAAAGAGAAGTGGCACCGGTAGGTTGCAGATAATGGTATCAGACAAGAAAAAGGAATTTGAAAATATCATCCGGATGATGGGCATAAGGGAGCCTGTCGAGCAGGTCTTTCTTACGTTCTAGCACAACTATTCTATTATTATCCATCAGCAATAGCCGACTTTGCTCTCTTGAAAATATCAAGCCACATCTGCCATGTTAGCCTTCCTGTATTTGTATTCTGCCTGCTTGGATGATAGGACGCAATAAGTCCAAGTTTTCTACCCTGTCCGCTGATGGCATAGTATGCCCCGTGCCTGAATTTTAATCCTTTGAGCGCAGCGATCTTGCAATATGCATCGAATGCGATCCTGCCTAGTGCCAGGACCACCTTGACATTGTCCAGAATCTTGAGCTCGGCTGCAAGGTACTGTGAGCAGCTGGATATCTCGGATGCCAGAGGCTTGTTGTCTGGAGGAGCGCACCTTACAGCAGCCGTGATATATGCTCCCTTTAGTACAAGCCCGTCGTCTTTGTGCTGGCTTGTGGGAATATTTGCAAAACCTGTCTCATGCATTGCCCTTGCAAGCCAGTCGCCGGAGCTATCTCCTGTAAACATTCTGCCGGTTCTATTGCCTCCATGGGCAGCAGGAGCCAGCCCAACAATGAGCAACCTTGCATTCGGATCGCCAAAGCTTGGAAGGGGTTTTGCCCAGTAATTTTCGTCTGAGAACCTCTTTACTCTGACTTGCCCGATTTGCCTTATGTATGCGGATAACCTAGGGCAGCTGCTGCATTTAACTACAGTACTATTTAGCTTGTGCAGGCGACCTGCGGTGCTCATGGTGGATTGCTCTGTTCCAGTAAGGTAAGAACAGGCTTGGCAAATAATAAGATAAGGTAATGGTAATGGTAATCAGGATAAAAAATAAACTGCCTGCGTTTGCAGGCACATTTCATTCTGTAGTTTTGCTTCTCAAATATCTCATGTAGAGCATATGCAAGATAGTAGAATAATCTTTTTATCTCCGCTTGGAATGTAAAGCCCTACGCTTGTCAAACGAAATGAAAGTTGATTTTTCCAGCTCAACCCAGACTGGTTACAACGAGCTGACATGGATTGCTGGTTGTATAGTAATGAGCGACAGCCCCTCTCGCGAGTTGAAGGTATGGCGAAGCAAGTTTGGAATAAAGCAAGCAGAACTTGCCAGAAAGATGGAGATTACACCATCTGTTCTAAGCGACTATGAAAAAGGCCGCAGACCTTCTCCAGGTGTTGGTTTTATCAAAAAATATCTGCTTGCTCTTTATGAGCTGGCTGGCAAGAATGCGCAGGAACGGGCTACCACAACTCCTGTAGATTATCCTTATACCAAGAACTGACCTGAACTGGCAGAAATAAAGGAACACCTAAAAGCTGAAATCTCCGCCGCCAGTGTCAAATCCTGAGCCCATATCAGCCCCACCTGTACCTGCATCGGCACCGCCGTCGGACACCTGTTGCATGTCAGAGCCTGCGCCAGAGTTATCACCGAGCATTGCACCTTCCATTGGAAACATTGCCATCCCGATAAACGACATCATTGAGGAAAAGAACATTGCATTCATTATGCCGGAGAAAAGCATCATCGGTATCCACGCCCTGTTGGCATCCATATAATCTTGGAGCTGCTCCTTGTCGCCATTGTTATAGCACTGCTGAAACTTTTGCCATTTTTCTTCCAGCTCTTGTTTTTTTGCAGCAAGCAGTTTGTCGCCGGTATCTGTGATAGCCAGCTCGGATTTTTTTCTTCCAAGCAAGCCCTTCTTTTCAACTCTCAGAGCCAGCCTCTGGGTGGTCAGATCATTTACAATCGTCTCGACCTCATCTTTGCCAAGCTTGGTGGCTTTGGCTATCTTGTCAGGACTTTTGATTCCCTTTGATATTGCATCCAGCACAATAAAGTGATTGGGCCTGTCATTTATGTCTGTGCCAGCAGGGCTAGACGTAGAAGACGAGCTCATGTTGCGTATTTCCAGAAAGTATCATTTAAACCATTTCTGCTATCCTGTATCCATGAGCCATCCTGTTGTTTTGCCTCCTTTCTTGTGCCTGACTTTGTTATTACCTTCTAACTTAACTTTTACCTCTGACAGGCATGGAAAAGAAGAGGAAGGAGAGAAAAAGGATTTGCCTTGGCTATCTTTCTTTCTTGTCCTTCTCGCTAGACTAACTTGCGCCGCAACCGCTAAAGCCGCATTCGATGCATATATTGCAGCCTTCAGTAACCACCAGCTTACCCTTGCATGATGGGCAGATCTCGTCTTCATTTGATTCCATCGGTACAGGTGGTGGTATGATGACCTTCCTTTCTCTTTCTGGAACATCCTGAACCATCTGCTGCACGTGCTTTGGTTGTTCTTCTTCTTGCTGTGCCTCCTCTACCTTGGCATCTTTGAAGATTCTTTCCATCTGCTGTAATACATATGGCTCTTTGATGTTAGCCCGCACGTAATCTACTATATACCTGCTTGGCTTTACAGCGAAACTCTTCTCGCCTGTGTTTTTGCCAGTTATATGCAGCACCTGCTCGTGTCTTGAGCCGTCTCTATATACTGTAACTCCCTTCAACCCGATTTCATGTGACAAAAGATAGGAGCATTTGACGTCTTCTGCTGTCGCATCGCCAGGCATATTGATTGTTTTTGCTATTGCATTTCCTATCCATTTCTGCCAGACTCCCTGCGCCATTACATGGTCTGTCCAGTGGATATCTATTGCAGTAACAAACACCTTCTGGATCTGCTCCGGTATCTCTGGCAGGCCGCGCACAGAGCCGTAATTGTTAGCAATTTTGGTCAGTATTTCATCTGAGTAGAGGCCGTTTTCCTTCAGCACATTTTCAAATACCTTATCTGTATAGAAGAACCTGCCCACAGTAACGCGCTTTTCAAATACCAGCGCAAAGACAGGCTCTACGCCATTTGATGTGTCGGCAATCATTGACAGAGTGCCGGTTGGCGCGATGGTCGAAGTCCAGGAATTTCTTATTCCATGTTTTTTGATCTTTTCTATCAGCGAATCCCAATCATAGGCGTGGGTTTCTTTTGGAAGCTCATAATAGCCTGCAACCGGAATCCTCCCTTTTACATAATCTGTCTGCTTGAACAGCGGGAACGGTCCTCTTGCCTTTGCGATGGCAACGCTTTCCTCCATGCTGTAATACGATATAGCTTCTGCTAGCTTGTTCATGAATTCATATCCATCCTTTGAATTGTACGGCACCCGCAGCAGGAAAAGAAGGTCTGCGATTCCCATTATGCCAAGGCCAATTCTCCTTGTCGCCTTTGTATTGGCATCGATTTCTGGCACAGGATACTTGTTCATGTCAATGACGTTGTCCAAGAATCTTGTTGAGAGCCTGATGGCCTGCTCGTACCTCTGCCAGTCAAACTCGTACATGCCATCTGCCTTGCGCTTTACAAAGTTTGCAAGATTGATCGAACCCAGATTACATGATTCATATGGATACAGCGACTGCTCTCCGCATGGGTTTGTGGCGCGCAGTGGTCCTCCCTTTGCGCTCATGCACGGATTGTATTTGTTGATATTGTCAAAGAAGATTATACCCGGCTCTGCGCTCTTCCATGCGCTGAATGCTATCAGATCGAGCAGCTGCTGAGCGTCGATTTGCTTTATTGGTTCATGCGTCCGCGGATTGCGCAGCGTATACTTGTGGTTTCCATCTCTGTTGACCAGAGCCTGCCAAAAGTCCTCCCAGATGCCTACGCTGACATTAAAGTTTTCAAATACACCAGGTTTCGTCTTGGCAGTCACAAATTTTTCAATGTCAGGATGCCAGCTTTCCAGTATGCCCATGTTGGCTCCTCTTCTTTTGCCACCCTGCTTTACAACGTCTGTGATTGTGTCAATAATTCTCATAAAAGAGGTAGGCCCTGATGCAACTCCTGATGTTGAAGCAACGATATCGCCTTCAGGCCTTAGATCAGAGTAGTTGATCCCCACTCCACCGCCGGATTTGAAGATCATGGCCGCATCTGTTGAAGATTTCATTATCTTGTACATATCATCGGGCATATCCAGCACAAAGCACGCAGAGAGCTGTCCCAGTCTGGCGCCCGCGTTCATAAGAGTCGGGGTATTTGGCAGAAAATCCCTTGATACCATCAGGTTGTAGTACTCTTTTATCCTCTGCTCATACGTTGCCAGCCGCCCTTCGGCAATTAGACGGAGAAGCTCCTTGAATCCAACTTTTGCCTGGCCTTGGCTTGCCAGATGGATATAGTGGCGGATCAGGGCTTCAAAATGATATTTGTTTAGGTAATACTCGCCTATCTTTAGCTTCAGGTCAAAGTCGTCGATTTTAGTATAATATTTTTCTGCTTCCCTGATATCCTGAGTATAGCCGCCAGCAGAGCTGAATACTTGCTGGTCGTGCATGAGGTCTGCAAGAGCCACCAGAGTGGCGACTCTTTCAAACATTTGCTTTGGACCTTCAATAATCTCGTTGTTGCCATCTCTGAGCAGGTAACGCGCCGCAAGCACTCTCAGCGAATTGATGTCAAAAGCCTTGTCAACTTCATCAAGTGTCCTTTTGTTTAGAATCTTCATCTTTTCGTCCCGAATCTTGCGCCGCTCGTGCCTGTAGAGGATATACGCCTTGGCAGTCTCTGACAGGCCTTCTTCGATCAACACAGATTCTACCATATCCTGAACATCCTCTACGCTAGGAACGCCCCTTGATTGCTTTTCTTTTTCTACACTATCAACAGAGTACCCTTGATTTATCCTCTGGACTATTCTTGCTGCCAGCCGCTCAGCCAGAGGGTAATCTGGCTTGCCGGTAGCTAAAAGTGCCTTGTAGATAGCATTTGAAATCTTGGATTGTTCAAAGTTTACTATTCTGCCGTCTCGTTTTCTTATCTTGGTAATCAAGCTCTCTTTAGAGTCGTTAAACTCGGTAACTCCCGCCATCCCGCAGTGTATCAGTAGCACTTGTACTTATACATTTTATACAAATTAGAGTGTGTTAATTATCAGTTAAAGTATACAATACTCTATTAAGGCAAAAGGTGCCCCCAATGCTGAAATCGGAGCAGAATTTTTAAAGAAATTTGAAAATTACTGCGAATTATGAATAAACCTGCAGCCTGTGAGGAGATTTGCAGAATTCGCATCTATCGGCAGCTGCAGTCTTTGACCGGCGGCCACAGACAGTGCAAACACCTGCCTTCAGGCGGGGGCGGAAGAATGGCAGCTCCAGTGCAGCTTCAATTGCGTTCTTTACTTCAGCGCTCGACGACAGGTCCGCCAGATCCAGATTCGTCGAAAGCCCTCCACTCAACAGCTTGTCAATTGCAGCGTACTCTTGCATCATTGCAGCCCTATCTGCAGTAGTTGATGTAATCAGATCCTTTCCATTCAATATTATACCCTGCGAATAGCTAGAAGGGGCCGCTGCCGGCTGGGACTGAAGTAGAGCTTTTCCATACTTTTCTGCATCCAGAATTGCAAACCTAGACGCGCTATCGTCAGAGATCATAGCTACCCCTACATGGTCGTCGCCTAGCAATTTGCCCTGAGCTGAAGCTACATCGGCGGCAGTTCTGATTACCTTTTGTAAAACCTCTCTTCCATTATTGGAAGAATCATGGCCCAGAATGTTGTAAACTGACTCTCTGGCTCCCGTGAGGTTGATAGCCAGACTAGTGCTGCCCTTGCGTGTAAACTCCGCGGCATTTGCTAGGACAGGAACCATTCCTTTCTTTGCATAATCTATTACTGCCTTTTTCCTTATAGACATCAAAGCTAGAGCAGGCTTCATCATCAGGGCAAGCTTTGCCCTAAAGTAGGTCTCGTCTTTGTTGGATTCATATGCAAGCCTTGGCAGGTTGATCGACAGAGACTGGAGGACCATGCATGACCCGGCTCCGCCAACTGCTGGACCTCTGCGTATGCCACCTAGGCCTCTTGGCAGCCCTCCTTGGGATATTGAAATAATCCCGCCGCTGCGCACTGCCATAGCGACCTTCTCTATGTGCTCTTTCATTTTACTGGCGCCATTATTGCTATAGGTAAGGGATAGGGCTATTTTTGGGACAGGCGTGACTTCAACATACTTTCTATACCCATCAACTAATGCATTGAGAGACCTGATATCAACGGACCCTTCTGTGATCGCTATTGTAGTAATTGGCAGATCTGCTACATTGCTGCTAAGGTAGTAGGAAGGAGAAGCCGAAGAGGCAATCAGCGCCCTTGCAAATTTTGAAGCCAGCTCATCGTCTTTGGCGTGTTTGAGCAAGAGCTGGGCTACTCCGTCCAAGACGATTTCTGAAGAAGCCTCTCTGCTCAAAAGCGAGATCAGAATTGGAAGAGAGGCTGCCATGTCGTCAGAGTTCTTGGGTGCAGGCAGCCTCGAGACACCCAGAAACTTGCCCTTAAAGTCTAGGCTATCATCACCAAACTCTGAAACATCGAGAAATATGGTATCTGGAATTAGCCCCCAGAGGCCGCTGTTGGAGATGTTTATGTCCCCTGCCAGATGCATATCTGCGATGTCTTTTGGCAGAGTGTTGAACAGAAGGTGCTCAGAGAACACTGACTGGGCAGTTCTGGATATAATGCTGTCGATACCGTTTCTCATTGCATCTTCGTCGCCTAGCATCTCTGAAAGGTCTGCTACAGGCAGGCCAATCCTGACAAGCTTGTTTCTGTATTCTTCATGGCCGTGCTCGACAAGAACAGAGTTCACTGTCTCTCGTATCAGCGACGAAGTCAGATATGTTGTCTGGAATTTATAGATCTTGTTCTCGACTTCTTCTGTGATCTTGTGGGCATATTCAAGCGGCAGACCAGCCTCTCTGACAAGCGACTGGATTATCTTGTGTGAGTTGAACTCCTCAATAGAGTGCCTGCTTGTCCTGACGTACATCTTGCCGCTTTCAATTATAGACCTCTCTTCAATCTGCCTTGCAAGGCTCAGCACCAGCTTGCCCAGATTTGTAATTGTATACCGCCGCTCTCCTTTGTTGAGGGCAACGAGAAGTTGACGGAGTAATTTTCTTAGATGGTAAGCAAATTTGCCAGATTCTTTTTTTGACTTGAAGCCTGCAAGGGCCTTGAGCTCAGAATAGGTAAGAGGGCCTTTTGTATTCAATATGCGCAGGATATCGATCCTGTTTGGGCTTGCCATGACAGAAAATATCATCCTGACTCTCTTTGAAGCCGACTCCAATACGCCGCCCTTGCGAGATTCGGTTACAGTTTGAGAAAAATCCTGGCTCACCTGTTCCATTGCACCTCAGTATCAGGGCTGATGATTAAAGTTACCTTGTAAAATACTTTTAACTACTAGTGTGGATTGCCCTACGTGGGCCTTTTAAATAAAGCTTGGTTTGTTGTCGGCGGCTGTTAGATCGGGTCGGGTCAGGTCATGTCAGGTTTCTACCATTACCCTATTTTCTGCTGTTGTTACAGTGTCGTGCTGTTTCTGAACCTGAGCTTGGGCAACTGCAACAGGAACCTCTGGCAACTTTGCCCGAGTCTCCTGCTCTAGCACACCTTCTATCTCGCTGAGCAAGGAAAACGCATCTGAATCCAGCGGAACAGAGAACTTGGCCGCGTCTGCGTTCATGTGTGAGTTGACCAGGATATCAGAAGCTACAGTCGAGACCTCGGACAGAGCTTGGTTAGCTTCGGGGACTGCTTTTGACAGTTGCAGCTGTATGTCCTTTATCATGTCAATAGTCGGGTTGATAGTATTGAGGATTGTAGTGAATTCGTTTATGGTGGAAAGCCGGATGACCATAGCCTCCAGAGCAAACATCGTCTGCTGCATCCATTGGCGGACTCGGCAAATGTTAGACAGCTCGTTGACGAGGATTCTTGCCCGTGCGTTGTTGCCAGCCCTGATATTGGCTGCAATGTCTTCCCTGAATTTGGCTTCCATGGCGGCAAACCTCTTGTCACGCATCATAACTTTGGTAAGTTGATTATGCACTACAGTTGTGGCATTTGCAATATCTTCTGCTAGCTGCTGACACTTGTCCATCTAGCTACTTTATGGCTGGCATGACAAATAAGGTAAGGGGCAATGTTGAACTCTGTGAACTAAAAGCTGTCATAAAGCTAAGCTAAGTCAGGCCGGCAAGTTATCGACAATGTACTGAAAAATTGGGAGAAGGTAAAAAGCAGCAAGTGGATCGACAGGATTGCAAAGTTGTTCTTGGCTATTTATTTAGCTAGCTTTTCTATCAGCAGGCCGTATTTTGGAGAAAATCCATTCACTTTGACTTTTGAGCCAATTGGAAGATCTGCTGGCTTTTTGATCCCTCCAAGAAACCCAGAAACTCGCAACTGGGAATTGTCTACCTTGAATACAACCCACGCATAAGATCCCGCATCCTCAAACCCCTCAGGCGCAACAGCTTGGATGGTATATGTAACAACGGTGCCTGTCCCGCCAAGTTCTACCGGCTCAAACTTGTTGGCGGCACACTTTTCGCAGAAAAAGACAGTCTCAAGCACCAGGTGGCCGCATTTGGTGCATTTATTTGCAAGTATCTTGCCCTTGTTTGCTGACGCAATAAACTTCTCGCGGGAGCTTTGCTGTTGTTTTGCAGATGCAGATGTTTCGGACAATTCTTTTCTCACTTTCGGTTATTATTATTGTTGTTTATTTTCTGTCTACTTTTTTAAAGATGTGGACAGCAGCGCTTGCGCCAGTTGCGCCAAAGTTATGTGTCAGGGCTATTTCTGCTCCCTTGACTTCTCTTCCATCTGCTCTGCCGGTGAACTGATCAAACACCTCCACCACCTGACCTACTCCTGTCGCGCCGATCGGGTGACCCTTTGATTTCAGTCCGCCTGAAGGGTTTACCGGTATGTCGCCAGTTAGGCGGGTAGCTCCTTCTCTTACTGCACGCGCAGCTTTGCCTTTTGGAAAGAATCCCAAGTCCTCGATGTCAATGATTTCCGCTATTGTAAAACAGTCATGCACTTCGGCAAAATCAATGTCCTTTGGAGTTATGCCGGCCATCTTGTAGGCTTGTTTTGCCGCAGCCACTGTGCTTGGAATTGTAGTGATGTCCTCGCGGCCCTGCACGGCAGCCGGCGAAGCGCCTCTGCCGGAGCCAATAATCTCAACATACGGCCTGCCACTTTTTTTTGCAAAATCTTCGCTGCAGAGAATTACAGCAGACGCGCCATCCGAGAACGGGCAGCAATCAAGCAGTTTCAGCGGGTCGGCTACAACTGGAGACTTTAGAACATCGTCTACTGTTATCTTTTTTCTCACATGGGCCTTCGGGTTAAGAAGACCGTTTTCATGGTTCTTTACTGCCACATTGGCCAAGTCCTCTTCGCTGGCCTTGTGGGAAGTCATATATGCTCGGGCCATGGATGCAAACAAGCCCGGAAAGGACGCTCCGTTCCCACCCTCATAGAAAAAGTCAGAACAATAAGAAAACAGAGTGGTGCTACGGGCTGTGCCTGTGTGAGTTACTTTCTCCACTCCAAGGGCAAGCACACAGTCATAGAATCCTGCAGCTACGTTTGCATATGCTTCCCTGAACATTACAGAGCCGGAGCCGCAGGCAGACTCGATTGTAAGGCCCGGCACGTTGGGTATACCAAGGTTGCTCATTATAACTGGGGCCATGTGGACCTGCCTGTCTGCCACGCCAAAGACATTCGAGATATATCCTGCCTGGATATCCTTTGGGGTTATCCCGGCGGAGTTTATGGCATCAACTGCCGCAGATAATGCAATTTCAATAATACTTTCGTTAAGCTTTCCATATTTTGTGCTGCCGGCTCCAACAACGCAGACTTTATTTGTCATCCACGCAAAAATACCTATTATCGGTATAAATACATTCAACAACGTCGGTATAGAATAATCATTCTGGAACTGAACTGTAACCGGCCCGGTTCTGACTATTGTTCCATAACAAAGCAATAAATCTGTTTAACAGTCAGAATAGAGGGAAAGGAAAGGATCGGTTGCGGCAAGAAAGTGAAAAGAATAGCAGAGATGATGTGCCCTATGCCCTTGTTGTATGCGAAAAGCCTGACGCTGCCAAAAGGATAGCCCAGGCCCTTGGTGGAGGCAGCAGAACTGCGATATCGAAAGCATGGGTAGGTATGATTCCAGTACCAGTTCCAGTTTTTGAGTCCTCTTACCGAGGCAGGCGCTTTGTGATCTGCTCTGCCATCGGCCATATGTACGGCCTTGTCGATATCACAAAAAGCAAAAGCGTATACCCTGTCTTTGACCTAGAATGGAGGCCCCTCTCCGACTCGGCAGGTAGAACTGCGACCAGAGTAAAGATGCTGCAGGTGATTTCAAGCCTTGCAAAGAACGCAGAGCAGTTCATACACGCATGCGACTATGATCAGGAAGGAGAGGTAATAGGCTACAATATACTGCAGTATGCATGTGGTGGCCAATATGGCAGGTCGATGCGCGCCAGATTTTCAACTCTAACTGATGAGGAGATAAGAAAGTCCTTTGACGACCTCTTAAAGCCGGGCACCAAGATGGCCGAAGCTGGCAGGTCGCGACACATGCTGGACTTTTTTTACGGCATCAATCTATCCCGGGCACTTTCACAGTCTTTTAAGAAAAGCAACGACAACAAGCGGTATCGCAACCTGTCGATAGGAAGGGTGCAGGGACCGACCCTTGCCTTTGTTACCGATAGGGAAGTGAACATACGGAACCATATTCCGGACCCTTACTGGACGGTGGAGGCAGAATTTGAAAAAGGCAGTGGGGAAGGAGAAGGGGAAAAGAGGAAGGAAAGAATCGTTGCGCATTACCAGAAAAACAAAATACCAATGTTATCAGAAGCCAATAGGATAGTTGAAATCTGCTCAGGAAAGAGCGGAGCAGTCACAGAGCTGACAGAGAGGCAGGCTGCGCTCAGGCCCCCAACACCGTTCAATCTGGGCGACCTACAGAGGGAAGCCTACAGGCTGTTCAAGATCTCCCCTGCGTATACTCTCTCAATTGCAGAGAAGCTGTACCTTGCTGCACTTATTTCCTATCCCAGAACATCGAGCCAGAAGCTTCCGGCGTCAATAGGCTATGAAAAAATTATCTCCAAGCTTTCAGGCACCGGCTCGTACAAACACCTTACCAGCGCGCTTCTTGCAAAGAGCAGGCTTGTGCCAAATGAAGGCGCCAAGTCAGATCCGGCACACCCGGCAATATATCCGACCGGCGTAGCACCCCGGCGAAGGCTGGATGCTCTAGAATACAAAGTCTATGATCTTGTTGTGAAAAGGTTTCTGGCGACATTTGGCGATTCTGCAGTAACCAGAAGAACAGTTGCGCTGATTTCTATAGATATAGATGTAGATGCAAATGGCAAAGACGGCGGCGGTAGCAGCGGCCAAGAAAGCGAACTGGTTTTTGTGGCAGAAGGCAGGGCTCTGCTTTATGAAGGGTGGATCTTCTTGTACAGGCCCTATTTCAGGTTTGAAGAGGTTCTTCTTCCGGAGTTGCGCCAAGGTGAAACCTTAAAGTGTGTAGATGTGGCTGCACAGGAAAAATTTACCCAGCCTCCGCCTCGCTTCAACCAAGCCAGCCTGCTTGAAAAGATGGAATCAGAAAATATTGGAACAAAAGCCACCAGAGCAATCATCATCAATACTCTGTTCAAGAGAAACTATATTGTTGCAGAAAGAGCAGGCATCGAAGCAACTGACCTTGGATTTGCTGTTATAGAATCTATGAACGCTTTTGTTCCGAACATACTTTCTAGCAGGTTTACAAGGGCAATGGAAGAAGAGCTTGAGGCGATAGAGTACGGCACAGGTGACAGCGTCTTGGTTATTGAACGCGCTGTAGACAGGTTGATAGAATCGCTGGCAGTCTTTAAAGAAAATGAAAAAAGCATAGGCCAGCTTGTGACTGAAGCAACTGCAACAGATAGTGTGTCGACAGAAAAAAAATCGCTTATCATAGGAACCTGCCCGGTATGCCAGACTGGAAAGCTCAGAGTGATAAGGTCGACAAAAACAAAGAAAAGATTTGTAGGATGCTCAAATTATTCCAGCAATAAGGCAGATGGATGCAAGGCAACTGCTCCGCTGCCACAGCGAGGCACAGTAATTCCAACAAAGAAAAGCTGTGAAATATGCGGCTGGCCGATTGCCAATATTGTCTTTGCGCGGCGCAGCGGCGGCTGGAAGATTTGTATCAATATGCAATGCCCGTCAAAGCAGCAGAAAGGAAAGGAGCGGGCAGAGACAAGAGGTCTGTCGACAAGTTAGCAGGTGGCTGTTATCAAGATGCCATACTAGAATATCTTGTGGCAAGCCAAGGCAGTGATTTTGTGTCTTATTTTATTTATTTTGCATTTCATCAAATTTTGTATTGTCCGTTTGTTTATGATGGCAACTATTATTGTAATGTGTGCGAACCTATTGTAAATACCTGCACTATATACAGTAGATACATTTGCCCTTCAGGAAAACCCAAGGAATTATTCATTTCCTTTACTTTTCTTCCTCACTTTATCTGAAGCTTGCTTGTAGTAGATTGCAGACTAATTGATTGATACTCTCCCTCTTTGCTTGGCAATGAATAAGCATTGCCGCCAAGCGTGAATAAATGAATAATCCGAGCACAGGATGAATGAATAACCAATATATTTTCACGAAGGAATCTGTGAATAAAC
>JAJPHM010000078.1 GCA_021325295.1 Nitrososphaeraceae archaeon
AATCCGTACTGGTCTATCTTTGTTGGAGCAACATGGTCATAAAAGCCACCATAGTCATCCCAGAATATGATGATGGCGGTATTGTTCCAGTATTTGCTGTTCATTATAGAATCTACAATGTCTGTAGTCCATATCATGCCCTCGGTAACGTTTTTTGGTGGATGTTCACTTAATGCGATAGATGGTACAATCCAAGCAACTTGGGGCAAAGAACCATTCGCAAGATCTCTGAATATTTCTTTTCTATCAACAAAATGAGAGTCGTATAGTTGAGAATATCTATTTCCTTTTGCATCGAATGGATTCCAATAATTGAATACATCACCTCTTTTGACAGCAGTACCATAGGTTTCATGAAGTGCACTGTCATAATACTTCCATGAAGCTGAGGTATTTACGAGCAGATCTCCAATTGTTTCTGTATCGTTGGCTTCTTGAAGATACTTCAAGCTGTAGACGTTTCCACTAACTGCCACTTCTGGAGACTTGCCAGCAATTGCATACCAATGATTTGGCAGACTCCATCCCAATACAGATGTAAAAAATTCATCTGCTAAAACGTAATGCTTGGCAAAGTACCAGTAATAGGGAATGGTTTTGTTATCGTAATAGGACATGGTATGGTTGTCATTCTTCTCACCTACAATAAAGCCATCCATCTTGCCATTATCATAATCCTTCAACGCATCAAAATATCCATGCGGCATATCATTTATCGTTGCATTTGCGGTCGAAAAGGGATGAATGCATCCCTTTGCAGAATTTGACGGGTTCAATGGCATACAAATATCAGCAGGAATTCCATTAGCTCCTGGATATGTACCAAAGTAGTTGTCAAAGCTATGGTTTTCTTGCATAATCACTACAATGTGCTTTATGGGATTGTTCCTACTGATGCCATGTATTGTATTAGTACCATTGCTATTAGTTCTCCCACTGGTGCCTGTGTGGATAGTGCCATTCTGGGAGCGAGTGATAAGCAGAGAATGATTATTTGATTGTAAGAACGCGAAAATTACAATCAAAGCAATTACAACTCCTACTGCAGGAACAGCCACAAGGAGAACCTTATTCGCCATCCGACAGAAGAGGCTTTATCTATGTATATGATTGTTAGGTCTAGCCTACCGAGTAATACAATTAGGTTAGAGTTGAAACATTCCCATCATTAGTTATTGACAATGACTAGACTCTAGATCCTACAGTCTTAATCACATTACTGTGACCATTAGCTACTATAGTGTTCTTTGATATCGTTGTATGACCTGATATGTAAGGATTAAGTGAAGGAATAAGGCCCTGCTCATAGACACCCCATTGCTGATTATTTTTTATTATATTGTCAGTCAGTGTATTGTAATAATTGTTATCGGTGCTATGATACAGCGAAATTCCGATCCAGTTACCCGAAGCATTATTCCGTGTTACATTATTGCTGAAAGTTGAATCCAAATTAATGCCGTCATGGTTGTATAGAATACTGTTATTATAGACTAAATCGCGGCCATGCTTATGACCGTCTTCATTTGATATGTCTATTCCATTGATCGCATTGTGAGAAAACACTGAATTCTCAACTCTACAACTATCACAATTCTTTAGATAAATGCCATCTCCATCATTGTATTGGCCTTCAGAATTTGTTACAGTGGTATTAGCTGCCTTTACAACAAATCCATCACCAAATGTTGTGCAATTCATAGCCTTGACCTCTGTGATTAGAGAACCTTCACTTCCGACATCAATATCTAAACCATGTATGTATTTCTTGATCTGTTGCGCTTTGTTGCAATCAAATACTCCACCATGAATTGTTGCCTTAGCAAAAGTACTCAATATTGCCACATCCCCATGTTGCTGAGGTGCAAACTTCAGAATTGTATCTTTTTGCATCACAAGGCTAACGGGAGTTGTAAATTTCATCGGTCTATTTATGATATAGACTCCACTACCGATTTCAATTGTGCCTCCAACTAGGCCTCTCTCTGCATGTAATCTATCATATGTCAGCTGAATGATATCTTTTGAACTATTGGAATCGATCTTCAATACAATAGAGCCAGCACTATTAATAGAGACGATATTTGCTCCGCTGTACTGAATTATATAGTCTGGAATCTTCGAACCGATATTTGCATTTGTTCCATATGCTGTTGCCGAATGCAAAGCTAGACTACAAAAACCAAGAACTGTAAAAATTGATAGAATTCTATTCGAATGCCTTGTAACTACAATCTGTTTAGCAAGAATTGATTTGAATTGCATTTTAAATCATTAACATCCAATCTGGACTCACTGGGAACTGAAGCTTGCTTTCCCAAACCAGCAATTACTGTGAATGGAAGCCATTTCCCATGTAGTAGGAATTGCAAGACTCTGCTCTTTGTACTGCATTGCCTGACCCAAAAATTGTTGGTCAACATTTTGTATAAGACTACGTACGTTAGTCACAGGACATACAAAATACACCTGAATTCGCCCAGAAATGGGACAATTCTCACCAAAACACATTTTGCTAAAGCATACAACTACTAATTATTGATAAGAACGAGATGAAATAACTGTTTACTTCAAGGTTAGTTAGTTATGGGTTTTTGAATCGAGCATTAAATTCTATCTATCTGCACGCTTCGGCAGATACCGTGAAAGAAGATATAAGGACTGGTAGATACTTCCATTACAATCAACGTTATGGCTTCGCTCAGTGAAGGTAGGAGTATTTGGAGTTATAGAAATCTAATCTTTACTATTGCTTGGACTGATCTAAAATCCAGATACAGGTCAACCAGTCTCGGATTCTTGTGGTCTCTTCTCGAGCCACTGTTGATTTTTTCTGTCCTCTATGTCGTGTTTACTCATTTATTCGGCAATAGAACTGAAAACTATCCGCTCTATCTTTTCCTGGGTGTTATCATGTGGCACATGTTTGCAAAAATATCTGGCGCAGGATTGCATAGCATTGTAAACAAAGGAAGCATCGTTGGAAAGATATACCTTCCAACAGAGGTTTTTGTCCTGAGCTCTTCACTAGCTTCCTTCATTAACGTAACGCTGGAGATAGGAGTATTTTTCATTTTCATGGTTGCATTACAATTTATACCACCAATCACTGCCTTGCTCTTCCCGTTAGTAGTACTTCTAGAACTTGTCTTGGCTGTTGGCATCTCTTTTCCTCTTTCAGTTTTCTTTGTGTTCTACAGAGATTTAGAGTATGTCTGGTCAGTGATAACTTTTAGTGGTTTTTACTTTACACCCGTTTTTTATGATGCAAGCTCACTTCCAGCGTCAGTTCAACCAATTTTCCTTTACAATCCAGTTGCAGGATTAATGACTTTAGGACGCGCATTGACACTTGGTACCACCATACCGCCATTTGATCAACTTATCTTTCCACTAGTCGTTCCATTTGCTGTTCTTGGAATAGGGTACGCTATCTTTAGGCATCTAAGCTCTCGGATTGCTGAAGAATTATGATGGAAAATATTGCTATCAAAGTGGAAAATATTACAAAAGACTTCAGGATATACCAGGAGAAGACAGATAGCCTGCCAGACTTTTTCCATTCAGTTCTACAAAGGCGCGACTACCAGTTACTCAGAGTTTTGGATGATATCTCTTTTGAAGTCCAAAAGGGCCAAGTCGTCGGCATTATAGGAAGAAATGGCGCTGGAAAGACTACACTTCTTAGAATTTTAGCAAAGATAATCAGGCCCACATCTGGCAAGGTCTATACCAACGGAAGAATATCGGCGCTCTTACGACTGGGTATCGGCTTTAATCCAAATTTGAATGCTAAGGACAACATTGTAATTTACGGAATGATACTTGGGCTCTCCAAAAGCGAAATCACCAAAAAAGTTCCCGAAGTACTTGAATACTCAGAATTAGAGAAGTTTGCCAGTACTCCTATTCGTCACTTCTCCTCTGGAATGTCGGCTAGACTCGCATTTGCCACTGCAATGACAGTAGATCCAGATATTCTAATTGTTGATGAGACTTTGGCCGTAGGTGATGTCAAATTCGGTCAAAAGAGCTTCAAGACCTTCTCTACTATGAAGGATAAAAACAAGACTATAATTTTCGTCTCCCATAACTTGTCACAAGTTAAACAAATCTGTGATTCTGCCATTTTTTTGCATGAGGGCAAAATAGGAGCAATGGGCGACCCTGCCGAAGTCATAAAGCAGTATATGGAAATTGTTGGTGAAAAGGAGCCTATTATGAAAGCGACTCAGAATGTAACTTCTAATCCTAATCATAATATTTTTGTCGAAGGTTCTGTATTTTTGAAAAATCCGGCGACGATTCCAAATAGGTTGCGCTGGAGAACTAAGGCATTATTTGATGACAACAGTTTTGCATTCAAGAACAAATCGGTTCTAGACTTGGACTGCAGAGATGGCAGATTTATGTACGCTGCTATTATGACAGGGGCTAAGTTCGTCCAAGGGATTGGAAATGATAAGGGCCTGCTTGAGTTGTGCCGCTCCAACCTTGAGAGCTACGGCATAGATGCATCCCAATACGCCATACTAAATGGCAATACTGTATCAATTCTACGAAGCCTCAAACCGCATTCATTCGAGACCATTCTATGTTTTGACTTGTTCAAGTCTCTTGATATCAACAATTTGTTAAAAGAGATCACGAGGCTGGATCCGTCATTTTTGGTCATAGATTCTGATGTTAATAGACCTTTTAGGTCTAAGTTGAATGCTGACAACAAGGGTGCCATAAGTCCTGTCTCGAAAGACGAAATGATATCGTTAAATAAAAAGACCATAGGAAATCTGCTCAACAAGTATAATTTTGACTTTAAATTTTTGGATTGGCAGGATATGGGAGTAGTCAATTGGACTGGTCTCGAAGATTACCATAAGGGCAACAGGGCATCGATTCTTGCCACAAAGAAAAATCATGTGTCAAATAACTTGTAGCATGATTACGGTGGATACTTCAGAAACTATAAAATAGAAGATTCTTCTTATGAGGGGTCTATGTCAGAACAAGACAAGGTAAAGGAACTATGGGAAGCACCTACTAAACAGGTAAAACATTCTCTGGGTGCTGGAGAGGAAAGATACTGGATTATTCACCCCACTGTAAGACAATGCATAAACGAGGTCTTGTCTGGCGATAGAACTCTTAATTTATTTGATGTCATAAGAACAAAGTTTGAAATACCGTTTGACCGAGTCCTTGTTTTAGGATCAGCTGCAGGCAGTGGCAGAAATCTTCTCAGAATGCAGAGCGCCAGGTTTGTAGATGTCGTTGAACCTTCATCTACGCTTATTGAAGAAGCAAGAAAAGATGCCGCAAGTGCGGGTCTTAGCAGCAGAATAAATTTCAAAGTCATGGATTTGAATAATCCATCGCTTCCTCCAGAAAAGTACGATATGGTACTTGCAAATATGTCCATGCATAACATAAAGAACCTTGAGCAGCTTTTCGAGCAAGTCAGAGGCACACTAAAGCCCTCTGGACTATTCATTGTTAATGATTATGTCGGCCCATCAAGATATCTATTCCAAGACAAACAGATAGAATTGATGAACTGGCTACTGGATTTGTTACCACCACAGTACAAGATCAAAGTCACTGATGGAGCGATAAAAGGATCAATTGCAAAATTGGAAGAAAAGAATCTAAGTCCTAATTCTACTGACTCTATCCGTTCTGGCGAAATTATTCAGCTATTAGAAAAATATTTTGAGCCTGTCATGAGAAAAGATTACGGCGGAACATTACTTCAATTTGCGTTGGCAGACATTGTTGGAAATTTCAGCCCTGACGAGCTAAAGGATGTAACAATGTTGAGGATGATATACAAAATCGAGCAGCTCTTGATAAGAGAGAAAGTCATCGAATCTGATTTTGTTTTCATGGTCCTGAAAAAGAAGACATAAGAAAAATCTGATTTCTGGTCTCAACAGCGGAAATCTAACGCAGTGTAAACTGAGTTGTAGCACTACGATGTGTCCTTATACAATCGAAAATCCTGTATAAGGCTTATTGAATATTTGTCGCTGTTGCAAACCACTCTTTATATGGAGACAAGATTGCCTTTTGGGAATCTATTGTCACTCCATATTTCCCTGCCCATTCAATCAGCCTTCTGTACTGACCGCTTCTTACTTCTGGAAATGCATTCTGCAAGTCTTTCCTTTCGTTGTATACCATCAAGAGTATTGCTAGAGGGGCCTCTACACGGTACCTCTGTGCATAGCTAGCAGCTGCCCCAGTATAGCTTGGCGCAACCTTTAGCTCTTGTACAAATTCATCCAAAATTTCTTCTACTTTTAGAGTAGAATTGTGTTCTTCGAAATATTTCCTTCCATTCTGAGAAATACTCTCCCAAAATCTCTGATCTTCAAACAGCAGCACGATTTTTTCTGCAAACTCATCATTGTCTTTTGCAACCAATATTGTCTCTCCATCGCGGAGTTCAGTCCCTTCGATCCCAATTGGAGAAGTTACTACTGGTGTGCAGAAATTCAATGCCTCTATTACCTTGCCCTTTACTCCGCCTCGGGTAAACATTGGTGCAGCTGATACTTTGGCGGCATTATAATATGGAGATAGGTCTTTTACAAGTCCAGTTACTTTTATGCTTGGATCCTCTATGCTGAGAAATTCGGGAGGTGGAGCATTACCAATAATGTACAATTTGACATCTGGAATTTTGGCCTTGACCTTTGGAAATATGTCGTTTATAAGAGTACGCGCTGAAGTAATATTGGGTGTATGAGAAAATCCACCGACGTAGATTATAGAATGTCTCTCATCGAAACCACTAATATGTTCAAGTGGGACAGGTTTTCTCATTTCAGGAATAACAACAACATTTTTTGCGCCCAGAGCTTTTACTGTAGGTGCCTCCCTTTCTGATATTGTCCATAGAAACTCAGATGATTCCAGCATGTCTAATGAATTCTTTTCCAACAGTCTTCTGGCTTCGCTTTCATCACTTACGTCGGATGTGTCTTCCATCACCGCTTTTTTGATTATTTTGCAGAAGCCGTAAATATCGTCGACATGTAAGACAATTTTCATCTTCTGGTCATTGATCCTTACTTGGTAGAAAGAGTGCTTTGTATTTGCCAGAGCCATCCTATTTGCATTTATTACAGCCAACGTATAGTAGCCGGCTCTATCTTTTAGAAACTGATCAACAGGTATGTAGCTTTCTGGTATAATCTCCACTCCAAGCTCTCTAAGCGCGTTTGCATATTCTGATTCCTGAAAATGAGAGATATACATCGTTACTTTACATCCCAATTGTGAGAGAATCTCGGTTATTGTGTAGCTTCTGAAATCTCCGCTGCTCTTGTCTGACTGTGGGATCCATCCATCAAAAATCAGCACAGAAGGACCTTTCCTCAGATCTCTTGCATAGAGCTGATTGGCCTGTAGCGGAGGGAGCCTCCTTTCCAGCTCCTCCTTCCATATCGAAGCAAATTTCGGCCTATTTTCAATTTCAAAGCGCTTGGTTCCTGTTGGATTTAGTGGATCTCTAGTTGATGTTACGCCTTCGTAATGAACAACAATTGAAAACGGATTATACAGAACCTTGTAGCCTCTTTTTCTGAGTGAGAAGCACAGGTCTGCGTCCTCAAAGTAAGCTGGGGCGTAAAACTCATTGAAACCACCTACCTCTGCAAACAGTTCCCTCCTTACCATGAGAGATGCACCAGAGCAATAATCGACTTCTCGAACAAAGTTATATTCTGGCTTTGTCGGGTCACTTTCGTTTCTGCCATACCCCTTACCGGATCCATCATTCCAAATTATTGACCCTGCCTCTTGAAGAGTGCCATCAGGATAAATGAGCTTTGAGCCAACAGCACCCACTTTATCATGGATTTCAAAGGTTCTCAGAAGTGCATCTAGCCATCCCTGTAGAACTATTGTGTCGTTATTGAGAAATAATATATATTCACCTCGGGCAAACTTGCTGGCATAGTTATTTCCTTTGATAAAGCCGAGGTTCTCGCTAGGCGTGAGAACTTTTGCATTCTTTAATCTCTTGAGGATCTGTTTACTCTTCTCTTCTGTGGAACCATTATCAACCAGAATTATTTCATAGCTGCCTGGCTTAGTGTTGCGCTGAACAGAGGATAAACAGTTGAATGTGTACTCGCCCTTATTGTAATTAAGAACTATTATGGAGACCTTCGGGGATTTTGATGGTGGGAAAATAATTGTTTGCATTGATTTTGCACTTTCAACTTCTATTTTAGCAGCATCAACAAGATTGATCGGTTTATCATTCCTATCAATTGCCTTGGCATCACCATATTGGAGTTCCGACAGGGGTGTAAGCTTGGCTACAGAAGATAAGCCATGAGCTCTTATCTTCTCCCTAGCTGCTCGAGAGAGTCCAGAGACTCCGCCTTTCTGAAGTATTCCAGCAGATGCTCTAAGTAGTCTGAGTAATTCTCCTCTCCTTGTATTTGTGGGAAAGTTCCGATCCAGCCACCTGAGTGTTTTGGCGACTGAAGTAAAGGCAACCGATGAATTGATTTTTTCTACTGCTAGTCGTGCTTCGGCAAGTTGAGACTCCTTGCGCTGTAACTCTTCATTGGCACTATTGAGCTTCTGCTGAAGCTCTGAGACCTTCTTGTTCGCCGTCGTTAGGTCGCTCCGCAGCGAATCTAGCATTTTCAAATTTTCAGAGTTCCTGACATCATTTTGGATTAGGTCGTCTTGCAGCAAACTCACGCGGTTAGACAGTTCAGACGCTTCCTTGATCTTGTCTATCAGCTCGTTCTGGAGAGCACCGATTTTTGCATCAAGCTCCATATTCTGAGAAAGAACTGATTCAAACTCACTTGATTTTGCCAAGTATGATGCATACCAATCCTTAAAGGGAATCAAGATTTCCTTCGTATCGCTGGAAGTTTCTAATTGCCGCAAGGCCCACTCAATTAGCCGCGAATAGTCGCCTTCCTTGATTTCGGGGAAATCATTTTGTAAATCCTTTCTTTCTATATATAGAACAAGTAGAGCCCCGATTGGGTTATGCTTGAGCTTTTCAAGTGTTTCATAAATGGAAATAGATTGCTCTAATCGTTCGACACCATCAGCATTCTTCTTAGCAGGCTGTTTCAAGTAATGCACCACATATTTATCCTGAAGGATAAACTAGAATATTCATACAGTATCCGTTGGTAAATAATGGTTTCTGTGTTCTTTATTTTTATGCATAAAGTAGGATTTGGATATCCCATTGAATACATCTCTTATCAAATAACATAAGCAAGAATAAATAATCCTAATAATTTCTTAACAATAATACGATTTGACTTCAGATTTAATTACATTCAAGGTTTCTAGGAACGATTCTCTGCTGGAAAATTCACAGCGTATACCTATTGTTCCTGGCCGTAAATATAGGATAGTTGCCCCCGGCATGTTTAGGGGCGGCCAAAAATATTCAGCGATGGTGGCGGCCATGGCCATAAGCAATTCTGGAAGAGAAGTTAAACGTTATATCCGCTGGGTCTCTGATTTCGAAGGAAACAGAAGAGACTATTCGATTGTATTTGTGGCACCGACAGATGCAGAATATCTTGTTATTGGATACAGGGTAAATTCAGAGACACCTGTGCATTCTGAAACAGAGGTAGAAATCCCAAAGCCTTCTGCTGCAATGATCACCGAAATAAATACAGATGAAGATGAAAGTTATGATTCCTTCAGAGACTACGAAGTTCCTGCGCTACCAAAGCTGACTGAGGAACAGGAAGAAGAACTAGAGAGGAATATTGTCTGGTTATTTGGGGCGCCACGTAGCGGCACCACATGGCTTGCTCAATTGTTAGGCCACCATGACGAGAATGTTCTCTGGTTGGAGCCTTTTGTTGGCGCATTGTTAGGAGCCTCGTGGAGCAATAGGCTCTACGATGCATTTTACGAGGATAAGCCTGATTTTTTCTTGTCCAATCAACATATGGCAAATTGGATACCTCAACTAAGAAGCTTAGTTCTCATGAGGGCATATTCTCATGCTCAAACTCTGAATAAGAAGATAATCATAAAGGAGGCACTTGGAAGCTCCGGCGCAGACATTATAATGAAGGTTCTTAAGAGAACAAAACTTCTCTTTATTATCAGAGATGGCAGAGACTCGGTAGATTCAAACCTCGATACACATAGTCCTGGCTCTTGGAGAGAAGAATTTGGAAAGCCTCCTGCAATTAACACCCCTGCTGAACGCATCCATTGGATAAGGGAGTACTCTAACCAATGGGTTGTGCTTAACAGGATTATCCTGAGGGCGTATTATAACCATGAACCAATATTGCGTTTAATGGTAAAGTATGAAGATCTAAAGAAAAATACCCATTCAGAAATGAGGAGGATTTACTCATTTCTTAACATCAAGATCTCTGAGCGCGAATTGAACGAAATTGTGGAAAAACTTGATTTTAAGAATATTCCACCTTCAAATAAGGGCCCCGGTAAATTTTACAGGGCAGCATCTGTTGGAGGTTGGAAGGCAAATTTTGACGATAAGGAAAAGGAAATAATGAATTCGATAATGGGCAAGACACTAAAAGAGATGGGATATCAGGTATGATATGCTCAACAGATGTCTTGTGGTTTAACTTCTCTACGATATCATTTTCCGTATGTAACTGAAAAACCAACAGAATTCCTTTATACAGTCGATTAATTATCTGTCAAGGTAGCTCAAATGGATGAAGATTCCAGTTTACCCTCTGTCAGTATTATAATTTTAAACCATAATGGTATCAATTTGCTCGGAAGGTGCTTGAGTTCGATAATCAAAACCTCATATCCAAATTTCGAAATTGTAATTGTTGACAACAATTCTACAGACGGCAGTCCAGATTTTATAAGGAAAAACTTTCCGTCCTGCCGAATTATTGCACTTGACCATAATGAAGGCTTTTCCAGAGCTAACAATATAGCTGCCAAAGATGTCTCATCAAAATATGTGCTTTTTTTAAACAATGACACTTTTGTAACGGATGGTCATTGGCTTGGAGAGCTGGTCAGGGTTATTGATAGGGATGATTCTATTGTTATAGCCCAGAGCCTCTTGATGCGGCCCACTGGAGAAGTCGATTCCAGCGGCGATTTCGCTACAAAGCGAGGAATCACGTACAATTCTAAAATCATGGATTCAAAAAATCCGCGTCTAATCCTGAGTGCACGAGGAGCAAGTATGATAGTAAGAAGAGAATTCTTTCTATCTGTTGGCGGGTTTGACGATGACTATTATATCTCATTCGAAGATGTGGAATTGGGCTGGAAGGCAAACATCTGGGGCTATAAGGTTGTTATGGTGCCGACTTCCGTAGTTTACCATCTTGGCGGTACTACAACTCGTAATATGAGTGAAATCATTACTTTCCACGGACTAAAGAACCAACTTTCATTGCTTACTACACACTTCGAAACAGGACGTGCAGTAACAAACCTCATTCTCTATTTTGCGAGGTTGCTACTGAGGTTCTTTAAACTCACATTTAAACTTGGAAAAAACGAGGAGATGTTTGTTGTGGATAAAAGCGCAGTTTTTAGAGCAATTATGTGGTACTTTAGGAATTTTGGTACTATACGGGCAAAGGCCAAACATATCAATAAACTCAGAAAAAAATCAACAAGCGAGCTTGTAGAAATTGGAGTTATATCATAATGATGAAACACGACAATTCAAATCCCATACTCGAAATCTGTGAAATACAAGTTCTGGCTATGAATGCAATATAGTCAAACCTTTCGAAGCAGCTTTTGAATCAAAGATAATATCCTTGACAAGAAAGTCGGCAATGTCATGTCCTGAGCTTCTTGAAGCCTGCAGGGCAAATGGCATTGAATTGCCAGTCAAGCTAATGTTGCTAACGTCTACTTCATATTTTTTCCAACCTGTTGTCATGGTGATGTAATCTGTTCTTATGGGAAAGCTATTTGCTAAGGAATTGATTTGTGAGTTGCCGAGACTTGCATTCCATTGATCCAACCCCTGTACAGTATAATTCGAGCCTATCAAGATTCTAACTCTCTCTCCTCCGTTAAAGCCCATGGCAGAAAAAGTCACTCTCTTTGCACCTTCTAGATTATAGCTTGCATCGGGAGCAAGGTAGATTATGGCTTCCTCAGGCAAGGTACTGAAGTTTTGCATGACGTGCGTGCATAATTCGCAAGATTTCTCGGGAAATACGTAACCATTCTGCACTACAATCCCGGCACTTGTCAGGGGCGTATTTTGCCTGACGTCAGGAAATGACGAGAACTGTGAATCCACTAATATCGGGAATTTTTCACCAGTAGCGGTAGGGAGGTAATAGTGGTTTTGATGGTCATTCTGGAATCCTGAAAAAACACTAAATGCTGCAGCAATGGAGGCTAGAATTGCCACTCCAGTTAGTGCAGAGAGCATAAAGTTTCGTGTGGTAGTCAAGAATAAATTTTTCTGCATCCTCTAATGTTATTAAACATTATTCTATCGTTTCCGCTGAGGTTCACAAAGCCTGACACAGGGTAAACAGCAGGTATATTTGCATGGAGAAAACTACTAGAAGATGTGTTGAGGAGAAAGATCTCTAGACGAGATTTTCTGAAGCTCATGTTCTCCTCTGGCATCGTTCTGGGATTGAGTGGGTTTGTAAATTTTGCTAACCTGCTAAATACTACAAATAAGGGGCGGCAACAGATTGCTGCGGCTGCATCTCTGGGTTCTTGGGCACCGGGCCCGAACACCTTGAGTCTTGCAGTGCATTGTGCAATGCTAAGAACAGGCAAAATACTATATGTATCAGGTTCTGCAGCCCATGCTTCAAATGCTTTAGGACCATTTAAGGCGGGATTGCTTGACCCGGTAACAGGCTCGCAGGCCGCGATGATAATCCCAGAAGACCTGTTCTGTTCAGGGATGAGCCAGCTTCCATTTGGAAATATCCTTATTGCAGGCGGGACTTTGAAATATGGCCAAGACATTTATGCTGGCCAATTTTTTGGATTGAATTCAGCGTATGAATTTGATCCCGCATCGGAATCATTTGTGAAAGTATCTTCCATGCTTCATGGAAGATGGTACCCTACATTGGTTACATTGCCAGATGGCCGTATATTCATCGCTTCTGGATATGACGAGCTGGGCTGTGAAAACAAGCTAAGCGAAATCTTTGACCCCAAGCTAAAGACTTGGCAACCCCAGTTTGATCTACAGACAGATATCAAATACTGTGTAGGCCAATGCAACAGCAACATACCCACTTCGCCCTGTTATGGAGGGACAAACAGCGGAGCCAATCCCGTTCTCAGTCTCTATCCACGGATGCACCTGATGCCAAACGGCCTCGTTGCCATGGTCGGACCTCTGCCAAACCTGATGACATACCAGCACTGGACAGGTCACTGGTTTGTTGCAAGCGCCAAGATGAGTACTAGCCGATTTTACGGCGCTACTACCCTGCTCCCGTTTAGTAATGTGCCAAATCCACAAGTGGAAATTCTAGCAGCCGGCGGATGGTCCAATAGCCTGCAGGTCGCCACAAATTCATGCGAGATTATTACGCCAGTACGGAACATTCTAAGTTCAAGATCATCAACTCCGATGAATTATGCTCGCAATTATCTCAATAGCGTCATACTGCCAAATGGAAAGATATTCATCAATGGGGGTACGTCTATTGCAAACAACACAGCAAATGCTGTTTATGCAGCAGAATTATTTGATCCTGTAACTGAAACTTGGACTGTATTACCGTCAGCAACGGTGCCGAGAATGTACCATTCTGCCTCACTGCTCATGCAAGATGGTAGAGTATGGACTGCCTCAACCTCCGTTGTAGGACAGAAGGACGAGCTAAGAACAGAAATCTTTAGCCCATCGTACCTGTTTGATACAAGGCCAACAATATCCGGCAATCCAATTGTGGGCTCATATAATGATCTGATTACTATACCCACGCAAGATCCTGGCTCGGTAACATCGGTCTCGCTTGTCAGATTAACATGTGTGACCCACTCGTTAAACACCGAGCAGCGATTGCTCTGGCTTCCGATAGTAGGGAGAACTGGAACAAGTGTCACAGTACTGTCTCCGATTAATTCGTCGTATGCACCGCCAGGATATTACTTTATTCATATTCTGAATGAGAATGGAATTCCATCAAAAGCAGCCATCATATTAATTCCGGGACCAAGTGCGTTTAATGTTCCGCCCACAGTAAGCATTACCTCGCCTATTGATGGGTCGACAGTAAAAGTTACTTCGAGCAAAACTAATCTCAATATCATAGGAATTTCTTCCGATGCAGGTGGAAGTGGAATCAAGAATATCGCAGTAAAGACAAGCGACAATAGCAGTAGTAGTTATGTAACGGTGAACCATCCATCCGATGATTGGTCAAACTGGTCTTGCGTTGTTACGTTGACGGGCACTGGAACAAAGGTAGTCACTGCCAAGGCTACTGATGCTGTCGGAAGTTCTAGTACAGCTTCAATTACGATTAACTTGAGCACATAGGATGATGGAAAAGGTATATGCAGTACAATAAGAAAGTATTTCGTGACCATGGTGTGGAAGTATTTAAACAAGTTCTCCAGCCACCTAGTCTTTGATTCCGGTCAGCAAATGGAATGTGTTTTCATAAACTAGACATAGAACGTTTTAATAGTAAATTAATCCCAATTTAAAAAGTTGAAAGGAATCATTCTTCATGGAGGACATGGCACACGTCTTCGGCCGCTTACTCATACTGGCCCCAAGCAACTGCTAGAAATTGCCAACAAACCAATGTCACAGTACGCTGTTGAGGATATGGTAGACGCAGGTGTAAAGGAAATTGCGATAATTCTTGGCGACGTTTTTCCAGATAAAGTCAAAGAGTTTTATGGAGACGGAAGCAAGTTTGGAGCCAAGATCACATATGTCTACCAAGATAAGCCTGCAGGAATTGCCCATGCAATCGGTCTTTGCAAAGATTTTGTAGGCGACGATAAATTTGCTGTTTATCTGGGCGATAACATCCTAAAGGGTGGCATCAAAAGTTATGCCGCAAAGTTCAGGCAGTCAGAGTCTGATGCTCTCATTCTTCTCTGTGAAGTCAAAGACCCGTCGCGGTTTGGAATAGCGACAGTCAGGGGCGAACACATTGAAAAGATAGTTGAAAAGCCAAAGAACCCTGAATCCAACTTGGCGGTAATTGGGATATACTTCCTTACTCCTAGCATATTTCAGATAATCAAGAACCTCAGGCCGTCATGGCGTGGGGAGTTAGAGATAACTGAAGCCCTGCAGAACCTTATGATAAGTGGTAGAAAGATTGAGTTTGGCTACGTCACTGGTTGGTGGAAGGACACAGGAACTCCTGAGGATATACTGGATGCAAACAGGTTCATGCTTGACGATGTGCGCACAGATATCAAAGGGTCGGTTGAATCTGACGAATCTCTGCAAGGGAGAGTTTCAGTAGGCAAGGGCACCAAAATTTTGAAAGGCTCCCTTGTTAGAGGCCCTGTCAATATAGGAGAAAATTGTCAGATAAACTCGGGAGTCTACATCGGACCGTATACTAGTGTTGGAGACAATGTTATAATAAGAAAGGGCGAAATCGAAGGATCGATAATCATGAGCAATTGTGAAATTGACACTAGCACCAGAATTGTGGATAGCATCATTGCAGACGGTTCAAAAATAATCGATACTCCAAATTCATCGCCTAAGGGTCACAGATTCCTTTTGGGAGAGCGCTCCCAGGTCATGCTCTAATGAAAGGAGAGTGGAGGTTATGAGCAAAAAAACACTTTTGATTTTGGGTGCAAGCGGCCTCACAGGATACAAGGCCCTCCAGATCGCCAAAAAAAGGTTTGAAGTTATTGGCACATACAACCAGAGGGCTGTCCAGAGCGATGCTGGCTCTCTAATTAAACTTGATATCAGCAAGGAAGAAGAGGTAAAGCGAGCATTTGACGAGATCAAGCCCGATTGCGTTCTAAATACAACTGCACTGCACAACGTCGATTACTGCGAGACCCACCCAGAAGAATCATTTAACATAAACACAAAGGCTGTTGGATTGTTTGCAAGGCTATGCAACAACAAGGGCTCTAGGCTTGTCCACATTTCAACTGATTTTGTCTTTGGGGGAGAAAAAGGAAACTATACGGAAACCGATAGTCCGAATCCACTTTCCCTGTATGCAAAACACAAACTAGAAGGCGAACTTGAAGCAAGGAAATGCTCATCATTTTCCATCCTGAGGCCAAGTGTTGTATATGGATGGACCCATCTAGAAACCCAAGGGTCTACATCTAGCTCTGGCAAACCCATGAACTTTGCATTGTGGGCTCTATCGAAAATGAACAAAAAAGAAGAGCTGAAAATAGTAACAGATCAGTTCACATCACCGACTCTCGGTGATGTATTGGCCGCGGTCTCGATCAGGCTCTTGACTTTTGAGAAAAATGACCTCTATCATGTCGCTGGCACCACTCCAATAAGCAGGTACGAGTTTACAAGAAAACTTGCTGCAATTATGGGTTATGATCCAAATGCCATCAAGCCGATTGAAAGCAAAAGCTTCACCCAAATTGCCAAAAGGCCGATGAACTCGTCTCTTAATTGCGATAAAGTGCAGAAAGCTCTGAATTATAAATTGCTCAATGTTGATGAATCACTTGCAGTCATGCGCTCCCAGATAGAAGTTGAATCTCCTGAGCTCCTGGGTGCCTAATCGTTCCCACAACAGGGGCATCAGAAATTGTATAGGCAGAATATAGTAACATAATACCTTAATACTTCTCTAGAAGAATCAGGTTTGATAAATATGCAAATACTTGTTACTGGCGGCGCAGGTTATATTGGCTCTGTCCTCGTCAAGGAGCTTCTTGCAGATGGACACAAGGTAAAATGTTTGGATAGGTTCTTTTTTGGCAAGGAATCTCTTGCTGAAGTACTTTCAAATCCGAACTTGGAACTATACAAGGATGACATAAGATGGTTTGACCCCAAAGTCCTGAAGAATGTTGACGTAGTGATGGACCTTGCTGCGCTCTCTAATGATCCTGCAGGTGAGCTGGATCCAGCTAAAACCCTCGATATCAACTATCTAGGAAGGATAAGAGTCGCTAGGTTAAGCAAAGAATATGGTGTCAAAAGATACATTCTTGCCTCCAGCTGCAGCATTTACGGATTTCAGGACGGAATTATCGACGAGACTTCTAGCATTAATCCACTTACTACATACGCTAAAGCAAATAGAAAAGCAGAAGAAGATGTTCTTCCACTGGCAGACTCTAAATTTACCGTTACCGCTTTGAGGTTTGCCACTGTTTACGGTTATTCTGGAAGAATGAGGTTTGACCTTGCAATAAATGGCATGGTCTTGGGACTGTACAAGAACCCAAAGATTCCAGTCATGAGAGACGGAAAGCAATGGAGGCCATTTATCCATGTTAAGGATGTTGCAACAGCGTACAAACGGGTTATGAACCATCAGCAGGACAAGATAAACGGCCAGATTTTCAATGTAGGTTCAGACGAGCAGAACTACCAGATTCTGCCACTTGCAGAAATGGTTGGCAAATCTCTTGACATTAATTACGAGATCGACTGGTATGGAAGTGCAGATTCAAGATCATACAAAGTATCGTTCAAGAAATTCAAGGATACTGTAGATTTCAAGCCTGCATACACGCCAAGAGAAGGCGCAAGAGAAATTTACGAGGCTTTGAAAACAGGGAAATTGGTAGAATCAACAAAAACTAAAACAGTGGAATGGTACAAGCATCTCATCAACTCAGCAGAACTGGTGTCAGAGGTTTCGGTCAGAAATACAATCCTCTGAGATAGGCCCATATCTTTTTATTTCGCGGCTGCATGTATAATCTAATCTAGTCCACTGCCTGCCAGTTTGTCATATTCTGTCCAACTTGTTGGCATGGCTGACAAGTAGCTAGGTTAGCAAACCTGTTATGCTGAGCTATATCGCCAGCGATCTTTTTCAGCTCTGCATCAGACAGCGGTATTGGCTCCGGTGCCCTTGGCTGCTGGTTAAAGTCAAATGCATTTAGCATATTGGTGGCATTTGTATCCCTTGGCGTTAGCGAGGGAAGGTCAAACCGCCATTC
>JAJPHM010000045.1 GCA_021325295.1 Nitrososphaeraceae archaeon
GAATGGCGGTTTGACCTTCCCTCGCTAACGCCAAGGGATACAAATGCCACCAATATGCTAAATGCATTTGACTTTAACCAGCAGCCAAGGGCACCGGAGCCAATACCACTTTCGGAAGCAGAGCTCAAGAAAATCGATCACTATATGAAGCAATATAACAACTTCTATTACTCAAACTGTATACCTTGTGAGACACTTTATCAAAAGTGGCAATCTGTTGATTAGATGAACCTATGGTGTTCATCTCATGAAATGATGAATGCAATAATTTTATAATGCTATAACGAATTAGAAACCATCTCATTCATGTACATAGCAATAGCCATATGAACGCAAGCAGCTCCGAATACAAAATAACGTGCTAATAGATGAGTTTTCTGAGTTAAGATTGTTTATGGGAAGAGTTCTAGTCATTTGATGTAAATCCCATAGGATATTAGGAATAGTTCCATCCTCTAAGTATAACCGAATTGCCGCTGTGTTGAACCTATGACAGATTCAATGAGTTCCTTTTCCTTCTCGTTAAAGTTTACGCGCCAAGCTCCAGGTGTTGCTACACGATAGAATTTGCCTGGACCTTTCTTTTCATCTGGGATAGACTCAAATGCATATTTTCTCACAATATTGTTAATTTCTTCATCAGAAAATTTAAGTCCTATGAAGTGGTATATCTTCTTTAATTCTTCAAATGTATTTTCTCTTAGATGCTCATACCTCACAAGGAGTCTTAAATTCTGGTCATGTCTCTCAAAAGCTTTCGCGATAATGGAAATATTACTTCTCCAATCTTCTGCGTTATACTTTATAGCTTTAAGCCTAGATTCTTCATCGCTAAGTGGCTCAAGTTTATGAATAGGATCGGTACTTCGCCATGATCCTGGCGAGTGCGAATCAAGTATTGAATCAATAACATCCCTTGCATCTCGTAATATGAAGATGAATCTGGATTTTGGGAAACATTCCATCAGTAAATCAGTCCCTAAATGGGGGCTTGGCTCCTTAATTACTATAGGTTTGTCAATAGATGAAAATTGAGAATATATTCTTGCCAATACGAATTTACGAAATGGAAGGATCCAATTGCTTTTATGGATTCGTGAGAATAAATACTCATCTTGATAATGTAATCCATACCATTGGGAAAGGTGCCAAGCTATTTTTGGCTCGTGCCAATATGGATTCAAGTTAAGCGCTAACAGGTCTCGTCCAAGCCATGTAGTTCCGCTTCTCTGATACCCAAATACCCATATCAAGTTACGCTCCAATCGTTCTTCCTCTACCTCATTTAAAGGACCCTGCTTTGATGCTGCATAATCAGAGTCTCTGTCAAATGAATTCTCAGCGTCACCGTGATATTCCTCAACTTTTACTGAATCTATATCTTGAAGTTCTACACTAATTCTACTTTTATGAAAAGTCTCAGTATTGATCCTATAACCTACCTGTACGTATTTAGATTGATAGGGAGGTGAAAAAATTATTTCATAATCATGATCAAGCCCATCGAAGTTATTGATCCATCTGCGAAAACGCGCCAATTCTCTCTCTCTAGAATCGAGAACAAAAACTCCAAAGAAAACCGAATATGGTTTACCAAAACCTGCTTTTGCTCTGCATACTGTTCTATATCTTTCGTTCTCTTTAACTTGATATGATTTGGAATTAACCAGAAATTTATTATCCTCAGAAAGCCTAACAGTCATGTAAGCCATAATAGGTGGAAAATATCTTGAATTAGGCAATATAATAATTTCTAAATTTTAATAATATTGAATGTGTCTTAGAGACTATCCGAAAAGTAGTCTGATCACTTATCCTTACTCACAGCTCGTTTAAATCAGATGTGAATTGCTACAAGAATTCCATTTGCTGAAAGTATGAGAAGAGAAGAATAACATCAAATCAAGAGAAGAATATACTGATAAGAAGAAAATTCTTGGATACCGAGCTAGAAGATGGGTTGTCGAAAGAATCCATTCATATGTGAACAGGTTCAGATGGTTGTTAATTCGATGGAAGAAGAAATAGGAGATATGTCACCGCACACGGTTTGATAAATGTCTTCAATGAAAATGCAAACTAGAACTCATCCCATAAACAAGCCTATCCAGAAAAATTTCCTGATACATCTCCAAGTTTTGCTTAGTTTTGGCCAGCAATTCCAGAGCTATTGCTTTATTATACTATTTATGACTTCTAAATAGAGCGGGCATAATGCCTAGTTCCTAAAGCTTTGGTAGAACTGGGCAAACCTACCAAGATACATATTTGCACTATCATGCATAGTTCCATGATCTGCAGCCCACCGAATTAATCTCTCAAAATTGCCCGATTGAACTTCTGGCATAGCCTTTTGGAGGTCTTCACGTGAGTTATAGATTGCAATCAACATATCCATCGGATCTGTAACAAAGGAGAAGTCTAGGGAAAAACCTTGGCCCATAAGTGAGAGATTTGGATTATAATAAGGATCACCATACTCAATTATTCTCTTGTGTCTATCTCTGAAAGATGTAACTGCAGCTTCTTCTTCTGGTGACTGGTCCAACCTTCCTCGAGTTGCGCCGGTGATATGATATAATCTGCAATATGGTGTGTAAACTATTCGCTTCCCTAAGCTCAAGATTCGTAGGCACAGATCAACGTCTTGCCATGATTGAGCCAGCTCTTCATCGAAGCCATTAACTGATTCAAACACATCTCTTCTAACCATAATACATGCAGCTGTCACCGCGCTACAATTGCGTATTACATTTGCAAATCCAAAATATCCAGGATCGTCCTTCTGGAGACTATAATTCGTTGCTGCACGGTTAAAGCCAACAATAATTCCAGCATGCTGAATGGAACCATCAGGGTAAAAGAGCTTTGCGCCTACAGCTCCAACTTCACCGTGCTGTGAGTGTTCTAGTAAAGATTCTATCCACGAAGGTTCAATTACCTCTGTATCATTATTTAGGAACAGAAGATGTTTACCATGAGCAGCCCTAGCCGCCAAATTATTCATTCGAGAAAAGTTGAACTTTCCCTCATACTTTATAATTTGAAACTTTAGGGTTTTGAGGTACTCTAATGTTTCGTTGTCAGTACTACTATGATCAACAATGATGATCTCATAATTCTTATATGTAGTTTTAGCTTGTATACTTTCAATACACGTTTTCAAAAGTTTAGCATTGTTCTTGTTGAGTATTATGATGCTGACAAGAGGGTTTTCAATCAAGTCGTATTTGATCCTGTAAACTCCTGGCGTAATATCGCTTACGCTTCCCTTCAAACCTCTTCTCTCAAGAGCGTCTCTTAGAGCTTTCTTTGCTGCTACATAGGCATAAGGCTTTGCTTGCGTCGAACCGGCAGATGATCCTGCAATTATTCTCCAATGATAGAGTACTTTAGGAATGTGTAATATATCGTTAGCCTTCTCAGTTACTCTTAACAATAAATCATAATCCTGACTGCCATCAGTGACTTTTCTGAATCCCCTTAAAAGGCGAATTAACTTAGTTCTGATAATACTAAAGTGGCAAAGGTAATTCATTGAAAGTAAGAGATCTGGCGACCAATCTGGTTTGAAAAATGGTTCTGAGTGCTCAGAGTTTTCATTAATCTTATCCTCGTCGGTGTAGATATAATCTACATTAGGATTATTGTTTATGGCTTTGACAACCTCAAACAATGCGTCACGGGAAATCTCATCGTCATGATCCAATAGGGCTACATAATCACCGGTAGCTAAAGCTAGCGCTTTGTTACTTGCTTGCGATATTCCATTATTTTCCTTTGAGAATATTACCTTTATTCTTGAATCATTTCGTGAGTAATCCCTAAGAACTTCCTTAATTTTCGGCTCTTTAGATCCATCATCGCAAATGCAAAGCTCCCAATTAGTATACAGCTGATTTCTGACAGACTCAATAGCTGCAATTAACCAACGCGTTTCTATTTTGTAAACCGGCATGACGATGGATATCTTGGGTTGCAGCTTAAATTGTTCTAATTGAGCTCTTATGGCGGCAATATTATCGTCCTTTAGATGCTCTTCTAACCATCGCGCATATAGCGACTTTTTGGTAGGCTTTATTGATTTGTTAAATCCCTCCATTATACCTACCCTGAATCTCATTTCAGTTAACTTACTTGTAATTGCCTTGATTGCTTCATCTTGCTTTTGAATTGCTGCCTTAACATCTTCAAGTGCTTTTGGAAATTCCTTTACCTTGTCTTCTAGGAATGCGATCTTGATTTGCTGATTTTGAATCAGTTCACTAGCTTCTTCAATAGTCTTAGGAATCTCCTTGATTTTGTTTTCAAGAGAGATAATTTTCAATTGCTGATTCTGTAATTGCGGGCTTTTTTCAATTACCTTCGAGATCTCTTCAAGGTCACCTTCATCAAATGTAATCTTTATATTTTGAAGCGCACTAGTTGGTGGACGTTGATTCATTTGTAATTGCGATGAATTGCTTTCTGCTCCTTTTCCTTGCGACGAAGGCGGCGCCTGCGTTTGCTGTTTGTTGCTAGTCGGAGCAGCAATGATATTCTGTTTGGGATTAATAACTGCTTTACCTTCTCTCGTCTGTCTGGCTATTACAACCAGCCTGGGCCCCTTGCTCTGATGATGTATTACGTAATCAAAGCCGATCAGCGATAATTGTAACCTTTTTAGAATCTCTTCAATCTCGGCTCGCGTATAGTATGCGACATAGGTGTTTCCATCATACCAGACAGACTTTGCAGGTATCCCTTCTGATTTTAGGTTATTGTTTTTGTTCTCTATCAAGTCAAAGAATAAAATTGCGTCTTTATTGAGATATTCGCAAACATGCTTTAGAGCCTGTTCAAATGTAGGATACTGGTGCTTGAGAGTTATTGACGATAGGACAACGTCATACTTGCTTCCAAAATCAACCCGGGCAAAGTCACCTTCGATGAAATGTATGCCTTTGGCAGGATTTCCAAACTTGGACTGTAAATATTTGATAGTTAATTTGGAAATGTCGACCCCAAGATATGACTTGAACTTTATGCCCTTAGATAAAATTGATGCCAGAATCCTTCCATATCCGGGGCCAAGTTCCAGTATCGTTCTATTTTCAGCAAAAGCCTTGTACTTTGCTGCCAGCTCAACGAAGGCATCTCCATTTAGAGTTAAACCGTACGTGATGCCTGCATTTGGAGAAGAATCCTTCCACCTCTTCAGGGGATCCGGTGGCGTCTGAATATTCTTTACAGACAAATGTGCAATAGTAAACTTAAAGTCGATATATTAGGTTAATGCATCTATTGTGACACATATCTTGGAGTTGACTTTTAGTCCAGTAATGTGCTGATTGTTTATTTGCTGAATGTGTGCAGTTAATATCACTTCAGACTGGAATAAGACTAGAAGATAGGACACTGGCAAGGCGCTAATAGATGGTGTCGGCGAAAATTCCTTGTGAACTAGCTCGACTACAAAGCTGTGGGATCATACTTTTGGGTACATTTTAATAAAGTGTTCAAGAAAATTGTTTTCTGCTTGTCATTTGTTATGATTAACAAATCATACATTCACGACCTTTTGAAAGTTTATTATTCTCGACACGACTTGCAGAAGGCCTACGCCGAAGCCGCAAGTGGTGATTTGAAGAAGCTTCTGCAATGGGCCAGCTATTTTGCTCAAAAGGAATATCCTGAAGGCATTGGAACCTACGACCATATTTACAAGCTTATGAGAGTTTATTACAACAGACCTGATCTACAGAAGGCATATCCTGAGGCAGAAAACGGCTCTGATTTGACGAGATTAGCCACATGGGCAGTTAGCTTTGGATCAAAAGAAGAGCCATTGTTGATTCCTTTTATCCAGAAGTATTCAACAATGCAGGAGCCTGATGGAGTGTTTTCGCTTCTCAATGATAACAATAAGCTCTGTATGATTGTATTTTCAGGATTCGGTCACGAGTTAGGAATGAATGAACATCCATTCCATTTTTTGAGAACAGTACATTGTCTGGGTTTTGATATTCTTCACCTGAACGATGTGCATAAAGCATGGTATCATTTTGGTGCAAATGGTATGGGAGATAACATTGACGAACTAGTTTCAACCTTACAAGATTTTGTTAAAGATTACGATAAGGTTGTGACATTTGGTAACAGCATGGGTGGCTATGCATCCATACTTATTGGTTCGTTACTTGATGCAGATCTAGCAATTACAATAGTTCCAGCAACTTTTATTGACAAGAAGAATTGCGAACTCTATAAAGATAACAGACATCCGGAATTTAGAGAAAAGGTGCGCCAGACGACAGGGCACCCGGAGTTTCTTGATTTAAAGGAGTATTTCACTGGACATCAAATTGGAAAAACCTGCTTTTTGTGTTTTTATGGCGACGCCAACAGAATGGATGAGATTCACTGTAAGAGGCTCGTTGAAATTCCGTCATTCTATATATTCAGGGTTAAAGGCGGTGAACATTCATCGACAGATCATAGTACTGCCATTTTACTGAGGCACAGTGTATTTAACAAGATTTTCAGGCACATACTAAACTGCTCTGAGGTAAAATCCTCACTATCAATTCTTATTTCAGAATTGGAGAATGAACCCATTCTTGAACACGTTACTGTCGGAAAAGCTTATCCAAGATTTCAAATGGACAGGCAAGGGTAATTTCACAGTACAGTGTATGCAAGTAAATTCCTTGTGAACTTTAACTTTTGTCCCAAACTACCTGAATCACTAGCAATAATATTTATAACAACTTATTGCACCAAGACTGATGAGATTTCTAATCAGGGCCCAATTACCGACTGAGGCCGGCAACAAAATGATGGAAAACAACAAAATAGTAAATGACATAGAAGCCTACATGGCCAGCGTAAATTCAAAAAATGCATTCTTTCTTGAGGCAAACGGAGAAAGAACAATGCTCTTTGTAGTAAATATGGAGCGCGTGGACCAGATGCCATTAATTGCTGAACCCCTTTTCAAGATGGGAGCCAAGGTGGAATTCCATCCAGCAATGGTACTAGATGACCTAAAGAAAATGGCCTCGGGCAAAGAGCCAGTACCGAGTAAAGGAAAGAAAGCCACTGCAATTTAGAGGTCGTCCTTAATTTTTTGATGTCTCATATAGGAAACTATTATCTATCAACACAACAGCTTGTTATTTACTTGATAACAATATGCCTAATTGCCCTATTTGCGTTCAATCATTAATTAAGTCTATCCAGTCACAATAAATTGAGGAATAATCATGCATTAGCCTGATGAACCTGTGCATTTCCCATAAAGAAGACGTTGACGGCATAGCTTCCGCCATGCTAATCAAGCTACTGTTCAATCCAAAATCAACAATTCTGGTCGACTATGGCAACATGATTGAAACTCTTGAAAAGGTTGCCAGCCAGAACGCCAGAAATAAATTCACAAATATTTTCATCTGCGACCTTGCCCTTGGCAAAAGGAACGAAAACGAATTTGCAGAGATTATTGAGAGATTTATCTCGATGGGAATCAAAGTCACCTACATCGACCACCACGACCTTGACAAACCAATAGAGGACAAGCTGCAGGCAATGGGCGTTGAGCTGCTCCACAATATCGAAGAGTGCACAAGTGTCCAGATCTACCAGCATTACAAGAACCAGCTCTCCGGCAGCAGCAATACTACAGCAGCGACATCGCAGAGTTCCACTGGAAACGCAAATATAAATAATAATAACAACAACAGCCATGCAGCATTCTACGCAGCTGCTGCCGCACTTACAGACTATATGGACAAAAAGCCAGTTGCATCATCGTTGGTAAGCAGGTTTGACAGGCACTTTCTCATGCTAGAATCCACAGCCCTCTCGTATATCATATCCGCCAACCAGCACGACGATCCATATCTTGTCTCCATTGTCGATACCCTCTCGCAGGGCAAATACACCCATGACATAAAGGATGGTTTTGCAACTGCCCTCAAATACGCCACCATGGTAGGCGAAGCGGCAAAAGAAATAGAGACGAGCATGAAAAAGCTCAAGAATCTGGCGTATGCCTCAAGCAGTTCTTCCCTCTCAACCAGCATGGTTGTCAATTTTGTACTTGGCAATGCAGGCAAACCGGTTGCAGTAATTTACAGGTCAAGAGAGGACCTGCCCGGCTCTGTCCAGATTTCAGTACGCGGCACAGACAGGTGCAAAATCCACCTTGGAAGGGCAGTAAACGAAATTGCCACAGAGCTTGGCGGGAATGGTGGAGGCCATGAGAAAGCCTGCGGGGCAATAATCCCGGAAGACAGGGTAAAGAAGTTTCTTGGCATGCTCAACAAGGTCATTGCCTAAAGTTCAGTCCCGCTCTTCTCCGTTACATCGGACTTGCTTTGTTATACCGCGGTGTGAAGGTCAATTTACAGGTATTATCATAATTGATTTTTTGTTCGCTGAAAGCTCATCTTGTGTCTATTTTCATAGAATGTAATATCAAAACGCTTGAAAAGATAATTTCTTCCCAATACCACATACGGTAGTCTGATATACCTATTACCTAGACGATACATCAGATACCTGCATATTATACGATCTGGTGTATCATGTTCCGACATTGATGCAGGGTTATGCAGGTGCGGAACTATAAAATGCTATTTTAAATTTATTTACAGTAGCATGACATCTTCTGCTGGAACTTGCATTATGAACGGAACTTTGCTTGGATGCTGCTCTTTAGCCCCGGTATATGCTGCCTTCGCACCCTTTTCTTTTGCGACCACTTTATTATCCACCAGTGCAATCCAGTATCCGGCGTATTCTGAGCGCTCATTTGATGCACCCATATCCATCACGATTTGGTCGATTGACAAGCGCTGGCTAGGCTACTACTGCCGTTAAGAAGCGTCCTTGTAACAGGCAGGAGGAGCAAGATGCTATCTTACCCTGACTTGGCAAGCTCAACTTGTGTATCCATAATTTCTTCACGGCGATAAGCTAAAAGAAACAACTTGGACCAGAAATGTTCACTAGTAGACTTTTTGTATAAGGTTATACTTTAGAATGCAGGGAAAATTCCGAGTGCCATTGTTAGAAAGGCCGGATGTAACAATTGAGAATGTAGATGGCAAGGAGCTAGCAAGAACTCTGAAAGAGATGGCAAAAAATCTCAATATCGACCTTTCCAAAGCAGATAAAAAGAAAACAGTCGAAATACTCAGAAAGTCATCACCTCTAGCAGACGAGGTAGTGAAAATGAGAAATTCTGGTTGAATAGATTGTTCTTTGATACCTCGGCGTATGTGAAAATATTTTCTCAAGAACCAGGAAGCCAAGAGGTAACACACCTGATGGAATTGGCGCATGAGGGTCGAATCCAAATACTTCTTTCTGTCTGGGCAATCAATGAAGCGATTGCTGCTATAGACAGGAAGTACAATCAACGACACGAGATCACATTAGAGGACAGGGATACTGTCATTGCAACTATACTGCAACAGGGTCTCGAGTGGAGTGACCCAAAATACAATGTTTATTTTGTTCCCCTTGAAAAAACCATCATAAATGGATCCATAACCTTGGTTACAAAATTGCACATATCCGCTGACGATGCCATTCAGGTATATACCAGTTTCATTAAACATTGTGAAGCATTCATTTGCTCTGATGAGCATATCAAAAATAATGTTGATCACAAACTCGAAGATATGCGTATCCTTGACATCACAGATTCGTACGAAACTAACAGGCTATTCAAGTGCATAGAGCAAGAAAGGCCATTTTACTAGATCCTATGTTTTACTTTTGATATTCAAAGTTGTTATCGGCCTCCTTCAGGAAAGGAAGATCCAGATCCTTTTTTATCATCACCGGATTGCCATCTGGCCACTTGACTCCAACCTCCGGGTCATTCCATAGAATGCCTCTCTCGTGTTCTGGCGAGTATTCATCGTCTACTTTATAGATCACGTCTGCCTCATCGCTTAATACCTCAAATCCATGCGCAAATCCCCTGGGAACGTAAAGCAGCCTGTGGTTCTTCTCTGACAGAATCTCGCCAACCCACTTGCCGTATGTAGGCGAGCCTTTCCTGACATCAACTGCCACATCAAATATCTCTCCTTTAATAGCCATGACAAGCTTGGCCTGTGCCTTTGGGTTCTTTTGGTAATGCAAGCCCCTCAATACTCCCTTGATTGAATGAGAATGGTTGTCCTGAACAAATTTGGATGTTATTCCGTTTGGAATAAAGGTGGACTCCTTGTAGCTTTCCATAAAAAAGCCCCTCTGGTCTGAAAATGCTTTTGCTTCTACCAATATTACATCAGGTATTGCCAGGCGAGTAAACTGGAATGGCATTGTTTAGTCAGTCAAGACGATAATGCAGGTAAGATAAATGCTTTTCAACGTAAGCTGGGGCTCCGTTAACTCAACCCCCATCTCTGGCAAGGTACGTCATGAATCGTATCCTGTCTGCTAACTTTCCAGATTTGTACTATGGATTGATTTTAGAGGAACTGTAATCGGCATTTCACCAAGTGAAATTTTCTGATTTCCTTTAATTAATTCCACTGAGACTTTGCTGTTTGCAGTTTCAAACGGGCCGGAAGCGCTGCGTGATTTCTTTGGATCAGATAACTTTAGATCCAGTATGTCGGCTACCTCCTTTGGGATAAATGACGTATCGGCTCCAGAATCAACAAGCATGGCTATTCTAAAAGCCTTGACACCGTTTGTGAGCCTTATTTCCACCCTGGGCCTTGGAATAGTTCTGCCATCGTGCTTGTCGTTAACATATTTGAATGTCAATGTACGAGATTTGGCTCTAACGGAAGCTCATTTAACAATCAGGGTAGAAAAGTTCTGCTTAATATATTGAAATGGGCTGAATTAAAATAAAGTCAGAGGATTAGTGTTTCCTGTTCTCTAGGCACTCTTGTAAACAATGGCTCTTTGTTACTAGCTATCTTCTTTGCCTCTTCGTAGACCTTTTTCAGGTCATCTCCACTGGCAATGACTTTATTCCCAAGAATAGCTACCCACTTGCCTGCATATTCAGACATATCTGCAACTGAGTAAAAGTCAAATTCTTGGGTCATGTTGGATCATTAGTGCTTCTCCGTGATAAAGATATCTTCTTGTATGGCTGGCAACGATATCAAAGATAAAAAGGTTTTAAGGCAATACCTGTAATACAGGTGTATGACAACAATAAGTGTGAGGATACCTGACAGCGAAAGGGCGGAGCTTGCCAAGTACGGCAGAGTATCTGATGTTATCCGGAATGCCATAAAGCTATACCTAGAGACCAACAGGTCCAGAGCTGTTTTCAAAAGATTAAGAAAACTTCAGACTTCAGACATGGTAAAAACAACACAGCTAGAGGACCTGAGCCTAATCAAAGATGACAGAGCCCGGCGCCAGTAGTATCATAGTCAGTCAGTCGGTCGGTGGATGCCCTGCTAGAAATACTTGTTGCAGATAGCAGTTATCTTGTCCATGGATTGCTAAAAGATGCAACTCTGCTAGAAGAGAAAACAATTATCTCGCCAGATCTGGCCCTCTACGAAGTCACCAACACCATTTGGAAACATCAAGTGCTTTTAAAAGATCTGCAGAATGGAAAGAAATTCTTGGACTTGTTCTATGAGCTTGTTGAAATGAATACTATCCAGCTTGTCAGACCAGATAGAACAATTCTTGCACAAGCTTGCAAAATTGCAGCAAGCAACAGGTGTTCCGTATACGACGCAATTTTTGTTGCTCTGGCACAGGGTTTGGGTCTGACGCTAGAAACATTTGACGAGCTGCAAAAGAAACTCAAATAGAATATCTATCCTATTCTATTGCCTACCAGCTTTCAATTTTCAATCCAAGCACTCTTTCAAAGTGCCTGCGATTTCGAGTGAGTAATGTTTCGCCCTGTGTAAGAACAATACTTGCAATCAAAAGGTCAGATTCGCCAATAGTATGTGATTTCATTTCAAACTCAAGCCGGCCGGCAAGCCTCGCAGACGGGCTGTCCAATACCAGAATTTCCACTAAATCAAGAAGTTCTGCTACTCTATTTATCTCACTTTCTTTTCTTTTTGACCTGTAAACTCCTTTGTAGAGTTCAAATGCAGTAATTGCAGTAGTACAGATCTGTCCGAGTTCCAATTCTTCAAGCTTTTTTAGAGCATCCTGGCTATTTTGTAACCATGCTATAAGAAAATCTGTATCTGCGCAAACCATATCAATCAATTAACTAGATCGTCGGATCTTGTGTTTTGAAGTTCTTTCTAAATTCCTTGCTTGTATCTTGTATAATTTTTGCCGTCTCAGAGCTGAGAGGTTCTCTACTTTTTGCAAGTTGCAATAGCATTTTTGCGCTCCCTTTTTCAAATCCCAATCGCATAATTACATCAGTAAAAGATTCATTTGGCCTCTTTCTCCTCTTCAAAACTTCGTATGCTTCTTCAGAAATCATTATTGTCTTGTTGCCCATAATATCTGTATATGCGTCTGTATATATAAATCTTGAAGCAAGATGCCACAAGCAGTCTGATACGACCTATTTAGCCTATCTGGGATTTCTCTATGTCCTTGACCTCGTTTCCCACAACCGTCAATACAAGTGGCCTGCTGCATCCACGGATAAGCGAATAGACCTTTACAAACAGCTCTGGTGGCATAATCACCTTCTCTAGCCTTTTTGTCCTCTGTTCTACCGTCTCATTCAGCTGTTTTCGCTCATACATAGCTAGCCTTTTTTCCAGCTGCAATATCTTTGAGATATGCGAATTCCCGAGATTGTTGAGCTCCTCTATCTTTTTGGCAAGCCTTTCATTTTCCTTCTTTAGTTCAGAGACCAGCGAATCCTCCTGCTCGCTGAAGGCGGCCTGCTCCCGCAGGATCGATCCTGCGTTTTCTGCCATTTTGATTCTGCTCAATGCCTGCCTTTCCCTTGCTGCCTGGTCCTTTGCCTCTGCAGGCAGCAACCTCCGGATGGTATCCTTCTGCCACACCCCTACAAGATCTCTGTATATCCTGTCGGCAGCATCAAAAGGTGCCATCCCTTCCTCTCTAACCAAAATATCATACATCCTCGGAACGTAGTATTTGGCCTTTAGCTGGTGCTCCTTTCCAAGCCTCATGGCTTCTTCCAAGAGCTGCTCATAAGTGAGGCTGCTCCTAGTGTAGCGTGCCTCGTCCTTCTTGGTCCTGTCCATTCCACCAGCTGCATACTGCATTTTCTGTTTATCCTTGCCATGCTGCAATCAGCTATGGCTGTTTTCATTTCCAAAGTCTTGTATAATGCCAGTTGTATGTAGCTTTTCCACTCACCTATTTGATGAGAAAAACTGATACCACCCCTGCTCAATTGCTATTTGCTAGTTTAGCGGGCACTCCCCGTCGCCCTCGCAGGATTGCAGAACTTTTAACCGGTGAACAGCAAGAAATCCCACACTCTTTAGAGGTGGGATGAATCGCCGTACTGCTATATCCTACCAAGAATGGCAGGCAACTAGCCTTTATAGTCGAGAACATATTCATCGGTAGTCCTACCAGATGACGATTACGGTAAAGTGCAGACTGTATCCTACAGCTCAGCAGCAAGAGATGTTAGAACAGACCCTTGATGGCTGCAGATGGGTATACAATTACTTTAGAAACAAGCCAATGTCAATTTATGATATGCAGTTTGCTCTAACAGAGCTGAAAGAATCCCATCCTTGGTTGAGAAACTACCATTCTAAAATGTTGCAGATGGTTGTGCATCAGATAGATGTTGCTAGGTCTGGTCTTAGAGTCCTTAGCAAGCGCGGCAAAAAGACAGGAAAATTAAAGTATGCTGAAGAATGCAACACGTTCGTTTACAACCAGACAGGATTCAAGATAGAAAGACATGGTGATACTGACCTGCTTTGGTTATCAAAGGTAGGCTATGTTGGGGAGATAAGGCTGCATCGCAGACAACCTTACAATATCAAGCAAATATCAATAACTAGAAAACCGTCAGGTAGATGGTATGCCAATATAGTTTGCGAGCAATCAAGGCCACTTGTTGTACCCCCTATTAATACTTCCAAATCAATAGGTATTGATGTTGGCATAACCAAATTTGTACATGACTCTGACAACCACTCGGTTGATAATCCACAGTTTCTGAAAAAAATGCTAAAGCCATTACGAAGGGCAGACAGGAAAGTATCCAGAAGGCAGTTTGGCAGCTGCAATTACAAAAAAGCCAAAGGGATGAGAGCTAGACTATGGGAAAGGATATACAACAAGCGGCATGACTTTTTGCACAAGCTATCGACTGTTTATGCTAAAAGATATGATTTGATATTTGTCGAGAAGCTGAACATCATGAATATGGTCAGAAATCACAAGCTGGCAAGAAGCATTGTAGATTCTGGATGGACAACTTTCAAAGCAATGCTAGAATACAAAGCCAAACTGGTCTTTGAAGTCAACTCCTATAATACTTCAGTTGATTGCTCAAGATGTGGAAACAAGGTAGCAAAATCACTCGCAGTACGTACTCATAGATGTGACAAATGTGGTCTTGTACTTGACAGAGACTATAATGCTTCTCTGAATATTTTGCAAAGTGGTAAAGCGTTGCTTGGTGATGGTATTGGATTACCCATGGGACATGGGGAATTTACGCCTGTAGAGATTGCAGCTCAGCAGCAGTCATTGAAGCAGGAAGAAGAAGCCCACGAATTAATTCGTGGGTAGTTCACCGACAACCAGAAGACCAACAACAGGCAGGCTAAAGCGTTTTAATCTAAAATCATGTTAAATCCATCCAGTGAAGATCAGATCTCTTGGCAGGTTCCTAATCGACAGATACAGAGATGCCATTCTATTCAACAGGAACCTGTTAATAGCTGCAGCTTGCGGCTTTATCGCAAGCACAGCAGTATCCGAACTCTATGCACTATATGATGCAAGCAAGCTCTATGACTCGCTTGTTGCATTGGCAACAGACTATGCCCTCTACCTTCCCGTTTTTGGGTTTCTGTTCTATCGCGACAACAAGGATAGATATGCGGATGAACAAGGCAGGAGAAACAATAAACAGCTAAGAGAAGACCTCAAAAAGTTGCTTGCCGCCTTTTCTGTCTCTGAAGTTATTTATGCCATGGCCAGACTGTTAGCGCAGTACCAGCTGCTGACTGTATACGGAATTCAGCCTTATGAGGCAGCCATGCTGGGTGAATCAATCGCATGGGCAGTATTCTTTTTGTCAATTAACTTGATGGCCAGAGCAGTGCGGCTCTTCAAGAGCTAATGTGCGCCAGGCCCAGCTCACAAGCCAATGAATGACCAAGCGCAGATCATTCAGGCAAGCAAATAACCCCCCGCCCCCGCACTGCGAAAAGCTTGTTTTTTCGCCCGGCCCCTCAATACTGTTGATATCGTCTGATAGACGAATGCTAGCCAGAATTTCAGACATTTTTTCAGAAAAATACCATAAATATTACATTTTTCTATAAGATTCAAGCGCTGCGAAATTAGTATAGAAGGATATGTACGTAAGACATTAATACATGCATCAGTAAATCTGCTTGCCTGTATGCTTAGGGAAGTTGATGTCCTGCTTGTAGACAATGGCCGCGTATACGAAATATACGAAAGATGGCCGGATCATTTCAGGACAGCTTCAAAGATTAGTGCCAAGGTAGACCACAGTCCTGATTATTACAACTCTATTATCCAGTGTGGAATGGGAGGCTCTGGTACAAGCTGCGATATTATAGATACTGTTCTGCAATCGCACTCCAAGATCCAGTCACTTGTCCTGAAGACCATGTCTATGCCCAACCATGTAAACAATAGGTCACTAGTCATTGTAAACAGCGTTTCAGGCAATACTTCAGAATCGATTGCAATGATGCAGGATGCGGCAAGCAAAGGTGCTGAAGTTATCTGCATATCATCAGGTGGCCGGATGAAGGAGATGGCCGAGAAACTAGCATGCCAGCATATCGATATCCCCAACCTGAAACTTCCACGGGCTTCACTGCCGTACGTCCTCATGCCTGCATTGAGGCTAATAGACCCCTTCCTGGATCAATCAATTGCAGACGAGATCTCGACCATCCACTTGCCGCTGTCAGAAACTGCCGAAACCATATCGATAAGAACACCAGAACGCAAAAACATTTCAAAAAGGATTGCAAACTTTTTGACAGAAGGAGCAGCATTTTGTTTTGCCTCTCCTGCGCTGATGCCAGCAGCAACAAGGTTCAAGAATTCCCTTAATGAAAACGCCAAGATGCATTGCATCAGAGAATCCGTTCTGGAAGCATCGCACAACGAAATTGTGCCATTTACCTTTAACAATAATTTTGTGCCCAAGATTCTTTTGCTAAAATGGATCAACGACTCTGAAATGGTTACCCAGCGCCATGACAGGATAAAATCACTTTTCTCGGAGATCGGCCACTCATTGATTGAATTGCAAGCATATGAAAGGAGCCTGCTTGCTGCACTATTGTGTTCAATCTACATACTTGACTATGCCACTATCTATGCTGCTGTATCTAGGGGAATAGACCCATCTCCAACTCCGGCCATAGATATCCTCAAGGGCCTTGCCAAGTCACCGGGCATTTTTTAGTCGACGTAGTTTTTGTATCATTACATTGTTGCAGTCTGCTCTACGTTAAGATTGCTAAATCACCCTTAAGTTCGGTTCTGCGTCCATTGCTCCAATGAACAAGCTTAATCTGGCGTTAGGGCTAGCCCTAGCGCTTAGCACTATAGGAGTGAGTCTAGGGATTGCTCTGGCACAATCAGCGACAAATCAAGCAGGCACAGGTTCTGCTAACAGCAACAATACTTCGACGACAGCCAATTCGACAACCAGCGCTTCGAATACAATGGGTACAACTACAGCAGCATCAAGCTCCTCTTTTGTAGCCATAGGCGGAATAGGTACCCTCATCTCATTGGCCAATACTGGCACGACTGCAGCTGAAACAACAAATTCTTCTACTGTCAGTAGCAACGCCACATCATCGACTTCTTCCACAAACGCAACTGTGAGTACATCTAATTCCACTCAGGGCGGCTCGTCTGGTAATTTAACAGAAGTAATGCCATCCAACACTACGTCATCTTCTTCCTCCCTCATTTCCGGCTCTTCCAGCGCCAATGCTACGAATATTTCAGGAACAACCAGCGCCGTGCCCCGATTACCATACACTCTAGTTGGAACGTGGAGCATGACTGTAAATAATGGCATGCCATCCAGCTTTTTGGCCATATTTACGATGGTTCACACTGATGGGTCCGACAGGCATACCCATACTATTACAAACTTTGTGCCAGACAGCAACGCGGCCCCTATGACCCTCAATCCAAATGGCAATACAACGATATCCGGCAAGGCAGACGTTTCGCTAAATGGTACGCTAAAGTGGTCAGGGATCCACACCGTAATAACAATAGGAAAGATGAATTCAATAAGCATTGCACTAGATTCGGCAGCTACCAACAACCACTTTGGCGGGCAGCTAATTTATGGCGTGGTGAATTCAATACAGCAGACTAGCGGTACCAGCCAGTCTGCGACTACAGGCACATCCAGCTCTTCTTCTATACCAGCAAAAAATGCTGCGACAACAAATTCCACTGCTGCAAACTCGACCACAAGCAGCATGGGCAGGTAGGCAAATAGATGAATAGGCAAGACAAAACAAGACAAAATAAAACAAAATACACCAAGCCATCGGACTAGCGGTTAATAGGCTGGTCGGAAGCATAGTTGGCTTCATGTTCGACCAACCGTCGGTTGAACACCCCTCTTTTTTACCAACTTTCTATCCTGATCAGAAATGCACTAGGTGATTATGCTTTTGGTGACAAGTTTCATTGTTTTCGTTGCAATTGTACTAGTTAGTAACTGAACTACGATTGTCATAAAATTACAAAACTGTGAGCATAATTGTTTTATAATTCGTCTCAAGCAGAGAAAATAGTTCCGGAATTTGGCGAAGGATAGCGATGACCATATCAACGACATTAAGCCAATTCCTTCACCAAAGTTAAAGAAAGCACTCTCAATTGCCACTCAGGGTCTTGGACAATCGTACAGGCAGGCTCTGTCAGATGAGCTGGAAAACCATGGCATAGTCTTACTTGGAAAAACATCTTATTCTCTAAGCGAGCTTGGAGCAGCGTTGGAGAAGATTTTTGATGAAGATGGCTCAAATCTGCTGATGCAAAGAGTACGAAAGGCATTGGCGGAGGTAGCTAGCTAGAATTATCAGTATACCACATGATTTCGAACAGTTGTCGTGAGCAATGCAATACCCATCAATACCCTTATTGATATCAAGAGTAGAATCAATTTACAAAGTTAAATAATTTCATCAAGGTCGGTAAATCATCTACAGTCGCTTGCTATTTCCTATATCTACTGTACCGACCTTGTCCATAACATCCAGCATTGCCTGTTGCGATATCCAGCTTCTTGGAATCTTCATTTCTAGAGCAGGCAGCCTCACCAGAGGGTCTATCTTCCTTTCAGGAATTTCCTTTATTATTTCTCTGGCGTAACGCATTTCGTCTATGCTTATCTCTGGCTTGCATGACAGGGAGATCATTTTTGGTTTTATCACCCCTAGCCTAGATAGATTGTAGTAGATCAAGTAGACAAGTATGCCGCCTGAGACGGCAAATAGTGTATCAGTGGTAGGTGCATCAATGTATCCGCGACTAAGAGCAACCATTCCTAGCATGAAGGCCAACACGGCTGTTAGCCCCAAGCCAAAGTTTAGTGGAAGTGCATAGAATTCATAGTTCTTTACACTGCTTCTAACATTGCGCCTCAGATTAGCATAAGGCACCTGCTCGAGGACCTTCTGAACCTGATCCAAAATCTCTTGGTACCTGTTCCACCTGTCTATTTGCTGCTGGTAATCTGTCTGGGGCACTGGACTTGACGCAGTTCGCTCTAGCGTCTGTATGATATCGTTAATCCCGTCCTGTTCTCCCATACCGGCGAAATTTCGCAAATATTGTTTTTAAGAGTTTTTGATACATTTATTTACGAATGTTTCATGATGCACACGCTGTATATCCTGTTCCGGCCCTTCATCAGGTCGCGCTGACGCATGCACGTGGTCAGTATTTTGATTAGTGTTGTGTCACCAGCCTTCTACCTGCAGCTTGGGAACACGCTCGAAGTGCTTCTTATTCCTCGTTATTAGGATCTGCTTGTTTGCAATGGCGATGCTTGCAATGAGGAGGTCTGACTCTCCGATTGGGCTTGACTTTATTACGGCATCCAGCTCACCTACCAACCTTGCAGACTCGCGGTCAAGCGTAATCAATTCTAGCGAATCAAGCAGCCGCTTTACCTTGGCCGCTTCCTTTTGTCCATCCTTAGACCGGTATGCACCTTTCCACAGTTCTGCAGCATTTACCGTAGTTGTAATGGCTATGGTGTCCCCACCTCCTGCTTGCAGGTCTTCAAGCTTTCTTATCGCAGCCTGGTCCTTTTGCAGGTAGGCTATCAAAAAGTCAGTGTCGAAGCAGACCATTTTTCAGCTCAGAGCTTCATTGCGTAGCTTGAAGTTCTTTCTGAACTCGCTACTGGCCTCTTTCATCTGTCTCGCAGTTTCCGAGCTAATTGGCTCGAAATCCTCTTCTTGCACAAGTTCAAGAAGTTTTGCGACGCTTCCCTTCTCTGAGCCGAGTCTTAGTATTACGTCTGTGAAGGACTCGTTCTTCCTCTTTCTTCTTTTCAATACTTCGTAGGCTTTTTCAGAGATCATTATTGTCTTGGAGGCCAGATTCTTTCACTAACTATATATACATATCTGTGTATATAAACTTTAAAACCAAGCAGAACCCAAAAGACAAGTCTAGAAATCTATGTGATGGGATTTAATTCCATCTTTTACTTTTCAGCAAATGGATCAGGACAAAAACTAGCCCATACTATTTACTGCCTGTTCAAACTGCTGAATTCTGCTCTGCAATCCGCTCTTTATTTTGCCCTTGGCAAAAACACCAAGCATCGCTCCAAGCTTGCCAAATTTCAAATCAGCCTTGACAGAGACCTTGGTTTTAGCAGGGTCAGAATCAGGCTCCAGAGTTATCTCAACAACTGTTCCTTTCGTATCTCCGTCAATAACTTCACTTCTGAGAAAGCGCTTTGGCTCAAAAGCATGCCTTGTGGTCTGGTGAATGTTCCTCCCTGCTGCCACGATATCCTCCTCGACTGTCACCCTATTGTCTGACCTGTCAATTACCTTTAGAGACTTGTATGTATCAGGGAACCGGGCAGGCAATTTCTCAAAATCGGTGATTAGATTGTATATCTTTTCCTGCGGAGCCGATATAGCACTCGAGAAGTCTACTTTTACCATATTCAAGACAGAACAATGCAGTCATTTTTAAATGCATTTCAACTATTCTTGCTTATACTCCACGCTCAAATTGATCAGGTACAAATTACCCTGCCATAGAATGGCAGAAACACCTGGCCTTGAATTCTAATTCAAGTAGTGCTTTCTTTTCAGAAGGCTGATAATTAGCTCTGCGCTATCGTCGATATTCTTTGCCTCTGTGTCTACTATCAGATCTGGATTCAATGGCTCTTCATAAGGATCCTGAATACCTGTCAGGTTGTTAATCTGCCCTGCAGATGCCTTTTTGTAAAGGCCCTTTGGATCTCTCTGGCGGCATGTTTCTGGAGTTGCTTTTATCCATATCTCAAAAAATCCTTCGCCTATCATTTCTCGTGCGTTATCGCGAAAAGACCTGTATGGGGATATCAGAGCTACAATTACATTCACTCCATTCCGTGCCAAAAGCTGGCTTACATAAGCTACCCTTTTTGCATGGATCTCTCTATCCTCTTTTGTGAACCCAAGGTTTGGGCTGAGATTCTTCCTTACCTCATCTCCGTCCAGCACTTCAACGGGTAAACCCTTGGCGGATAAGTGGTCCTTGAGGATATATGATAATGTGGTCTTGCCCGATCCAGGCAAACCAGTTAGCCACAGCACAAAGCCTTTTTTCATATAATTCTTCTATCTTGGTGTAGCATATGAATATTATGTAACTATTCTGAAAGCTTTTTCTTCTGCACAATGTAAAATATTATGGCTGCCGCTCCGCCAGTAGCAGCTCCAATTACTATATAGTATGAATTATTCGTATGAGGATCAGCATTTACATGATCACTTCCTGCCATGCTTGCAGGAAGAATTCTGTATATTGTCCCATCAGGCAGATCCACAAGGTAAAGAAAGCCGTCAGGGCCAAACTTGACATCGGTTATGCCACCAAACCCGCTTCCAAAGACTATCTCGCTATTTGATGCTCCCTTGTGTAATTCTGGTGAACTTGCCTGAAACTGTGGAGAGTTGAGAACAAAGCCATCGCGGTTGCTATTTAGCTCAAACCGGTATAGATTTCCATCGTTAAAACCACCTACAAAAACACTACTGCTATATTTTGAAAATGGTGCTCCTGTTGGAAACGCAATTCCGGTTGGAGCCACACATTGCTCCCACGTGAATTGAGGATCATGGTAGACATAGTCTTCAAACTGGGGCAATGATGCTATTTGAGTGCTGTTTGCCGGCCCCATTATAACATCCCAGCCGCTGTTGAACTTTGGTGGTACCATATTCACTTCATCGCAGCACGTATTACCATTTTCAGTATCCCACAGGCTGCCAGTTACCGGATCAACTGTCAGCCCAAAACTGTTTCTAATTCCGATTGCATAGTATGGCCCTGGCGGCACCAAGGGCATTATCACGCTTGTATCATCAGGTTCGCCGGTCGGATGATTCTGAAGCTTTCCATACCTTCCTGCATCGCCTACTACAATATACAGAGTGCTGTTTTTGTCAAATGTCATAGCGCCTCCATTATGATAGGTCTGTGTCTGAGGCAGGTCTTTTATCAGTGTCCTGTTTACAAGCTTCTCTGCAACCGGATCCCAGTCATAACTGTAGACCCTTTTGCCTAGTGCAACCTTGCCGGTATTGTCAGATTCAGTAAAGTAGAGGTATACCTTGTTTCCCTTGGTTGCTATAGAAAGCATGCCCTGCTCCCCAACGGCATCAACATTCTCATGAAGGACAGGGTTGGGCTGCAGCACACCGTTCCGGATAAGCTGGACATCACCGGATGCCTTTTCCAGAACCAAAATATCACCGCTGTTTCCCACAAAGCCTATTGTGGTAATGCTGCAGCATATCCCTGTGACATACTTTTGAACAACAAAGTCAGGGTCGTTGACGATGGCAGGCTGTGCCGATGCAGAACCTATCAATAATGCTGGAGACAGCGCAAGAAGAATAACCGCAAAGCCACTAGTTAGGCGCAATTAGTCTACTATAAAAAATTAAATTATAAATATTCTGGATAATTTAAAGACCTTTTAGACGAGCGTGAAAATAGCCCTATTTGCAACGGTTACGAGTAGCAAATAGCGTTGCAAATTGAATTTTTTAAGTCACGGGTAAATTCACGGGTAACCATTTACACTGCTCACGGTTAAATGCAACGGCTCAAATGGTAAACGGTCACTGTTTTGCGTTGCAAATACAACACATCTAGAAGATTAAAACCATGCTCAAAAGGCTCTATTTGCAACGAAAAAACGTTGCAAATAGGAAAATTTACCTGTAAACAATAGTTCCCGAAGTGTTGAATTTGCAACGCATGACGACAAGCGTCTTTCTTTTCTTTTTAATTAAGATTTGTCGCAACTACCAAACTATAAGACCTACAAGACTATGTAAAAATGTTAATATACCGCAGTTTGGTTTAACGATAATCGTTACCATTGCTAGTTAAAGAAGCCAAGACCATCATCAGATACGATCGCACTACTGGTAAGTGGTTGACATACAAGCAGAACGTCAAACGACTAACAGAAGATGCAAAGGCTCTCCTTTGGAAATTAAGAAAGCGCAGCTGTAGCATCAATTACATCAGCAAGCGTCTTGGTATCAGCACAAAAACTACTTGGTATTGGCTACACAAGTTTGCCAGTGAAAAAGGTCTTCCATTGGTTGACCTGCGACACTTCAATGATGGTATGTCAAAGTTGCCAAAGTTCAAGTCATTGCATGCATATCTTTTGGAGAAATTCGAAAAGACCAATGATATCAGATGGCTACCAAATGATATCTATCAACTTGGAAGCTATCGTTTGTTTGAAATTGTAAAGTTGTCCAAGCCTCCATTTGGCAAATGACTTTCTATTACACCAACAGCTATTTTTGGTGAATAGTGATTCTCCTGTCACATGAACTTATTGAGCAAATCCTTTAAATGGTGGCATTTTGTAATACATTTTGAATGGCTGATTTTTCGGTTGGTTTGAACAAGGAAGCCAATGATAAGTTAGAGAAAATCGCCAAAGAAAAAGGTCTCAGCAAAATGGAAGCGGTAATTAAATTGATACTTGATGGCTCCATTTTGTTAGAAAAAACCAGCATCGAAAACAATCAGTGCATGTATGGTTGCTTCATAGTGACAGACATGAAGGACGGCAAGCGTGATTATAGCTGCCCCATAGTTGCAAGAGACCCTTCACTTGGCACCAAAGAAAACATGCCCTTGCTAAAGGAATACTGCGGTGGCTGTGAAAAAAAGAAGGTATGGGCTGCCTTTGTCAGAGAAAGCATGAACAACCCTGCAGTATTGGGAAAGGAAGTAAAGCCAGCGCAACAGCTCAGAGAAAATAGCACAGGTCAACAGACTGCCTTGCAACAAGGTGCCAAGGCCGAGCAACCAATAGACCAAACCACAGGCCAAGGCCAGTCAGTGACACCAGCTTTAGCACCATCACAACAGCAATCAACTATGATGCCTATCTCTTCCAAAGTTGTCAATTGCGCTTATGGTGACGGAATGCATTCTGTCACTACATGCAGAGATACGAAATACAAAAAAGGATGCGGTCAGCGAATCTATTTCCATAATCACGGCACGACAAAGAAACCAATTTGGGAGGTCATGGATGCCGATGCGCATGTTCCGCATGACTGCCCCCACCACAGGATACACACCACTCCAGCTGAACCATCTTCTGCATCAGCATCAACAACACCGTCAGCTCAAGTCGCTTCCAACTCTTCTGAAATGAGAGGTAATGGTAGTAGTTTTGCTCATGGTGAGAGCGCTAGTCCAAGCTCTTTCAATTTTTCACCACAAATTAGAGAAGCAAAGGAGATAGCAAGCTCTTCTCCCATAGGCTCACCTCCATCCCGCCTCTCACAGAATAAGAGCAATGGCGACTTTACCATCAGGTGCACATCCTGCGAAATGAAATGGACGTATTCAGCATTCAAGACAAGCATCAATCCGCTCAAGTCAATGACAGACAGAATTGAAAGTCATGTCCGTTACTTTCATGGAAGAGACATGGTTGAAAGCGAAAATCCACAAAACCACTTGGAGCGCATTAAAGGAGAGGAGGGGCATAGATAGTTGGTCATGGATACTCTGTTCTGCCAGCATGTCAATGAGCATGGAATCGCTCTATCAGTGATTAGGCTAGCAGGCGAAGAGCCATGTGAACCCTATGTCTTTGTGATTGGCTGTCAAGCATGCTTGCTGAAAGTAAAACCATTGCTCAATACCTTGGGAGGAGAACGCTATGAATGAATCTGCATCAGGTCAGATGCTTGCAAAGCGTCCTGTTGATTCAAGCTACTCTGATATACAAATCTGCTATCGCTGTTTGCATCACAGCGATTGTCATGAAGACATAAGAGGCAACAAGCAATGCATCATATGTAAAAAGGTGTGCTCTTGTTAATGGCAGGTCAAATCAGCTGGAAAATTGAACACGGCTTTTTGGCATTCTTTTGCAACAAGGATTGCTCTAATGGTATTAGATACTCATTGAGGCAAACCATCCTAATACTGAGAGAAGAATATGGCCAAACATTTTCAAAAGAAACCACCGCAAGAATGATAGCAGACGTTGAAGAGATGCTATCGACAAGCCGAGCCATAAGAAAGCATTATCAAATATTCATAGCACCAATAGTCAGGCACCTTGACAAATACGTTTCAAGGTGGGACGAATGCATATTGCAAAATGCCAAGCCAAGAAAGATTTACAGGCAGAGTCATGAACAAGGTTGCGGTTGTCTTCAGTGTTTATTGAAAAAATACAAAGTGTTGCCCGAAGCAGCAGATCTATCACAGCAGGCCAGAGCTCCACATCTGCAACCGCCTATAGAAGAAAATCCATACGCTCCACTCAAGCAGCGCCACATCTGTCTTAGTTGCTTTGTTCAAATACGCTCAGTATCAAAGCTTGAACGACACAAGAAGGAAAAGGGACACTATGACATCTATCCTATCTATTCTATACTTGCGCAGAAAGCATTGCAAGCCAGAAGTGACCTTGAACCAAAAGTTACCATGCACAGACCCCAAAAAGAAGATAGATTCACCAAACAATCAAGTGAAAACCTTCCGATTGCTCAGGTCAGCTAGCTAGGTGGCTCACATTGATTATATTATCCTGCGACTGCAGGCTAGTTCTTGGAGCTCCGAGCAAAACTAGCCATAATTGGCATTCCTTCTCTTTTGACTACCATTGGAATATTGGCAGGAGTGAATTTCATAAAATTGAGTGACCTATCTTCTATCGTTGCTTCCGCTCTTGTCAGTGGCATGATTGGTCTGGCCGTATGGGGCTTCAGACCTAAGGAGAAATTCGACAAGGCTTCCTATGAAAAGGAGCTGCGGGACAAGGAAGCAGTTGAAAACAAGCTCCATAATGAAAAGGCAATTAGAGAATTTAGGATGGCTGGCAGCCTGTCAGATACCGATGATTCTACCGATAAGTGATAGCTAGTCACTGACTGACTGCTATTGACCGTTTACCGTTTAATTAGGCATTTACCATAAGGAACAGTAACCAGATTTTTGGTCTAACGTGACTATCGGGCAATTTTGAGCGTGACTAAAAAGGCAGCCACGCACGGTAAACGTAAATGGTTACTACATATGTTTTTTGGTCACTGACTGTAAGGAAATACCTACCACAAATGAGCTTGTTTACTGGTGACTCGCTAACTGGTCACTGATTGTTTACCGTCCGTACTTATCATCTACTTTACAACCGTGTCTAGCTACTATTCTTTCTATTGTCGGATGCTTTCATTGGGTTTATGCCAATATCAATTAGCCTTCTGATTACCCGGCCAGTGTAGTTCTCGGCCTCTGTCTTGTCTTTGGCAAGGCTAGTAATGGGGTCAGAGTCAAAAGACCAACCCTTGGCATTGGATAAATGAAGAAAGAACCCTTGCAGGAAGGCTGGAAACTGTTGCCATTGCTCCGGTATCCTTTCAGTCGATAGATAGATGGTTTTGCCAAAATGCTCATAGAGGACGTAATTTTCGCCCATCTTGTCATGTTCATTTATTGCTACTTTTGGCGCTTCAATGCCATAATAGTCGGCTAGGAGATTGCCGGCATCTTGAAACTTTTGTGCTCCTATGCAGTACGCGTATTTTGATAGGATGCTATCAGTAGGAATGTCGCAACCTGTAAACGGTTGATTTCTACCAGTGTAACTATAAGATAGTAAATCCTTTCCAAGCATGTCTGGCCTTACGCCTCTATTGCCAAGTAACCTGACCATTCGCTCATGTTCTGAATAGGGATTATTTGCAATTTGCGCAGCTTGGTCTTCCACCTCTTCCTTTATTGCAATCATCAGGTCTGCTAATTCGAGCATATCCTTTGGTAGTTTGAGCGGTTTCCATCCTATGACAAGGGTGTTTCCATCAAGCAGGTTCATTTCAATAACTTCCTTTGGATCGTCTTCTGATTCAGCGCAATAATCTTCCATGTCTTCCTGCACATATTTCAAAACGTGATTTGCCTCTCTTTTGGTAATTGCCCGGTCATCGTCTCTTGGGAAAAAGACCATATAATCAGCAACCCCGAAAGCTAGGTCAATATACTCCCATGTGGCTCTATCTTCCAAATCGTCTGAAATGTGAACATCTGATAGCTGGTTATCTTTCATAAAGGCAATGAGGTAGGATAGGAGTTGCTTTGGCCTCTCTTCCTTCTTACTGCTTTTTTGAGGCTTGACAGCCTTTTTACTCTGTTTCAATACCTGCCGCCTCCAGTATGTCCTTGTAGTATTCTCTTCCTCTATCTCTCCATTCTTTTAACTTGGTTCTCACTTGTGGGACATTCAACAAAAATTCACAGTGTCGGCATCTGCCTGTGGCGCATACATTGCATGTTAAATCCCAAGCAAATGGATTGAACACTACTTCGACAATCCTATTTAGAGTAACATCAAACAATGAGATTGATTCCTCTTGGCTTGCTATCAAATAGTGCTGCAATTTTGGCTGCTCAAGGTAATCAAGGCCATACATCAAAAGAAGTGATATCGTACCATTCAGGGAAACTTCTTTTTTGTCAGCAAGTTGTCGAATCCGTTTCATGATGCTCTCAGGCTGACGTACAGAAAAACTGACTGTTTTGTGTTCCTTTGAAGTTAACCTTGAGTCTTCAGTAGCGTGGTGTCGTTTTGTATTACTTTCTGAAACCACATGCTTAGCTAGACTAAGCTTTGTTATATTCTTTTAGTCCCTGAACTATGATGGCAAGAATGTATTTATGCATTAGTTGTCATTGAATTAGTTTCAAAATGCTAATTTCTTTTGCAGCGCTGGATTTGTGCTTAATCCGCCTCAGTATCGCTTTTGGATGGTCGTCTTATCTGTAGCCTTCCTACTTCTGGCAACGCCAAAGCATAGTGTATATGAACGCAATCCTTGCTATTATCTAAATTGCAGTATAGATGATGGTCGCGTAGATATATTTCGACAGTTCTGTCAAGCTCAAAATCCTTGATAAATAGAATGTTGTCTTCATATGCTACCTTTGCAAGCTTAGGAGCGTACTTTCTCAAAAAAGCATCTTTTTCAACATTCATTAATAGTAATTCATTTACGAAATTTGTGAAGTCAGGTGCCTTAATAGTGCCACTTTTGTAATATTCTTCAAGTTTCTTTACTACCGTTGGTTTTAGTACTACTAATTTTTCACCGGGCTTTAATACCATGCTTAGTGTAACTAAGCATTACTAATCAGAATGATAGTCTATAACTTTTGTCCTTAGGATTACTTAGTATCACTTAGCTATATTTATTAACTGGAACTTAGTTACACTTAGGTGAGCTAAGTTGAAGGCTAGAGCGTTGACGTCTGTTGCAATTAAGAGAGCAAGGTTGAATGGCCTCAAAGCAGCAGCGGAAAAAAACAAACGTGATGCGTCCAAAGAGCTTGATTTTATTCTAGAACAAGCGGGCATCCCTGAGATAGACGAATACGGAGGTAGGGAAAATTGAACTCCCGCAAATGGCAGATAGAGAAACATGGCTTCTATGCCCTTTATCACACTACTGAAAGGCCAAACCCGTTGAGTATGGCACAATGCGCCGAAGAAATGACCAAGGAATTTCTCATGCAATTTGACAAATCAAAGGTTAGCAGAATAGTATCTCAGACAAAAGAAGGGCTTGCAGAAAATGAAGAATTGAGGAAGCAATGGGAAGCATTTAAAATTGAACAGGGAACGCCTAGAGGCTACCTTTTCAAAAGGGAGCTTGATGCCAAAAATCAAATAATATGGACTTCTCCTTATGAAGAAGGCCAACGCTATCTCATTGAAAAGAAAGCCAAAAAATCATTTGATGGCATGGTAACAGGACTCAATCGTATTTATGAAGAGATTGGCAAGATTCCTCCAAAGAAATGGACATATGAACTTGTTAAAGGCTATCTTGATAACATTGCCCTAAATGAGAGCAAAGACGAAGCATTTCAAAAATGCGTCCTGATTAGGAATTTTCTACCACGCAAATTTGGCACTGGCGGAGAGACCCCGATAAAGACAGACCAATACAAGCGCTCAATCAACGAGCGAGTCAAGACATATGATTTGTTCACTGACGAAGTCGAAGCCGTCATTACCTACATTGAGCGTCAGGGCTTTTGGTATGTCGCTGGCCTACACAGAATCCACATGCTCCTAGGATGCAGAGAAGGCACCATAACCCATGAGCGAGACATGGCAAGAAATGAAAATGGTAAAGGTGGCATCCTAGGACTTCTATGGAAAAATATCGACTGGAACAACCAAACCATCGATGTATTTGAGGGCAAGGTCAAAGGTGGTATTCTGTGGAAAGGCTGCCCACTAGACTTGTTTGAATGGGAAGTAATGGAATACCTTGAGCGACTCAAGACATTCAAAGGAAGCTTTGTTCTACCAAATATTCCATTCACAAAGCCTAACCGTTCCAATCCAAAGGAGCCTATAGTCTATTACAAAGATGTTGAGGTCGAGATAGAGCCAAGTGAACAGGTTGTCTTTAACATTTCATACGACAAGCTGAACTCAATCTACCGCTACATCAACAGCATCTATGAAAAGCTATGGGGCAGACAAGCAGGAGCAGCAAATTATCGTAAATTTGATAAAATTACGCCTCACACAGCAAGACACCTCCATTGCAATCTTCTCTTTGAGCGTGGTGTGGACTCTACCGTCATTTGTGGAGATGCTGCAAGAGGTGAAGGTTTTGTCGGTGTTGGATGGACTGACGAAACTACCATGAAAACATACTATCTCTCACTTGTCAGAAGAACGGTTCAGAAATGGATTGACCAAGCCAAGAAGGGCAAGGGCAAATTCAGACCATTTGCTTCTTCTCCTTCCTCTGCTTCAAAGCGTGTTGGCAAAAAGCTCCAACAGGAAAGTGAGGAAGACGAAGAGCAAGAGCAGGAACAGCAAGAAGACACCACTACTGCCGATGACCTAGAAGAGAGTGGAGGTTGAGAGCATGGGGCAAAGAGTAGCAAAAGAGTTACTTATGGCGCTCGGAGGCAAGGCCACCATTCAACAGATAAGAGCTCTTGCAAAGGAGCGCTATTCTGACTCGATTTCAGAAGGCATGGCAAGAGACTTACGCAATCTCAGGAAATGGCATGAAGTCAAATTCAATCTTGCTGACAAGACATGGGAAATAATCCAAAGCAAGGAGGTGAACTGAGAAGATGGCAACACTAGATATTAACCCAAGACTCTATGAGGCAATCAAGTCAGAGGCAGTAAAGCAAAATCTATCTGTGCCAGAAGTTGCAAACCAGATTGTTGAAAAAGGGCTGCAGAACAGAGGCGTTGACATTTGCGTAACTGAACCAGAAGTGACAGAAGTAGAACAATTCAGAATACAGACAGACATCTTGATTCGCAAAATGCTGAAACTATCAATGAAGCATTTTGTAGTAGGCCTTGACGACAAAGAACTTAAGGAATTTGAAGAATGGCTTCCAAGAGCCTATTCTTTGCTAACCAATAGACTGATTGTTTTCAGCTATGGTCTTGCAGGACCAGAGACACCCACAGCAGAACGCCTCCTTGAGGACATAATGACATCACTTTAGTCGAGGGATATAACATGAACCAAGCAGCCAAACAGACCGCAGAATTGGCCTCAGACATTGATACTTTGGATATCGATGTCTCGGCTCTTTTCAAAAGTGGCTACCATATAATTGCAGGGACGGCAAAGCAAAAGAGCTACTATGTCTCAGTGGCATACCCTGAGGTCCATGTTCTGAACAACTTTATCGGCGGCCACCTCAGAACTAGGGGCATAGGTGACGGAGCCTATCCTCTTCCCTACTTGGATTTTATAGATGCTGTTTTTGGCCAAGAAAAGAATACCATCGAAGTATGTTCAAGGCATGTAAAAGTTGACGACATAAGGACAACATTCACGGTTGACATCAACCCATCTTTTCAACCCTCATTGGTTACAGATGGTCAAAAGCTCTGTGGTGTGCCATCACAGAGTTTCAATAGATGGAGATGCGATCCACCCTACAATGAGAAAACTGCAAAGCTGATGTATCAGACCACTCTTCCCAGCCTCTATGGATTGCTAAAGGCTGGTTCTCGTGTCTGCAAAATAGGCTCTTTGCTGTTCTTGCTAGCATCAAAGAATTTTCAGATGTGCGAAGGGCTAGGACTGAAAAGGATTGGCGCAATCCCAATTACAGTAGTGCCTAACAATGAGCTTCGCTGTTGCAACATCTTTTACAAATATGAGCACCCTTCCAGCCTTGAAGAAAAGGATTACAGTTCACAATCGGTGCTGCCGTCAGCGGCTTTGGATAGGTGATTAATTGAAATGTTTAGGTCTTTGAAATTTGAGTTCAGCGGCGGCATGTCAGAGATTGAAACCATAATGGATGCTATAGCTGATTGCCTTAAAGCCCATCCTCAGACTGACTTTAACATTGCAATTTCTCTGACTGCTAATTTGCAGACCGTTGGAAGACGCTCAGCATCACAAGTCAATGCAAAGGAGGCTGCAGTCTGAATTGAATACCATTCCCGTAATTGAGCATCTGCTATCAGAGTTTGAAAGCTTGATGGATAAAATCCACAAAATAGAAGCCGAATCCATCACACAAGAATCTAATTCAATGCTATCAAAACTCACAAGGCTTTCTGCTTCAATGAAGGAAGAGCTGAAAAAAGATATGATATCTCTTGTCCAACTTCAGAATGCATGTCCTGTTAAAGGCTGCGATTTGTGCCAGCAAAGAGCAAAGCTTGTCAGAAGAATTGTGGAGGTGCTTTAATCCATGCCTCACCAAATTCATGTATATCTTTTGCTAAACAAGATAGGCGGTCCAGCCACAAAGGAGCAAATCAGAGCGCTTGCCCGACAAAAGGGCTATGAAAGAGGATTCTTTGACAAAGTAGAACGTGCCCTGAATGAACTCACAAAGTATGGCATAGTCGAGTGGTCGGGCAATCGAGTGTCGATTGTGGAAAAAGACTGGGCTGATGCCATAGAGCATCAATGCGAGTTCTGCTGTCTATCATTGAAAGACAAGGAGATTGAAGCAATTGAAGGTTGATACTTCCTGCCTCAAAATATGGTGTGAGCGCTGCATGTTATTCCACAAGATTGAAGACTTGCTACCAATCTACAACCCCAAAGCTGTAGGCTATGTTTGCACCAACGATAAGGTGATGCATCGAATATTACTAGTAGTCGAAGAAGCCAAAAGCAGCACTGTGACGACTAGCAAGGAGGTTTGAAATATGCCATCAACCTTACGTGAAAGGCCAACCGTTCTGAGCGTGCTTTTGCAGCTGCGTCTTTCCTGCGGCATGTGCAACAAGCAAACAGAACTCCTTGCCACCCCATTTGAAAAGGCCAAGAGCGGTGCAATGTATCCTGTTTGCAGACATTGTGGTCAAAGACTAGCAGTTCGCCGGTGGAAAGAAAGCCTTGAAAATCATCAATTGAAAAAAGGAGTAATTTCCCTTATCCGGGAGATTAGAGCCAATCCCCAAATTGCCTTGGTAGGAGGCGTATCAGCACAATGAAGTTCTGCCTTAACCGATGTGGTAACAAGGCCAAGTCTGGCGACTTTTGTGACCCACTCTGCAAGTATGGATTTTCTGTTCAGGCATACAGGGAATTGCACGAAGATAAGAAGCCAAAGGTGCTCATGGAATGATGCAAAGGCAATACCAATACGAATCAGAATGTGACCATTACTGGCGCTACTGCTGGGTCTTTACGGCCAAAGTTGCAGTATGTGACCATTGCGGAGAATTTGACTATGGTGCAGATCCATCAGTTAACCAATCAATGGAGGCTTGCTGGAATGAAACCAAAGATGCAAGACTGTGAGCAGGCTAGCCACAATGGCCATGCTCACCAGTGTGCCAATTGCGGCATTGTATTTGATTGCTCATGTCCTTATTGGACTGTCTTTCAGATTAGAAGGTGCAATACTTGTAATGGAGGCTTGATAGAGAATTGAGTCAAACCACTGAACAGACTCAAAGCCTTGATTCTTTGGCTTCAAAACTACTGGATGCACAGCAAAAGTCGGCGCTGGCCATCTCTACATTAACCGATACCATCAGGTCAATAAATGACGCTCAGGCACAAGCACAGGAAAAGCTCAATTCATTATCGGCAGAGATGCAGTTTATCAATTCTGCTTCGCAACCTTTAGACAAAGAACAGGTAAAGGAATTTTGGAAGCAGCCCTACGTTATAGTGCCCAGAAGAAAAAGTGACGAGTGGTATGTTTGCTGTCCTACCTTTGTCCCATTTCAGATAGGCTGGCTTGAAAAGACTATCAATGGATGGAATTACTTTATTGTCAACAAATACATGCACTGGCTTGGCAAAATACCTGACGAGCTCAAAAAAGTATTTGACCTCAAAGAACCTCTGCCAGTAAAAATTAGCCATGACATGGATTTTCTGTTAACAGAGAATGAGCAATTCCAAGAACAGGCTTGGGAGCGATACAGCAAGTTTCTTTATCGGCGTGAAGGCAAAGATAAGATTGCTATCAAAAAAGGCTATGAATTTGACCTAATAGCCAGCATGATAAATGATGGCATCTTGCCTTTCCTTCCTAGGCCTGTAGACTCGGAAGACCTGCGAGAAGCTATGTTAACTTTTACTCTCAGAGCCTACCAAGAAAAGTGTCTAAATGCATTTTTGCAATATGGAGCAATCGGTATCTTTTACCCACCGGGCAGTGGCAAGACCTACATGGGAATTAACGCTTTAGCTAGAATCAAGGGAAGAAAATGCATAGTGGTTCCTACTCTGACTTTAATAGAGCAGTGGAAAGATAGGATTGAAAAGTTCATACCACAACGCAAAAGCGAAATTGACATTATCACATACAATGGCTATGAGAAGGTCAGAGATAATACCTACACGCTGACCATCTATGACGAATGCCATCGATTACCTGCCAATAGTTATTCAAAGCTCTCCACAATCAGAACCAAATACAGAATTGGCCTATCTGCAACCCCATTAAGAGAAGATGGTCGCACAGATTACATCTTTGCTTTAACTGGCTATCCTGTTGGGACGAGCTGGCAAGAGCTAATTGCTAAAGGTATCATTCGCATACCTTTGATACGTCTCTATATTGTGCAAGACGAACGGGACAAAATTGCCAAGATAAAGGAGATATTGGCAGAGAAGAGAAAGACCATCATTTACAGCTATTGGCTTGAGCTTGGTAGCAAGATTGCAAAGCAGTTTAACCTTCCTTTTATCAATGGAGCCACAACTAACAGACTGGAAGCCTTGAAGAATGCAGAGATAGCAGTAGTTTCAAGCGTTGGAGGGGAAGGGCTGAGCCTTCCTGACCTTGAGCGTGTCATAGAAGCAGGTTTTCAGTATGGCAGTCGAAGAGAAGAGGCTCAGCTATTGGGTAGATTGTTCCACTCGGAAAAGAAAGACTTGGAGCACATTATACTAATGACAGAGAGGGAATTGGAATCATACGAAAAGAGGCTCTATGCAATCAGAGAACAGAACTTTCGATTGGAAATTGTCAGGTGATGCAGATTGAAGAAAATTGAAATTGATTGCACTGACAGGGTCGCAGAGAGTCTAAGAATATACCTGAAAATGCGCTTGCACAAGGGCGATACAATGGACGTGAAGATTATTGATTTTGAATCTAATGAAGTAGAGGTATTGAAATAATGTTCAAGGTCTGTTTCAATTGCGGAGACAGGGGAATTGTCTTCTGGCCTTGTCCTAACTGCGAGGCTCCTCTATGTCCCAAATGCATAAGGTCACAAATCCCTTTCGAGTGCAGATATTGTCAAGCATTAATACAATTTCGTTGGCAATGCAAAGAAGCTCTACAAGCTTATACCCAGCGGCAGCGCCCTTTGGGCGCACTTGTCACTTTGAACCCTTAGAATTTAGATGTGTTCTTGCTAGTTGCAAATTGATTCACGCATGGTTTCTTTGATGGTCACCAATTTGCAACAAACGACTAATCTGGAACAATGAGAAGATATCGCTATTACTCTAAAAATCTGAGGGCCAAGTGTAAGAGAAGATCAGTTGACTACTAGACTGTCAAAGCCACTTTTTATTAAAATCTCAACTCGATATGATATTGTGAAGGATTCTTGCCGCTGGGTCTAACAGATCACACCTAGGTAATTAATAATAGATTCTGCAATCAACGAAAATGCCAAATTTCAGCAAGAGTTGGATTCACTCCGATAAGCAAATAGACGTAAAAGGCAAGCTGCAAACAGTATTCAAGCGTGACCCATTAAAGCCAAAAATCGATAACGCAGTAAAGAAACTTGAGGCACAGATATCAAAGCTTGAAGCAATGACTGCCAAGATAACAGAAAAGGAAAATGCCATCTTCAAGAAAGTGGTGGATGCACTACAAAAACATGATACTGATGCTGCAAAAGCTCATGCCAACGAACTTGTAGAGGTGCGCAAGATTTCTAAAATGCTGAACCAGACAAAAATGGCACTGGAGCAGGTTGCATTGCGCCTCACGACCATTACAGATATGGGGGATGTGATGACGACCCTCGTTCCAGCGATATCTTCGGTGAAGGGTCTGAAATCAAAGCTAGGCAGGTTCATCCCTGGCGCTGACAGCGAAATGGGAAACATGCAAAGCCTTCTTGAAGGTCTCATGGGCTCACTTCAGGGCAATGGAACAAACATCAGCCTGGATTCAGGTTCAGAGCAAGAAGTTGAACAGATATTGAAGGAAGCATCTGCTCTTGCAGAGAATCAAGTGAGTGACAGATTGCCATCAGGTAACTGGAGTTCAAAAGCGTGAGGAAGATCGTTTAAGCCATGAGCAGACCTCCTCATGGCATAACCTCTAGCAATTTTGAAATCTTGGTTATTGAGTTCTTGAATGAGACAACAATGTCGATTGCATTACTGTCGGAGCTTGCGCCTGACTGACTAATGGATTACATTATAGATATAGCAGGTCCTGCAGAGCAACCGACCATTCTTGACAAAGTTCATTTTGTCAGGAAATGAGAATAGCTGGTTCTCCAATGAGCTGCGACATTCTTCGCATATCTGGCCTGACTTGGCCTGCAATGTCGTCCCAGCGACTGAAGCGTCTTTGCCTTGTTTCACAACCAAGTTTTGTTGCGACAAATTTCGGGTTCATGGAATCGAAATAGAGTTTATTAATCTTGCTTTTAGATTCACCTTTTTTTGGTCTTTTGTCGATACATCCAGCCTTCTGAAAACTAGCATTTATTAGCTGGGTAAAAAACAGGATTAACCTTCATTGATAACTAGAAGCAAGAGTAGCAAGTCACCCAGCAGAGAAAGAGCAGATTATATGCAGATTCCTAAATTGGGCAGAAATCGTTCGCCAACATTCTTTATGGTATATAGACAGGATAGCGTTACAGGAATCTGGAATCTGGATGGTATGTTTTTCTCCAGAGCAGAAGCTGAAAGATATATCGTCGGGCAAAAGGAAAAGAAAATGTTTAAAATTGTAAAGGAAAAGCCGCAAGAACAGGATGCGGCCTAGTATCCTGCACACTAACCGTCCATAGTGAGGTTAACTACCACACAAAGGTATTACAATAGGACTGATTAACTTGCTTTGTACGTGGAAAACCAGTCCTTTGACATTGCAATTATCGGCAGCGGCATTTTAGGCGCTTCAATCACTTATTTTCTTGCTGCCAACTCTAAATCAAAGGTTGTTCTTGTAGAACAGGAATCCGCTCCTGCTTCCCATACAAGTTCCAGAAACACCGGCAAGGTTCATGCCCCATTCCTTTATGACCCATTAAAGAAGAAACATTTTGCCAAAGCTGCATTTCTTGGCTTTGATATGTTGAAAACCTATTGCAGCATAAAGTCGCTACCGTTCAAGCAGGATGGCGTCCTTGAGGTAGCCACCTATGAAAAAGGAATCGACAGGTTGCACAAGTACATGAACTGGGGCTTTTCAAACGGATTGTCAGAGAATGAATTGCAATTTCTGGACAAGGATCAGGTTTCAAAAATGGAGCCCAATGTAAAATCCTTAGGAGCCATCTATTGTTCCAGGGATGCTTCTGTAGATTACGGGGCCATCAGTAGGCATCTTGTTGAGGACTTGCAGCGCTTTGGTGGCGCGATGCTACTCAACAAAAGAGTAAGAAAGGTAAATGCTGCAGGCGGCAAGATAACCCTGCAAACCGCAAGCGGACACACAATCAATTCCAATTTCGTGATAAACGCTGCAGGCGGCAATGCGGTAGATATTGCTCATTCTCTTGGAGTAGGCAACGATTACACCGACCTGCACTTTAGGGGAGAGTACTGGAGGGCGCCAGCTGAATACAATGGCCTGACAAAGATAAGCGTCTATTCTGTCCCCAAATATCCAGAATACCCATTTCTCGATCCTCACTGGATAGTGAGGGCAGATGGCAGGCGGGAGATAGGTCCAAACGCTGTTCTAGTCTTTAGCCCGTATGCTTATACTCTATCAACCAACCTCAAGTATGCAATCCCTAAAATTTTTGAGTCACTGCCAACTGGTGTCAGCAAGATGTTATTTGACAAACAGTTCATTTCCCTTGTGTTTCGAGAAGTTAAAAGCTCGCTGTCAAAGACTGCCATGATAGAGCGCGCAAGGGAGTTCCTGCCACAACTCGAACCAAGGTTATTCAGCCAGCGTGGAACTGCTGGGATCAGGGCATCACTCATTGACAAAAATGGCAAGTTTGTTCCGGATACGCTCATGATAAGAAGCGATTCGCAACTACATATCCTCAATTATAATTCCCCTGGTGCAACAGGCGCCTTGCCTACCGGGGCGATGATTGCAAGCCAGCTAATTGAAGGCGGGATTGCAAAGGCCAAGATGGACGCCGATCACACCACACCTTGGAACCTGCCAAAAATAGCTGAGCAGATGTTAATATAGTGCTAACTAACTATTTTCGGATTGTGTCGGATTAACAGCAGATTTGTAGCGGAATGAGGATTCTATAATGTACTAAATCAGCTACGCTCCTCTCAGATGACCTTATGCCTCTGCAACTTTTTGGCCAATTATGTACCCGTGGACTTCTCCTTTTTCCCCCCAATTCTCTTTAATGACCTGCAAGTTGAAATTATACCCTTCCAGAATTTTTCTTATATCTTCAAAATGATAATCATGTACCTCTACTATTATGCTTCGTAACTGTCTTAGCGTCTTTGTTGCGCTCTTTAATGCCATGACTTCTGCTCCTTCAATGTCAATTTTCATGACATCAACTTTTTGCGTCACATTCGCCAGTATGTTGTCTAATGTATCGCATTCCACTTCTAATGCTGCAACTTTATTTTCCGAAATTCCAGAGTTCTCAATAATGGTGAATGTCTCAAATCTAGCTCGATGGCCAGATCCCAAATTCTCATACATCATGACTTTGCCCCTATGATCAGATACTGCTTTGTTGATTGGCTTGATTCTATTCTTAAAATTCCGGTTTAATTCTATATTCTTACATAAGGCTTTGTAATTCTCCGGGTGTGCCTCTATTGCTATAATATTTACTGATTTGTCCTGATTGTCCTTAGCAATATACAGGCAATACTTTCCCACATTCGCCCCTACATCAACAAAAGTTTCACCATCTCTGAATGTAAAATATTGTGCAATAATTTCTTCTCTGGGCCATGCTAGCAAATCAAAGTCATTTGTAAACTTTCTTGGAACCACCCTCACGCCATTTACAATATATGGTATTTCAGGCAAGAAATCAACAATCTTGACTTCATTTTCTTTAAGATACTGGTCTCTCTTTTTCTTGCCTATCTTGAGCCGCAAAATTACTCTATGGATTCTATAGCGAAATTTAGCGTATTTGATAAAAAAAGAAAGGGTATCAACCATTCCGCATAGTATTATGGATTTGTAACTTATAAGAGGAACCGCGATTTGTTCCAAAGCTAAAGATCCCGTGTGTAATCTACAGGAAATTTCTTCTACTGTACAGACAGATCTAACTGTTAGGAACATCGTTATTGAGAGTATTGCTGGAAGACAGAGCAGTAGAAGCCTTGTGGCAAGTACCAAAATTCTCTCTCATCTTTGATATATGTTCACTTGGAACCTCATTTAGCCAGACAATAAAAAAGCCATCAGTGAGTGGCCTTGTTGCACTACCTTGCTCAAAATTACAAGAAGAACTATCAACCAAGGTGCTGTAAGCTCGTACCTGTTCTAGCGTTCTTGGCAATGGACAGTTCCAACCCTCAATACTGTCACTAGTCTCGGCCGTAAACAATATCTTGGGTTTTGATTTCAGTGATGAAAGATAATTGTTAAGAGAAATTAATTGTTCCAAATTATTCTTGATATCTTTATTATGAAGTTTGAAATACGTTGCCCAGGCATAATCATATGTTTGAAAAATCAAGTAATCTAGACCCGATTTTGCTATAGCTTTGTAGTCAACTCCATGAATTAATGCCTCTTCTGGCCCATAGTTCATGCAATTAAATGCTCCAAGTTTATGCTTTCCTTTTGCATGCAAAAAACTTGCCAATGTGTAGTATAGATTGGACCATTGGGCGCAATTCCATTCGATCCACTTTTTTTGATGGAATGACCAGATATGCGAGGCGATAATACTTCTCGTCTTGTTCATGTCACCCAGCTCTTTCTCAAGTATACAATCATGATTGTTATCAACATCGTCTCTGTATTGTTTTGATTCCAAAAAGCCAGCTATGGAAGAGTTAGAAAAGTCATAGGTATTTACACCGACACTGTCGTCTCCAAATATCCTGAATCCCATGCCGCCATCACCAATGAAGAGACCGTCAAATTCAAAATCATCTGCAAGCTTTGAATACTGCCTGCAAGCATAGCTCGCAAAGAGTTCTCCCTCAGCTATACCAAAGTCTGGGTCTTTTTTTAAGCTCAATAGCGGGTTAAAATCATAGTCAAATCGATCTTTTCGCAGTTGTCTTCCGCTTTGATCAGTCAGCAACAATTCTGGATGCCTGTGTTCTATCCATCTATTTCCATGCACCCAAAACCCGTACAACACTTCAACTCCAAAATCGTGGAATTCCTTAACAAATGATTTAAGGTCACCATGGTTTGGATAGTAGTCACTATTATGTGGGCCACATCTATTCAGTCTAGCATATGATTCAGGGTTATATCGATCATATTTTAGGAAAAAATCTGGTTCTCTTTCTTCCAACAAGACTACAAAATTGATTCCCTCTTTTGCTAACGTATTAGCAACTGAACTATAACCATCTGGCTTTGAGATTCCAAGATCAAGGCAACCACTAATCAATATGTCATCAGACGACTTGATTTTGTTTTCCATTCCAGATGATCTGGATTTGAATGAGCAAGAATATCTGTGTTTGAAACATTTCACAAATATGAATAATTATCGTAGGAGGAGCAAGGCGCTGTCAACATTATATTATTCAGATACGGGCAGCATTTTGAGCACGTATACTAGGATCATCTTCCACAGCAGGATTCTCGATTCTGGCTTCAATTTGCCTAAACAAATTTGAATAGTAACATCAGGAAAACTCCCGCAAAGGCGGCTATCTGGAGTTTATTGAGAGAACTCAATTTTTGTAGCAGTTACAAACCATAATTATTTAAGAAAAATGTCGTGAGAATTGATGACATACATTCATTCATACAATTTGACCAAGTTAGGCTATTGGATCTTACACAAAGTACAGCTTGTTTCTGGTTACTATCAAATAAAAAATATAAGAAATCAGTATGATGATGGAGTTATCCACGTTCGTGCCAGCCCTTTACCTTTTGGTTCTGGTGTCCGGTTGTCTGTTTATGCTTGTCAGCATCCTGTCTGAAGAAAAAGAATGCTTTACAGTCAAGACATGAATACACTTTGTCTTCAAACATCAAACAAATATATTCTCACGAGCTCCTGATATGATATTGTACGTAATTTTTCCTTACAGAGTCTGACACTGTCCAGATAATGCAATACTAGTTGAAAAATTGTCGCCAATTAGTTGAACTAATTTGCATGGATAAGTGGTGACTTGGAAATCAATCGGTCTTGATTAGCCTCACTACCGTCTTTTCCTTGCCATATCCTACTCTACAATAGTCATGCACGTGAGTAACATCTTCCATCTTCAAGCACCTATTGCAAACCCATGCTACATACTCTTGGCAGATAGTACAGACCGCCGTAGCTGTGAGATACGAACCGCATGCTCTACAGCTTTGTTTGCAACTATTGCTAACCATACTTTCAACCTTCACCTATCGTGATTGTCTATAAATATTATAAAGTTGGTATGTAACATTTTCTACTAATTGGTCAGTATTATGCAATATTAGCCATAAGACGTATCATTGACTGTATGTGAAGTCCAATGGTGACCGGTGTATGAGGTCCTACTGGAAATGCTGTTTTCATTGGGAATTGATTGTCAGGTTCGGGATGAAAATAGTTAAAGCCGCCAAGATTTCTGTACATTTAAAACCTGCAAAGTGGTTTTTGTTGTTTCTGACTGCAATGAGTGATGTAATTCAGGCAGCTTCAACGGTGTCGGATTCATCCTTTCCACTTTGCTGCTCGCCAGAGTCTTTCGTTACCATTACCAGTACCACTTGGGTAGAGATAATCGAGGAGTTTGATGCAAGCATGTGGTTCCCATTTTGCAGGACTATTCTGGTGTAAAGCAGGCCGATGTCATGCACTCGTCCCTCTTCTCCAAAGATCTTTATCCTATCTCCAATTTTAAACGGTCTTACAATTGCAAGGTAAATCCCTCCAATGGCATTTCCGATTATGTTAGATGCAGCAAATCCAATGACAAAGCCAGAAATAGTACTAATAGATGCTGCAATAACCGGGTCTTGGCTGAGAAAAGCTATGATAAACGCAATCATGATTATAGCTCCTGCAATTCGAATCAGGCTTTTCATTGATTTTGCAGTCTGTTCAGAATGGCCTTGAGATAACCTGTATACAATGCCTGCAACTATCTCTATAGCAAAGTAACCCATTACTGCTATTTCGCCCACCTGCAAATACTTCAGGTATCCTTGTGGGAAGAATGGTTTTATCGTGTAGGTGGTTATAGCAAGAATGATTCCAAGTACAATTGCGATAACGATTATGTGCTTTAGAGCATCCTTTTTTGCGCGTGATGTACTTTCCCGACTATAGCTGTAATGCTGACCTCTTTTAGATTTATCATCGGAATCAGACTCCCAATGCTTTTTCATCTTTACATTATAAGGCATCGAATTATAGATAAAGGTCAACTGCTACTGTCGCTTTCAATCATTTGTTCAAGTATTTTTTAACTATCCTATTGCCAAAGCATGGTGGTTTTGCAGCCGATGGCAGCGTAAAATAATAGAATGGGGCTGGCCTTCATAATGCCCGCTACGGCACTTTGAGAGCCAGACTATGGTGGACCAGAAGTAACAGGCGGTGAAAGTAACGCTGACGCTGCGTTTGCTGTCGATTGAGCATCTCCAATTATAGAGTCAAGAACATTGTTGGCTGGTCCTGGAGGAATCTGGCTCTTCAATTGATTTGCAGTAGTGACTATCTGGTCAGATGTCGATACTACTTGTCTCAGCTGTGCTATGACTGAAGGGTCGGTTGTGCATGGGTCAGGTGGAAGCTGGCAATAGTTTGCTCCTACACCGTTTACAATAGCCTGAGCATCCAGCAGATGATTGCTCGCCGCTGTGAGGACGGCAACACAGCCTTGGCTTGCGGTGCTTGACAAGCACGGATCTGGTGGTTCTTGTTGGACAGCAAGCAGAATATTTTCAGAAGAGGACAGTTTTGCGTTTGCTATATTGAGCAGTATATATGGAGACTTGAGGCCAGGAGGCAGTGGCTGTGGATTCAGTGCATATGCCGAATGGATCGCACCTTCTATTCCGCTGGCAGATATAGCGCCGATAGCCACTGCCAGCAAGACAGCTATTACGACTGGCATTCCTTTGCTGGCAATCATATTCTGACATCCTCTCAACCCTGAAGGGTTTGAGGTTCCTACCTGGTCACTTCGTTCCTGTCTACGATCACGGAGGTTCTGGGCTGTGTCAGTTGCAGCCCCTATGCAAGACAGTACGCCTTGCACTCGGTGGAGCTTCTTCTCACCTTTCTCGTTCGCTCTGTGGCTGTATAGGCTCACTGCATCACTCGGCTCTTGACGGCGCTGTCCCCACAGCATCCTCGATGTGTGGTTCACCATCGCAGCCCCGCTGGATGGATACCACAAATGCACTGCAGAGTTATTTAAAGACGGTGATTCATCCCGCCGGTAAACCAGGCGGGCTTTCTCGCTGTAACTGTAATCGTAGCCTGAAATAATGTAAATAAAATTTGTGGAATCAAATATTTTTTGGTAAGCAATTGGAAATGAGAGGAAATTCAAATTATTCTGACCACAAATACAAATATTTCGAGTTATCGAAAGGGTTTAACGTTTATTCCCATTTAGAAATGATTGTATCTGGTTGCTACTGGTTTAAGAATACCTGTCTTTTCGAACATCCAGAAAAGGGAAGCCTAGATTCTCACTCTAGGCGATTGTTCGTTCAGTGTTATACGCCACTGAAGACAGAATTACTAGTCTTTACCGCGCCGCGGCAAAGTTGCTCTCAAATGGAGGACCCAACTCATTTCCCTCCATTTGATAAGGTTTAACACCAACAAAAGTTGGTAGAACCGGTTGTTTCATAATTCATGTGGTTTAGACTTCGAAATTTCTAGGTTCTACCAAAAATAATCAACTCAAAATGCTAGCATATTTGGACTTGGGGTTATCAAACCTGAAGCTATAATAAATCACTCTAAGTATCTTTATGAATCGTGTTTTTCGAGCAGATCGGTAGTCTGGGCTCAAAGCTTCTTACTTATCTCGCTAATGGAATCAGATTTGTGTTTGCTGGCATTACTTTAGGATCTGCATGGTTGACGCAAACATGCGCCCGTTCTCTTTACATCCCCTCCATGCAGGGGACTCGGCCTGAGAAATAACTTGTGCTTAGCCTGTAATGCAACTGCTCTCATGTTTCTATAGATTCACAGTCAAGCCGGGCACTATCAGATTTGTAGATTGATCGTGATCTGCTTCTTTTCTTGTCAGACTATGCAAAGTTTGGTACCACATGCACAACGCCGGTCATGAAAGGATGCGGCACACAATGGTATGCGTAATCGCCCTCAGCAGTGAATGTAAATGACCAAGATTTGCCAGGCATAATATACCCGCCGCCATTTTGATCAGGATGTTGGAGTGAGTCAAAAGGACCGTTGATTTTATCGTTATAGCCATTGTCTGATGTAACGGTGTGAGCGACTTCGTCTTGGTTGGTCCAAATTACCTTATTAGTAGCACCGATAGCAGACCTTATCTCACTTGGGACAAAGTGCTCTGCATTATTTGGTGAGGAAGCACCGTGAATTATCGTTACTTTTGTAACTCCAGGTGGATTAACAATGTCAGTAGGCAGGATAGGTTTTGCATTAGCTTGAGGAATATATAGAAACTGATAATACCCCAGGCTGATTGCTACGGCTACGATAAAAGTTATGATGCTTATGCCCGCAGCGTGGTTTGTGCCAAGCCTCTCCACGTGCCATATGTTGGCCGCGAAGATTATAAGTTGTCAGCATTCGTCTGCATTATTTTGCACTCTCTGGCGCTACTTTATTAGCAGCTGATCTGTGACAATATACCATGCGCTAGAACAGCATTTCTGTGCCATAAATATTTCAAATTGCACAAGATTTATGCAGGTGCAGTTTCACAACTATACAAACCCCATCGCAACCAGTACAGGCGCAAGCGTCGCTGAATAGTTGTTAATCCTCAACAGAGCAGCAAAAGAAAATTTAGATAACCAGAAGCATTAATTATCTTGTGCTGATCATGTAGATTAACGATCATTGTTCAGCGCTCTGTATAATTTGCTCAATAGCCCTTTTTTTGTTCAATACGGCCTAATTGGTCTTTTTTTAAACAGCATGCTATCTTCAATAATACCTATCCCAACAGAAGTTACACTATCTGCATTATTGATAGCAGGGTTTGACAAGACAGTATTGTTAACAGTTCTTCTTACAAGCTCAATTGTCGGAGGCTTTGTATCATACTATCTTGGATACACTGGAAATCGGCTTTTCAAAAGATTTTACAAATTGCCAAGAAAACAGCATGAGGAGAGATTGAATGTCATCATGGCAAGGTATGGCTGGATCATCATTTTCATCAGCCCCTGGATTCCCGTTTATAGTGATATAGTACCGATGATGTCAGGAATCAAAAAGTATGACCTTCGCAAATTTACTGTCGCTATGGTATCTGGGAGGATTGTGAAGGTAATTGCAGTCGTATATTTTCTGGCTTGGTTTCTGCCTTTGGTCTTCAGGTAAGAAGGGGCGGGATTCATGCCAACTTCCGTAGTGTCCAAAACGTAAACCTTCTTCGTAAACTACTACCATGAGCCTTTTTAGCACCCACAACAAACGAGCAACCGTCATCAAGGACTCGGTCAGAAGGGGACGCCGTATGCCAATCTGGCTTGTTCATTGCGTCCTTATCCATCTATTTCCCCTTCTGCCATGTCCTTTCATCATCCACTAGTGATTAAACGGTGGATCTTCAATAACTGCCATCATTCAGCACAGTAATTACCATATACCCGAAATGGCTCAGCGTTTCTTCTCCTTCGATGACAATGAGAGCAAAGTTCAGACAATAAAGCAACTTTGACGGCGGCAGGTTAACAATGTAATGTTGTGCAACTTCGTGATAGGCTCTGGTCTCGAAATGCCAAAAAGTGAATTCAATTTTTATTGCGATATTGAAGCAGCTGTTTTAAACTGTTCAATAATATTACAGAGCTGAACCTAGGTCGATATATCATAGAAGTTAATAGCAGCCTAAACTATGAAGTTGGAACTATTGACAGATACAAAACAGATTGACAAACTTGAGTTATACATCTGCCAAAGATGTGGGTCTGTATTTCTGTTCCTAGGTAACGTTGAAGACCATAAGAGAATTTATACGTATTATGACTTTAAAATCAGGCCACTGTGAACCTTGAGCTAATTGGAAAATAGCTTTAGAAATTAGTTATTTCTTGGCACGATAAAGATTCTCTACAGGTACCATTGTTCCATTCCAAAGGTACACAAGTATTAAATCAAATTTTATTTGTTCAATCCTATGCAAATAGATAGCATCGATAAATCCACTAGTCCCAAGAGAGCAGCCTATATTCTCAGGCGTCTAACTGAAAAGGGAGAGAATATGGAGGATATGATCCCTGATTTTAACGGCGATAAAGAATTGGTCAAGATGTGGGTTCTTTTTTTGCATCATAATCATTTTATGAATCAACAAGGGGAACGCTGGCAGCTAACAGATAAGGGTAGATTCTGGCTTCAGAATCATGAGGCTTAACTTTGGAACCGAATCTCAATTATTTCATCAATGACTCAATTTATAGCTCAATAATAGACACCATACGCGGATCCATTAAATCTGCCAAGATGTTCGTTATCATTCGCTAATCTTTGGACCTATTGCCCTTGCTGTAAATGAAATTGCAGAAGTAATAGCGCCCAAAGCAGCCCCATATACAAGATACGCAATAAAACCAATCTCCATTATTAGTGGCATATCTTTGTAAATCAGAATCGCTACGATAATTGCAATGTATGTAGCCTGAAATAGCTCATCGTAAATTCCGAATATAGATGGTGTTGCTCTTCCAGTAATTGTACTGCTCCATCTCCAACTGCCCCGTCTCTCGTTGCAAGCCTTTCCGCATGTAGTTAAATTAATTATAACAAGCTCCCAAAAAGGATAAATGTAGAGCTTATTACTTAAATTAGCACCTCCATGTCATTACATCTCATTCTTCTCACAGATAGGCAAATCCGCGATGCCGCATACGGATTGTACAGCTATATCAAGGAATATCTTGGTAAAGGTCACTCGGTTCTATATGCTGCGGAGCGTAAATCTGCCAGACTAATCCTTCGCTTATCCAAAGACTACGATCTCCGACGACACATCAAATCAGGTTCATTGAAGGTTATTGACAGAGACGCAATTTTTCCCAAAGGTAGGGCTCTAACATCCGATAAGTTACTCAAGGATTTGTTAGAGCCGGTAATTTCCAGCATACAGAAGGAGAAACAAAAACATGTAATTGCCGTTGGCTCTCATAGCCACCTGTTCAAGGATTTTAAGCAATTGATAAAGTACGAACGATCATTATCAAGGCTGTTGAAAAAGTGCAGGATGTTTGTCTGCTGTTATACTCAAAAACACCTGGCGGCTTTATCTACTCCTGTTCTCATAAACCTTGTTTCCTGCCATACTCACAGCCTGCACAAGGGATGTATTTTCCGTCCATGGCAAGAACAAGATATCATTAGGATAATTGGAAGCGGGATTGATGCAGCATTAGGAAGTGGAATGTCGAGGCTAATCTTGAAAACATTAAAAATGGTATACAAAATGGATACCCACGACATAATATCCGACCCGGAAAGATTTGAATCAATCTTGGGCAGGGTGCTCTGCAGGTGGAAGGACAAAGTAATGCAGAGCATCAGAGAAGCTATGATAAGTCAAATGCAGTATTAGTTTTAGGGGAAATTCCTATAGTTTGACCTTCTAGAAGGCATTTCAACAATATTAAATATCACCTACAGATCAATCGCTTTTAAATAAACTGAAACTTCTTGTCAACTCGGAATCAAGTTATACAGTTTGTAAATTCCCTAAATGGGCCCAAGCACATTGTGTTATTCTGCGAGGAGCCAGAATATGCCGCTAAGATAGAGTACATGTTTACTTATGATGGTTTGAAAAACGGGCAGAATTGCTGTTTTATTTCAAATCATCATAGAATGGATATTCCTTTCATGGAAGCAAATATGGCAGATGCCGGCATAGATATTGCAAAATACAGAGCAGAAGGTCTCTTGCACTTTATGGTTCTGAACAGCCAGAAAGATAATCCGGATCACGGTATATCTGGTAGATTACTGCGAAACTTGTCTCGAATTCCCAGATGGTCTAGAGTCGTGTATCTGGACAATGCATCTGAGATAATATCAGGTAACATAATATCACGGGAGAAGATTGAGTTGCAAGCCGACCTAAAGCAGGCGGTTCATGAGTTAGGCGCATTGTGGATATGTCACTATGAGGTTCAAGACATTCACAGCATATTGGATACAAAGGGCATGGCAGAATTCCTGATGACACACGATGCTGCAATCTATCTTCCAAGAGGTTCAAGTGGCATAGCTATGACTCTGGCCGATGCCGAGACGGATTGATCAGAAAGTATCTACAAATGAAAAATAATCAACTGCAACATGATTACTTGGTGTTATTTCCTTCAAATAACTTAAGTCCATTTTCCCAGACTTGCTGTCTGGCCTGCAACGCGAATTATTTTTATAACTTGACGAGAAGTTGCGTTCAAAGTCCATGCCATAGTCAGGAAATGCTAAATGACTTTTGCTGAGTTTGGCCCTTGGTCAGTTCATTCTATTGCTTTGATTTGTTTCAATTGCGACTCACATTACAAGCATTACAAACAATCTCTCTTCTGATAAGTCCCTTCCTCTGAAAGCACCTGTTGCAAACTTGTCTACTGCACAAACCACACATAGCACTATGAGCGGTACATGCAAACGAATTGCATATTTCGCACTTTATGCTGTGATTTGAACAAAAGATAGCATTGCAAATATGAC
>JAJPHM010000047.1 GCA_021325295.1 Nitrososphaeraceae archaeon
AGGCTTGCGAACAAAGCAATTTACTCTAATCTTTGGGAACATCTTTTTGAATTCATCGTAATAGATTTCAAATGCCGTGATAAAGCATATCTTGGCTTTCTGGTCTAGTTTGTGAAGCTCTCTGTAGAGCTGAAAGCCGTTTATTTTAGGCATCCTTATGTCTAGCAAAAGCAGGTCATATTTGCCAGGTTTGAAATGGCTCAACGCCTCTTCTGGACTGTTAAACGCCTCAACTTCAAACGCGCCATCGCTTTCCAGACCCTTCTTTATTACATCGGCAATGTCACGTTCGTCATCGACGACCAGAACCTTGTACTTGCCCAAGTCCCTGTTCTGGTATAAAAGACAGGCTCTTAAGTTTATCCTTCTTTATTGGCATCCTGCATGCTGATATCGTTCCATCCATCAGTCATTCCGGCTCAACATGTGTCAATAATGAGAACATGTCCTCATAATAGCAGCATTCACACTCATTGTTGAGGCAAAGCTTCCTAGAATCGTGACTACAATTATTGCACTTGCAATCAAAATAGCCTTCTGCCAATTAGGATATTTTTTCATTCAGAATGTATTATTTAAGTCATTACAATGTGGATTTTACCTTATTTTTATTTTATTACTCTTCTGCCCTTTATCCGGTCATGAGTGCTAGGCTCTGCGCTATCCGGCACAGGCGTGGATGGGTGGTCTACTTTTCTCGTGGGCTTTGGCTGCTCGTCTAGTTCCAAGTCCTTGGCCTGCTCTGGCGTCAAGCCCGGCTCTTCAATCCGTTTTTTGTAGCTCATTGGACAAAAGATAATTTGCTGCAAAATGTAAAAAGGTTTGTCCGGCTGTCTCTGTCTGCCTCCTTCATATCTCTCCCGTTCGCAGCCCTTTTGTTTTGTTGGTCAGGAAATAAAATAGCAAGAGCCAAACTATTGATTGGTTGCGATGTAAGGCAAATCAGGTTCTGTACTAACACAATGGCTATCTACTGTGTGCAGCGAAACCAAAAGCAAGCAAAAAGAAAGACAACATTTCATCAAATCCTTTATCAATCTTGCAGCTAACCACCTATTTGGCAAATTGAGCAATCCAGCCGACTCTAAAACCGTGAAAAAGAACGAAAAGATGATGAGCAAAGGACAGCAAGATAAAAGCAAGCATGAAAGCATAGGCCAAGACTATGAACTGAGCAGAGGGGCAGAGTCTGAAAGGGAGCGCAGTACCAAGAGGCTGCCCACCGGCGCATAGATATAATTAATTTAGGCTAGGTGAGCCCGGTAAAGCAATGTACCATAATGTAATGTAAAAGCTTCCTCACATATTTTGTTGGCAATCAAGTGTCCGTCGTTGAGTTAATGAAAAAGCTGCCTATTCATGCAGGCAGATAGATAGATGTGCAAGTAAGTAGGATACAGTTAGCAATGGTCAGGGTAATAACAAAAACAATTAGCAGCAGGTCGAAAGGCGAAGGCGATATGCTAGATATAACAGGCGATGCAGCAAACCTTGTCAGAGAAAGCGGCCTGCAGGATGGAATTGCAACGATCTTTGTCTGTGGATCGACTGCAGCCATAACTACCATCGAATACGAGCCAGGGCTCAGAAAAGACTTTCCCAGAATGCTTTCGCGCATTGTGCCAAAGGAAATGGAATATGAGCATGACAATACATGGCATGATGGGAACGGTCACTCGCATGTGCGCGCTTCGCTGATCGGTCCTTCACTGACTGTACCGTTCAAAGACGGGGAGTTTTTGCTTGGCACCTGGCAGCAGATTGTCCTTCTGGAGATGGATACAAGGAAGCGAGAGCGCCAGATCGTGGTGCAGATAATTGGGGAATAGCAGGCAGGGGGCTTGCAGAAATTTGGTTGATGAATTGAATTTTGGGAAGCTGTTAGGCTAACGGTAGGATTGATAGATTGATACTATTATTGCCTACCTGCTTAGAAGCTCGTGCTCTTTTTGTCTGATAAACTGAATTGCTTCCTGGCACGCCTTGGGCATCTGCTGTATTCTTTCTTTGTTGAGGACGATGCTGTTTTCAATGTTGAAGCGATCAACCGATAGTAACTGCAGGGGGCTTCTGGCATCGTATTCAAAACGCGGAAATATGAGGACATCCGATATGGTCACTCCATATTGATTGAGATTTGAAAGCTGCACCTCGCTGCTCCATTCTTTTTCCATGCCTGCAAATTCTGCTACAAATTTTTGATACTGTTGGATATTGCGAGCAATGTATTTCCTCAGGATATTCATAGCCTTCATGAGAGGATCATATGAGTAAAGTGGGTTTTTCATAATGACAAAATTGGCAAACTCGGTTGCGCCTTGCCTGTGGATAGTCAGAACCGGCTCTGATTCGTGGCCATATGACTTGAGTATAATTGCATCTCTTATCTCCCACCCGGAGCCTGTGAGCCTGGCTATATGCTGTATGCCGCCTTCTTGCATCGCTAGCGGGTGCTATTTTTCTTTCTCTTCCATTTATGTGGAGCGGATAGGTTGGTTGGTTGGTTGGCTGGACAGCTGATCAACTGGCTTGCTTTGGCCTAACCATATGGACCCAGATCATATCCGCTTCCGTTTCTCCTCCTTCCTTCTGCCTCTCCTTCCAGGCCTGAATAGTCTATGATTTCCTTTTGTTCATACTGTCTGCCATGTTTCTGGCAAAGCGACAGCTCAAAAAAGCCTTCTTCCCAAGCCATGATGCAGCCGCAGGGCCTTGTTTTGTTGTTCACAAGCCTTTCACTTCATACCATGCTATTGATTCTTTTCAATCCTGCAAGCCTGCCCTGAATTTTCTAAAGCCCAGTCCAGATACAACTGCCGCCAGAATTGCAGCTGCCATTACAGGCCCGGCCAGAGAGGAGCTAAATTCTGGAACAACTGCTGCGCCTGTTATCGAAAAGATATGCGAGCTGTGCTTGTAATCCAGCTCTATGCTTGTCTCATTGACAGTTCTGTCGGTTATGATCGTAAAATTGGCAAATGGTTGGTTGTCCATAGTCACAGTATAGGGAGGACGCATCACCTTGCTGATTTCCAGCACTGTATCGCCCCATGTTCCCTGTCTTCCATCCACTGCAAATGAGAGCTTTTTGTCCTGCTGGTTGAACTCAAAATTTGACAGGTTCGATGTAGTAGATATTTGCAGGTCTACTGGCGGGCCTCCAGCATTCAGAGTTTGTTTGATGTATTTTTCACCAAATATTGGAGCAGTAGTAAAGTCTGAGGCATCGAGCACATCCTGCACCTGCAGCGTCTTTGCAGAGTTATCAAACTCTGGCAGGTGTTCTTTGAGCAGGCCCGGAGGGGCGGAGTAGTCGAGAAATATCACCTTGGTTTTGGTGCTTACCTGATATATTGCCGTCTTTACTCTCTCGCCGAAATAATTGCAGTCTGTAATCCAGTGAAGCGCCTTGACCTTGTCGTTTAGCTGTACAATCTCGGCAGTTGGCGAGAAGCTGCACTGTGATGTTTGTTGCAATAGTGAAGGAATCTCTGAATTGTCCACATATTGTATGTCCATGTGAGACTGACCTGTAGAGTTGTCTGCAAGGAAAGGAGGAGGCGAGATTGTCACGCTTGTCTTGTTGGCGATAAAATACTGGTAGCCCATCCACCCAGGCGGCACTTTGATTGTTATTCCAAGCTCCGGGTTGGCATAGCTATTCTTTACTGTTGGGATTTTGCTCGGATCTACTTCAAGTGAATCAGCCATCTTTTGCACAGTCGGAGCAATCTGGGAGTATACTTCAGACGGGGCAAAGAACTGGATGGTATACGCCTTGCTGTCAACTATTGTCACAACCTGAATCCCTCTGTACCCGGTGCCGTTATCCTGCACTGCGGTCAGTATTCTGCTTGCAGGTGAGCCGGCCAAGGTAGTGGCGTTTGAAGTAACGGACGCGAAAGGCCCGAAGAGCCTCTTGTTTTGCTCGACAAGCAACCCAGTAAAGTTATTCAGGGTATATGTATAGGTAGGCGTAAAGTATATTCCAACCGGGTTTATCTGCTGGCTCTGTCCGGATGCCACCTGTACCAGAAAAGAGGCAGGAGGGAAAAAGGCCACAACCTGTCCGTCAGGCAGCCCCTTTTCTGTCGCCACCCAATCTGAAGGGTAGTTTACCTTGATTCCGTAGGTAGAATTGGTATAGGTCAGGTAGCTACTACTGCCATTACTAGCGCCGGCATAGCCGGATTGAGCATTCGCCGGGCGGTCTGCTAAAGATAATAATAATAATGAGACAGCAATTGCGAAGGTGACAAAAGAAAAGCAGAGTCTTGTTCTGGTCACAGGTACAATTGAATTCCCCTCTAAAATATAAAAATGGTTTTGGACGGCTGATCCTTTTTCAGCCATATCAAGATGGGCGTATTGCAAGCAGCTTGAAATTGGACTTCATCTCTCTTCCATTAGCTTCTGACGCCCAGAGAGACAGAAAGACGCTGGCCAAGCAATTGCTTGTAAGCAATACTAACAATTTAACAAACAAAACAAAATAAAAGAATTGGATAAATCAAAAATCAGTCCAGGTCAAACGGAGAAAAAGAACATTATCAAAGGGTATATACTGGGCGGGTTCTTTCTGAAATTCCGGCGGAGAACAATAGTTGAAAGAGGCCGCTCGCAGAAATCGTGGTAAAAGAAGGCAGGTCTACGTTCTTGCCATAGTCGGCGTGCTGCTTGTCAGCGTAGCAGCAGGCGTTGCTTCGACGCTACTTTATGTCAAGCCTTCAGGCCCCCAGCCAAGCGCGTCCATAGTGATGCGCATTTATCCTCATCTTACAGTCAAGGAAGGCGGGCGAAATGTTGTGGTGCCTGCCGGTATTGGAGTAAACCCGGATCTCTGGAAGGACCATTCGCTTGATGCCTACGGCCCGACCAATCCACCCATGGCTCCACTGCACACAAATGCAGCCGACGGAACCATCTATGTCGAATCGACCGTGGCAAGAGACTATACGCTTGGGCAGTTTCTTGATATCTGGGGGTTTGACACAGCCGGCAAGACTGTAAAGATGGTCGCAGACGGGCAACCAGTAGACGACTATAGAAACCATGTCCTCAGAGATGGAGAGGAAATAGACCTGGACATATCGCCATAAATAGTTGGTCTGTCTGTAATCAGCCCGTAGCAGAAATTTTAACTTGGGGCTGTGCTGCAGCATCCTAGCATGGACCGTGAGGTGCAGTTTCTTATCGATTGGCTCAAGCTTGAGCCGCATCCGGAGGGCGGATATTTCAGGTGCACACACAAATCAGGGCAAACAGTCGTGATACCCGGCTACGATGGGCCGCGGCACACTGCAACCACCATATACTACATGCTTGCTGGCAACCAGTTCTCTGCTTTTCACAGGATAAAGTCTGATGAAATCTGGCACTTTTACCGCGGCAGTCCGCTGACTCTGCATGTCATTACCCCTGATGGCCAAGCCAGCGATACTATACTAGGTACTGATATCCAAGCAGGCCAGCTGCCGCAGGCAGTAGTAAAAGCAAATTGCTGGTTTGCAGCATCTGTCAATAGTCCGTCATCGTTTTCTCTTGTTGGTTGTACAGTTACGCCCGGATTTGATTACCGCGACTGGGAGCTTGGCACGCGGGATGCATTGCTGAAGGCCTACTCCCAGCACAGGTCACTTGTAGAAAAGTATACAGCCAGATAACCAGATCAAGGTCAGGTCAGGTCAAGCAAGATCAGATTAAGCCTTTTCTCTTTTTATCCACACAGTTCTTCCCTTGTGGTCCAAAAGTTCTACAGAGTGATTGTTAAGCAGCTGCTGTCTTATCCGGTCTGCATCTGAGAACTTTTTTTCTGCTCTCAAATTGTTGCGCTTTTCAATCAGGCTCAGAATTTCTTTTCTTTCATCCTCCCCGACTTCAACAAGCTTCAGCCCCAGCACATCCATGAGGTCATTGAACCTGTCGGCAACGGCTGAAGCCATGTCGGCAGTCAGCTTGTCTGCAGCTGCGTATCTGTTTATCTGGGTGACAAGTTTCATAAACTCCGTAATAGCCAGTGAAGTGTTGAAATCATCGTCCATGGCAGACTGGAAGGTTTTGACAGCCTCATCGCATGCCTTTGTCAAGGCATCGATTTCTCCGCCCCTGCCTTGGGCAAATCCAAGCTCGCACGCGCAAGTCTCTATCTGCCTCCACCTCTGCATTGATTCTTTCAGCAGATCCTCGGTATAATCAAGTGGCTTTGAGTAATGCACAGATATGCAGTACAGGCGCAAGGAATTTGTCCCCCACTTTTCAACTGCCTGCCCTATCGTCACAATATTGCCAAGCGATTTTGACATCTTGACTGAATCAACAGTCACCATACCTGCATGCATCCAGATGCGGGCAAATTGCTTTCCGGTAAAGGATTCAGATTGTGCTATTTCATTCTCATGATGTGGGAAAATCAGATCCTGGCCTCCGCCGTGTATCTCAAAGGTGCTGCCGAGGTATTTCAGGGCCATCGCCGAGCATTCAATGTGCCAACCCGGTCTTCCCTTGCCCCATGGGCTCTCCCAGACCGGATTTTCAGAAGAGAACTTCCAGAGTGCAAAATCAAGTGGGTCCTGCTTTGAAGGATCGACTTCGACTCTTGCCCCCGCCTCAAGCTCGTCTATTGGCTTTCTTGATAGCTTGCCGTATTCTGAAAATGACTTGACCTTAAAGTACACGCCGTTTAGCGTAAGGTATGCATCACCTTTTTTGACAAGGCCATCTATCAGGCGGATCATGTCACCGATATGCTCCGTGGCCCGGGGGTAATAATCTGCCTTTAGCACATTCAGTGATTCAAAGTCTTTGAAATAACTGTCGATATAGCGCTCTGCTATATCCCTCGCCTGCACGCCTTCTGCCTTTGCCCTGTTGATTATCTTGTCGTCTACATCAGTGAAATTCTGTACAAATACTACGTTTAGCCCCCTTGAGAGCAGGTACCTGCGGAGCACGTCAAAGACAATTATTGTTCTGGCATGGCCGATGTGAGATGAGTCATAAACTGTTACGCCGCAGATATACATTCTGACTGCATGATTGCTATCAGGCTCAAGCTCCTCTATGCTGCGAGAAAGTGTATTGTAGAGCTTCATGCTGTAGACCTCATTTTTTGTCCTATCCTTGAATTCGTTACTCCTTCTTACCCTTCTGTCTTGTTTTGGCCGGCATTGCTTTTATTTTTTCCATCGATCTTTTTTTTGCAATCCAATTTAATAAAAGTCGGCTAGATGTATCATGCGTCAAGTTAAATTTCTATATACACGTCGTCTCCTCTGACATCGACTTTATAGGTTGCCAGCTTTACGCCATCAAGGTAATCGAGAAGCTCGCCTGTCCTGATATTATAGTGCCATGCATGCAGCGGACATTCGACTACCTCGCCGTCAACCTTGCCGGGGGCCAGAGAGCCATCTTGGTGGCGACAGAGCGCCTCTATGGCAAAGTACTGGCCGCGTGCATAAAACAGCGCAACCCTTGTGCCATTGACGTCTATTTCTTTGCCACCATTGCTCTTGATTTCACCCTTGCGAGCTACCTTGACAAACGGCATTGCTTGCTGTATGCGGGAGTTGACTATTAATTTAATTGTTATCAGACATTTTTTGCTTTGGCCTTTTTACTGTCTCATCCTCTTCCTATCCTATCCCATTCTACCTCTTCTCTCTACCTTTGTTCTATTTCCTTGCCTGAATACTGATCTGATGGTAGGTAGAGGATAAGCAAAAAAAGGGGTATGAGCTGCGCCACACCTAAATATTCCCACAATATAGAATGGGTAGTAGACCCCTGTTATGGCATCAGCCTATAAACTTCTTCTTGCCGGTGTCGTATCTTTTCTTGTGTTTGGCGCAGCTGTAGCAGTCTACGGCTACCAGACAACAATCTATCCAATAGACAAAGCTATTGGCTACCTTGAGCGAGCTCAAAGCTCACAGACGCCAGAAGAAATAGCCAGCTATGTACAGCAA
>JAJPHM010000065.1 GCA_021325295.1 Nitrososphaeraceae archaeon
TATGTACAGCAAGCTAAAGAATTGCTGCCAAAGAGCGGCAATCCAGTATGGTCATTTCCAACAGCAAGGACAGATTTTGGATTGATACAGAATGAGCTTGACAATATACAGCTAAGAACCATGTCTATGTCCGGACTTGGCGAGCATAGTTTTGGATACAACACAGGTATGCGCGATATGCATCTCTCACTTGACGCCATTGGAAACCAGATTGGCATTGCCATGCCATTTGTCTATGTCAGCTTTACCACTATTGTTCTCAGTACAATATGGATAGTGGTAATTGTATTTGCCATCTCTTCAATGAGAAACGGAAGGGCAGAAAAGCAGGAACTGGAAGAGCAAAAGCAGGGAGAAAAAGAATACCAGACCTTCTAGCGTTCTCTGTACCTGACAGATTCCTTTTTTTCAGTTAAAGTCAGATTGGTCAGCTACCCTAGTTCTTTCATCATAATGCAGAATGGGTAATCATCATCCCTCCTTGAGTTTACTGTAATAAGATATTATCTTTTGCAAATTTACATGTAAATGAAAAGACGGGTCGTTTCAAAGATCGTAAAAGATAGCTTTTTGTCGCATTCAAACATGTGTATAACTTTATTCACAAATAATACAGCTGCAAATTACATGCTTGTTTAAATAATTATTTTGATGTTTTTTCTCATGTCCTCAGAGGATAAACTCATCGGGAGGATCCGCAGTGCAGGTTCAGCTGGTATCAAAAAAACTGACCTGCGCAAAGAGTTTGGAGAGCTTGAGCTTGATGTGGTTTTAGAAAAGCTCGTTACACGTGGCAATATATTTGTCGACAAAAAAGGATCGGCCTATTACTGCTGGCACAAGGAATACTACCTGCAAAACCTGCTCAATACCGACCCGCGGTTCAAGATAACCTATGAGGCGATAAAATCGCTCGAAAGTACTGTAAACGTTACTTCAGATGCTCTTGCAAGAAATATGGAGATACTTGCGAACAATATCTCTAACTTGGCCAAGTTGGTTGTCGAAAAAAGTGAAAGAATGTCTTATTTACCTGCTCCTTCAACTCAGGGGGCGCAAAAGTCGCCTGTTAATCTCGACGACTTTAGGAAGGAGTTTGACCTTGCAATTTCAAGCCAGTCAAGCTCGATTGGGTGGACAGAATTGTCAGCTATTAGGAACCACACCTGCCAAACTCTTGGCATATCAAGCGAACAATTTTACCAGCTGGCAAAGCAGCTTGTAGACCAGCACCAAGACAGGTATGAATTATCTACAGGTGGCGCAGAGGGTGTCATGGTAAGAGGGCTAGTACACGGTTTCGTGAGGTGTATCACGCAATGACGTATCCATATAACCTTGCTCAAAACCCATATCCCAGCAGTCCAACCCCGACTATTATTGATGCACAAATCCTTGGGGGAAAAAGACACAAGGAAGCAAGGGCAGCCGTGCTTGCATGCTTGCAAGACCTTCGCTCCAAGGTCGGAGAAGACGCAACAGACAAAGACTTTAGGCTAATAACGCTCATACAGGATGTCGGGTCAGGCAAGACACACCTTGCATTGCATATACGGGGTCTGGAGCAGGTCTCGGAGCAAACAGCAGTATCGTATATCGACCTGTCTCAAATTTCTCCCCGCAATATGCACAGCCTGTACAGTGCAATGCTTGGAGGATTTGCTGATGAGCATATTGCCAGCCTGAGGCAGGCAGTCGTTGATTATCTAAAGGACAGGGCTGAGCATGATATTGGAAGTGCCAAAAAGATCTTCAATTACGGATTTATCGATTCAATAACAGGCAAGAGCATAGCATCGAAAGCAACGCTTGTATTGCAAAACAAGATGGTGCCAAACTATTCTGCGATCAATGAAACACTAAGCAAAGACTTTTCGCCGACCGAAGTTGACATCATAAAGCTGCTTGTTGAAGGCAAGTTCAGGACAGATGCATACAATGTTGCCACGCTGGAAGATATTATTGCCAGCCTTGCTGCTCTTGCAAGGCTCAACCTGAAGTTTATGAACAAACTTACACTCTTCCAGATAGACGAATTTGATTCTGACAGAGAATCAATGGAGTTTATAAAAGCGGTGATAAACGCTCACCTGCCCTCGACTGCCCTGATGCTGATGCTCACGCCGTCTTCATATGACGAAATCAGAAAAACAAATGTATCAGTCTTTGATAGGCTCGAAAAAGCTAACTACAAGATTGACCTAGCAGGATCTAATACCCTCGAAGAAATAACTGATATTGCACTTGAATACCTGAGATACTGTGGGGCATCAGAGACCGACAAGTCACCGCTAGACGAGCGAGATCTGGCTGCAAAGATCAAGGTAATCTATGACGAGTTTGCCGACTTTAGAAATGTGCGGTCGATGATAAATATCCTTTACCATGCGACTGAAAATGCAGGAAAAAGAGGAATAAATAACATAGACGAGCAGGCTATAGACGATACAATAAAGAGCATATACCCAGGTCTCAGGATAAGGGGAAGCCTCATGGATGTTCCTCTGTCTGACTTTATCAGGTTGCGGCGAAATTATGGAGATATTCAAGTTCTGGAGTCAGATGTACGCGATGCGGTGAGAAACCTTGTCAACTATGCCCATGAAATTGGAATCGTGGCCCATCTGCAGGCTGCCAATGGAAAGGGCAACGGCATAGATGTGATATATAATGATCCATACGGCACCAAAGTGGCTGTAGCTGTGGTAATCAACAGAGACCACGCCAGAAGCTTTGAGCAGATATCAAACACCCTAAAATCTACAGGGTTCGTCGACAAGCTTGTCATATTGACAAATGCAAATACAAACGGAGGTACAATTGGAAGCACTGTCGTGAATATAGACAGATTCAAGATGATAGACCTGATTTACTTTAGCAACAAATACAAGAATAATCAAATAATGCAAGAAGATACCCAGCGAGCATTGATGCTGGCCAAGTCGATAATGATCTGCTAGCTGGCCTAACGTACATAATTAGCTGATCGATTGGTGAGCAGGCTGCATATATGAATCTGTAGATACTGTGGATCGGAGCGTATATCATATAGTCGCGATGTAACTTTATGGTAAGTATCTGTATTGCATCGATCCAGAAAGAACCAAGTAATTGCAGCCTGCAAGCTGGTTTTTCAACGCCTGCCATCTTAGGAACTCTTTTATGAGAGAATTGCTAACGTCAACTTGCGGCAGAAAAACAGATTGATTAACGACAATGACCACAGTGACTACATGGAAGATCTGTTCAGATGCAATATTTGTGGCAATAATGCCGACTTTGTAGTGCAGCTGGAATTGGTTAAAGAAAGAAGCAACTACAACATTTTACATTCTGCATCACAGATCCCATTCTACCTCTGCAAAGATCATGAATATCTGTATAAAAAGATGCAGAGAAATGTCGAGCTAAAGGATTTTTTCGCAGAGACAATTAAGGTGAATCAGTAAAAGTAGCTTTGTGTTGAGCAGAATAATTTATTGCAGTTAACCATTTACTATAGATAGCTGGTATGCCAAAACGAAAATTTGAAACAATCGAAGAGTTTAAAGCTAACCTTCATAGAGACGGAGCTACACTTTTTGATTTCAATGGAACCAAGGTTCCATGCATTCTGGTCAACCCTGAAAAATATATTGAGACCATACAACGTGTTCAGGGCAAAAAACTTGCCATAGATGTTATGCTTGATATTTTTTATGACGGCAAGGAAGTCTTTGTAGACATTAACGCCAGATTCTTGGATACTGACATTGATGAAAACTACCTTTTCTACGCAAATCCTATGCTTGAGTTTTTTGAAGCCTTGGCCAGCAGTGGCATGCTAGCTTTCTGCCCGACAAATCAGAACACTCAAAATATTTTCATGGTACAGTTACCAAGAAGAGAAGCGGCCGAAAGGGCGCTGCAGATAATACGGTCAAATGCCAAGAATATGGCAGACAATGATAGGTAATGGAAGAGCGGCAAGAGATGGAGACTAATGCATTATACTGAAACAAACGAAGGTGGCTTGGAGAATTGGATGTAGTTAGTTTGAATGGATATGAGCACAAGAAGAAAGTCTAAGCCGAAAAAGGAAAAGGAAAGGGAAAAAACAGAAAGTCCTGTGCCTATAGAAATTGATACACATTACCAGTTGTACGGCAAGCATGCTTGGGAAGTAGAATATGGCGAAAAATGTCCAACCTGCAACAGAAGAATAGATGAATTTGGCTTTTGTGCATGCGGAAGCGAGTGACAGATAGGATGATTAATTATTCTCTGTCTGGCCAATATCAAAGTTACAGCCACTGCAAAGTCTGAATTATGAGGTAGTTCCATCATTTTCCTATCCCATAATGGGAAGGCTTTTGATATTTCGGCAAATTAATTCAAATGAGTATTTTACTATCTACAGAAGCATCTTTATAGTGTGAGAAATTACATGATATCCAATAATATATCTGAATGCGACGGCCGGGATTTGAACCCGGGTTACCAGATTGGCAATCAAAAATAAGCACAGAAAACGCGGGCGGTTACGATGTTAAACATCGTTTAGATGTTTACACATCTAAAGACAAGCAAGCGTTTATCGCTTGGCTACAACTAAGCAAAGACCAAGGTGGTAAAGGGCAAGAACTAAACACAGCGCAAAATAACGCTCACTGTGTAGGCACATACATTAGAAGTGGCAAAACACCCGAAGAATTTGTTACAAGCTATACAAATTCGTACACCTACAACAACTACTTATTCGCCGTAAATCACTACCTTGAATTTACAGGTAAACCAAAACTTGCACTAAAGCAAAAACAATGCATACCGCAAAACTTGATCATTGCACCCAAAGTCGAAGAAATGAAGCGAGTAATAAATGAGATACAAGACAAGTATGTAAAAGCCTACATCGCGTTATCTGCCACTACCGGGTTGCGACCTAAGCGCCTACTAAAAGCAAAATGGTCAGAGATTGACTTTGTAAACGGTTGGGTTAACATAAACGAGAGACACGGCAAAAAAGTTTACAGACCAAACCCATTACACCAAGACGTAGCCAAGATACTGCAACAACTGCCAAAGACTGCAAATGAACACGTATTCGATTTTACATATCATAGGGTAGTAAACGCCCTAAAGGCTGTAAAGACCACAATTCGCCCAAACAATTGCAGAGACTTTTTCTATAACCACGCTCGAAAGTCTGGCGCAGACCGCGACCAAATCGACTGGTTAGCCGGCCATAGCTTGCCCGGTGTTAGAGCGCATTACTTAGCTGACGAGCTAAAAGAAGAATATGAAAAATTCGAGAATGCATTTAGGCTAGTCTAGCCTAAACTTTCTTTTTTATTAAGTTCTCTATCATACTCGTAACAGCGAACAGTTTTAAAAAGAATCTGTCGATAACATGATATTGGCGTTTTTTACAAAATGCCGTGCTTGTGGGTTTGAACAATTAGCGACAGTCTATAATAAAGTGTTTAATAAAAAGACCTTGGTTTACTAACTGATGGCAATAGCAAATTACCGCCGGTAAATGAAAAATGCATTAGATGTAGGTCTGTATTCTATGTCAATTATGAAAATGCGTATTGGCAAGATTAGGCACTTGTTAGACTTATGATCTTTTTTAGCGTTTCAACAGTGCTTGTTTTCTATATGAGGCTGTGCATAAGTAAGTACGATACCTGTAACAATACATATCAAAGCAGAATTTGTGTAAAAACTCGCCAATAAGGTTTGAACTAAAGAAAGCAAAGGCACTAAATGCGACAATACCAATACCTGCAAAGTGAATATTGGGCCTAGATGGGCCAAAGAACCAATGTACAATAAACTAATTCGGGTAGCCTAACTTATTTTCTTGCAATGACATTATTTGATCAAAACCCCAAGCCCTACTTGTCTCATATTTTCTCTGCATTACAAGCTCATAACTATTGTAATTATCTCTATTTCGTTTTGTGTCGGCCTTTAGTAGATTCTCTAGCCTGTCTAAAGTTAACGTTACTGGCTTTGTTCGCCAACGGCCTTTGGCTAGTTTTTGCGCCTCTATCTGTCTTGTAAGCAAGGTATGCTTGATGTCTTGTCTTGTCTGTAGTTCTGTTATAGTGCCATCAAACAACTTTAGATAGTCTTCAACAAAGTATTGCCAGCCGTGACGCCCGTAAACTGTTATCGGCTTGTCTTGCTCTTTTAGCAAATAGGTCTTTGATCTAAACATTACGTAATCGCCTTTACCTTTGCAATCTATTATTACAGGTATCGAACAATGCGAAGTGTTGTTAGATGCTTGCATGTTGTTAACCTCAAATTTCTTGCCACTAATATCGGTTTGAGTAAATGCCGAGTCAGTATCACAGCCTAGTACTGGTGTTGGGCACATATCAAACACCTTTGATACTATGGCATGGCTGAAGGCTAGAATAGTAGAATATGCAAAGAAATTGCTAGTTACAGCTAAAGCCGGCTTTGACTGGCCCAATTTGCCTGTAAGGCTATTTAGTACAGCCTTGGCTAACATTTTCTCGTTGTCTGTCATTTTGTTTTCTAGTCGTCTCAAGAGCATATCGGTGTACTTGTCTTGTGTCTTTGAGTCGTCGCTAAAAACAGGCTTGTATGCCCTTGTTACATGATGCACTTTAACTTTGGCGGCTGCTAGGTCGAAACTATGGTATAGGCCTTGTATTATGCCAGTTGCGTAAAAGTTATTTTTACCCCGTAACGGCAAGCCCCAAATATCGTTGTTGGTCTCAAATACACCTTCTACCCAACCAAAATCGTTTGTATCGTTGCTTATGGTTACCTCGTCTTTTTCACATTGCTTTGCGCCTATAATTTGCAAGGCTTTAGTTGCTGCCGTTGAAACAGGGTATAGCGACTTTATGTCATTGTAAATAACGTTTGGCACATAGCCTGTTACGAATGCTTCGCTTCGGCCAGCATAGCAAATCTTTTTTATTGCTAGCTCTAACGGTGATAAAGTAACAGTTTTCTTTATACGCTTTAGCCGTTTAGGTAACGCAAATTCGTCTTTGGCTAATGTACCAGCGCTTGCATACTTGGCTGGGTCTGCGTTAAATTTGCTAACCAACCATTTTGTAATTAACGATGTAATTACAGCGTCGTTGCCGGCATACTTTACAAAGTCTGCATGCTCTTGTTCGTTTTGCCAATGGCGCAAACCAAGCCAATCAGGTTTTTGCAGTTTTGGCATGTTGACAGTTTGGCCGCATTGCTCTAGTCTAAATAGACCAAAGTTTACAAGCATTGGCCGTATGTCGTAACAAGTGGCATGAAAACCTCGATAGTTAATCTGGCCTATCAGTTGCCCGCCTCGATACTTGTAATTAACATGCTTGTTACCAAGCCATTCTTCTATTGATGCTAAGTCAGGTAGCAAAACAAAGGCGTAAAGCGTCTTGATATTTTGATGGTGATGTAACCACGTCTTTAGCTGTTCTGGTGATTCTAAAACTACTGTATCTTTGCCATTGCTGAACTGTATAGTTTGCACGTCTTCTGGTCGATTAACTCTACCACTTTGCAAAAACTCGCTGTCAAACGCCCAAAATGATTTGTTTGCATGCTGATTTTTACTCGCCGGCGTGTGCATTGGGCGGGTTATGCTGTCATTCACACAATAACACCAAAAATTAAAACTACTAATTTCGTTGCCTAACTGCTTGGTTTATTGCGATACCAGCTAACGTTATCTTGATATTAGTTATAGATCAAGCCTAGAATAGCAGTACCGAAACGAATATCGAATACACAATTTCGGTTACTTTGCGTTAAGCAAATTCTTTCTCTTCGATTAGGCACTTGCATGATTGACACCTTACGACAAATATGGGTTTGTTAACTGGTACCTCTGGGTACAAACTTTCGACGCAGATGCCTGTATGACCGCAGTTGCAAGTATATTTTTTGTCGCCAAGTCTTTGTTTTACTGTTTTTTCTGTCGCATAGGTTGGCATCGAATCGCCACATTTAGCACACTTTATCGTATTGAGATTGTAAGTTGTGGCTGTAGTAATAACAGCATGTTTACCGCCGTTTCTGCATGATCTGTGTGTGTTTAGTCTAGGCATTATGTTGCGTTACCTCATGGTAAAAAGTTGAATGTCTTTCTGGTAAAGCGACTAGTGCCATGCACTTCAGACACTGGTATCTTTTGCCTGTTTCTATTGGCTGGTCTAGTTTGCGATACCAAAGACCGGCAATTTTCTTATAGTGTCTGTAGTACCATTGAGCTTTTAACCAATTTACAATTTTCATGTTAGACCCACCTTTGAGAATAATTTTCTTGGTATTGGCAGTGCATACGGCCGGGCTATTACAGGCGTAGATTTGCAGCGTATTGAGTCTAGCGCCCGTTCTACTTGCTGCGTTGTTACGTTTGCATTGTATCTGTTGTTGAATAGTTGCGTTAACTCGGCCGTTGTAAAGTTTATGTGTGAAATTTCGGCCATCAGAAATGCTAGCCGTCGCAAAAATAATGTTTGCTGCTTTTGCTTAGATTTTCGTACAACTACTCGCCGTTGATTAAATTGCATTTTTTGTTCACTTGATTGCATCGGGTAGCTTTGACTGAGAATTCAAAAAAGACAGCATTGTGAACTTTGTGTCTTGGCTTAAATTCGACCCTGTGATTACAGCCTCGACCAAGTTAGCATCGGCGTTTTTCAATTGCGTTAGAAATTCGGCAATGTTGTTCTTTGTATTTAGTTCGACAACGTATTGCGCAACAAAGTCGAGGTCAAAGTTTGCGATCTGCCTCAAATCTTCAAGCGATACTTTATCTGGGCTACCTAGCACAAACTTGGCGATTGCAAGCCGTAACTTTTTCATACCTCAATACCTCGAAGAAAAAATTAGACTGGTGTCAGCGTTAACACCAGAGTTATTGGCTCGTTTTGTGGTACAAAGTCATGCAAGTCAATTGCTAGCGCAATATTGTCTATGCGTAATATGTTGTCGTCGCCTAGCACTGGCAAGTTTAGTTGGTTCTTTTGTATCACGGTTGGTACGTTCAGACTCGTATCTTCTGTTATTGATACCTGCGAAATATCGAATTTTTGCATTTTGCTTGTTCTACCTCTAACCCCGCTTGGTTGTCATTTCGCTGAATGGTATCGTAACACCCTTTGCCTTCTCTTTCTTCAGTGCCCTAGCTCGTCTTGCGGCGAATTCGGCATAGCCGCTTACATCGTCGCCGAAGCCCTCTAAATGTGCCAAGTGTGCATAGACATCGGCTAACGAAGTTTGTTTGATCTTTAAAAGCCGGGCTTTTTCGAAGTCTTCTGGGCTTTTTTCTTTAAGTTCTGCTGGTGTCATTGGCCGGCTCTGTGCCTCGATTCGCCGAAGTAGCTCAATAATCTCAAAGGTGGCACCACTCATTCTGTTTCAACCCGTTTCGATTGCCGTTTAATTACATGCTCGATAGGCACACCGAGCAATTCAGCCTGCGTGTTTATCACATCTTCAAGGCTAGTAACTTCTAGCTTTCTGCGATAATACGGTGCAAGTTCTTCTTTAGACGGGCCGTCTTTGCCTGCAAGGTTTGTATTTTGTCTAATCGTTGCAAGACCTTGTGCTTGTTTCTGTAAAATGCTACCGTCATTGTAGCCCGTTATCTTGCCTTTGTGTTGTCGCTGGTCGTTAGGTTTGTCGTTTTCGTCGATTTGTTCACGTAGTTCTTTGCGCAAACTAGAAAGTTCTTGATTAAAAAAATTAACCAACGCTGTTTGCGATTTCGCGGTATGTTTTGCAACCGCCGTTTCGATCATTTTTTGAAGATCGTTAAATGAGATTTGACTCATGATTTTTCACTGTTTTTTATTTAGCAAAATTAGCCGACTTGCAAAGTCGTTACTAGCTGCGCCGCGTAGAGGCTTTGCTTTGCAGCCTTTAAGTTGGTGGTCGATTTGATGCGCTTGCTATCTGGTTTTGCCATTAACAAGCACTTGCTAGCTTTATTGTAATAACTTGTTACTACAACAGTTTTTGTTGTATGTTTTTGTAATAAATTACCGTGTACAAAAATGTTTTAATTATTATTTTAAATAATCAAAGTGGTTCTAACTAGAGCTAATTGTAGCACCTATACGCAGTTTTGTCTATAATGTGGCTGCGCTATTAGCTATTACTTTGGCTTAAAATGACGATTATCGCTATTGTAAATCTGAATATCGTCAATATGACGCTGTTATTAGCTAAAACATGTGCGTATTTCGCACATTACAAAATAGGTGTCATTGTGTGAATGACTATGCATTGCATACAGCATGATAGCTTTTCGCCCCGCTTCTTATAGCTTGTAATATCGCCATGCACAATCGGGCGAAAAAAACTTTTTTTCAAACGCCTCGAGCCCACAAGCCAAAGGCGCAGTGGGCGAACGAAGCTCATGCGCAGTGAGCCCCGCAAATTTTCTAGCTATATGTTTGCTATTATGCGACAGCAAACGAAGGGCGGTTAAAAGCTGTTTACGGTCTTGTGCCAAGTCGCATACGTTTTTACGCTCAAAGTTACCAGATTACCGAACTGTTAGCCAAGGCTATAGATACCCCCGGGGTCTAGTCAACAACTGCCGAGTTTACAGCGCTGGTGGTTTGTTACATACAAATTTCATGTCTAATAGAAGATACTTAAAGAAGAAATAACCCGCCGAAGTTAATTTTTGCATGCCAAGGCCAAAAATACCACTAAGGGCGCAAATTGTAAAGCATTGGCTTTTTATCTTAATTACCAGCTTTCTTCTCGGCCTAATGATTTACATTACCATGCAGTACACTGGCGCCATTGTAAGTAATAGTACTGACGCCTACGCGCGTTATTCTTTTACTGTCTCTGGCCTTATCGCTGTTACTTCGGCTTATCTCTTTTGGTATGTTCAAAAACAAGACAGTGATAAGATGCAAACTATACTTGACAAGGTAGTAGAGAGAGATACTAAGAGAAAGCTATTTTGGGTCAAGACTGCAATTCTTCATCTAAATAGAATTATCGAATATCATATGAAAGCTAGGTCATTATTTGAAAAGGTCACAGAAAGCGAACCTACTAAAGCACAGTTAGATAACACAATTATTTTCTTGCGCGATACTAGCTTTGCGGTAGAGAACACACACATACCAATGCTCGATAAGGCATTGTCAAACTTGGCAGAGCTTTTAGACGACCCTTCTATTTATCACGACCTAACAATTAACAACTATAACCAGTTTAAGACATGCTTCAAGCTACCATTTGTTAATGAAAGAGGCGACGTACACAGGTTGAATTTAGAAAAAATAGTATTAGATGACATGAAGCGTACGGTATTTTTCATTGACGAATTATTGCCAACTTTTCAAAAGAATCTTGAAAGACTGAAAAAAGAAATACCCAGCAAAATACAACCTTAGAATCTTCATAAACTGTATTCTCGCTCAGTCTTAGGTTGACAAATAAGCATATCGTGTATGAGATTTGAATGACTCTGGTACGCAATATTATAGATAAATGATTTTACTCAATTCAATGTAATGAGAGGTAACGAATCTACCTCGTCGCTAGAAACTCAGACCTATTAACACTATAACGAACTTTGGCCGGGGTTTTCAAATTAGCTGGTTGTTGAATCGGCGTTAGCCTGTAGCGAATAGTACGTAGATTATGTCTAAGATTAGATAGCAAAGACCAGCAATAGTTATCATTTTTGCGAATTGCAATTTTGTTTTCTCTGAGAATTTTTGTTTCTTGGCTGTTTCAACCAGTAGAAGAATTATGCTTACAATGAAGGGCGTGATGGCAGAAGCAAACAGTATCTTTATAGATGGTACGAGGTCTTTGGCGACAGAACCTAATACTGTAAGTAATATTAGAATGCCGGCGATTATCGTCGCATTAGCTTGAAGCAAATCTCTTGCATTAATCTCGATAGCTGACTTGTCTTCTGTTATCTCTGTCGTGCTTTGAAAAGCCTATAATGTATTTAATAAACTAGCTTGATGTAAAATGAAATCAAATCACACTAAGAAATTCTTTTAAGCATCACATACTTTGCATGTCTATCAATTGTTATCGGTTGCAGAATTGAGAAAGAAAAGAAGTGAATTCATGCATAGGGTTTACGAGCTATCTGAAGGTAATGAGCATAAAAGTATGAACATGTGGGACGTTGGTAAAGAATTAGATTTCGGTGGTTTTGGTAGCGATCTAACTCACACTATCGTACAATACTTGATGGGTGAAGGCTTGATTAGAGGTTCTGGCATGGGTGGCTATATCAGTATTACACACTATGGTATCAAAGAGATTGAAGAAGCACTTGAAAAGCCCAATCAGCCAACAGAACATTTTGCACCTTTTGCTACAATAAATCTGGTGCATGTGGATAACATGGTTAATTCACAAATTCAGCAGAGCGGCACAAGTTCTACTCAGTCTGCTAACATAAATCAAACGACATTAAACGAAGACAAAATGACTGAGCTTAAAGAAATAATATCTATTCTATCTGAAGTGCATGCTAAAGAAAGCCTTACAACAGAACAGAAAAATGAGTTGCAAACAGAGATCGAGACTTTGTCTATACAAGCCAAAGCGTCAAAGCCCAAGTTTCAAAGAATCAAAGATAGTCTAGAGGGGGCCAAGAATGTGCTAGAGTCTGCGGCTGTCGGCGCGATGGTTATAGCCAAAATAGTTGCTTTTTTGCATGGCATACAAAGTTAACAGAGCCAGTTAGACCATAAAAGCTTTATAGGTCGCATGCGTTTTACCAGTACGATGTTCACATGCCTAAAGTGCGGCCGAAAGCTCAAGACTTTGCACGAACGAGTTTACGGCGACAGACCGCATTACGTACCTGTGGGCTACCATTGCGAGACATGCCGAATTTATTACGACGCCAAAAGTAAGAAAACGTCACAGGCTGTCTATGGGGTATCTTCGATACCAAAGGTAGCTAAGCACAATACACCAAAAAACGAGCAAGGCGGCATTATAGTAGCCGCCACAAGTGAAGCAAACAAATCGCATGCGAACGCTGCATTAAACGCATACGAAATTGAGCAAGAACGCATACGGTTGCAAGTAGAACCGATAACGGCAACAAATAACGCAATACATGAGACAATGCGACGGCCGGGATTTGAACCCGGGTTACCAGATTGGCAATCTGATGTCCTAGACCAAACTGGACGACCGTCGCACTGATACTGGTCAATCATTATTGAATGGTTATTTAAGTATAATTAAGCGGATTTGAAAGGCGTAATCAGGGACTCCATGCTAACCTTACTGCCTGAAATCTAAGAATTTGGTCAAAATGCCTCTAACGTAGTGCATAGATAGAAAAAAGGTCGGCAAGCATAAAGTAATAAAACAAAATGTTGAAAGGACAAGTAGCTAACCAGTCCTTCCATACTATCTTATGTTGTGTTTCCCTTTTGTTTACAAAATAGCCGGCATTGCCAACCGTGCAGAGCAGACCTCGGTCATTGGTGATAATTAGTTCTGCTTGTAGTATCGACAGCTTTAAATGATAATTGGCAAACACACTAGTCTAGGTTCCAGCGTGGTGTACAAGGGATATTGAATACCAAAGCAGTATATGCCGCTGGTGCAGGTGTAGCTGTTATTGCTATAATCATATTTGTATTTCTTGGCAACAGCAATTTTAATTTCAATCCTACCTTCAGCAGCAACCCAAGCTCAAATCAGACTGCAAGCAACGGTCAGCCTCTAGAGCTTTCAATCAAGAACGTAAACGCAACCAAACTGGATAATAATAATGCCCAAGTTCAGGTTACATTTAATATTCATAATCCGAACAGAAGTACGTTTATTCTGGAAACAATTCAGTACACAGTTGGCATCAATAACTTTACCATGGCCGTAGGAAACATAGGAACGCCGCCAGAGGGGTTTGTCGCCGGATCAGGAAACGTCTTTCCTGTCATTGGAAATAGCACTCTGACTTTAAAAGATCCGAACCCTCCTGTGTCCTTGCGTGACAATTTAATCGGAACAAGCTGGGACAACATGGTGGCAGGGAAGGCGACTTATGTGATATATGGATACTATTCCTACCGGTCAACAACCGGCGGCTTGGATGCCTCGACTGTTGAAAGGGACTTTAAATTGACATTTCATCCATAATTCAAGCAATGTTTTGCTCTTGCCACTAAAGTACAAGTTCAACAGCATCTGGCTTTACACACTTGGGAAATTCTATTTCTATATGACTTTTGACAACAGCCAGCTTGCCATATTGGATAGCAGTAGGATTTACTCTTTTTTAACGGCCTCTATATGACATTCATGGCCTCTGTGGTCTTTATCCAACATTGCTGCCTCTTGTGCCGAGATTGGAAACTTGCCTTGTGCAAGCAGCTCTTCACCGGGCTTTTCCAAAAGCACGACCTTGCATGTGTCGCAAATCAGCTGCTGGACTATCACATCCGACCTGTAGGGCAGCCGGGCAATTTCATGTTTTCGGCAAAGCTATCTTCTTATCTTCATCAGCGCGTAGCCCAAAAAAGTGGGTTTAGGGCTTTAAGGTTTCGACACACCTGTAGCAAAGGCTGTCAAATGAGCAAAATAATCTAATCCCGACCTATTTCTTTAGATCGATCGGGACTCCCTTGACTAGCCTTGACAGACCTCCAAGCACTCCGCCTGTCTTCTCCTTTTTCTCTACATCTTTGAAGCATTCCGGGCAAAGGGCGCGCAGGTTGGTAGGGCGATTGTCCTTAGTTGAGCCGTTGATATGTTCAAACTGAGGGTGAATTTTCGGGCTGAACTTTACAGAACATTTCTGGCAGCGATTATGAGCCCTTTCTAGCACAGTCTGCCTTATGCTCATGGTGAGCCGTTCATACTTTGTCTTATCAAATCCTCCAATGTCTCCCGAGCCAAAAAACGACATGTACATTCAGTATAGGACAGTCATGGACTTATATCTTGTGGGGCGCCGCCATAACCATCAGAGAATCTTTGTGCTTCTTGCTACGGCATACACATGATCCTTCAGGTCCTTTTCGTAAAGAGAATTCATCTTTTCAAGCAAAGATGCACGTGCTTGGGCCCTCTGCTCCTCTGTTGCTGCTGTAAGAACGTCTGCAAACATATCGGGAAGGTTCTCTCTTATCCAACCATCAAGCACAAAAAATCGGTTCTCATTTATCCATATTGCCTTGGATATTGATTGGTCAATCTCCCCGCTGAACCTTTCGGCTTCAACCCTGTCAATCAGCAGAAAGATACAGTTATTCGGGTCTGGGTTTGACAGAACCTGCTTGGACCTCTCTCCTGCACGCCCTGCCTGCACTCGTTCTATCAACCCGCGCGGCAGGATGGATGTTCCTATTACGTTAAGCCTGCTTCCGTTAACCCCTTGAACCCTTCCTATGATTATTCTGCTGAAATTACCTTCTTTTTGAACTACAAAAACATAATCGCCTGATTTTATACCCCCTCTTCTGAACATTTTATTTTATTCTAACACAGTCAATCATGTAAATTATATATTATTTGCTGCTTGAAGCCTGACAATGAGAAACCGTTGCGCCAAAAGATACGCCTAAACTCGGAAGGGTCCTGATGGCACGAATTTGAAACTCCTCTACTTTTCTAATAATTTTGCTCTAATTATTTGTCATTAGCACAGTTATAATTACATTTATTAACGCAAGTTGTAGAACCATTGGAGAGAGCCATTTGCATAAATTCGATGAGCTAGATATGCGCATATTGTCAGAGCTGACCAAAGATGCAAGTATCTCTGTACCGCGTCTGAGCAAGAAACTCAACATCAACGCATCAGTTCTTTACAGCAGAATAAAGCGCCTCGTCAAGCGCAATCTCGTAAAAAAGTTTACAGTCATTGTGAATGAAAGCATGCTTGGCATAAACGTAAAGGCTACAGTAGGCATAAACCGGGATCCAAAGCTTAAGGATTCAATTCATGGAGAGCTGCTCCGGATCCCTGAAGTCCGGTCGCTATCTGAAGTGACAGGAAGATTTGACATGATTGTAAGCGTCAACGCCCACAGCCTTGAGGAGCTTCACAACGTAGTAATCGAGCGGATAGGCAAGATTGAAGGAATCCAGAATACCGAGACGTTTGTGGAAATGCAAAGAACTGAAAAGGAACCTGCATATTCTGTGCAATCGACAACAGACAAGTAAGTAAATCAGATCAGAACAGAACATAACAGGAAAAGCAACTCCATTCTGTCATGTCTGCAGATATGCTCATATGATAAATGGCCCGCACCGTAACAGCATCAGAACAGGGCTACGTTCAAATAATCGATCCAGCCACGATGAATACTAGGCGAGCATACAATTAATTGGCCTTGGTTCAGCGCAAACTTGTCGAGATATTTCAAACTTTGAGGCTGGCAAAGAAGACTAGCAAGGACGATTACATGACAAACCTGCGCCTTGTGCTTCTTGGAATAGCAATAGTAGGTGGTGTGGCTTTTGTTATCAAACTCATTTCTGAATTCATGACTTTTGGAACAGCTGGAAGAATCTAGCTACCGAACCCCTCATCTTTTCTGGGTTTTCTAATATGGTTAAAATAGCATTCAGTATACACCATACCTATGGAAAGCAAGAACGCTTCTGATATTGTTCATGTGACAACAAAGTCGTGGGACACTGAGGTGCTAAAATCGCGCCTCCCTGTTTTTGTTGACTTTTGGGCGGAATGGTGCGGCCCGTGCAGAATGGTAGGTCCGGCGGTTGAACAGATGTCAAAAGAGCTCGCTGGCAAGGTCAAGGTGGTCAAGGTCAATGTCGATGAGAACCAAGAGATTGCAATGAAATACGGGATCAAATCAATTCCTTCTCTGCTTCTGTTTAAAGGCGGAAAAGAAGTATCAAGAACAGTCGGGGCGGCGCCGAAGGATACATACGTAAAGTTCATCGAAAAAACCCTCGCTGGTGGATAAAGTAAGGCGCCACAGCGCCATTCAATTTGATTGCATCCCGTGTATCTGTTATCATGTCTTCTCTTCTCTTCTCCTCTCCTCTCCTCCCCTCCTTTCATCCTTCCTTCACTATTTCAATTGCCAAACTAGGGTTATAGTCCAATTCATTGTCTAACATCAATACAATATTACAAAAACAGTGTGCAAAAGTAATAACGAAAGCAATAAAAGGTATTTTGATACGATAACAGAAGAAAGGAAAAAGAGAGAAGATATTGATTGGGAAAAAAAGAACTTGCAGCGCTATTTTCGTCCGATCCAGACAGGTATTACAGGGTCGCACTTTTTGACAGAATGGGTTTTGAGAGAAAGCAGTGTGCAAGATGCGGCAAATTCTTTTGGTCAATAATACCACGAGAATTCTGTCCAGACCATGAAAACTATGGGTTCATAGGCGGTCCGCCGACAAGAAAAAGGCTGGACTATGTCAACGCATGGAAGGAAACAGAGCGATATTTCAGCCAGAATGGCCACTCGATAATAGGGCGCTATCCTGTTGTCTGCAGGTGGCGGGAGGATCTTTATTTTACCATAGCATCCATTGTTGATTTCCAGCGAGTGGTGGGAAGCCAGCTTGTTTTCGAACTTCCTGCAAACCCTCTGGTTGTACCTCAAATGTGCCTGCGATTCAACGACATTGAAAATGTAGGCGTAAGCGGTAGGCACTATACCGGTTTTTGTATGATAGGCCAGACGTGCAATGCAGATGCGCCTGGCGGCTACTGGAAGGACAAGTGCATAGATCTCGACTATGGTATGCTTACAACCGGTCTCGGGATAGATCCTAAAGAAATTACATTCGTTGAGGACGTATGGATGGGTGCCGGGGCATTTGGCTACTCGCTTGAATATTTTGTCAGGGGGCTTGAACTTGGCAACGCCGTTTTCACCGAGTTTCAGGGGACTGAAGAAGATTATGCCGTGATGCCAAACAAGATAATAGACATGGGTGCCGGGCTGGAGCGCTTTTCATGGATAACCATGGGCACCCCTACAAGCTATGACTGCTGCTTCGGGCCAGTGGTGGAAAAGTTGCTGGATATGACAGGCACAGAGCGCGTTCAGGATCTTCTTTCAAGGTACTTCAAAGTAGTCTCTTCAAAGCTTGAGTCTGATACCGGACTGCTCAAGCAGCTCGTTGCAAAGGACCTAGAAATGCCGGTGGAGCAGCTTGCCGACACGGTGGCCCCTTACGAGGCTATCTACACGATCTCTGACCATGTTCGAACCCTTGTCTTTGCAATCTCTGACGGCGCTCTCCCATCAAATGTCGGTGGAGGGTACAATCTCAGGGTGATTCTCCGGAGGGCCCTTTCGGTTCTGGAGAGAGCCGGCTGGCGCATAAAACTTGAGGACGTTGCAGATATGCACATCGACTATCTGAAGCAGATATATCCTGAACTTGAAGAACACAGGCAGGATATCCGCACCATTTTGCAGCTTGAAACAGCCAGGTATACGGGGTCAAAGGAAAGGATGAATGCCATTGCCTCCTCACTTGGGAGTAAGGGGTCGTCTCTTTCCGTTGACGATCTGATTAGACTGTACGAATCAGATGGCATTACTCCTGATTTTCTAGTTGAGCAGAATATCATCAAGGCCGTGCCAGCAACGTTCTACGCTCGCCTTGCTGAAATTCATGCACGGCAAGCGGCAGGGGCCGCACTTACCCACAAGCCCATCGCAGAGCTAGCTGGCCTTGCTCCAACGAGACTGCTGTACTACGAGGATGAGTCGATGAGGGAGTTTGCTGCAAAGGTATTGAAGGTGATCCGCAATGGAAATTACCTGATTCTCGACCAGACTGCTTTCTATCCCCGGGGAGGAGGGCAGGAACCTGATACTGGCATGATAAACGACACGCCTGTACTTGAGGTCACAAAGCAAGCAGATATTGTGCTGCACAAAATGCAGAGTGTGCAGGGCTTTGCCGAGGGAGAAAGTGTTCAGGCCTTGGTAAACCCAAAGCGCCGGGACATGATAACAAAACACCATACTGCTACACATGTTATCAATTCTGCAGCTAGGACTAACTTGGGTTCGTGGGTGTGGCAGAACTCTGCGTTCAAAGAGGAAAATTATGGCAGGCTTGACATTACGCATCATTCTGCACTCAGCAGAGAAGAGGTACAGAGAATTGAAAAGACCGCAAACAGGGTTGTAAGACAGAACCTGCCGGTATCGATAAATACCTTTGACCGGGGCGACGCCGAGCAGAAATATTCATTCAGGATCTATCAGGGTGGAGTAGTGCCGACAAGCAATGTGCGGATTGTAAATATCGAAGGATGGGATGTTGAAGCCTGTGGAGGAACGCATGTCAAGAATACCGGTGAGATAGGTCTTGTCAAGATAACAAAGTCTGAAAGAATCCAGGATGGGGTTGTCAGGCTTGAATTCGTAGCAGGGGAGGCCGCGCTTAACTATGTGCAAAACCAGGAAAGTCAGCTCGGTGCAATTGTGCAGTCTCTTGGGTCAAGCAGGGAAAAGGTTGTCGAGTCATTCAATAGGACAATGGAGGAAGCAGAAGCTGCAAAGAAAAAGTTAAGGACAATTTTGAGAGTTGCTGCTCCAGCAATCGCAAAGAACGTAATAGAGCAGTCAAAGCTTCTGCAGTCTGGTGTCAGGCTATACAGTATATACGATGACGAGCTTGAAGAAGATTACCACATATCTGTAGGGGAAAAGTGTATAGAAATCGATCCGCTGCTCATTTATCTTGCCCTGATCTCGAAAGGTCATGGACTCAGAGTGGTTGTCTTTGCAGGAAACAAGGCCGGCAAGATGGTAAAGGCAGGCGCAATCGCAAAGCAGGTTTCAAATCAACTTGGAGGCTCCGGTGGCGGAGATGAAAGGTTCGGGCAAGGGGGAGGAAGGCAAAAAGAAAGAGAAAAGATAGCTCAAGCACTTGCCTCTGCAGAGGAATTTGTGAAAGCTACCCTGGGAACAGGCTAGGTAGATAGGAATTAAGGAAGGAAGAAGTACAAGAAATGACAACAACAGGACGCACCAGTACAAGCACCAGTACTATAGACTGGGGTTCAATTGAAAAAAAGTGGGTAAAAAGGTGGCAGGATGCCAAGGTATTTGAAAGCGATCCAGATCCTGCCCGGCCAAAGTATTTCGTCACAGTAGCATATCCATACCCCAATTCACCTCAACATATTGGACACGGCAGAACCTATACGCTGGCAGATGCTCACGCACGCTATATGAGAATGAACGGCTACAATGTGCTCTTTCCAATGGGCTTTCATTATACCGGCACCCCAATACTTGCAATGTCTCGCAGGGTGGCTGAAGGCGACAAAGAACTACTAGAAACATTTAAGAAAATATACCGGGTTTCAGACGAAGCGATTTCCAGTTTTGTCGAACCGGTCAAGATTGCCAGCTATTTTCACAATGAAATCAAAACAGGCATGAAAGAGATGGGATATTCAATTGACTGGCGAAGAGAGTTTACTACAATCGACCCGCTTTATTCAAAGTTCATATCATGGCAGTTTAGAACTCTGCAGAAAAAAGGGTTGATTGTTCAAGGTTCGCACCCTGTGGGCTGGTGCCCACGCGATCAGAGTCCGGTCAGCCAACATGATACTATGGGAGATGTTGAGCCGGACTTTAACGAGTATTCTGTAATCAAGTTTGAGCTGGTTGACACAAGTGGCCAAGCCAGCACATGTGTCTTGCCGGCCGCGACACTGAGGCCGGAGACAATTTTTGGAGTAACTAACCTCTGGATAAACCCAGATATTGAATACTTGAATGTAAAAATCGACTCAGGAGAAACGTGGCTTGTGAGTAGAGATGCAGCAAGGAAACTTGAATTCCTTGGAAGACGCATCTCTGTTGAATCCACCATTATGGGGAAGGATGTGGTTGGCAGACAGGCAAAAAATCCTGCAACTTCTGCGATTATACCTGTGCTTCCTGCGTCATTTGTAAAGGCTGACAGCGGCACTGGAATTGTCATGTCAGTGCCAGCACACGCACCATTTGACTATCAGGCACTGCTTGACCTCAAGACTAGACATGATAGTGGAAAGCCGTTCTCCTTGGACTTTGAGCCACTAAAGATAATTGAATCTGAAGGGTATGGCAAAGAAGTTATCCCAGCAGCAGAAGTTATCAAGAAATTTGGCGTAAAAAGCCAAGATGATCCGGAGCTTGAGAAGGCTACAAACGATCTATATTCACATGAATTTTACCATGGCAAAATGATGGCAAACACGGGCAAGTTTGCCGGCCTGCCTGTATCGGAAGCAAAGGACAAGATAAAAGGCGATATTGCTTTGTCCGGGTATGCCGACTCGATGTTTGAACTTGTTAACAAACCCGTGAGGTGCAGATGTGGAGCAGAATGTGTTGTAAAGATTCTAAACGATCAGTGGTTCATAAACTACGGCGACAGAGAATGGAAGAAACTTGCACATGAATGCATAGGCAGGATGGAGATTATTCCACAAGAAATTAGAGAAGAGTTCGATTACGTAGTTGACTGGCTGAGAGAGAGGGCATGCGCAAGAAAGTCCGGGCTTGGAACCAAGCTTCCATGGGATGATGAATGGATAATCGAAAGCCTGTCTGATTCGGTAATATACATGGCTTATTACATCATTGCAAAATATGTCAACAACAAGATGCTTGCTGATGCCAAGATCGACAGAATAACCGACGTCTTTTTTGATTACATCCTGCTTGGGCAGGGAAGTTCTACTTTAGTGGAGTCACAATGCGGCCTTGCGGCATCGACTTCAGACAGGATAAAAGATGAATTCTGCTATTTCTATCCTGTAGATTCGAGGCATTCTGGCCGTGACTTGGTGCCAAATCACCTGACATTTTTCATCTTCAACCACGTAGCCATCTTTGCAAAAGACAAGTGGCCAAAGCAGATGGTAGTTAACGGCTCGGTCCTGATGGAAGGAAAGAAAATGTCAAAGTCACTTGGCAATATCATTCCGCTAAGGGATGCCATAAAGGAGCATGGAGCTGACGCCATACGGCTGTCGATGCTTGTGTCTGCTGAAATCCTTCAAGATGCTGATTTTACCTTTGATACAGTAAAAGGGATACGGGCCAAGTTGATTGGGATCTATGAAATGGCGCAGGAAATTGTAGATCTAGGCAAGACAACCGAGAAGAACTCTGACTCAAAACCAGCTTCTCAGGATGCCAGCGGAGTGCAAACAGAAGACCTGTGGCTTGCCAGCAGGCTTCAATACGCAATAGCCAGAACCACTGCTTCTATGGATCAGCTACGTGTAAGGGAGGCAATCCATTATGTGCTTTATTCACTTGAACAGGATCTACAGTGGTACAGAAAGAGGGTCAAGGCAAAAGGCCGGGATGACTCGACGCAGGTTGCCTCCGTACTGCGGGAGTTTATCGAGATTCGCACAAGGATGCTTGCCCCGTTTGCTCCATTTATTGCACATGAGGTCTGGGAGAAGATCAGTGTAGCACAGGCAGCGACATTGTCTTGGCCCAAAGCAGACGAACAGAGAGTTAATCGTACCGCTGAGGAGTCTGAGCTTTTGCTGGCAAACCTGCTTTCAGATCTGCAGAATATTATCAAAGTTACAAAGATGTCTCCTTCAAAGATCGTCATTTATACTTCATCGCCATGGAAATCAAGGGTATGGCAGAGCGTGGCCCGCTCAGTGATGGAAGGTAATGCCAATTTCGGGGATATCATGAAAAAGTTGATCTCTGATCCTGAAACGGCCAAGGCAAAATCTGATCCTGGGATTGTCAGAAAGATGATGGAAGATGTCCTTTCTGCACCCATGGAAGCAAGGTCAAGGCGTATATCACAAGAGCTTGCAGAATTTGATGAAGCAAAAGCGGTAAAAGATGCTGCAGGATTTCTGACCACTGAAGCAGGTTGTCCGAATGCAGAGGTTTCTGTCTATTCGGAGCAGGACGCAGATATTTTCGACCCAAAGGCCAAGGCAAAGTTTGCGAGGCCTTTCAAGCCAGCAATTTACCTTGAATGATATTGAAAATTGGATGAGTGCTAGACTAGACTAGACTGGGCTAGGTTATGCTAGACTAGATAGTCTTTCTTTTCCTTGCTTTCAATGAAGATACAAAATAGATTATGAGGCCAGTTACTCCAATGACTAGGCCGAGCAATTCAAGGGAGCCTCTGTTGATGTTTGTTCCTATCCCTACCAAAATAGCACCAAAGACAAGCAATACTATACCCGAACGTGCAGCGCCGGGCATGCTGACTCTTTTTGACAATTAACACTTGCAATGTAACCATCCTCTATTTATTTATCATCTGATGTTCTCCGAATAGCTGCATGATTTGATAAAAAGTCATCTTTGCTGTTCCTTATTTCACCAGTTTGTCTCGTGGTTTTTCTCTTTCATTTTTTCCTTTTATTTTCGTTCATTTTCATCGTAGGCTATGTTACATTGCTAATGTTTTTATCTGATCCAGATTCATACCATGCCAAAAGTCATGAAAATTGCTGTGGTAGGTATAGGCGTAGCTGGAGCTTACCTCATGAACAGGCTTGGCGACGATCACGATAACCATGTAGTAGGCTTTGAAAGAATGCCAAGCGACCAGCATGATGCTGTCTGCGCTTGGGCCACATGTGATAACGTAATGTCTGGCTTGGCAAGAAACTGCGGATTGAACTTTGAAGATTATATTCTTCATGACGGAAAGCAAATGAGGGTTGACTTGGCCGACAGTGACTCCAAAAAAGACAGAATAGAAATCAGGCTGAGGGGGATGGTAAGCTACGACAAGCTTGGGCTCATAAAGGATATGATCCGGGGCTCAGATATACGGTTTGGCAAGGCCCCAAGGAAAGACCAGCTTGAAGGGGATTTTGATATTATTGTTGACTCGACAGGGTTTCACCGCAACTACCTGCCCAGAATAGCAGACGAGTTTTGGATACCGTGCGTCCAGTACAAAGTAAGGTATGACCAAGAGCCGTTTGAAGACTTTTACCTAAAGTCTTTTCCCTCGATGTCCGGCTACTTTTGGTACTTTCCGCTGGGCAACGGCTATGCACACATAGGAGCTGGGGATTTTAGGAAACATCACAATCAGTTTGTTGACGAATTTCTGAAGAAATACCCGTGCGAAGTGATCAAGAAGGTCGGAAGACCTGTGCGTATTACTCCACCTGCAAGCTGTGAACCGTTTACAGACGGCAACAAGACTGTTGGTGTAGGCGAGTCAATAGGGACTGTCTACCCTCTACTGGGTGAAGGGATAATACCTTCAACTTGGTGCGCAGATTTGTTTGTGAAGAACATAAACGATATTGCAGCATACCGGCAAGCTGTAATAGACAAATTCAAGATATATTCACTTGTATTCAAGTTTATCCAGATGAAGATAGCAGGCAGATTCAGCATGGCAAGGAATGCCTTGGATATGCTGAAAATATACCTGCACATGAAGAGCCAGCAGGACCGATATGGCATGCAGATCCGCATGATGGACATGCTAAAAGTATCTAGGGCATGATAGCCGACAGCAACAAGATTTGTCTGTTGGGTAGCAGCCTTATGATTTTGGTTAGTCACAGTTATAAGCTGGCTTTGAAAGAGTGAAGTTGGTTAAATGAGCACCGCCGGCGATGCCTCCCAGCAGGCTGCCATTGAACAAAGGATAAACGAAATGGCACAGCAATCCAAAGTCTTAGAGGCATATATGAACGACATTATTTCCCGTCAGATTACGCTGACTAGGTTGCTAGAAGAGGCAAGATCGGCTTCAACTACTATCCAGAGCATTGCAAGCGACTCGGAGACTGAGTCGCTTATGCCTATTGGCATCGGAATCTTTGTAAAGACAAACGTCCCTCCGATAAAAAAATTGCTGGTAAGTTTGGGCGCAGGTGTTACGGTAGAAAAGGGAAGAGAGGATGCGCTCAACTATATCGAATCGCGCATAAAAGAATATGAAATTGCTGCAAGGCAGCTTGACGCACAGAGACAAGAGATAGCGATGAGGATAGAGCAGATCCAAGGTCAGCTTACAAGGATGCTCCAGTCTGGCCGCTGAGTGGAGGAAAAGTGCAAACTAGGCGATGCTTGCTGCAGTTTTCCTTTCTCCTGAGAGTGTGGTGATTGCTGCAAATGTTTGAGAAACTTCGCAAGGCATTCTCAAGTGCTGCAAAAAACATAGGCCAGAAAGAGATCTCTGAAAAGGACCTTGACAATATCTTGTTTGATCTGCAGCTGTCTCTTCTTGAAAGTGATGTGGCCCAAGAAGTAGCCGAGGATCTATCTGTAAAGTTGAAGCCAAAGCTGCTCGGCCTGAGGGTGGAAAAGGAAGGAAGTGTAGAAGACCTAGTCAAATCAAAGCTTCAGAGTAGCGTGGCCAAGATGTTTGCCCGCTCAGGCAAGTTAGATTTGGTGCAGGCAATAAAGGCAAAAAAAGAAGCCAAGAGAGGTCCTTTTGTAATTGTCTTTCTTGGTATAAACGGCACAGGCAAAACAACAACAGTAGCAAAGGTCGCGCACTTGCTAAAGAAAAGCGGCCTGTCCGTAGTGCTTGCAGCAGGAGATACGCACCGCACTGGTGCGATAGAACAGCTCACCACCCACGCACAGAGGCTTTCGGTAAAGGTCATTGCCCAGAGATATGGCGCTGACCCTTCAGCAGTTGGGCGCGATGCTCTTGATTATGCGAGAAAACATTACATCGACGCTGTGCTGGTGGATACAGCCGGTAGAATGCAGACATCAAAGAACCTAATGGATGAGATGTCCAAGATTGTGCGGGTAGTAAAACCTGACTTGAAGATTTTCGTTGGAGATTCACTGGCTGGAAACGATACAGTGAATCAGGCCAGAGAGTTTTTCCAGTATGCAAACTTTGATGGGGCAATCCTGACCAAGGTAGACGCAGACGCAAAGGGAGGAGCCGCAATCTCTCTCGTACATATCACCGCAAGGCCCATCACCCTGATTGGAGTAGGGCAGGGTTATGATGATATTATCCCATTTGATCCTGACAAGTTCATAGAATCAATATTTGGATCTGCACCAGCAATAAGCGTAGAAAGTTTGATGTCTGAACCTCGCTTGGTCGAACCAGAAGATCCAGAGGAGCCGCAACAGCTTGCTGTAGAGCCTAGTGTTCCAATAGCCATTGAAAAACACAGGGAGGAAGAAAAAGAGCCACAGATTGCAGCGCCATTTGTAACTGCTCCAGTTGAGCAAAAGAAAGATACTACTGCTATTTTTGGAAAAATGGATACAACGCAGACTGACACAAATATGCTAGACGCGAAGGAACAGGAAAGGCAGTCTATCACTTCAGACCCTGTGCTGACAAAAGAAAGGACTGATGAGAAAAAAGTTGTTACTGAACCGCAACAGCTGAAACAGAAGCAAGAGCTACCACCTCAACATCAGGTGCTAGAGGAAGAGCAACAACCAAAAGAAAAGAAAAGAGGAATGTTCGGAGGTCTCTTTGGCGGAAGGGGAAGAGCGGAAAAAGAGAAAGAAAAGGACAGAAGAAAGGAGCAGGAGGAGGCAGAAGAGAAGAAGAGAAAGCAGAAAATGGAAGAGGATGAAAGAGAAAGGAAACGGCAAAAAGAGCTGGAAAAGGAGAGAAAGCGGGAAGAAGAGAAGAGAAGAAGAGAAGAAGAAAAAGAAAGGCAAAAAAGAGAACGACAGAGAGCAGAGAAGAAAGAAGAGGAGGAGGAAGAAGAAGGGCAACTTGAAGAAGACCAGGAAGAGCAGGCTGGTAGCGCAGTAAAGCAGGAAGAGGAAAAGGAAGAAGGAAAAGATCAAGAAGATAAAATAATATACCTAACAGATGAGGACATTGAAGACCTACTTAAGTAAAAAAGATATTCTCTCCATCCAAGATCTGGATGCCAAAGAAATTCACTCAATCCTTGACCTTGCCTACAAGCTAAAGAAGAGCTTGCACCAGAGCAAGAAAAAAGGTACAAGACCGCTATCACAGCCGCTGAAAGGCAAGGTTCTTGGCATGATATTTCAAAAGCCATCTACAAGGACAAGGATAAGTTTTGAAGTTGGCATGTACCAGCTTGGTGGTGATGCGGTGTATCTTAGCACCAATGACATACAGCTTTCACGGGGAGAATCAATGGAGGACACGGGCCATACACTTTCCCTGTATTTGGATTGTATTATGGCCCGAGTCTATGACCACAGCGATATCCAAAGACTTGCAAGATCATCCTCTGTTCCCGTTATCAACGGTCTTTCAGACCTGTTCCATCCTTGTCAGGTTCTTGCCGACCTTCTGACAATACGAGAATACAAAAAGAAGCTCAAGGGGTTGACAGTTGCTTGGATAGGCGATGGAGATAATGTCTGCAATGACCTTATGCTTGGTTGTGCCAAGACTGGCATAAGGATGGTTGTGGCATGCCCCAAGCAATACCGGCCTCCAGACGAGATTGTCAGACTTGCAACAAAAGCATCAGAACTCTACGGAGCAGAAATAACAATAACAGAAGACCCTACTGTAGCCGCAAAGGATGCTGACGTGGTAACAACAGACACCTTTGTATCAATCGGCAAGGAAGAAGAGCGCACAAGCAGAGAGGCTACTTTTCTTCCAAGATATCAGGTTAATTCAGAGCTTATGAAGCTGGCAAAACAAGATGCCATTTTCATGCACTGTCTACCGGCCAAGCGTGGCCAAGAGGTGACTTCTGATGTCATAGACGGCAAGGCATCGGCTGTCTGGGATGAAGCGGAAAACAGGCTACATGTACAAAAAGCATTGCTGTGCATGTTAATGAAAGCACGACTATAGACTGGGCTGACACAGACAAGGTTTCTGATCTGCAAGCCTGATGCTTGAGACAGCATTCACATATGTTCTCTTTTAAATTCTATCTTGCAGCAGTGAACTGCCGCTGGCTCTGTTAACTTAAGCCATCACCTCCAACAAGCATGTCATAAATCGTATTCTGTCTGCGCCTGTATGTAGGTACAGTACAAACAATCTCAACCAATTCCAGACA
>JAJPHM010000002.1 GCA_021325295.1 Nitrososphaeraceae archaeon
GGATTCTACTTCCCATTCCTGCATCTCTTTGTCAAGCTTGGAATTGGCCTTTGTAATTGGTTTTAACATGTCCTTCTCTATGTCTTGGTTTTTGGGTTCTTTTTTCTCCTTCTTTCCCTGTGACTTCATGATTGTAATAGGAAGATATCGTTATTGAGGATTATTGCAGAAAACAAAAGTGCAAAAGGCTTTCGCTAACTATTATGTTCACTTTCTGATTTATTATGATGGTTGCTCGAGCTTGGCCGGTAGTGGCTGTTTTGATAGATTACTTACTTCCTAACCTTCCTGACTCCATTTGACAGTCTTCCAACCTATTGCCAATAGAACAATTATTGAGGCAGGTATTGCACTGCCAACTATAGACATTGCCATGCGTAATTGGATATTAGAGAGTGGAAATATACTCCGCATATCCTGCATGACTGCCTTTGTAGGTGGTGACCAGTACAACAACAGTGATTGTTCCGTTCCAAAAATAAGAACAAACAAGCAAAACATAGACATAAGCCAGCCCTTCCTACTATCCCGTCTTAAAATAAGGACACCGCCTATCGCCGAAACAATTGCAGCTCCTACTATTGGAATTTCCTGACCAATCCACAAATAATCTTGCAGCAGAAAAGCCTGCAACATTTCTGGTGTTTGATAAGGTGGAGGTGGAGCGTCGCCTAAGGGGTCTGTGATAAAGCTATTTGCAAGCAAAATGAATCCATTAACATAAAATCCGCTAACCACAATCTCAGAAATTGCAGCAATAGTTAGCCAAACATATGGCCTATGCCACAAAGTCAATTGAATTCTTGTATGTCCCGAGTTGCTACTGCTTGCAGTCGTTTCTATCAGTCAAGATAATTATTGGATGGGTTATTCAACTTTTCAAGCGCTATCCAATAGCAGAGTATGGCAGTCTGGGTGTCCGAATGTGCTAGATTATTCCATAGTTTTCCCATACTTCACATTAAGTAATGAAGAATCTGACCATCAATAGCTCTCACCGAGATTAGTATTTCGGAACTGGAACTTTCATTTTCTACTAGATCAGAAACTCAAGCGGGCCGTTGCTATGTCTCATCTTATGGTTGATTCCATCGGATAAACACCTAGCTAATGTGTCCGTATCTATATGGAGCCAAAAACGAAACTAAAAGATTTAGATGGATGAACTACAGATAACAGGAGAGAAATTACTAAAGCTACTTCTTAGAGACACATTAAGAAGGAACAAGTCCTACTGAAGCCTTGAGCAGCATGCAAGCAAATGTAAACGATTGCAATCATACATAAGTGGATTATCTAAAAGCTTCTTAGTGACCCAAGATATGCCATCAGTCAGAGCCACAAAATTTCAAACGGCAATTGAATTAGCATTGATAATCGTGGCAGTTCTTGCGGGGATATTCTCAGCCTCTATGCAATCTGCTCACGCAGACAGCACTGCTCAACCAACTGTAACAAATAACAATACTGTTGGGACAGGAAATCCATTCGCTCTTTTCCAAGATACAATAAGTGGCAATTACGTGGATAATCAGAGTGGCTTTTCAATAACATTTCCTGATGGATGGAAGGGAGCTGTGCTTTTTAACAAATTAGTAATGGTGGCTCCTAACGGATTGCAAACAGGGTTCAAAAATGCAACGATATCCATCTTTCCATTAAGTAGAGCAGTAATTACAGAATCAATGAATTCGCCGACTTCTCTGAATTCTACAGGTGGAAATTCACAATGTCCTCAATCACAGGCAGCTTATACTACAATTAATGGCATGAGTGCTTATAGAATAACCGAGGATTGTCAAATTCATAAGGAGTACAAAAAATCTGATACTGTAATGGTTATTACCAATTCTGATATTATCGTAGTTTCTTATACTGCCTATTCGCCTGCTGCCGACAAGACGTATCATGACGAGTTTACAAAGGCCATATCCACCCTCAAGGTCAACAATCCAGTCGATGTTAGGTCTACTATAAGTCAGATGACAGCAATGAAAACAGAACACCATCAAATCAAGCTAAACAATAGCAATGTTGATGTCACTGTACAAAGCTCACCCAACATTACCAATTTTGAAGTAAGTGAACAGCAAAAGAGAATTTCATTTACTGTGGAAGGACAGCACGGCACTCATGGCACCACAAATGTATTGGTATCCAATGTACTGCAAGGACCTTACGTAGTTTCATTTGACGGCAATACATCCATGCCCTTTACGGTGCTTAAAGATGAAAGTAGTGGTGACACTTTTATTCAAATATCCTACTCGCACAGCCAACACGATATCACCATCACAGGAACACAAGTCGTTCCTGAATTTCCAGCTGGAGTATATCTATTGATGGCAAGTGTATTTGGAGCCATAGTCTTTCTGTCTAGAAGAAAATCCTTCTCAAGCAAACCACCAATCTAAAGTACTTAAAATCCAGAAGAAAGAGATAAAGCAGATTGTTGTCAGGTCTGATTTATTTAGTCTGACTAAATTTCTGTCCAGCAACCCATAATTTCAACGATTTATTCACTATAGATATGGCAGACTACCCATCAAGGAGAGTTCCCAATCCTTGGCCTGACCTGTGTAGTGTAGAAGAAGGCACTTTTACACTTCAAGGGCTAATCATGGCGATGCAGTGGGGTGCGCCAAGCAGCAAGCTCACTCCAGAGGCAAGACAGCTTCTCCAAGAATATGAAGAATGGAGAAGCGAGCAAGTGGAAAAAGGATGCCAAGGAATTTGTTGTCAGCGTGACACATCATGAGACTAGAGGCCATCAAACGTATGTACCAAAGCCTGTAATGGAAAAGCTAGGCAACC
>JAJPHM010000030.1 GCA_021325295.1 Nitrososphaeraceae archaeon
GACGGAGCTACCATACTGAAGGAGATTGATGTTCAGCATCCAGCTGCAAAGATGATGGTAGAGATTAGCAAGGCGACAGACAATGAGGTTGGAGATGGGACGACATCTACTGTAGTTCTCGCCGGCGCACTGCTTGAAAAAGCAGAAGAGCTTGTATCAAAGAATGTCCACCCAACGGTGATCGTTGAGGGCTTCAAGAAAGCCTCGCAGAAAGCAATCGACACACTCAGAGACATTGCGATCAAGGTAAGCCCCACAGACAAAGAGTTCCTTGGCAAAGTCGCCCGCACTTCTATGGCTTCCAAGATGGTCTCTGCCAACTCACAAGAGCTATCAGACATTGTAGTTGATGCGGTGCTTGCTGTTGCAGAAAAGTCAGGTGAATCATACAGAGTCGATATCGACAACATCAAGGTAGAAAAGAAAGCTGGGGGTTCGATAAGGGACACCAAGCTTGTCCACGGAGTCATACTGGACAAAGAAGTAGTCCACGGAGCAATGCCAAAGCGCATAGACGGCGCCAAGATAGCACTTGTAAACTCGCCCCTTGAGATAGAAAAGACCGAGTTTGATGCCAAGATAAACATCAACTCTCCTGACCAGATGCAGAGGTTCATTGACGAAGAGAACAGAATGCTCAAGGCAATGGTTGACAAAGTAGTCTCGGCAGGCGCAAATGTACTGCTGTGCCAGAAGGGCATAGACGATATGGCGCAGCACTATCTTGCCAAGGCCAACATCATGGCAGTAAGAAGAATAAAAGAAAGCGACATGTTCAAGCTTGCCAAGGCAACAGGCGCCAGAATAGTAAGCAACCTAGACGAGCTATCTGCCAGCGACCTTGGATTTGCCAAAGTGGCCGAAGAGCGCAAGGTGGAGACTGACAAATGGGTGTTTATCGAGGAATGCAAAAATCCCAAGGCAGTCTCAATTCTTGTCAGGGGAGGCTCGCAGAGGGTTGTAGACGAGGCGGACCGCTCGGTTCATGATGCCATAATGGCAGTCAAAGATGTAGTCGAGTATCCCAGTGTGCTTGTCGGCGGCGGTGCGCCAGAGGCTCTGGTCTCACTCAAACTGAGGGAATGGGCAAGTAGTCTATCAGGCAGGTCCCAGCTTGCGGCAGAAAAGTTCGCCGACGGTATTGAAACGATACCAATAGTTCTTGCAGAAAATGCCGGAATGGATCCGCTTGACACGCAGGTGCAGCTTCGCTCAAAGAGCACGACCGGAAAAGCCAGATATGGAATCGATGTAATGAACGGCAAGGTAGCTGACCTGGCAGCAAAGGACATCTACGAGCCCCTTGCTGTCAAAGAGCAGGTAATCAATGCCGCAACAGAAGCAGCGTGCATGATTCTGCGCATTGACGATGTGATAGCCGCTTCCAAGCCAAAGGACACACCCAAACCTCCATCGCACGGCGGTGGCGGAATGGGCGATATGGACATGTAAAACAGAGTGCAGGAGTAACCAAGTCTATTCCGTTCCTTTTTATTTTGGAAAAGCAATTGGGTAGGATGCAAAACCGCATGGATTCTGAGATTCTTCTGGACATATTGGGCAATGATACCCGACGCAGAATCCTTTCGATTCTTGCTAAGGAGCCAATGTACTTCAACCAAGTAGCAAAAAAAATAGGCATAGGCCAGCAGGCGGTCCTGCGGCATATGCAGGCACTTGAAAATAGCGGGCTAATTGAGACGTATTCTGAAAAGAGCGACTTTGGAGCGCCTGATAGAAAATACTACAGGCTCAATGCATCGTTTGTCTTGACAGTAGCTCTATCGGAAGACAACTTTACAATTAGCAGCCAAAGGGTAGTAGAGTCTCGATATAAAGACTTCCTCAAATATTACAGGAGCCTCGAGTCCATATCGGAAGATACTGGCAAAGCCCTTTCTTCTTTGCAGGAAAATCTTGGCAGGATAGAGCAAGAGATATCTACTGTCGAATCGCATCTAAACGATTTGCTTGCACTGAGACAGCTGATACTTCAGAGGCTACACAAGATAGGACAGAGAGATTTTGAAGAGGATGAACGCATGATTCTGTACAGTATAATAGAAAAGCTGCCAAAGTCCATGTCCGAGTTATCAGGCATGACAGACATGGAGGAATCAGCCATCAAGTCCAAGCTGATGGAGATGAAAAGCAAGATTAGCAAAGACAGCGCGGAACTGTTGTTTGGTGAACTGGGATAGCACCCTTTTAGTCAAGTTTTTGTTTGATTTAATCTGGTGTAAGGTTTTCGCAGCAAAAATTGTGGTAAAAGTCATCTAGAGTTCCGCTCCTGTTTCCGGAACCAGCCCTCATTCCCGTTATATTTTATGTTAATTTTGCAAATATAGTTGTCAACCAAGAAATTGATCGCAACAAGCATAGCGGCCATAGTGCTGGCAACATCTCTGATTGCAGGAGCCAGTCTTGCTGCAGCGCAGGCGGCATCTGTTTCTGCTGGCACAGGCCAGGGAGCCATTGTCTATCATGCACATAGAATTGCATCACCTGACTGGGCTCCCTGCTTTGCAACAACATGTGATGCAGGGA
>JAJPHM010000029.1 GCA_021325295.1 Nitrososphaeraceae archaeon
TAGTCCTGTACTTCTATTGTATATTGCTGTCCAGCAGTAACTGCAAATGTTGCTGGAGTAAAGGCAGTGGATAGTGTAGCGCCGTTTTGAGATAGGGTAGTATAGTAGCCATTCAATGGATTGTTGTTTGAATCAACAGATGTCACGGCAATGCTTGACTGAGCAGGTGCAGTTACTGTCAGTGATATTGTAGTGGAGTGTCTGATGGAGCCACTTGAGCCAGAAATTGTCAGCTGATATGTTCCTGGTGTTGTTGATGGGCTTGCAGAGAGCGCAAGTGTAGACGTTACTGGGCTGCTTGGAGAAGGTGTCACTGTGCTTGAGCTAAACGCTGCGCCAAGGCCAGCTATAGATGGCATACCACTCAATGTGACGGCAGAGTTAAAGCCATTGGTTGAGGTCACTGTAACTGTCGATTGGCCAGAGCTTCCAGCCTGTAGGTTGAGACTGGATGGGCTGGCAGATATTGCAAAGTCTGGTGGAGGCAATTGTGTATTTTTGTAGACTGCCGTTAGCTGTGTGTTCGAAGATATGGATACAGTTCTATCTCTTGTAGTAGAGCCTGTGTCAAGCCAGTGATCGAATGCATAGTTACCATAATCCTGTACTTCAACAGTATATGGCTGTCCGCTGTTTAGGGTAAATGTAGCTGGCGAAAATGCAGTTGAGACTGTGTTTCCATTCTGGGAAAGTGTTGTATAGTAGCCCGTCATTGCATTGCCTGCAGAGTCCTGTGTGTTTATTGTCAAAGATGCAGTTGTAGGTGTTGGAGTTGGCGTTGGTGAAGGAGATGGTGAAGATGTTGAGCCTGTGCTATAGTATGCCGTGAGGGTTGTTGGCTGTGTAGCAGTAATTGTTCTTGAACTGCTTGTGCTTCCGTCCTCCCAGTGGTTGAAGATCGAGTTCTTGTAGTTTGCAACAGTCACTTGGTATGTCGATCCTTGCTGTGCATTAAATGACAGTGGCGTAAAGCCAGAATCGATCTGCACTCCGCTCTGCTGGACAGTGGTCCACATTCCTGTTACTGCATTGCCATTGAGGTCCACAGAGTTGACCGTTATGGAATATGTTGTTGCAGGCGGTGGAGGTGACGAGCCGGAACCTGTCGGGTTAGCTGCTCCAACTGCCGACACTAGGTTGCCAAAATAGTAAGGTACTGTATCATATGGATTTGGCAAAGTGTCGTCTGTCATGGATATAAATCCGACATAGTTTGCAGCAGAGCTAACGTACGATGTGTCGAGGCTGCCTACTCCATACGCAACCATGCTAAAGTTTCTCTTGTCATAGTTTGTATGCCATCCTCCAAGTGATGATATACTAGGCAGACCAGAGTTTTCGTATATCACGATGTTGTCAACTGTCCCGACATAGCTTGGCAACGTATCAGCTCCGGGGTTTCCAACAGTGTATGTAAAGCCCAGAGATTTTGCATAGTTGTTGAGGTTGGAGTAGTACTGTTCATACCCCGCGACATTTGACATTTCGTCGAAGAATATCCCGTTTGTGTTGTACCAGTTTTTGTAGTCTGATATTTCTGCTTCTAGAGAGCCGGTATCCCTTGAGCCATAGCTTGTATGCACGTATCCAAGTACGGTTATTCCTGCTGCCTGCATTCTCTGTATGCCCGACGCATAGTTAGAGTCCTGACCACCTCCAGGGCCACTGGCAGGGTTGATTACGGCAACTATGGGAACTGAAGGGTTTGCGTTCTTTGCCTGTATGACAGTATCCCATGTTTGTCCGGGGTAGGTATAGAGTGCGATCATAACCCCGGATGGGGATCCTGTTGCAGCAAATGCATTCGTGATTCCTGCTATTGTCGTTGAAGGAACAACGACAAGCAGAATCGAAAGCACGGCTGGTAGAAGTCCTCTTGTGCTTTGTTCTCGCATTTTGTTCTAGATAGAGCTTCTGTAATCTTATTTAAGACAAATGTTAATCAAAAATGTAGTCGCTCTCTAGTTCTCTAAGGCATTGAATGTGATAAAACAGACCGCCCTTACGCATAACATTATGCCCTTGATCGACAGAGCTCTAAAGGTTGGTTTATCTAGACCATTGTTGGTCAAGATAGCGAGCGAAGGAAGCATTGCCTTTCGAGAGTCTCGGGGATTATATTGGAGCTTTGGAACAGGCCGGGCAGCTGAAGCGGATACAGACCAAAGTAAGTTATAACTTGGAAATAGCAGAGATCCTGCGCCGACTGATGTACTCCAAGCAAGAGCAGCCGGCTGTGCTATTTGAAAACGTCGAAGGTTCTAGATTCAAAATCTTGGGCAATGCATTTGGTACGCTGGATCGGCTGCAAATCGGGCTTGAAACGAAAGATTTCACCGAAATCGGGAGGCGCATAGTCGAGCTGACCAGACTCAAGATGCCGTCTGGCATGCTCGACAAGCTCAAGATGCTGCCAAAGCTTTCAGAAATCGCCGAATACGGACCAAAGTATGCAGATTCAGGACCTGTTACAGAAGTATTTGAATCTGACAAAGCATCGTTGAATTCCTTGCCCGCGCTCAAATCATTTCCCGAAGACGCAGGTCGGTTCATTACTTTTGGGCTAACTGTTACAAAGCACCCAGAAACTGAAGCTCGTAATCTAGGAGTCTATAGAATCCAGATTCTAGACGACAGGCATGCAATAATGCATTGGCAGATCCACAAGCGAGGTGCGCAGCATTATCGGCTTCTAAAAGAACAGAACAGGAAAATACAGGTTGCAATTGTAATCGGCTCAGACCCCGCAACAATATTCAGTGCAGTGGCTCCTGTCCCAGAAGGCATGGACAAATTCCTATTTTCTGGCATAACCAGAAAGAAAGGTATCAAGCTTGTAAAATGCAAGACTGTAGATCTAGAAGTTCCGGCAAATGCAGAGATCGTACTTGAGGGTTATGTGGATCCTAATGACATTCGGATGGAAGGGCCATTTGGTGACCATACTGGATACTATACTCCAGCAGAGCCTTATCCTGTCTTTACTCTTACCGGGATAATGAGAAGAAGAGATCCAATTTACCTTGCCACCGTCGTGGGCAAGCCTGTACTGGAGGATGCTTTTATTGGCAAGGTGATAGAGAGGGCATTTCTGCCTCTAATCCAAATGTTCCATCCAGAAGTAGTGGATTTTTCTATGCCCGCAGCGGGATGGTTCCAAGGCATGGCTATAATTTCTATCAAAAAGCAGTACCCTGGTCAAGCAAAGAAGGTCATGATGGGATTGTGGGGGATGGGGCAGCTTACACTGACAAAAATTTTCATAGTTGTCGACAGCGAGATCAACGTGCATGATGCAGACGATGTTGTCTGGGCATTGACAACTAGGGCAGATCCAGCTAGAGATACTGTGATAATTGAAAATGCTCCGACAGACACCTTGGATCCTGCGTCACCTCTCTTGAACCTAGGCTCAAAGATGGGAATCGATGCTACTACCAAATGGAAAGAAGAAGGATATACAAGGGAGATACAAAAGCTAGCAGTTGCCGATAGGCAGACAGAGCAGCTTGTAGATAGCCGGTGGAAAGAGTATGGCTTCACTTAAACAGCAGGTCCGTGCACGATATTGTAAAAGTTGTCTCTTTCTACGGGCAAAAAATCAACCTGCTTTATTGCAGAGACTATTCTGTCAGATGTCAGCTCTGTTGACCTTGCGCCTGTTGCACTGACTACCTCTTCGCCTATCAAAGTGCCGCCAAAGTCATCGGCTCCATAATTTAGTGCAAGTTGAGCCATGCCTATCCCGTTTGTCAGCCATGAAGACTGAAGATGCGGAATCAGGCCATAGTAAACTATTCTAGATATGGCTATCATCTTGAGCAGGTGCAGGCCGCCTGCAGGATATTTTATCATCCCTTCTGCCTGCATCTCTGTCTTGTTTGGCTCAAAGCTCCATGGAATAAATGCCATAAATCCTCCTGTTTTTTTCTGGAGCTCGGCTATTTTCATAATATGTCTTGCACGCTGCTCTTCACTTTCGACTGTACCGTACATCATGGTAGCAGAGGACTTGATACCTAGCTTGTGGGCCTCTTCCATTATTCTAAGCCATTCAGCGCTTTTGATCTTGAGCGGGCTTATCTCTTTCTTGACCAAGTCGTCAAGTATCTCAGCACCGGCGCCTGGAAGGGTATCAAGCCCTGCTTCCTTTAGCCTTGCAAGGACTTCGTTTGTGCTGCTGCGCTCCACCCTTGCAATCATGTCTACCTCAGATGCCGACAGGCCATGTATCCCGACGCCAGGGCATTTTGCTTTGATGGCTCGAAATGCATCTTCATAGTAGTCTATCTTCAGGTTTGGGTTGTGGCCACCCTGTAGCATGACTTGAGTAATGCCAAACATTTCCCTTGACATAGAAACTCTGCGCACAATTTCTTCAAGTGGCACAGTGTATGCATCTGCATCTCCGGGAGGCCTGTAAAATGCACAGAACTTGCAGTATGTAACACAGACGTTAGTATAATTTAGAATTATATTGTTGACATATGATGCAGTGTCGCTATAGAGCCTCCGCCTGAGTATATTAGCTACAAGCCCTAGTGCATGTACATCATGAGATTGCACAAGCCGAATGCAGTCATTGAGGTCTGGCTGGTTGCCATGCAGAACGCCATCAAGGATATCGCCTACATCAGACTTGCTCAATACCTGCGCCAGCATCCTAGTTTGCAAATATCAAAATCCTGACAGTCGATAATGGTATTTATTCTATTGCTTGAGCTCGGTATTGTGGTTTATTTCGTGTCCATTTATATGGTATTTACCTGACGCAGAGCTGCCATGCAAGCAGTAGGGTCTTGGTTATTCACCATATTGTTAATGTCGACTATCTTTGACAATTTTTACCCGCATACTTCTGGTGACTAGCTGCCAAATAATTAACCCATCTGAAATTTCAGCCAAATTGCAGGGGTTTGACATTTGCTGATGATGTGGTCAAAGCTATTGCATTAGTAATATTGAAAAAATTGCCAAGACGCTCTTCTTGCAATCAATCATAAGACGATTGTGGCAGGTGCATCGGAATTACTTGAAATCCTTATCTACTTTGCAGACCTCTTGAGAGCCAACTATGGGTCTCGGAGAAAAGCTGTTTGAAGAGAAAGGAAAAGTAACTGATATGAATATAGAGTCAGTGCATCCTGTAGAAGGAACTAAAGTTAACGCAAATTTTGTTTCAGATATCAAGGGAATGGGCAAATTCCCAAGTGGAAAAAATATGGGCTCTGGCGTAATCAACCAGTATCCTCATGGTATATGGGATGCAAGCTATCGTGGTGTGGTTACAACACAGGATGGAGAGCAATTTTTCTGGTGGGGCCATGCGAAAAACAGAGCTGGTGAAGGATGGAATGTCAGGGGTATAGTCTTGGTTACAGGATTTACGAATTCACAAAAGCTAGCATGGATGAATAGGTTAATCTTGGCAATAGAAACTGAGCTGAACCAGACGGCGCAGGAATTTGCGGCGACAGGCTTTGAGTGGAAATAAGCAAACAGGCCGTAAGTTCTCTGACTTTTTGAAATAGCAGTACCGCATTCAGCAGCTAACTATGTTATCATTTTCTGGATTATCAGTTCAATATGAACTGCTTATCAGATAGTTTAAACCTTGTCTCCACTTTAGAAAATGTCTGACGGAGCAGGCTTAACAATGTTCTTCAACCTTTCACAATTCTGAAATATCGATAAAGTTTTAAACCAAAGGTCATGAGTCTGCTCTATGAAGATAACTGTTTCTGCGATCAAGGCTGATATTGGTGGTATAGGCGGACATACTCGCCCAAGTGACGAGCTTGTCAGAACGGTACGGGACTTTGTTGCAAAAAACGGCAAGGGCATACTGATAGATTATTACATTGGATACACAGGAGACGATATCCATATCATAATGACCCATACTATGGGAGTGGACAACGTCAAGATCCACAAACTTGCATGGGATGCATTTACAGAAGGTACCAGGACTGCAAAAGAACAGGGCCTCTATGGTGCGGGTCAGGATCTACTTAAAGATGCGTTCTCTGGCAACGTCAAGGGCATGGGACCGGGCGTGGCAGAAATAGAAATGGAAGAGAGACCAAGCGAAGTATTTTGCATATTTGCAGCGGACAAGACAGAACCGGGAGCATTTAACTTGCCGCTCTGGCGCATGTTCGTAGATGCAAGAAGCAATACCGGACTTCTTATCAATGAGAATCTTGCAGCTGGGGTTATCTTTAGGATAATGGATGTAATGACAGGCGATATAGCAGACCTGAAAATGTGGCAGGATAAGCCAGAGCTTGAAGCTGCCCTCATGTATCCCGGGCGGTATGTTGTCCACTCTGTTCTGTCACCTGATGGAGAACAGATAGTCTCTGCATCAACCGACAGGCTGCACAATATAGCTGGGACCTACGTAGGAAAGGACGATCCTATAGCGATCGTAAGGACTCAAAAGAACTTTCCTGCAACTGAAGAGGCTGGCAGCGCATTCAACGAACCGCATTATGTAGCCGGCAACACCAGAGGCAGCCATCATATGCCGCTTATGCCTGTAAAGTTAAACTCTGCTGCGAGTCTGAATTATTCGATTCCAATTGTTTCATGCCTTCTGTTTAGTATGCACAATGGTAAGCTCACAGGGCCCCATGATGGGTTTGGCACTGTGGACTGGGACTACCAGAGGATGCAGGCGGCTGAAAGGGCCATGATAATGAGAAATCAAGGATTCATACATCCTGCAACCTTGGTTCCTGAAGAGCTAGAATACAACAAAGGATATGAGGCAAGGATGGCAAAGCTGTCAGAAAAATTCAAAAAACAACCAGAACATGATCAAGGCACAAACAAGTCAGGCAAGGAAAGAGAGAAAGGAAAAGAGAAAGAAAAGGAAAAGGAAAAAGAAAGAGCGGTCAGACGTTGAGAAGACCACTAATAATAAATTTCAAGAACTATATCGAGGCTTCAGGCGAACGGACTATAGAGCTTGCAAAGGCAGCTGAGAAGGTGGCTGAAAGCCTCAGAACGGAGATCGTTCTTGCCCCTCCACAGGCAGCAGCTGCGCTCGTCTCAAGATCAGTTAGCATACCTGTCATATGCCAACACCTAGACACTTCAGAGCCCGGCTCTACAACCGGCTTCTTTGTTCCCGAAATAGCTAGATCCTATGGCGTTGCTGGTTCCATTCTCAACCATAGCGAACACAGAATTGACCTGCCGGCCATCAGCTCGCTTGTAAGGAGAATGCGCAGGCTAGGCATGACGTCTATAGTCTGCGCCCAGACCCCAAGGGAAGTAAAGCATATCGCAGAACTCAACCCGGATTTCATTGCCATAGAGCCACCTGAACTGATAGGCACGGGTAGGGCAGTTTCCAAAGAAAACCCTTCAGTAATCACAGAATCTATAAGGGCCGCCGGATCCGCAAGGTCACATATTATATGTGGAGCAGGAATCTCAGATCAGACTGATGTCAGCACTGCGATGAGACTTGGTTCACAAGGCATACTTGTAGCAAGCGGTGTAATCAAGGCAGCAAAATGGCAGGAAAAAATAGCCGAGCTTGCTCAGGGAATGGAATAATGCAATATACTGTATACCATATCATACCATACACCAATCTATCTGAATTGATATACACAAAACAATCAAACTGCAGTTGTCAGGGATCAGCTTTTTGCTACCGGCAGGTTCCAGTTGAACTTTATTGCCAGCAATCGGATCGAAGTGGCGACTATAATGCTCACTATGGCAGATATGTTAAAGTCTGCATGTGCAGAGAGTAGAACAAAGAGAACGACAACCCCGGCAAAGCTTGCTGAAGCGTAAAGTTCTTTCACAAATACAATGGGAACCTCGTTTACGAAAACGTCGCGCAGGATCCCGCCACCTACAGCTGTGATCACTCCTGCAAAGGCCATGGCAAGAAAATTTAGTCCGAGGACACTGTATGCGAAAGTTGATCCAATTATAGTAAATACTCCAAGACCGATCGCATCGAATTTCAAGAAAAGATTCCAATGTTTCTTCAATAACGGATACAGGAAAAAGATTGCAACTGCGACAGATGTAGTTATGACAAGATACAGAGGATTGAGTATGGCAACAGGGGGAATTCTTCCAAACACAATATCCCGGATTGCACCTCCGGCAACCCCTGTTATTGTAGAAAGTATGATTATCCCAACGATATCGGACTTGTGTTCAATTGCCTTGAATGCACCGGTCACCGCAAAGGCTCCTGTGCCAAACAAGTCGAGGATCTGAATAAGGATTGGCACCGCACCCAAGCTAGCAGCATCAGGGCTCAATTGAATTGATGTTCGCCAATTACGGGTCATTGTCACTTGTTAATTAACATCGTTATTGGCACTTCTGACTATCTGCATGTAGGGTGGCACTGGTGTGATTGGAATGGCCCTTGCAATTGCAGATTGACCCAATCCGAGTTGAAATAGCACAGCTGAAACCAAGTTTGATCTGGTCGCTATAGACAAGCCACTTCGAGGAATTTGAGGAATAGAATTGCCAACAGACAGAACTGATAAGTGTAGATCTTTGGAAACGAAAAGCAAAGACGGTTTGTTGGCTAAACTACCAAGCAGTGCAATGCATACGTAAATCCATTCCTGCTGGATACTCTGCACAATACAGCAGACACAACTGCGAAATTGCTCTCTACACACAACATTTTAAACCAGTTATTCTGCCATATTCAGGCATGGAAAGCGGCAGCAAGACCGTCAAGCCGATATACTTTTTTGATGAGGCTGACGGCAAGAACAAATCCCTGCTTGGAGGGAAAGGTGCGGGCCTTTCAGAGATGACAAGATTAGGCCTTCCTGTCCCGCCGGGGTTTGTGATTACGACAGATGTTTGCGAAAAATTCTATGAAGCAGGCAGAAGACTTCCGGATGGCTTGATGGATGAAGTGCGCAGGTCAATTGACAGGCTGGCATCGTTGACAGGCAAAAAGTTTGGAGACTCTACAAACCCGCTTCTTGTCTCGGTCCGTTCTGGAGCTCCTGTGTCAATGCCCGGCATGATGGATACTATCCTCAATCTTGGTCTTAACGACCAAACTGTTGCAGGCCTGGCCGCGCAGAGCAAAAATCCCCGCTTTGCCTGGGACGCATACAGGAGGTTTATTCAGATGTTTGGCAAGGTAGTGCTCAATGTCGACGAAAAGGTGTTCGACGAGATACTGGCCGGCAAAGACTTGTCAAACGAAAAGGTATTGCGGGAAATTTCGGCATCTTTCAAGTCTGCATGCGAGCAAAAGACAGGCAAAAAGTTTCCGTCCGACCCGTACAAGCAATTGGAGCTTGCAATAGATGCTGTATTCCGTTCATGGATGGGAAGAAGGGCAGTTGAGTATCGCCGGCAGTACAGGATAACTCCTGAAATTGCCAACGGAACTGCAGTAACAGTTGTTACTATGGTATTTGGCAATATGGGAAATGACAGTGCCACAGGAGTTGTATTCACAAGAGACCCCGAGGTGGGGGAGAAAAAGCTGTATGGAGAGTACCTTGTAAACGCACAGGGAGAAGACGTTGTATCAGGCAAGGTAACGCCACAGCATATTGGAGCACTTGCAAAAGAGATGCCAAATGTTTACAGAGACCTCCTGTTGGTGTGCAATAAACTTGAAAACCACTTCAAAGAGCCTCAGGATGTCGAGTTTACGGTTGAAAGAGGCAAGCTGTATATTCTGCAAACAAGGGCAGGCAAGATGAATGCTATTGCCATGGTCAAGACATCAGTCGACATGTTTCACGAGGGCCTGATAAGCAAAACGTCTGCGCTTTCCAGAATAGATCCAGAAGGCCTCGAGCAGATCCTTTACAGAAGAATAGATCCTCATGCAAAGAACAAACCCGTGGCAACAGGGGTCGGCGCCTCTCCAGGAGCAGCAAGTGGCATTGCAATATTTGATGTCCAGCGCGCAGAGCTTTTGGGCAAAAAAGGCGAAAAAGTCATACTCGTAAGAGAAGAAACGCGGCCTGATGATGTCCCTGCTTTCTTTCAGTCAGTAGGCATACTGACAAGCAGAGGAGGAAAAACTTCGCATGCAGCAGTTGTTGCACGCGGCATGGGCAAGCCATGCGTAGTAGGCTGCTCACAGATCGAAATTGACGAGGCCGGCAAGAAATTTAATGTCAGCTTCGGCAGCAGCGGCAAGAATCACTTATCTTCGGAAACGGTTGTATCTGAGGGACAGAGGATAACAATTGATGGCTCAACTGGTAGGGTCTATGTCGGCGACATCCCAACAGTTGAACCAGAAATAACGCCTGAATTCAGGGAACTGCTGCAATGGGCAGCCGAAACCAAGGCCATAAAAATCAGGGCAAATGCCGATACTCCAGAAAGCGCCGCATTGGCCAGAAAATATGGTGCAGAGGGAATTGGTCTGTGCCGAACAGAGAGGATGTTTAACCGGCACGACCGGATAGCGCAATTTGTGAACATGATAATGGCAGAAACAGAGCAACAGAGGAGAAAGGCCCTAGCCGAGCTTGAGCCCTTGCAAAGGCAAGACTTTAAGGCCATTCTGAAGGAAATGCAGGGTCTCCCGGTCACAATCAGGTTGCTTGATCCGCCCCTGCACGAATTCCTGCCAAAAGAGGAGGATCTTTTAGAGCAGATATCGGAACTTAAGCTAAAGGGTAGGTCAGATGCACAGCAGAAGGAAAAGGAAAAGATGCTGAGGCGGGTACACGAGCTTTCCGAAGTAAATCCGATGCTTGGTCATAGAGGAGTAAGGGTCGGAATATCTTTTCCAGAAATTTACGAAACGATAATCCGGGCAATATGCGAAGCTGCCGCAGAGCTTGCCAAAGAGGGTGTAACGGTAGAACCTCAGATAATGGTTCCCCAAGTGGGAATGGTTGAAGAGCTTGTCAGCACCAGGCAGATATTTGAATCAGTCAAACGTGAGGTGGAACACAAGCACAAGATAAAGCTAAAGATAAAGTTTGGAAGCATGATCGAAGTAGTTCGCTCGTGCCTAGTAGCTGACGACATCGCAGAGGTAGTTGATTTCCTGAGTTTTGGAACAAACGACCTCACGCAGGCTACATTCAGCTTCAGTAGAGAGGATGCCGAGGGCAAGTTCCTGCCATTTTACTTGGAAAAGGGAATTGTATCGTTCAACCCATTTCAGACCGTAGACACAAAAGGTGTCGGTAGGCTGATGAAGATGACTGTAGACCTTGCCAGAAAGGTAAGGAGGGATGTTGAAATAGGAATATGCGGCGAGCACGGCGGGGATCCGCGTTCTATAGAGTTTTGTAGCAATATTGGACTGGATTATGTCAGTGCATCGTCATATAGGATACCAATAGCTATACTGGCCGCCGCTCAGTCTGCAATCAGAAAAAGTAAAGCTTCCCAGTAAGTTAAACAGTTCGACTAACTTGCTCACAGAAAAAAGGCATGTGCTGATAGTTGGTTGTTGTGATGCAGACTAAATGTGGTTACAGGGCGGCTTCGCCACGTTTTTTCGAGCCAATATCCACTACATCGTCTATATCTGACACAAATATCTTGCCTTCTCCTGCCAGACCTGTGCTTGTGCTGTTGATAATCTTGTCAACCACCTTTTCTACCATCGAGTCTTTCACTACGACAACAATTGTCGTGTTCACATTAAACTCTGGAACATAGCTTGATGTACCTCTGCCTGAAAGCCTAGGTGTTCTTGGAATCTGACCCCTGCCTTTGGAATCGTAGTATGTCAGACCTCCTATGTCTAGTCCCTTGAGCGCATTAAACGCTTCGTCCATTCTGGTTACAGGAATTACTGCTTCAATTCTTTTCATGGCAGCCTATCAACCTACCAAACTCAGTATGGAGTGCTTTTATTAAAGTATTGCTCCCGAGAGCTTTTTGGAGTAAAATTTTGCATGAGCATAGGAAAGAAGCCTGACAATTCATCATGATTGAGAGATAATTCTCATATTCCTTGAACCACAATCTTTGCAATCACTTTGAAATTTTTATAATAATTAATTCTAAGTTGATGCTTTCTGGAACAGATAGCCGTGGGATGATAAACCGTACTGGAAGAACTAAAAATTTCAGCAAAATTAATATACTTACTTTCGCATAGCTGGAGCCATGGCTGAAGCCGATATAATGATCTTTATCGCAACTGCAGTGTCTCTTGCGATAACCATTGGCATACTCTTTGGCGAGCGCGCCTATAGGTATAGAAGGATGGCCGAGAAAAAGCACTATGGAACATACGGATTCACCTACGAATCCCATCCGGAGCAAAAAGAATAGAGCCTAAGGTCAGGCCAAGCCTCAATACTTTTTGTTTTTCGTGCTGATACCAATAACATTTTTACCATGGAAATTTAGACTTGGTTATAGCAGGGACAAAGTTTTGCGAGTAAATCTTGAAGCAGATGAGCATATTGTTGCAGCACTTCCGAAGGTATGGGACAATATTGTCGGCTTTGCGGGATTTTTCCATAAAAGCAAGGAAGGTATCCTTGCTCTAACTAACAGGAACCTTATCTTCACTCCACAGTACTTTTACATTACTCCAAAGGAAAGAGAAAAATACTTTGGGCAAGACAAGGCCCAGATAACAAAAATAGACAATTATTCCGAATCCCAGCTAGACGAAGACATCTCCAAAGAATCAGGCAGCCTGGTTATCCCTCTGAAATCTGTCATTGAAGTCAGTAGCATAAGATTGCGAAAAGTCAATTTTCTGCGAATTAAATTCAAGACAGACAACAACAAAACAAAGGTGGTTGATTTTGGAATTACAAAGAGTGTGACAAACTATCCTGTGCGACAACCAATGATTTTTTACAGTATTGATTGGGAACCGTGGGTCAGAATTATCAAAGCTTATACCTGATCATATCTAAATGCGACCTATCTTACCTTTATCCTAATACAGAAGCTATACACGTGTTCCTTCGCCAGAAAATTTGAGTACCTGCTTGGATCTCTGAACTATAGTGTCTGTGATTGATTCACTTTCTGCCTGAAATGTCACATTGGTGACTCTTTTTTTGTACTTGAAAATTTCAAGCTCATACGAGTCGTCCTTAGGCCTGTATAATGCAAGACCAAGGTTTGCTGCTCCGCCATAATCTGATTTGAATCTGGTGTAATGCTCTGACATCTTTAAAGACTTCAAGAAGACCCACTTTGTGTTCAAAATTTTCGAATCACTGTGCAAATAAAACTCGTACGATGCAGGATTCTGCTTTTCTATCAATACCATCCTTATGTCAGGGTCAGGCCACCACTTGATGATCTTTGACCAAGTATTGACAAGAGCTCTTCTGTTATCAAATATCAGAAGCACATTTGGTCGGACATCATGAAAAAAGTATCCGACTCCCATAAAATCCTGGAACAATTCTATATCATGTTCAGTGCTTGGATTATCCATCTGCTTCTATTTCTCCTTTGAGAGTTTCCTCTCCTATTCTTCGGCCACTCTATTTAATATTGTTCTGCAAATTGCTGCGTTCGTCATCGCATTCCACTTGCTGTCTAGCAGGTACTATTCTATTGAGGCATATATACATCCTCCACTAACGATCTGTGTTGCGAATTCCAAAAGTAAAGCCATTGTCAGAAATTCTCAAAATGAACAAAGAAGAGCTTTTAGAATACCTTAAGCAATCAGAGAAGTCAATGCAACCATCTGATTCAATTGAGGTAGTGCCATTTGAACATGGAACAAAGGTACTATATTATCATAAGAATCAAACCAAGCCGTACAAGACGAGAGTTTACCTAGCCAAGGTCGAGGACAATGACCTGATGAAGTGAAGAATAATGGTAAAGTAAATTGATATACGAGGCACACCATATTACTTCTGTGTGAGAAAAGCGGCAAGACCAGTAAACCAGAAGGGGACCTTTATAGATGCTATTTACGAATGGTTCTTGCCTAGAAATAGATTCTGGACTCTGGTTAGCGTAGCTACCTTCTGTGCACTTGTTATGCTAGAAGCTTTTTTCATTATTGTAGAAAGTACTGACCCACAAATCAGACAGAAAATGATTCCCTTGGTATTGAGTTTGATGTTAACCTTTGTTCTGAGTATATTCTGGCGTGGCTCTATTCAGTCTTTCCTATCAATTGCAGGGACTGGAAGCATGTACTTTGGTATGGTGTTTATCTTATCGACAGCAGCTGGTCACCACGGACTGCAACCCGTCATAGCAAGTAGGCTAGGCGTAGGAAAGGTCATGGAGCCGGTCCCTCCTGTGCCAATGGCGAACCTGTACTTTCTAATGGGTATTCTTGGCATGGCGCTATGTATGGCAATTAGTTTTAAACCATCATTATTCAGAATTAAGGGTCCACAGTTTAAGCTTCCATATCCAGTATGGACTGGCTTGGAAGCCTCAAAATCTGGATCTAGTGCGATGCTTATCCCGGTACAGGGATTGCTCAATCCAACAGAGCGCCATTTGATTGCAAAATATAGATACATTGTGGTAAAGATTGGTGGGACAGCATACTTTGTTTCTCCTGATGACTGGGTGCCTCAAGGATCTTTTGTAGTAAGGGATATGGGATCCGGCTCGCTTCTTGGAATACCAAAATTGCCTGATGGATTCAATATGTGGTAGATGCACCAGAAACAGAATCCAAATAAAACAAAATAGGATGGAAAAATAATGAAATGAAAGTTGAGATTGGCTGGGCCTAAAGGATTGGCTTTGCCTTTAGCTCGCGCCACTTGCCGCGTGCCCAAAATCCCCATTTCTGCTTGTCTTCTGATGGATAATAACACTTTTCGTTGTGGGGACAATTGATACACCTATTTGAAGGCTCAAGTGTCGGAGCTATATTGTTTTTCAGTAGCGTATTAAGGATGCGAGCTCTTCTTGTAGTTTCATTCAGCAGCTTTTCGCTTCTGGGAACGACAAATTCCAGCTCATTTCCTTCGGTATCAAAATAGATTATCACGCCTTCTTGCTTGTTAAACATGTGAAGGTATGCATTCAACTGCATGAAATGTTCGGCAAATGGCATCTCGGGTAGTTCTGCAACACTCCTGAATACCATTACCACCTCGTCCTCAACCCTGTCTGCGCGGCCAACAAGCTTGACACCAGATCCCGCGTCAATTTCTCCTGTTGCAGGTTTTTCCAGAATGCTGAGAGCTCCTTTTTCGATTATGGTTGCCATCATTTGCTTGTGCGTAGCTTCTTGTGGGTCCTTTCGATCAAGGTAGGCTCGCCTGAGGCATCCGCTTACCTCATCTATTGATATTTTGCTCTCGTCACCATTTGTGGGATTGATGAGTGAAAAGACCTGCTCTATTACATCGTAAACATCAACCTTGGGAGGTGCATCGCTGGCAGCTCTATAGTTATCGACGCCTTCTTTGATCTTGTTACGGGCTTTTTCTAAAATTTTTTCGCTCTGCCTTACAGCCTTTACCCCTGATGACATGCTATCGGAAGTCTGAATGCAACTATAAATACTATTTTATCATAAAAATGATTTTTTATGGTAATATGCCGAAACCCTTTGTGCGTTGCCTGGGCTATTGCGACAATAACCTGCTTTAATATTAATAATATGTGCAAAACGGACAGCATCTCCCTGTAACTTGTTATTGGCGGAAGCTTGCCTCAGTGTAGTAGCTTGAATATCCCGACAGATTGAAAAAACTGAGTACAAAACAGGTGACATAGTGCCTTGACACATATTACCATAAAAAATCATTTTTATGATAAAATAGTATTTATAGTTGCATTCAGACTTCCGATAGCATGTCATCAGGGGTAATGGCCGACCCGTTATTTTCGATGGTAAAAAAGCACAAGTGGGCAGCAGTCTTTATAATGGCAGGTCTGCTCGTTGGGGTGTCCGGATTCGTTGCAGCTGATACTGCATATGCACAGTTCGGTCCTCTCAACAAGCTTGCTGATCCAAACCAGACATCAGAGATACATTGTGGACAACCAATGAAGCCGCCGGGCAACACCAGTCAAACATTTGGTGGAAGCATGGCACCATGTATCGACTCTGGAGATACCACTTTCATGTACACCGCAGCATCATTTGTGATGATAATGACTCCGGGTGGTGTTGGTTTTCTGTACGGTGGTATGACAAGGAGAAAGAACTCTCTTACAATCATTCTCCAGAACTTCTTGGTATATTCCATAGTAAGCATCCAGTGGGTCATTTACGGATATTCGATAATGTTCGGTCCTGATTCTGGAATTGGGCCTGGATTTATTGGCAACCTCGATTGGATAGGGCTAAATAACGTTCAACATAATGCGCCAGCGGACGTTTACGCTCCGACAATTCCGCATATCGGCTATGTGATGTTCCAGCTCATGTTCGCAGCTATCACACCGGCACTGACTATAGCAGGTTATGCGGATAGAGTGAAGATGAGTGCCTTCATGATCTATACAGTACTCTGGAGTACATTCATTTACGACTTTGCAGGACACTGGAACTGGTCTCTCGGAAGTCAAGGCACTCATCCTGGATGGCTAGCTGCTCTTGGCGCTGAAGACTTTGCAGGTGGAACTGTGATCCACATTACATCAGGGTTCTCAGGTTTAGCTAGTGCAATGATCCTTGGCCGGAGAATGGGATACGGAAGGGCTCCATTTGAACCGCATTCTATCCCGCTAGTGATGCTAGGTGCAATACTGCTATGGTTCGGGTGGTTCGGCTTCAACCCAGGTAGTGCTGGCTTTGCAGGGTTGCTTGAGACCCAAGCGTTCCAGAATACAAACCTTGCAACTGCTGTAGCAGCCATGTGGTGGGTATTCCTCAGCTGGGCGCATACAGGAAAGACAAGTGCACTGGGTGCAACTGCCGGCGCAGTCGCTGGGCTTGTAGCAATCACGCCTGCATCAGGGTTCATTGGCACATGGGCCTCCATAATAGTAGGATTTGCTTGCGCGACAGGGTGCTTCTATTGTCTGATATGGAAGAACCGCAGAAGAATTGACGATGCACTCGATACTTGGCCAGTACATGGTATGGGCGGAGTAATCGGAGCACTATTGACAGGTGCCTTCAGCGAAACAAGAATTAACCCATATGGACACAACGGCGCATTCTTTGGAAATCCAATACAGCTAGGAATAAACGCAGTAGGAGCAGGAGCTGCATGCATCTGGTCCTTTGCACTTACTGTTGCGATGTGGAAAGCAATGGATGCAGTGTGGCCGGGCGGAGTACGTGTAACTCCCAAGGAAGAAGAGATTGGGCTAGATATTGCCCAAGTGGGAGAAAGAGCCTACAGCGAAGGCGTCACGTAAACTAAAAACGAATCAGGAGTTCCTGATTCTACCTTTTTCATCCTTTCTTTTTGTTCTGATCTGCTTTTGTTATCATTACTTTCTTGGTATTCTTTGTAATTTTCCTTGAATGCATTTGGCAGAAGCATTTCTGGCATTATTTGTTCAAGCACTCATATGCAAAGCCGGCCTATAACATAATAGAATGGTCAAGTTGGCCTTAACATATTGAAGGAAAATAGTTAAAAGGATGATAATAAATCACTCTTGGTATTGGTAGATAGATGGATAGTCCTTGTTATAACCCAGTTCATTAGCGGAACTATTGGGATTCTATGGGGTTATGTTGCCGGAAACTGGCTATTTGTAATGGTTGGAGGATTTTTCTTCTCCCTAGGCATTTTTGCGGCAACCATGTGGGGATATAACAGATGGAAAGCAAAGAGTGAGAAAGCTAGGTTAAGGCAAAAGCGCCGACACTAAGAAATTTATCAATATACAAGCACCATATGACCTTGTTATCTTTTTATACAATTGCTATCTGAAAAGAGTTGAAAAATCGATTGCCACCCAAAATGGTCATGACACCAAGAAAGAAAAGGTACATCATTGCGGCCATTATAGGATCTATTGCAGTTTCCTTTGCGCTTTATAATGCTGCAATAAGCTTCCCTTACAAAACCACCAAGTTATGGAATTTTGATCAGTACCAGGTAAATTCTCTGCCGGATATATTCTCGGCGGCACAGATAGGTACTGGCAATCCGGGCAAATGGGCTATAGTGTCTGACCCATCGGCTCCGTCTCCACCCAATGTCCTCGCCAAGATATCTGTTCCACGTTCCGGATCTGATTACAGCTTACTTGGAGTTTCAGATTCGCCTACTGTAGGAAACGCAAGGGTCAGTGTAATGTTCAAATTAATATCCAATGCAACTAATGATGCATCAGCAGGTCTTGTAATCAGGCTCCAGGATAGCTCGCATTATTTTGTCCTGATGGCCGACTCGTACAATAGCCGGTTTTCATTTTGCAGGGCAGATACAGGCAAGATACTCTGTACCGAAGACAAAAATGCAGACATTGCAATAGGTCAGTGGCATAACATAACAGCAGACGTCTCTACACAGGGAGTCGCAGGCTATCTTGATGGCAACCTGCTACTGCAGAGGTACGATGCTCATTATCAGGATGGTCAGATAGGGCTATGGACAAAAGGAGATTCACAGGTCTACTTTGATAATCTCCAGATTCAATACTGACCAACTAATTTGGACTGGCGACACGTGCTGCCATCCAAATCAATTTCTTCTTATTTGTCTCTAGTTATCGGGATAGATTTGGCAAAAAATCAATAAAAAAATAGTTGCGGTAGCTAGATCTCTTAAAAGCTTTAAATGTGGAGTTATCACATTCAACTCCGAATGTCTGCAAACCCTGAAAACATTGCTAATGTAACCTATGAATGTATGCGCTGCGGCACAGGGGTAACCGTAGAAGAGCTATCTAGACTGCCCGAGATAAAATGCATTTGCGGTTTTCGTGTATTCCGCAAGGCGAGGCCTCCAATAGTAAAGCAACTTAAAGCTATCTAGCTTTCTTGCCTTTTCTAGTCATCTCATTTGATTTGCAGGCTCTTATTCTTGCTTTCCTTTCAGCACTCGGCTAACTAACTATCTATCTATATGTGATAAATTTTTTTACCCGAAGCGCCATCCAACATATGGTATATCCAGTTGCCACTCTTTGGTAAAAAAACAGTTCATTTCTGCGCTATCTGCAGCAAAGAGCTAAAACACAAATACAAGCCACCAAGCGGGTCAGAAGTTGAAGGCTATCTATGCAGTGATTGCCACATTGAAAAGACCAAGGAAGCTGTTCTAAAACAACAGGAAGAAAAGGCCCGGCTCCAAGAAGCGCCAGATACCTGCGCGATATGCAAAAAAGAGCTAGTGCAGGATACTGACTTGCAAAACAAGCCAAGGTGGCAGTGGAATCTGGAAGCAGGCAGTCTGCTATGCAAAAGTTGCTTTGATACTATGGAGGCTAAGTATCAAAAGGAGCTTAACTACTGTGTTATATGCAACAGAAAGATAGGATTCATAAGGTACAACCCAAAACCTGCATGGAATCTAAAGGGACAAATGTGCAGAGAGTGCTGGGACAAACAGAATGCCATAACGAAAGGAAAGGTCTAACTTGATACTTGATAATGACAGATAGACGAGGTTGAAACTGGTAAATGGATTTTTTCAAGAAATATGTATGCGAAAAATGCGGCAAAAAGTTTCGCCACATTGAGCAACTTATGCAGCATGAACAGGTTATACATGAAGCTCTCCTCTATGAATGCAAGAAATGCAATGTCAGCTTCACAGGGATGGAGCAGATGAGAGATCACGCCAGAAAATACCATTCATATAACAAGATGAAGGAAGGAAAATAAAAGAAAAGTCTAAAGACTTTTTTAGCTTGGTAATTAGAGCCTAAAAGTCGCCAGCACAACAGGAAATGACAAGACATAAAATCCGGTGCAAGCGACAGACTCAACATCCTGTATCTTATATCATCCTGCGACAGGTATGACAGTAACTCTTTCAATGTTTCTTATTTCCGACCTCAGGTGTTCCTGTATCTTTGTGCTCAGTTCATTTAGCTCATGTACAGTCATTTTCCCGTCTACCATGACGCTCAGCTCACAATGGAATCTGGGGCCAGCTGGCCTTGCTAGCACTCTTAGGACCTGAATATGGAACTCTGTCTCTATAGCAGACTGCGCCTCGTCTGCAAGGTTCCTATCATAGCTTGCGTCTACAAGAACAAGGGATGATGATTTCAAGGCCACATAAGCTACGGTAAAGATGTATCCTGCAATTATTACTCCTCCTATTGCATCCATCTGTGTAAAGCCAAGGTAAGATGCAATTATGATGCTGGCAAGTCCCACAAGCGACGCAGATCCATCCTTTATCGAGTTCTTGGCGTCTGTCTTTAACGATAACAGATTGTACTTATTTGCGATCCTTTGCATCTGGATTGCTCTGTACCACGAAAGACCTGCTGCGGCAGCCAGCACAGTCATTGCAACAACCGCATGGCCAACCGGCTTTGGGTTCAAAAGTGATTCAAAGGAATGAAATGCAATAAAGATGCCTATAGATATCATGCCAATTGCAGCCAGCAAGGCCGCAAGCGTCTCAATCTTGTGGTATCCAAAGTTAAAACGCCTATCTGGCTTTTTCTGAGAAAATTTCAATCCAAGCCATACTACAAACGAAATAGCCGCATCTGACATCGAGTCAGTGCCGTCGGCAGTAGTTACTACGCTACCAGTAAAAGCGCCTGCAGCAATCTCTGCTACTCCTATTCCAAGCAATGTCCACAGGGAGATCCAGCTGATGCGAGCCCCCTCAATAAACCCCCTGGCCAGATCATCGCCTTCTTCTCTCTGACCTTTCGCCTGAAAGCTTGGAAGCAATGCTGAAGCATTTTCTAAAGTCTTTCATAATAATCCCTGTTCCTGAGTTTTGACAAATGTGTAAAGAAATTCACTCGAGAGAAAGGATGGGTGGATAGCGTTTAATGGTAGAAAGAGGGTAGAAAAGAGAAGGAGAGCAGAGCAGAAGCCGCCTAAATGGCCAAGGGCTATTCTATGCTGCCAGCAGCTTTCTCTATGGCTTGGCTTGCATTGAGCATGCCATTTCTCTTTGCGTACTCCTCTACGGTCCTCATCTGGTCAGGAGTAAGACATACCGGCATGGTTCTTTTAGCATGGTTTTCCAGAGGGTAATTCATGTAGCAGATACATGGATTCAAGATTATAATCTTTTCCATCAGGGTCAAACCGTCATCTGTCCCAGATCGGACAGATCTTGCTTTGTTCTGGCGGCAAATTCAACTTGTCCTGTTCTGGGAGAGCGTGGCTGTATCATATACAGCTATAACATTGCAGATGACTATCTTGCCATCACAGGCTGAGCCAGCTTTCATAACCTTCATTATATCGTCCACAATAGGCTTTACTTTTGAATCAGGCAAAAGTACCTCGATCTTGGTCCAGGAGCCGAATTCAGGTACATATCTTGTGGCTCCTCTGCCGACACTTACAGATTCCTTTTTCATTCTCCCTCTTCCCTTGACATCGTAAAAAGTCATACCACTGGCGCCCCTTTTGTGCAAAATTGTGTTAATCTCCACAAGCCGCTCATGCGGAATAATGACCTCAAGCTTTTTCATCGCTTGTGAGATATGATATGTTGGCAGGTAATAATAAGAGTTTCAAGTAGCCTGCCCTGCCTCTGGTAAGTAACCAATCAATCATTGTTGCTTCCAGCCTTACCCTCAAAGCGTTGATGATGCACAAGATCGTGCTGGTTCTGAAAGTTCTTGCCGCAAAAATCACATATAAAGTTGGACATTGCCGTTGGCGTTACCTCCGGGTAATCCTTACGTTCTTCATTTCTATTAACCGCCTCCATTTCCTTTATACTTCGACCCTGAGATGTATCTCCTGTGCGAAACTGAGGGTGCTCTCCCGCTTTGTCAGTTATCTGGCTGCCAAATCTACCATCATCTTTTTTCGGTCTTCTTTGATTGGACGACATTTTTTCATTTCATCTCCTTTCGACTTAGCTCTACTGCACAGCTATGCTACGTATTGCTAGTTATGCCATCTAGATTATATTGTATATCCATCTGTCGGGGCAAGTGTTGCTGACCCTGTAATGTATTCTATTTCAGGATCCTCTGACAACAGCCGCTCTAGATCCTTCACGTACATCCTAATTGCCTTGAACCTCAATGTCCTGTCCCTTTCTGCTGAAGGGACGCGACCATAACTTTTGAAAATCCACTCTTTCTTTGAATCTATATCTACATTGCGCGGGTACACTATCTCAACCAACACGCTTCCTTCCCAGTCATTGTACGCATGCTCATAGTGAAGCATGGTCAGGAGTAACTTTTGGTCAACCTTTGGAAATAACCTTGCTCCCTCACGAACGAGCTGTTCATAGTATGATTTTAACTTGGCGCTAGCAGGAGACATTGTGCTTGCGGGTACTTTTCTTGCCATCAATAATTAAATGGCGAATATTTCTTTTAATAGTATTATATTGAGACAGTGTTTTCAAGGCCTAGATAGCCAGCCTGCCTACCTGCCTACCTCGATTCGCTCTTCAAATCCAATTATTGATCGCTTGGTCAAGTAATGAGCCGATGTTATGAAAAAAAGCCGCCAGCATCGAGATTTTTTGTAAACTGTGGTGAACGATATATCTTCAAAACCGGTTCCATGGTTTTCCTTTTCCTTTTTGCCTCGTGAAGGCTTGGACAAACATATTTTCTGAAGCCAACGCAGGTTTCACTCGGCCATATCACTTGATCTTTCTGATTGCAGAAATACAACAAATAGATGAGTGTTGCGCGTTACAAGATGCATATGATCATCCATATCAATAATTCCTCTTTCGCATATTGTTTGAATGCAAACTGTATCGACAACAAGTTGGACCTATAACCTGTTGCCAAAAGATTGCGGTCGATTGTACTTTTACTAAAAAGTTACTATTGGGCAATAAATAGGAAGAAAAAGATCGATAGACAGCAGCTTGCATCACTATTGATGTCTGCTATTCAAACCTGTAGTTGCTTTCAACAAAATCCATATCTTCTTTTATATGGACTATGCCATCAAATTCTTCAACTGAAGACTTGGGAATAAGATACTTGCTTGGGCTGACGGCTCCAAAATAGACTACGATCCTCTCTGGCTGGATTGCATAGACAGAACCCACCTGCTTGCCATCGGCTGTCTCGACTGGCTTTGTGACCATCGCCTCCCAGTCTCCTGGATTGCTCCGCTGCTCTTCCATAGTACAAATAGCGCGATTATGCAATTTAACAATTTCAAATAAATAGCTCTTGTGGGCAGGCATCTACTGCCTGGCAGACGCGCCGCCATCGACTGTCAAGATTGACCCAGTTACCCACCCTGCTTCGTCAGAGCACAGGTATTCCACCGCTCCAGATATATCCTCTGGCTCACCGATTCTTTTCAGAGGAAACAGAGATTCTAGGAGTTTTTTTGCATTTTCATCCTGCAGGTATGGTTCAATTATTGAACTCCGTATAGTTGATGGGCAGACGCAATTGCAGCGTATTCCATACCTTCCATACTCTACTGCTATGCTTCTCGTAAACATTATGACTCCCGCCTTTGTCACTCCATAAACAGAGAGCGGAACCCGCGCGATAGCTCTCATTCCTAATTCAGAGGATATATTGACAATGCTGCCACCATTATTTTTCATCATAACCGGCAGAACGGCCTTTGTCATCCTAAATGTGCCTATCAGGTTAGTATTGATAAGCTCTGTCCACTGACTGTCAGTCATTTCGTGAAAACACACAGGATCGTTTATTATCCCAGCATTATTGATGAGGATATCAATTCTGCCAAATGATGATATTGTTTGCTCTATTGCGGAAAGCACTTCGGCTTCTTTTGTGATGTCTGCAGTGACAGGGAGGAAATTTTTTTTGTCACCAGACTGAGACACGACCTTCGCCAGCCTGTCCCTGCTTCTTCCAATCATGACAATCTTGCAGCCTTTAGACGCAAGCCCCTTCACTATTGCCTTCCCTACTTCTCCGCCAGCTCCTGTAACGATAGCAATTTTGCCACGCAATGCCATAGAGTTAGTTAGCAAGTTGTCCTTTTATCTTTATCACTCCAAATTCTGACCTGCCAGCACGGTCTGGTAACAGTTATTTATTTGAGGAGAAAAACCAAGTTGATTGGGTTAGCCTTAATAAATCCAGGTCATGTATTGGCCTTGGCCAAAAGGGCCTTCTCAACTGCAGCCTGCAGCTCCGCGATTACAGCCTGAGTGTCAGCAGGGTTACTATGGAAAACTGCTCCTGCAGCATACGCATGGCCTCCACCTTCCGGAAGGTTTGATGCTATCTGGCTGCATGAGATATTCTCGTTGTTGCGCCTTATGCTCACCTTGCCTTTACTGCTATAAAACATGACAAGGTCTGCACCAGTCTTCTGGAATACCTGCTCTGAGAATATGCTATTCTGCAGGTAAGGAGAGGCTTGTACAAATGCCACGTTAAAGCCAGCGATTGGTTTTACTACTGTGGTGGAAAGTGCATGGTTTGCAGCTTCATCACGTAGTCTGGTGTATTCCTCATAGTCTGTCTGCATTTCGACATCCCATAGCACTCCGCTGGCAGACTTGCGAGCGAGAGACACCATCCTTGGATAAAAGTTTGAAAAAGTCTGATAATATCTGATAAGTTCAGACAGGGGAACAAGGTACCTGTCCTTTGTAAAAAAATCCATTGTATGGGCCATAGCCGCCAGGTTCTTGGCCAGCTCATTTTCAGGCAAAAGAGTTTCATACATCAGGTCGGCAGCGCATTTGCTCCCAGAGCTGTCAAGAACAATTTTGGCGACCTGCTTTATGGAATCTATTGCTTTCTGGGACCACGGGTGATGGTCAATCCATAGTACTTCCCAGCCATCCTTGGCTGCAGAAGAAAAGATCTGACTGCAGATATCGATAACGTCATCATTTAGTCCGAGATCTGATATGATCACCAGTCCTCCGCCGGGTTCTCTGGAGTAATGCGTCTGTGAATGAATAAAATTGCCGATCTTTTCGAAATTTTCCTTTCCATAGCCCAAGAATACTGCTGTTGCTTGAGGATATCGCATGAGGGCAATTGTAGCGGAGTATAGGCCATCCAGATCGGATTCGTGTGAAAAAATTATCACTTTTTTCATTGTTTACTGCTACTACCCTTGAGTTATCTAATTCAATTTATTGCTATGCCAAAGCGCCACCTGCAGACTATTGAGCAAATAGGAGATGGCTGATAGAAGTTGTTTTTTCAAAAATCCTGTCGCTTCCAATTATCCCATCAAAGTCAGTCCTGCCAAGCGGTGAATCATTTAGAACAACCACGCATGGTATGCCTGCTCTGTTTGATGCCATTGCGCCAAGAGGCGCATTTTCAACTACCATCGCATCAGCTGGGTTGATATCGAGTTTTTTTAGAGCCAAGAGAAATGCTGACGGGTCAGGCTTGCCTTTACTGATATCTCCTGCAGTAATCAGCAGATCAAAAAGGCCGGTCTTGTTTCTAAATGCATTTCGTATTATCTCCTCGACATCGCTTTTCTCCGAGCCGCTTACAACAGCCTTGCGGCAGATAAGGCTTTGAATCATCTCCTCGACACCTGGAAACGCCTTGGGGCTGGGTGATTTTCTAAAGTTTGCATTCTTCTCCTTGACAACTTGGGCTGCAACTGAATGGTCTGTAAAGCCTTTTTGTGAAAATACCTTGCGTACAAGCTCTTCGCCACGCATCCCCTCAAGAAGATAGATCTCTCTTTCTGTAACGTCGAGCCCTGCAGCGCTTTTGAAGGCCGATATCCACGCTCTGCAATGCGCCGGCATAGAATCTACTAGAACGCCGTCTAGGTCAAAGATGACTCCTTTCAGTTTCTATCGTGTGTACGCAGAACAACCAAACCTATCAACCTTCGGCTTTGAATTCGATAAATAAATGAGAAATATCTACCGATAAACTTGGTTGTTTACAACTTGATAATTCTAGATTTTTCTTTGGCCGTATCACAGAGGAAGAAAATCGCCAACAAGAGAAAGGAAAACCCCTACCTTAATGGAGGCTAAAAACAATAGCACTTGAGCTTATATTTCAGCTTGCTAGCGGAGCTTTTCAAGCTCGCTATCATCGCGGTAGTTTTCAGGATCGAGTCTGAAGCCTTGGGTTGCTTCATACGGAACGTCGCTTAGCCTTAGATGATACTCTAGCTTTGTCTTTTTCAGCTGTTTTTCCAGCCACAGAACAAATTTCTGCTCAATCATATTGGCATCCTGCTTCTGGATGTCTGGATATACATCAAGAAGCTTCTCGACAAATTCAGAATCAAAGTAGATATTGAAAAACTCCCAGCCCATAGCCTTGCCATTTGAGGAGCATTCGCATTTGCTTTTAGAGTGAATTCCCCATTCTAGGTTGCCGATAAACTCCATTATCTTTTGCCTTTCCTTGTTAAAATCAATGCAAGAGCCTGATACCACGATCATGGGAGGCTTCTCAGCAAACTTTCGCATTACTGTCTCAAAGGTATTAGGATTGTTTGATATATAAGTAAACTGCTGATATGCGGCCCTTTCATGGAGTTTTTACATTACAATGTTCAATTTACAATTAGGCCAAGCTAGGTCAAATCAACGGCCTGCGTTGGCCTTTTGTTGATGCTTTGCCCTTTCAGACAATACATACGCATCTATAAAACGTCTCGCGTAAAGATTTGCATATTTCTCTGTTCCTCTATGCAGACCGCCTCTTGATCGGATATGATGGTAAAACTCGTGCAAGATGATGAACGGATTATAAAAGATGTCCGAAGTCGATGCGTATATTTTTTCTTCCTTTGCCACATATACTGCATAGGCTGACCTCCTTTTTCCCTTTACAGTACCGACTGCAATTTCAGGGGCCCTGACCTTATAAAATAAGCTCAAAACTTGTAGCGCCTCCTCTGTTCTTCTGTCCAGAATCATTTGGACCACTCTGGATTGCATATCCACATCAGGTTCAGGCATCTGTTATGCGATCAAGCTATTATGATCAATGCCAATAATATAAACAGGTCTGGGCGAGATGAAAGACGATGTGTCTAGAGTGGATACAAGAAGATGAAAAACAAAGAAAGAAAAATATTCAGACTGGACTAGACCAATCCTAGCCTACCAGTTGAGTAATTCTCTTCAGTATCTCATTCTCGATATGCCGCGTCCAGAGCATTTCTGGTATATCTACGGCTAAAAACATCACAGACAATAGCAGTGCTTCCGCCGCAGCTACAGCTAGATTTTGAATCCACTTGCCTATCCCAATATGAACAGCAAAGTTATTGGGTTCTCCTGTTATCATTATTGTAAATGCTCTGTCGGCAGTTATGATGTCGCGCAAGATTCCGGCCTTTTGTGCCTGGATAACTATTCCCACCGGGGCACTTGTGTTGATCTGAGTCTTGTACCCATCATTTTGAAGCATCTGCACAATCTGCTGAGCTAACTGGTTCAGGTCTTTGTTTTTGTTCTGAAACTGTACTACCTTCTCGGATACCATTTAAGAAGATGGACTAGGGCTGACTTATTAGCATTCTGCGTACGACATCATGTGCAAGTGAAAGCAAGCGCACAGGTTGCAGAGGCTATGTAAAGCCAGAGTAGATAGTTTGTTATCTTCGGCTGTCATTTTGAGCTGACCGGATTGTAATGCAAATTGATACTACGAAACAGAAAACTGCTTTGCTATTGCAATCGTCTTGATCACTCGGGTATCTTTACTAGAACTGTATTGGATGTCAGGGTTGTAAGAGTTGTAGTTTTAGCCAGAGATTCCTTCAGAAGAGATTCTATCAGGGTTTTCAGATACAGAGACCATTTTTGTCCAAGATCATGTTTTATTACAATAGTCTGCGATCTTGATTGAAACTCACTTTCAGAGTTCACTTTTCGCGATATCTCTATGCCAGAATTTTTCATCCTGGCCTCTAGCCATGAGATAAATGACTCCAGGTCAGTTTTGCCCTTCATAAACAGCATGATATCAAAATTCGCATCCTTGCCTGTCTTGCGAGCAATTTCAATTATGTCTTCGTCGCTTAGCCTGTTGAAAAGCTCCGCAACGACAGGTTTTGTCAGCTGCATGTAGCCTGCCTTTGCTGCATACTCCTCCCACTCAATATACCTGTTGATAATGTGGTTGACCAAGTTGTTGAGGCTTATCTGTTGCCTCTTTGCTTCTTCCTGTAATAGATGCATGCTCTCCTTGTCAACCCTAAAAGTTACTGTCACAGTCTCTTTCTTCCTGACTGAATCTGGAAAATATCCTGCTCCTTTACTCATAAATGACATGATATGATGGCTCAATATTATTAGATGTTTCTTGGGCTATCTTGATATCATTTTCATCTGAAGCTAGGAAACTAGTGACCGGTAGGACACCCGTGCACTGCTTGTGTAAGGCTGCTTTGCTACTGCCTTGACACTGGCGACAAATCTGCCGCTAGAGATATCTTTCCAGCATGGTGCATGTCCTGTCAATCCCAAGGTCCAGAACATAATTTCCAATTCTGGGACCCCTGTCAGCATTAATAAGCATCCGGTACAAGAGAACAAAGAACTCTTTTGGCTCGATTCCGTTGCTTCTAGCGGTATCAAACACGATCGATTGAAGGTTTTTTGGAGCTTCCGGGTCGCTTGGCGAAATGGATGATAACGACCCAAGTGATTGAATCAGCTGCCTGATAGCATTTTTCTGCTTGTCGTCAAGCTCTATTTCAAATTTCTGCTCTGTACTGCTGTCAATATCGTCTGCCCAGTTGCATGCAAGCTCTATCTTGCGCATCATCCTTTCTGTCTTGTCCTTTACCACGCCATACTTTGAAAGCCTGCCAAAGACTTTTTCGTGTCTCTTTTCTGCCGTCTCGCCCCGGAATATTGATGCCTGCTGGACGATCAGCCTGTAAGGCACATGAGCATCAGGCATCGCAGGTGGTTTGAGGCGGTTGACATATTCGTATACCCCTTTTGTCTTTGCGAGCTTGGCAGGATTGTCCTCTTTAGCCCTGCCAAAGTATACATCTTCATAATAGTCGTACTCGTCCATAAGAGTCGGGATATCGTCTAGACCCACATGCCTTGTACCTGTGATGCGTTTGTATAGCAAAAGCAGAATTGACTCCGGTGAACCATATTTCAGCCACATCTGCGGTGTAAGGACATTGCCTGCTGATTTGCTTATCTTTTTGCCAGTCTTGTCCAGAAACATTTCATATTTTACGTGCAGAGGATGGGGGTAGCTCAAAATTTCATCAGCCACCCAGTCATTTACCCTCACCGAGTCCATGATATCCTTGCCGTATGCCTCAAACCTGATATCAAGTGCCTGCCATCTAGCAGCAAACTCGACCTTCCATGCAAGTTTGCCTTCACCTTTTGTAATGTCCGCTTCGCCGCGGTTTCCACATCCTTTCACATCGACCTTGCCTATTCTGCTCCCGGAACAGATGTAGGTAACCTTCTTTTCATCTGGCAGATACTTTTCTGCTATTGCAGTATACAGCCTGCCACATTGGCTGCAGATGGGAAAATATGGCAGGACTTCAGTGTACTTGTCCTGACCGACAAACTCGGATATCTTTTTCCCAAGAAGCGAACTATTTCTTAGCAGAGTGTCTATCTGGTTGACAAGAAGACCGCTTTTGTATGACTCCCTGCCACTGCGAAAAGAATATTTTATTCCGGCCCGGTCCAGCCCGTCAAGCAAAAGACCGCTCATATGGTCCCCATACGATCTGTGACAGCTTCCAAAAGGATCCGGGATGCTTGAGACAGGTCTTGCAAGATAATCGTTCAACCATTCCGGCAACCCATATGGAATCTTGCGGAGACCATCCATGTCGTCAGAATATGCTACAAGCTCTGCCCTGTAGCCAAGGTTTTGCAGAGCAAGGGCAATTCCATAGGCCCTTACTGCGTCTCCCATGCTTCCGATATGGGGTATTCCGGATGCCCCAAGGCCGCTTTCAACCCTTATGGTATCCAGGGTCCGACCAATTTTTTTCTCTCGCTTTATCAGTGAGTCGGCAACCTTGTCTATCCATGTTCCCTTACCAATTATTTCGTCATGGTCCTTTTTCTCTGGCATTTTATTTTATTTCTCTGTCCCCTTTTCCTTCTTTTCTTCTTATATGTTGTCTTGTCGCTGTTCCGCTATCTCTACCTGTATTCTGTTCGACCTTGTCCTATCCTATCATGTCCTGCTGCATTCTACAAATCCTTAGAAACATATGGCCCGTTCTGAGTATAACCAAGCTTTCTATAATATTCTCTGGTTCCGACTGCACTTATGACTGACAGCTTGTAGATGCCAAACTCTTCTCTTGCAATTCTTTCAGCTTCACTCATGAGCTTTGCACCATAACCTGAGTGCTGGTAGTACCTCTGCTCAGGTCCGCCGGCTTCACCAGTTCCGGTTGCAGAGATTCTCTGGCCCACGCTCAGAGCCTGGCCATATATATGCAACTCTCGTACAATAGCCGAGTCTTGAAGTTCAATTCTATGAGGATTGGCCGGGATTCTCAGGCGTAAAAATCCAATGATTGTAAACTTGTCCTTTACAAAAGACAAAAACACCTCCTGTCCAGCAGAGGCTGTGTAAACTATTTTCTCCATCCTGACCTTGGACTCATCTGCAAGACCTGCCGTCTCTTCTTTTACCTGATCAGCTGTACCTGTCCTGTCATGTTGCAGGCCTGGCTCTCTGCATCTTATGCATTTGCACTCAAGGCCTTGTTGCCTGAGCCTTTCTAAAACCACCTGCCTCAGGTTTCCATCCTTTGGTCCTGCCACGATATCTTTGGATTCTATTTCCCTCTGGACTCGCATTATCCGCACCCATGGCGGGATCATTTTCTTTACCTCTACGAGCAGATTAACCAGATCATTGTCAGAATAGGCGAAATAAGACCCACGCCTATAAAGCTCGTACAGACCTGTGTTTTTTAGCACCAGCGTTGGGTAGATCTTGAGCATATCTGGCCTGAATGCTTGGTCATCAAAGAGTCTTTTGAAATCTTCAAGATCCTGTTGCACGGAAGAGCCAGGCAGCCCTGGCATCATGTGTGCCACAATCTTGTAGCCAGCATCCCTTGCAATCGCAAAAGAATCTTTGACATCGTCAAGTGTATGCCCTCTATTGACTGCCTTGTAAACAGAGTTCCTGAGAGACTGGACCCCGATCTCTACTCTGGTGATACCCATGTCGAGCATCAGGTCAATATGCTGTCGCTTGCAATAGTCTGGCTTTGTTTCGACCGTAAATCCAACACACCTTTTCTCTGCCGTCTCGTTTGCTCTGATTGCATCGGCCAAGCTTGCAGCCCTGAACCCATTTAGGGCATCGTAGCAGCACTTTGCAAATTCTTTCTGGTATTGCTCAGGCATAAATGGAAAAGTGCCACCTACTATTACAAGCTCTATTTTGCCAGTTTCATGGCCTCTTGATTGAAGCTGCCGTATTTTTGTGGCAACCTGCTCGTAAGGATCATATCTTACAGCCTGGGCAATTCTTGTAGAAGGTTCAGTGCCCGTATAGCTGAGTGGCGTATTGAACTCTATTCCGCCCGGGCAGTATATGCACTTGCCATGCGGGCATTCAAATGGTTTTGGCATGACAGCAATTACGGCAACGCCTGATGCAGTTTTTACTGGCCTGACTGCCAGAACACTTCTCTGCCTTTTATCATGAATGTGTTGCATAATATGCTCGTTTTTTGGCAAGGTCGCAAGGCCATACGAACAAGATACCTTTCTGGCAATCTTGAGAATATCTCTGACTGATAAAATGCGACCAGATTCCTGTACCTGTCGGGCAATCACCCTGCAGGCCTGCCAGTAGTTGTCCTGTTCTGCATCAGTTACCGCCGTATCGAGCAATTTTGGAAAATTGGCCTCGAGTGAATATTAACCTTCTTGCGTGCGTGAACTAGCCTCGATTAGGAGCTGCTGCTCAGCTTTGCCAGATTCTCTGGTACATGTTCATTATATTTTACTTGGCCATCTTGCCAAGCCGCTGCTAGTTTGGATGTATTTGTAATCTGGTTACGAGAGAACTTCATTTCTTCCTGCTAGCTTTGCAATAACTCTGCCTCTGCCCTTTTCTATTCTCCCTATCTTGGTGCAGCGCACTCTGTGCTTGGCAAATATTCTGCTAATTCCATCGATGCTTTCTTTTGGCACAATTATGCAAAAGCCAATTCCCATGTTAAATGTCCTATACATCTCTTTAATGGATATCTTGCCATCTATCTGGATCTGCTTGAATATCCCATATGGTTCTGGCAGATCGTCCAGGTAATAGTCTACACCCCCATTGAGCCTGGCCAGCTTTGCAAATGCTCCACCGGTAATATGCGCAAGGCCGTGTATCTGGACCGTTTTGAGGGCCTCAACCACTGGCTTGACATAAATCCTGGTGGGAGTAAGCAACTCTTCACCCACGGTCTGCACGAGGTGTTGAGCTGTATCGTCAACCGAATATTTTGAAAGCAAGACCTTGCGTGCAAGAGTATAGCCGTTTGAATGTAATCCCGAGCTCTCTATGCCCAGGACAATGTCGCCTGCCCTGACTTTATCGCCCATCACCGGCTTGCCTCCGACTGAACCAATTATCATTCCAGCCAGGTCGAAAGTATTCTCGTCTCCGGAAATTAGATCTGGCAGAATGGCTGTTTCGCCACCTACTATTGCAACAGCCGCTTGTCTGGCACCGGCAACAAGGCCTTTTGCGATTTCTCTTACTAGGGCCTCGTTGGGAGTCCTCAATGCGATATAGTCAATAAATCCAATAGGTCGGGCACCGACGCAAATTATGTCGTTAGCATTCATTGCAACACAGTCTATGCCCACAGTGTCGAAGCGACCCACCATCTGAGCCACCATCACTTTTGTGCCTACACCGTCAGTGTGGATTGCAATTGTACTTCTTCCAATTCTCATCAGACCTGCATAATGCCCAAATCCTGAAAGCACTTTTGCATTGGAAGGTGAAGGAAATTTATGGGTCGCTGAAATAATGTCGCCAATTGCATTCTGTGCTTTACGCACGACTTTCCTGTCTACTCCTGCCTTGCCATATGTCAAGTGGTCATCTGTCTCTGAATTCAAGTTACTTGGCTGGCCTCCAGTCATTTGCAACAGGTCATTTTATTTTAATTGTTATGGATATGTTGGCAACTGCATATTGTATTGAGACTCGATCACTGCCATCTGTCGCATAAGGCTGGTGGCTCTGCAGGAAGGCAGAGAAAAAATGACCGAGCCTTAAAATATCTGCAAGCACTACTTTAATATTGAAACAGGACGAAAGGAAGGAAGGAAAAAAAAGAATGTGTGAGGTTCGCTAGATAGATGGATGCGAGGAATATAGGCCTCAGAAATATCGAAGTTGCAGATACAAAGATCTGTTCTATCGATGGCGAAAATGGCAAGCTGATATATCGAGGTTATGATATCCTTGACCTTGTCAAGAATTCTACGTTCGAAGAAACTGCTTACCTTCTGCTGTTTGGCGATCTCCCTGACTCTTCCCAGCTTGCAGACTTTACCCGCAGGCTGAGGGAAGCGCGTGGTTTGCCCGACCCGTTGATAAAGGCACTGAAAAGCAGGCCGCGGCGTGCCCATCCTATGGATGTCTTGCAATCGTGCGTATCAGAGCTGGCAGACTATGACCTAAACAACGAAGACCAGACAAAAGAAGCCAATGTCCGCCGGGCAATTGTATTAATCTCAAAGGTTCCTGCGATTATAGCTGCGTGGAATAGGATAAGAAATGGCCTTCATGTGGTGGACCATCTGGACGAAGGGTCACATGCTGCAAACTTTTTGTACATGCTGAGAGGTTCAGAGCCTACATCTGAAGAGGCAAAGATCCTTGATGTGTGTCTCATAATCCATGCTGAACATAGCTTTAATGCCTCTACTTTTGCTGCAAGGGAGATAGCGTCAACCCGGGCTCACATGTATGCCTCTATAAGCGGCGCAGTGGGCGCATTGTCAGGCGAACTGCATGGGGGTGCCAATATCCAAGTCATGAAAATGCTATTGGAAATAGGGGATCCGTCAAACGTTGACAAATGGGTTTACGAAAGGCTGCAGGCTGGAGGACGAATAATGGGGATGGGTCATGCAGTTTACAGAACCACTGATCCGAGGGCAGACGTGCTTTCGAGGCTATCAAGAGCAATATCCACGCAGAAGGGCAATAAATGGTACGAAATGACAAGGCGAGTAGAAGAAGCTACAAAAAGGTACTTCTCTGAAAACAAAAAGCAGGCGATATATCCAAATGTCGATCTTTACAGCGCATCAGTTTATTACAGCATGGGTATACCAATGGATCTGAACACTCCAATTTTCGCAATCTCTAGGGTGGCAGGGTGGTCTGCACATGTGATAGAAGAGAAATTCGCAGAGGCTGCACCAAAGCCAGCACTGTACAGGCCAAAGGCAGTCTATGTCGGCAAATACTGTGGACCGATGGGCTGCGAGTATACTCCAATGGCAAGCAGAAATAAGCAGAGTGGCTGATAAGACGGCATGAGTTTTTATTGCAGGCATAAACTCTCGGTAGAATAGGCTCCGAAGAAGAGACGCAGGCAAAGAAGAGATAGAAAGAGAAAATAATAAGGGTTAGACAGCAATGAACACCAAACAAACTCAAGCTGGCGACAAGAAGCATTCGGCCAACAGCCAGTCATTGGGCAAGGCTGCAATAGAGCTCCACAGAAAGCTCAGGGGCAAGATTGAGCTCCACAGCAAAGTGCTGATCGAGTCGCCTGAGGATATCAGTATCTTGTATACGCCGGGAGTTGCCGAAGTTTGCCTGAGAATTGCTGCTGACAAGGAAAAGGCATATGAATACACATCAAAGTGGAACAATGTTGCGATAGTAACAGACGGGACAAGAACGCTTGGGCTTGGAAATATTGGCGCAGAAGCTGCTATCCCTGTGATGGAAGGCAAGGCGCTACTTTACAAGCAGTTTGGTAACGTGGATGCCTTTCCAATATGCTTGAGAACAACAAATGCTGACGAGATCATTTCTGCAGTCAAGAATATATCGCCAGTCTTTGGCGGCATAAATATCGAGGATATAGAGACTCCAAAGGCCCTCGAGATAGTCGAGAGGCTCTCAGATGAACTCGATATTCCTGTATTTCATGACGACCAGCATGGGACTGCAGTCGTTACCCTTGCTGCCCTGCTAAATGCAATGAGGTTGACCAAAAGAAAGCCCGAAGATACGAGCGTGGTTGTGGCCGGCGCCGGCTCGGCAGGATACGGTATAGTAAAGATACTGAAGGCTATAGGCATCAAACAGATTGTAGTTACAGATTCTCAAGGTGTACTGTCAAAGTACAGGCCAGCTGAGACCATGAACCGATTCAAGTTAGAGCTTGTAGAGATTGCAAGCCAAAATGCTGGCAAAACTGAAAAGTTAGATGATGCCATAAAGGGAAAGGACGTCTTTATCGGCGTATCTGGCGTAAAAAATCTCCTTACACCCCAAATGGTAAGGTCGATGAACAAAGATTGTATAGTATTCCCTCTCACAAATCCGGATCCTGAAATTCATCCCCGCATTGCAGCAGAGGCAGGAGCAAGGATAATAGCCACCGGAAGCTACAAATTTGAAAATAGGGCAAACAATGCTCTTGTATTTCCATTTCTAATGCGCGCGATTCTAGATAAAAAGATCAAAAAGATAGGCCAGACTATCCTAGTTGATGTTGCCTATGCTCTGGCAGACCTTGTTCCGAAGGATAAGTTGAGCACCTTCAACATCATCCCAAACGTAACGGACCCTCGCATACAGGCAGCTGTAAATAGAGCAGTGCATCCTCATTCCCGCTGAGCCGCAAGCTTGCTGTTGAGCCATTCCTTTGCGCGCTTCTCTGCTATGTGTTTTCTCATGACAAGAAGCGCCATTTCATAGAATGTTACCCCGTTTTTTCGAGACTGCGAGTCTATCCACCTGATACCCTCTGCAAGTTCAGCATCATTTTCTGCCATTATGACTAGCTCATCTACAATCCCAATGAAATGGTCGTCAACCTTGCTAAACATCTGGCACCAATTGCATTGGACCGATTTTATATCATGATTCAAATCAAGTTGACACCAGACACATAATATGTTGACAATCGACGGCATGAAGCAAAGATGATAGCTATTTTCAAAGTTAAACTTGGCGTTACACAACTTGGCATCTTATAAACAGGAAGCTGCAAATCTGGCAGCGCCTCACATTGCAGAGCAATAAGCAAAAGATGCACGCCGGGACAAAGGGGATGAATAGCAACTAGCACCTGCCAGACTTCAATGCTTAAATATGTCTTTACTTTGATTTTAGTGTCGACATGCATATATCAGTGATCAATCTGTGCTGTTTCGGTTTTTGTCCTTGTGCTGAATCTCCATCTCTCTGGAGGAGCGTTTGATGAGGATAAAGTTTGGCTTTACGCAGGGCCTCAACGTGGCTAGGCTTGGACTTGATGAGACACAGATAATGACGGGCTGCCAGATGGCAGACAGGATGGACTACGACTCTGTCTGGGCCATGGATCACTCCAATGTTCCTCAGTGGAAAAACGCTGTTGTCAATGATGCATGGCTTCTTCTTGCGGCAATAGGAGCAAACACAAACAATGTTGAGTTGGGGACCTGTGTTACTGATGCCATCAGAAGACACCCCTCGGCTATTGCGCTTTCTGCAATCACGCTGGACAGGATAACCAAAGGCAGAGGAATTCTGGGAATAGGGGCAGGAGAGGCTCAGAATGTGGTGGACTTTGGTATAGAGTTCAGTAAACCTGTAACCAAGTTCAAAGAGCAGCTTGAAGTGATACGCAAGCTCTTTGAGTCAAGCCCTGATCACCGGGTCAGCTATGAAGGTGAGTACTACAAGCTTGTTGATGCATGCCTTCAGGCCAAAAGTGTACGCAAACCCCATCCTCCAATCTATATTGCCGCAGGAGCTCCTAAAACACTCGAGTTGTGCGCCAGGTACGGAGATGGATGGATCCCTATCGGCTACACACCGGAGCTTTTCAAGCATCATGCTAACATAATCCGGGACCATGCTAAAAAGGCCGGCAGAGATCTCTCAAACTTTCAATTTGCAAATGACGTGGATGTGTACTTTTCAGAAGATGGCGAAGAGGCTTGGAACAAGATGAAGAACGCGGTGAAGGTAAGCCTTTACAAGCCAGAACTTCTCAAGGTGCATAACATACCACAAGATTCAGAGTTTGACTTTCGCAAGTATTTTACAGAATATGCAATGAACAAGCCGGAATTGATGGAGCAGATGAAAAGGGCTGCAATGAAGATCCCAGATAGCGTTGCTCGGTCCGCGATAGGGGTAGGCAAACCAGACGACGTAATACAGATGCTGGAGCGATTTGTAAAAGCAGGAACCAACCACTTTATCATAAGGTTCTGGGGCGAAGGTTACTTCAAGAACATTGAAATGTTTGGAAACAAGGTCATTCCCTACTTTAGAGGACAGGAAAGAAGGTAAGCACTATATGGAAAGCAAAGACGAACAGGCAAGAAAGAAGCAAAGCAGATAAGAAACCTGTCAGGAAAAAACATCCAGTGTAAGTGTCTTGCCTTCTTGCTTGCCGTCTTTTTCTGCATTGTTTTCCGCCCATGCACCTAGCGGCTCAGCATCAAAACCTACTGATCTGAGATATTTTGCAAAGTCTGCTGCAAAGCCATGAAATGTATATACCTTGTCTGGGCTGCATGATTTTACTGCAGCGACAAGTTCTTTAAAATCACAATGATCGCTCATAGGCATGGCATAATCCAACCCCATCATCGAAGCATACCGCCTGCCTGTTGCCCACCCACTAAAGCCGATTGTAATGGCACCATACTTTCTTTTCATTTTTCCGACAAATTCATTCCGCGCATGCATCAGCGGTGAGATCATGAGCCACGGCCTGCTATCGAGCAGTCCCCTCTTTTCGGCTTCAGAGAAGGTAATTGCTTGTTTAAGCTCTATGCCAAGCTCAATACAAACCGAATTTATCTTCCATACTGAATCATGCACATAGATAGGATCCCAGTGGCCAAACAAGCTTGTAAGAACTTGAGCCTTTCCAAGAGGGTAGCCCATCAGAATGACTGGTTTGCCCAAGTCATACATTTCAGAGATTATCCTGTTGGTTTCATGCACAATCTGAGTCAGCTCTGGAAAGACATAGTCTGGGCGACCAAAGGTTGATTCTATGACAAGGACCTTTACCTTTGGAAGTTGTGCAGGCTTCATGAACGCCCTCTTTCTTGTAGATATATCACCAGTGTAGTAGATCTCTCCACCTACAAGCAAGCCCTTTGAGCCTACTATGTGCCCTGTGTCAACCAGCTCAAAAGTGTCATGCCTTTCAATGGGCTCTCTTATTGTGTATCCTCTTGTTCTTGCAATGGCGCAGGTTTCCTTTGAAGCCAGTATCTGGCCTTTGAAGGCGCTATTCTTCCTTGCTCTGTGGAGGTGGTCTGTATGAGCATGCGATACAAATACAAAGTCGCAATCTACAAGGTATGAGGGGTCTAGTGCTATTCTGATGTCCTTGTAGCTGGCCATGATGCCGCAATGGGCAAGGGTGACGGAATTTTCTGATGGCATTTGGCCTAGCTGTCAGACCTAGTTACAAATTCGTATTTTAACATTTAGCTTCTCATGCGAATGTCCTTGGGCGCCATAGACATTTAAGAGCAGCAGCCAGAATCAGATCATGTGATCAACCTTGCAATACTGATTTCGGGCAGGGGCAGCAACATGGATGCCATACTTTCTGCAGTAAAGTCCGGCTCAATTAAGAATGTAAATCCTGCATTGGTAATATCTGACAAGGCAGGCGCTGAAGGACTCAAAATAGCCTCAGAGAAATACGGCGTTCCTGTCAGAATTGTTCCAAGCAATGGAGCTAAGGGTTGGGAATACGATCAAAGGATCGTATCACTTTTGTCAGAGCAAGATATCACGCCGCAAAATGGGCTTGTCTGCCTTGCAGGATTTATGCGCATCATCAGCCCAGAGTTTGTGCGGCTATATCGAATGCACATGTTAAACATCCATCCGTCTCTCCTTCCTTCATTTCCTGGACTTCATGCACAAAGACAGGCCATAGAATACGGCGTCAAAGTGTCTGGATGTACCGTTCACTTTGTCGACGAGGGAGTTGATTCCGGACCAATAATCATTCAGCGCTCAGTTCCCGTTATGGAAGGAGACACAGAGGAAAGCCTTTCAGCAAGAATTCTGGAACAGGAGCACATCATCTATCCCGAGGCGGTCAGGTTATTTGCTGAAGGAAGGTTGCAGGTTAAAGGAAGAGTTGTATCCATTCATCATTTAGCCTGAAGCACAAAAAGGTTCCTGAGGCGCTGAACAATACCTGCAAATGGTAGCTCCTACTTTAGTAACCTAGTTAGGTCGAGTAAATAGGCAGTTAAAGATGTTGTCGCAGCCATTGCGACTGTCATTGCAATAATAATCAGAATATTGCGTGTTTGCCTGGATTCGATACGCCTATGTTCAAGCGTCAATTTTCTTCTCCCGCAATTACAGCCTTTGCTTGCCAAACAGGAAAGCGCATTAAGCTAAACCTACTGTGTTGTCATTCATGACTCTATTGCTGTATATGAGGTATACGTACAGGACTATATAGGAACGGCAACCATCTGTTGCAATCTAATCTAGAGCAGCCTTTTGAGTATACAAGTATTCCTAAAATACAAGGAAATATTTTCCCTCAACCTGTCTTTAGATCTAGCTTTAGATTGAAAAATTGCCTCACACTATTGAGCTGCAGCCCTTTGCTTCTGGTGATAAGCCGTGACAGAGTAGGTTTGGCGTTTCTACCTAACGTAACTGCTTTCTTGCCGTCTCTGCGAAAAGATATCGTCAGGTCATTCGCTGATAGCCTTTCTCCGAACTCTTTGGCAGTCTTTAACTTGTCTCTCAAACTAGTTCTATCCTGTGGAACCTTGAAGAGCGCGGCCTGCAGCATGTCGACATCGATAACTCTCCTGTTAATTTCTATGACGGCCGCCGGCTGGCTTCCAAGTGAAATGACTATGGATCCTTTGCTGGCAGACCCTATACTATCTGTCAGTAAATGTACAAAAGGGTCGTTTCTATCTAGATGTAAATGATTTGCCATTAGCTGCAAATAACCTTTCTTGTATGGGATTGTTCATTATTAAGCTGCAGACGTTGCCGCCTGTATACGTCCTTTTGACTCTGCAGCTCCGGCCTCGTGAGTTTCAGCATTGATCATAATCTTGCCATTTATCGTGACTTTGGCGCTTGCTACATGCTGGCCCCCGGGGCCTTCTGCGCGGGGCATGTCGATTACCAAGTTTTCAAAAGTATAAGTTACTGAAGCACCTTTTCCTGTTAGCCTATCGAGTAATTGACCCAGTATTTCGGCCCATTGGGATGCTTGGTTATCACTGTTGTTTGTAACTTTACTCATATCCGCCATTGGGCGGCTTTGCATATAATACAGTGTGGTACTTTTTTCTCTTCTCCTCCCTTCCACTTTCATTCACTCTACTTCTATTGTCTACTTGTAAGCCGCCACTATGATAGCGCCCCCCATCATGGGCTTATCAAACTCGATACGTGAAAACTTGTCTCTGAGCATCGCATAGAGTTCGGAATTTTTAGGCCATCTGAGGTATGTTCCATAAAGCGTCCGAAATTTCAAACCTGCCTTGCCAGCTGCAGCAAATGCCAGTATGCCCAGAATATATTTTAGGTAAAATGAGACCATGGCTCTAGTAACTCTGCAATCAGGCTTGCCCAGATCTACTATAATCAATCTGCCACCATCTTTCAGAACTCGGTACATTTCTGCAATTGCTTGTGATAGATAAATGGCATCTCTAAGAGAGTATCCGCACAGTATTGCATCAAAGGTGCCATCTCTGAATGGCATGTACTCGAATATCCCTGTTGATAGAAATGCAGTTGCACCAAGGTAGGCTCGTGCGTTCATGAGCATTTCTGGAATAGGATCATACATTACGATATTGGCATTTCCCTGTGCTTCCCTGAGAGCAACCTGTGACATATTTCCATACCCTGACCCTGCGTCAAGAACAGTATTGCCCGGAAAAATCCGTCCTTGTATTCCTCTATGCCTGTACTCAGAATCTTTACCAAGAGATATTGCTCTGTTCACCTTGTCATAGACTGGTATTATGGAGCGAAGGATTCCAATTACCTCGCCCCAATAGCTTTTGCCAAGTCCTGACAACTTGGACAAATCTGAAGAGCGCCGCTATTTTATTCAAGTGCCGCTATGACGCCAATGCATGTAATGAGTTATGATATCAAGTCATAGTCAGTCATGCAGGGCAAATGCAAGCATCTTGTAATTTCTTTCAGTTAATTCCATTATGGCCCGAAGCAATTCGTCATTGTCACGGATCATAGAAATAAGACCTTCGACTCCAACAACTGGAACTTCATCCTGCAGGTCGCTAATACGAAGAATATCTTTCATGTCATTATCTTCTTTCATTACCAAACAATATACATTGCACAACCTTGCTTTTATCCTGATAAGGTTAACATGACTGCTCTGTATTCAGATAAAAGAAAGATTGCAGAATCCTTCTTGTGTATCATCAGTGACCTGTTCATGATTTTTACGGCTTTGTCGTAGGTTGATGCTGTTGTCCTCTATAGTATTCACACTGTTACTGTACTGAATATCACAAATTCAACTGCCCGCAGAATTTTGTAGATTGCAAAAAGGAAAGCTGTTCAACTAGCTATTTTGTTGCGGAACTATCGAAATACAAATAAAGCCCATGAAGCGTTGTTCCCTCTATGAGCGCTAGCAAAAAACCACACATGAACTTGGTGGTTACCGGTCATGTAGATAATGGTAAATCAACTACTGTAGGTCATTTAATGGTGGATATGGGTGTTATTGACCCAAGAACTATAGAGGCATTTGCCAAAGAATCAGAAGCAACAGGCAAGGGTGATACTTTCAAGTACGCTTGGGTTCTTGATAGCATCAAAGACGAGCGAGAGAGAGGTATTACGATTGATCTTGCATTTCAAAAATTTGAGACGCCAAAATTCTTTTACACTCTGATAGATGCTCCCGGTCACAGGGACTTTATCAAAAACATGATTACCGGCGCATCAGAAGCCGATGCAGCCATACTGGTAGTTTCAGTAAAGCCAGGTGAAATGGAAGCTGCCATTGAACCAGGAGGACAGGGAAGGGAGCACGCTTTCCTTGCCAGAACACTTGGTGTAGGCCAGCTTGTTGTAGCTTTGAACAAGATGGATGATGCCGGCTATTCAGAGGCACGCTACAAAGAAGTCAAAGATCAGGTGGAAAAGATGCTTAAACTTGTAGGCTACAATACTTCAAAGATTAACTTTATCCCAATCTCTGGATGGAAGGGAGATAACCTTGTGAAAAAGTCAGAGAATATGCCATGGTACAAGGGCCCGACTCTTGCTGAAGCTCTGGACATGTTCGAGCCACCAGAGAAACCTATAGGCAAACCACTGAGGATTCCGGTTCAGGATGTATACTCTATCACAGGTGTCGGAACTGTGCCTGTAGGCAGAGTTGAAACTGGTAAAATGAAGGCAGGAGACAAGGTTATTGTGATGCCTTCTGGAACAGTAGGCGAAATCAAATCGATTGAGACTCACCACACACAGATGGAAACTGCTGAAGCAGGAGACAACATTGGTTTTAACCTGAGAGGCGTTGACAAGAAGGCGATAAAGCGTGGAGATATGATAGGTCCAGTGGACAACCCGCCGACTGTGGCAAAGGAACTGGAGGCCCAGATCATTGTCATCCACCACCCGACTGCTATGGCTCCGGGATATACTCCTGTTCTTCACGCACACACCGCTCAAGTTGCTGCAACTATTTCTGAATTTGTCGCAAAGATTGACCCCAAGACTGGCGGTGCCACGGAACAGAATCCAAAGTTCCTAAAGACCGGGGACGCAGCCATAGTCAAGATTAAACCGGTGAGACCTCTTCCTATCGAGACATTCAAAGAGTTTCCAGAAATTGGAAGGTTCGCACTCCGTGATATGGGAACCACTATTGCAGCAGGCGTTGTCAAGGCAGTCACAGAAAAGTACGATCCTAACAAAAAGTAGTCAAAAACAAAACAAGTGAACAGCCGATGGCACAAGAAGCAAGAATCAAGCTTACAAGTACCAATCTTGTCACCTTGGAAGAGGTATGCAGCGAGATTAAGGGAATTGGAGAAAAGAACGGCATCAGGCTCAAGGGACCACATCCGCTTCCTACAAAGAAAATGAAAATTGTAACAAGAAAATCGCCATGCGGCCAAGGCACAAATACCTATGACAAATACGAGCTGCGAATTCACAGAAGAGTAATAGACTTGGGCGCTGATGACAGGTCAATTAGGCAACTTATGAGGCTCAAGATCCCTGAAGACGTGTATATAGAAGTCTCACTTACCCAGTAACCAGATTCATCTTCTATATTTTCAGCTTCAATCCCTTCTGTCTTCCTAATGCCGCAGCTCCGACAGTAATAGTCAAGCCTTTATTTTTGCTGACCTATCTGATCTGCTCTTGCTTGGTTGCTTGCTAACCTTGCTTTGCCTATCTTGACGAACGAACCCTTTGGAACCTTCAGGCGCTTGAATGCCTCTGGATTAATAATCTTGGCAAGTATTTCAAGGCCTGTAACAGTTCGAGGTCCCGGCTTGCTAAAGTATGACCCTGCATCTACCGCATAGAGATTACCTGCCTGTAAGGCGCGCAGGGAATTCCATGCATTATTGTTGTTCAGGGCTGACATCTCTTTCAGAGTCCTTTTGACATCAAACCCGCATGGCATCAGAACTATTATGTCGGGGTCAAATTTTACAATCTCGTCAATATCCATCCTGCGAGAGGGCTTGCCTCTTTCACTGATTCCGTTGATACCTCCTGCAATCTCTACCATTTGGGGCACCCAGTGGCCTGCGGTGAAAAAGGGGCTTACCCACTCTATGCACAGTACTTTTGGCTTTTTAGCGGATCTTCTGCCTGTGCCAAGAGTTTCTCTTCTGTTCTTTTCAATCTTTTCAACGGTTGCCTTTACTTTATTGATCCTGCTCTGGAGACAAGACACAAGTTTCATTCCTTGACTCTTTCTTCCGACCTTCCCGGCCACAGTCAATATGCTAGCGAGTATGCCATCGAGGTCATGTGGGTCAAGAACAATTACGTCAGGCTTGTTGTCCAGAATTGACAGTGCCCTGTCTATCTCTTTTGTAAAAGGTGAGCAGACTTGGCAAAGCCCCTGTGCAACGATAAGGTCAGGCCTAGCCCTTTTGAGGGCAGCATCATCAACTATGTAAATGTCACCGCCAGAGCTCATAATCTCGGCAATTTTGTCATCGATCTGGCTGCTTGACATACAAGCCGGGTCAAATGAAGAATGTATTACCCTTGGTTTTCTTTTTGCTTCCAGAGGAAACTTGCATTCATGCGTAACCCCGACTAGCTGCCTGCCAATACCTAGGGCATAAAGGGTCTCTGTGGCACTTGGAAGGAAAGATACGATACGCCTTTGCTGCACAACAAGAAGATGGACCAAGCAATTTTTAATCTTACCTTGAGCTAAAATTATATAAAAATTTTATATAACTTGACGGTAAAACCAAAACTAATTTAAAGCCAGCAATTACTTCTGTGAGTGATGTATACTAAACTTGCAGTCGGTGCAGGACTGGGAGCAGTCCTTGTCGTGATGCTAGCGCCACTTTTGGCATCACACGTATATGCAGCTTCACCAGTAAAGGTGACTATACAGCCCGGTGCTTCAAACTTGGCTGACAAGGCATTTTCGCCAAACCCTGTTAGCGCAAGTGTTGGCGACAATGTTACATGGACAAACGGCGATACCCAAGCACATACAGTGACATCAGGAACTGGACCTAACGATGCAAACAAAGGAAAGGACTTTGATTCCTCGCCAAACTATAATCCACTACTAACGCCAGGCAAGAGTTTCAGCCATGTCTTTACTGCAGCCGGAACATTCCCGTACTTCTGTCAGCTTCATCCAACAATGGTGGGAACTGTGAATGTAGCCACATCAGGACAGGCAACAACACCAGAGTTCCCTGTTGGCGTTGTACTGGCTATTACGGCAGCAGTATTTGGAGCGGCAATATTCGCAACAAGGTGGAACAAGCTAGGCGTTCCCAAGGTCTGACCTGACTGACTAACAAACCAACCAAAGCATCAAATCAACACGTAACTTTTTTTATTTTTTGTAAATTCCTCAGCGAGGTTGCCAGATGACAATAAAGACAAGTTTCTTTTCGCTTTCCATGACTCTGATGCTGGCCTTGCTTGGAGAGTCATTTGCTGTACAGGCATTTGCTGAAGATAGTAACGGACCAACCGACAATCAAATCCATCTAGTGACAGCAAGCGACCAGGGAACATTCAAGGTTGAGATAAACTGGACAAGCAGCGATATCGGAGAAGAAAATACCTTTGACATTGGTTTTTTTGATTCTAACACTAGCGAGCAGCTTGAAATGGTGAAGTATGACATCGAGCTTCTCAATGATGGGAAGGGAATTGATGGAACTCTGCGGGTAAATCAGACAGCGACTGAGCAAAAATATATTTTCAGCGAACCCGGTCAGTACACAATAAGGATTGACAATATCGAAGATCTTGGCGAAGGTGCTAGCTTTCCAGTGCAGGTAACCCCTGAATTTCCAACATCGGCAATTCTGGCAATAACCGCATCAGCAATCAGCATAGTGTTGGCCACAAGATGGTCATCCTTTAAGCATTAAATCTGCCTATCGTGACATTGATTGGAAAAAGGTATCTGCGATAATAGTTAATTAAATTAAAGACTGCTAAAACACTTACTTGATGACCAATGCTTGGCGCTTGCTGTTGAGCCTCATTTTGGCTTTATGCATTAGTTGCTTTCCTTTGCTGCATGCCTATGCTCAGACAGCGGCTATGAAGGAGCCCACGACAGGAAAAAGCCTAGATGTGCTTCTCAGAATTGGGTCATTTTCAGTACAGCCAAATGAAGAGACAAAATTTAGCATCACCTTTCTTCAACATGGAACTAATAACGTGCAGCCATTTGTAGACTATTATTTCAAGATTTTAAAAGACGGAAAGCAGGTCTTTCGGGTTCCATCAGAACAACCGGTGTTGCACACTCCAGATGGAAATGTAAGCGTATTCTACAGGTTTGATAGCGGCGGAAATTATACTGTCCAAGTAACCGTCGCAGGAATTGCCTTCCAGCCAATCAGACCTGAAACAGCGTCATTTCCAGTTCAGGTAGCTCCAGAATTCCCTTCGGCAGTCGTAGCATTAGCAGCTGCAGCAGTCTTGGCAATGATAGTAGGCGTAAAGAAACCGAGCAAATGTCTGTAAGTAGTGATCTTTCTTATTAAATGGTCGTCTCAATTTCCGGTATACCGGATGTATTTTTCTGTAGATCAAAACGTGATTGTTCCGTTAAAAAGAAAATGTAGGGCTTGGCAAAAACCTACTAGTTCTTATCTCGTTTACCTTTCTAGGACCTTTTCTCTTCTGTTAATAGCTACAACCGCTATCGCGATACCTGCTATACCGACACCTATGCCAGTCATGCCTACCAAATATGCTCTATCTGCTGCGCTTTTTGCATCTTGAACAGTCTTTTGAGCATCAGCTGCATTCTGTGCGGCGGCGTTTGCACTGCTCTTGGCAGAGCTAATATCATTTGTTAGCTGATTGATTATTCCTCCAAGTTGTGATGCTAAGCCGGGGCTTATTGTTCCACCTGTCGTGCTTGTACCGCCACTTAATCCTCCACTGGATGATGGTGGAAAGCTTACTGTATCTATACTTGCCACATCATCAAGGTTAATCTGGGTGTCTATATTCTGTCCATTTATGGTGCCCTTAAATACTACGGTGTATGTTCCCTCCCTAGTTGGGAGTATTGGTGCCAAGTACTGCCCTTCCGTAGTCGGACTTGGAAGGAACTCTATGCTCTTGGTAGTAGTACCATATACAAGAGTAGTTTGGAGATTCGCTACTGCATTGATTACATATTGCGGCTTGTCTACGCTCCCTGTGTAAATGGTCAACTGGGCTGCATTCATCTGGTCGGTCAATGCAGGCTCGATGTTCCAGCCTAGTTCGATGGATAGGTTTCCGAATTGTTTCGTTATATGTGCTGATGCTGGCCTAATTGTATATGTAAAAGAAAACATTGCAATGGCTATCAGGGCAAAAAGAAGAGCTGCTGATGCCACGGTTCTTTTTGAACTATTCTGGAATATCGTATTTCTGTCTGCCTCCCTACAATTTTATTCTGGTTCTGGCCCTTGCCACCACTATAACCCCTGCAAGGGAAGCAACTGCTATGGCAAGTGGAACAGGGAACTCTGGTGCGACTACTGTTCTATATGCTGTCGCGAAATTCGTCTTTATAGTTCCATTTACAATATTGTTGATTTGGTCGTCAGATGCGTTCTTGTCTATTGATTGTGTCAGGTTCGCAAATGCGGTGTCAAGATTGCTAATTGTCGCTGAAGATACATTGGATGGAGTCTTTGTCTTCAAGTCATTCCACATAGACTGAGCAGCCTCTGCAAGTCCTTTTGCGTTTTGGTAGGCTGCAACATTCACGATCAGTGCAGGATTGCTATTACTACTGTTGGTGGCATCACCGTATCCCTCCATTACTTCACCCAAGACATCATTGATAGCCAATGCGCTAACGGTAAGATTATTCAATTGTGGTTTGTCTATTCTTACTGGAACTGATTCAGCCATATAGCCGTCCAAGTTAGATACCATCTGCTTGATAGCTGATACATTGGGGTTTGTCTTGTTTGCCTCTGCAATTATGCTGGCAATGGTTCCTGGTATTTGCTTTGCCAGCAGCTGGTTTCTTTCATTCATTTCTCTTGTATCGTTAGAATTCCAATATTCCCCTATCTTGTCAAAGTGCCAGTCAAGGAGGGTTTTGTTACCTACATCGTTCAATATCGCATGGGTCTCAACTGGCACCTCTTTTACTTTGGCCAAGTACGAAGCACTCTCGTCCCCACCGAAATTGTGAGCGTATGCTGCCTTTGATGTATAAATTAAACCAAAGGAAAGGGCCGCAATAAGAAGCAACACCACAGGAATGCGCCTATTCATAAAGGTAAATATTACAATATTGCTTAAATATTTTGTAGTACAAACATCGAACTAAAATACAACAATTGAAAAATTGTATATTAACGTTTACTTATCATTTGTAGCTGAGAAATTGTAAAGATTTGCACTCATTCAAGGTGACATTCTGCTACTTATCAGAATATCCTTAAAGTTCCTCAATAACTTCCACATAGTTATTCACCACCTTATCCACTAGGCTTTCTTTGTATTTAGCAAGCACATCTCCAACAAAATCTCTATTAACTAAGGTGTATAGGGTAAATTCTCCATATCTTACATTTACAATACCCCTGTCCACAAGTCTTTTAATGTGCCATGAAATAGTTGAAGGGGATCTCTTGGCATAATCCACAATTTCGGAAAATGTACAAAATTCTTGCTCGAGCATTAACAATATTATCTGCCTCGTAGTTGAATTTTTTATAAACCCAATTATCTTGGACTCTGCATCAGAGACATTTAGCGAATAATATCTAGTTCTTCCTAGGCCATTTTTTCTATCTACCTTTATGCGATTTGATTCTTCCAAGACTCTCAGATGATGAGCTAAAGAGCCGTTGGAAATGTTGACAAGCCTCAAGAGTTCCCTGTACCAAATACCCGGATTTTCGTTTATATGTTTTAATAGGACATCCCTGATATGGTTAGCCTCTGTCGAAAGTGAATCGTTATTAGCACCAGCGGCTGCAAGAACTTCCTTCCAGTAATCCATCTATTTGTTCACCTTCAATACACCCAAGCCAAACAATGTTAGCATGCCTAGTAGAAATACGTGGGACAGGTCTATGTCAACAACTGGAATTGTCAACTGGCCTATTATCTCTGCCACATTAAGTAGGTAGATCAACTCTACAATAGTCAATGCAACAAAGCTAAGCGCTGTCAGCAATATCCTTGTGCTGCCAGAGTTTTTATAAGAAACAAGGGACACTGTGCTCAAAAAGACAGCCAAGGTAACGCTGGCTAGATGTAGAACGAAATGATAGATTACAGATGTATGAAAGACATGAGGAGCAGCAAAAATGACAAAGATGGAAACAGTCATTGCAGAGACAACGCCAAGAAGCCACTTTTTACTGGAGTCAAGCGTTCTATGATCTGAGCGCGGCTGGGACTTATTCGATTGCAAGACCATCTAAATATAAGCAGCTTGTAATTTAAATTAATTGGTATAGGCGTCGAACATGTTAAGCCGATTCACAAACTAAGCTATAGCAAAATGAAACAGTAGTGGCATTGTGATGATAATACTCCTTGCAAGACATCACTGGGATCCAAATTGCTTTCATGCTCGTTATTCCAGATCTTCTAGCTTTTAATCCTAAAATTTTCCCTTCTGGGGCCACTGATTACGCAGATTGGTATCATTATTAGTGCATTCGTGGAATACTCTAGTCCATTTGTCGAACGTACTAAAAACTTAAAATAAAAAACTTCTTTGATTTGAGGTAATGAGCTCAAGAATTCTTGGCATAATTGTGGGAATATCTATATTGGCTTCAATTGCATTCAATCTCGGTCCGTATCAAGAAATGGCCAAGGCATTTGGACAGATGAGCAGTAACATGAATATGAATTCAGGCAGCAAAACGCAATCACAACCAAGCTCCGCATCTTCCAACTCTATGTCCTCCATGCCACAATGTGGTCCTAACACAGTTCCAATTCAAGGCGGCTCTCAAAATGCAACATACTATGTTTCAGCCAGCTATACAGGCA
>JAJPHM010000067.1 GCA_021325295.1 Nitrososphaeraceae archaeon
CTTGTCGTCTTTTTTGACATTTGTCTTTCCCCACGACATGGCTACGAGGTTGAGGGCCTCTGTTGCGTTGCGTGTGAATATGATTTCCTCGGTGGATTTTGCGTTTATGAATTTGGCAATCTTTTCCCTTGTGCTTTCATATGCAAGCGTGGCCTCCTCGGCCAGCTGGTGCACCGCCCTGTGTATGTTAGAATTATAGTTCATGTAATAATCGTGAATTGCGTTAATTACTGCCAGCGGCTTTTGAGTTGTGGCAGCATTGTCAAGGTAAACAAGGGGCTTGTTTCCATTAACCTTGCGCTTCAATATCGGAAAATCTTCGCGCAGTTTGTAGACGTTTAGAGCCCCTTTTTGCATCATCTGAATTCAGAGTAGAATATAGATCGAGTTATCCTGTATTTTAACCTTGTAAGTCCTGAGCGGCTCCTTTGCTGGCAGGTTCTGGGGCACCCCATTTTCAAGCTTGAATGCTGATAGGTGAAGTGGGCAGGTGACTGTCCCTTCCTGCTCGTTCATAAAGCCTGTCGAGAGGTCTGCGTATGCGTGAGTGCAGATCCTGTCTGTGGCAAATATCCTGTCGCCTATCCTGGCAATCAGAATCTGCCGGCCATCAGGCGCATCGAAATCTACCATGTCGCCGCTTTTGAGCGACCTGCTGTCAACTGCCCTGACCCACTCGCTGCCTTCTGACATTTTTATTTTGCTCACCGGTGTCAAGATTAAGGTTGGTTGATTAATTGATTGATTGACTATCTGTACTTGTAATGCTTTTCAAATAGATCCTGTGTTTCCCTGTACCTTGACTTTTCTACCTCCAAGATCTGCTCCATTGCCTCATCGGACCTGAGCATAAGAGGTTTGCCAAGCCACTTGTTCTCTATCAGGTAATTGACCCACGCCCGGATAGTCGGCCCCATCTTTCTTGAAAGCGGCTCGAGGAAGCCGTTGACTATTTCCCTTTTTGCTCCATCGCGAGTCAGCCCCCTTGTCATGAGGTAGAATATCTGCCCTTCGTCTATCTGGGCCACCGAGGCAGAGTGCGTCGCCTTGACTTCGTTTGTCTCTATCTCGAGCCCAGGGATTGAGTCCGACTTGGCCCCCTTGTCAAGCAATATGGCGTGACCCGCAAGGTATGACTCTGTAGCTTTTGCCTCCTTGCCAATCTTGATCATGCCTTTGAAAAGCGACTTTGAAGTGTCCTTTAGGACAGACTTTACAAGCACCCTTCCTCTTGAGTTTCTGCCAAAGTGGACAAGGTTTGATGTGATGTCAAATGACTGGTTACCAACACCAAAGATAATTTCGACATCCTCAGCTGATGAGCCCTGACCCTTCATTATACTGTCGGTCTTGTACCTTGACAGCTGCGAGCCAAACATGCCGATATACCAGGACATCTTGGCGTCATTCTCAACGTAGGCCTTTCTATTTGAGATGCAGATAGTGTTGTCGCCTCCCATTGCCTGCAGCGTTACAAGCTCAAGGTGTGCGTTAGGGTCAACATGGGTCTCAACAAGTTCAAAATAGGCCTGCTGTAGCTGGTCTTGATCTTCCTGTACTCCTCCTTCTTTCTGGTTTGCCCTGCCGTTGCCTTCTTTCAGCTCGGCACTACCCTCTTCGTGAGCCCCAATTTGCGGGGCATACAGCTCCTGGACAACGGTTGCCTTTGAGCCTTCCTCTGCAGCTACAATGTTTCTGTTTACCATCGATGTTCCGTCGTCTGCAAGCGAACTGACTATTCTTATCGGATCTTCTAGCACAACGTTTCTCGGGATATAGACAAAAATGCCTGACTGGAAGGCAGACGCCTCCAAAGCTAAAAACTTGTCCTCTCCATAGTTTAGCGGGTTTGCAGCAAGCAGCTTTTTCACGATATCTTCATGCTTGACAAATGCATCTCGTATATCGCTTACGATTATCCCCTGCTTTGCGGCCTTGCTATCGACAAATACTCTGCTGGGGGACTGGCCAATCTGAAGTGCCCCTGTCTCTTTTTCAAGCTCCTCAAGCCTTGCCTTCAGGTCAGCGTCTGGGAACTTGCTTGCCCTGCTGTCGTTTACAAGCACTATGCTTTCTGGCTTGAGCAGCTTGACATCAGAATACTTTGAGTAGAGCGGAGAGACTTCAGATGGCAGGTTGATATACTGAGAGAAGGCCTTGGTGCGCATCTCCTCTAGCCATGAGGGCTCGCCATTCCTCGATATTGATCTGACGTACTCGCCGTCAAGTAGAGATAGCAGCTTGCTTGCCGTTGCTTTCAACTCTGATCACCGGTAAAAGAAAACTAGTAAGGCCAGTCTAGCCGACAGACCCTTCCATCTCGAGCTTTACCAGCCTGTTGAGCTCTACGGCATACTCCATTGGAAGCTCTTTTGTGAAAGGCTCCATGAATCCGCCGACTATCATTGACAGGGCATCAGACTCTGAGAATCCCCTGCTCATGAGGTAAAATATCTGCTCTTCGCCTATCTTGCCGACAGTCGCCTCATGGGTAATTGTGGCGTCGTCTTCATTTACTTCAATGTATGGATATGTGTCTGTCCTTGAATGCTCGTCTAACAACAGTGCATCACACCTGACGCTTGACTTGACGCCTGTAGCGCCCTTGGCGACATGAAGCAATCCCCTGTACGTAGTGCGGCCAGAGTCCTTGCTTACCGACTTGCTTGTGATTCTAGAAGTGGTATTTGGTGCAAGATGTACAGCCTTGGCACCTGCATCCTGGTGCTGGTCTCTGCCTGCAAAGGCAACAGAGACTACCTCGGCATGGGCATTTCTGCCAAGCATGTAAACTCCGGGGTATTTCATTGTCAGCTTGCTTCCCAGGTTGCCATCAATCCACTCGACAACTGCGTTTTCATATGCATATGCCCTCTTGGTCACAAGGTTGTATACATCCTTGCTCCAGTTCTGAATAGTAGTGTATCTTATCTTGGCACCTTTCTTTGCGATAAGCTCCACAACGGCAGAGTGAAGAGACTCTGTGGTGTAAACTGGGGCTGTGCATCCTTCGATATAATGCACTTCAGCCCCTTCGTCTGCGATAATCAGCGTCCTTTCAAACTGCCCGATATTTTCGGCGTTTATTCTAAAGTAGGCCTGCAGCGGCATGTCGACCTTGACTCCGGGCGGGACGTAGATGAATGATCCGCCGGACCAGACCGCGCTGTTGAGTGCAGCAAACTTGTTGTCCTCTGGCGGTATGACCTTGCCAAAGTGCTTTTTGACAACCTCTGGATACTCTTTCACTGCAGTGTCGGTGTCGACAAATATCACACCCTTTTTCTGCAAGTCCTCTCGCAGGTTATGGTAGACCACTTCAGATTCATATTGTGCGCCCACCCCAGCCAAGAACTTTCGTTCTGCTTCCGGGATACCAAGCTTTTCAAAGGTATTCCTGACGGATTCGGGGACATCGTCCCAGCTTTTGCTCTGCTTTTCAGAAGCCTTGGCGTAATAGTAGATATTCTGGAAATTTATCTTTGAGAGGTCACCGCCCCAGTTTGGCATGGGCTTGCTCATGAAAACATCAAAAGACCTCAGCCTAAAGTCCCTCATCCAGTCAGGCTCGCCCTTTAGTCTGCTAATCTCCTCCACTGTTCCTCTTGAGAGCCCCTTCTTGGATAGGTATACGTAGAGTTCTGTTGAATCTTTAAAGTCGTATTTACTGTAATCCATGTCTAGGTCTTTTGCTGCGGTCATAGGAGCTATAACGCCGTTATGTTTTATATATATTTTGCATTGGAGTTCTGTCGCAAAGACGGGAGTTTATCTACCCTGTTGCACATCGGGAGTTTTTGTTGCAGATAGGGCGCTACCTTTCTTATAGAACATTTATTAGGTAAGTCTCATTCAACAGGTAGCTATGATTACTAAGTTATCGGTAAACAACTTTAGGAATCTCAAGAATATTACAATACAGCCAAAATTAATTACTTTGTTAATAGGTTCAAATGGTTCTGGAAAATCAGGGATATTTCATTCGTTATTAGTAGTAAAACAAACGCTAGACTCTGCATCTCCGAGGGAATTAATATTTTCTGGAAAGATAGTTAATTTGGGCTCTCGGAAGGAGACAGTCTTTCAACATGAGGAAAATCATCCTATTGAAATCGAGTTTAAATCTACCTTTGCTGCACCCAAGCTGAATAACACAAGTGAAACTACCATTGGTGAAATGTCGTATAAAGTAATTTCAAGAAATTCCTCTATTGAATTTGAACAAAAGCTAAAGATCGATGAATTGGAAGTACTTTACAACAGTCTAACAAATAAGCCCAAGGCAATTATAAATGGTAATGACATAAACTTTGCACATTATGGCAGGTCAGGTATTTTCGGATTCAGTGCAGGATTTAACGACCCACACTTACGCATCTATGATATGTACATAAGTTCTGATTTTGTTAGGGATGCACTTGGGGTCTATTTACTTCATGTCCCAGTACCTAGAGGATTCACAGAGTTCAAGAGTAATGTGCCACCTAGAAAGTTCGAATATCTGACATCAGAATTTGGAGTAGAAGCTCTTACAAGAATGTTACTTGGAGCTGCCTCATACGATATTGAGTTTGTAGATAAGATTTCTACTGCAATGGAAGAGCTGTTTGGTAAAAGGATACGTATGGCACCGATAGAACAAGGAATGGGCGAAATAGTTTATGATAGCCAACAGCAGGGCATCAAAGGTACGATTGATTTTTACGACAAGAATGGTAGACATTATGCAGCCAATACGGGATTTGGAATGAACCAGATTCTGTTTCTCTTTCATAAGGTTATAGATAGTCCTAAAGGTTCCACAATTATGATTGAAGAGCCTGAAATATCGCTGCATCCAGTAGCTCAACGTAAACTCATGGAAATTCTGATACATATTGCAAAAAGGCATAATAAGCAACTAATAATTACAAGTCATAGTGAGCATGTTGCCTTTGCACTTTTCAGAGCTTTGGAAAAGGGACAACTTAATGCTGATGAGTTGGCGGTGTATGCTTTCAACCAAGAGAAAGATGCCCTTAACACTATTGTATCAGAAATAAAAGATAGGCAAGGCAGTTTGAAGGAATTTCTTGGAAATGATACATCCATGATTCTAGAGTACATTGATGCTTTTGGAAAGATGTCAGAATACATAGAAACAGGCGTCATAAAAAACTAATAATCTACAATAAGTGCATACATCAGCTCGCAATTTCGTTCAGAGCTTCTTGGCTTGAACAAAGCCAAGCTACAGATACTTCTATACGCTTCGTTGACACTAATCGGATTATCATATGTAGTGCCACCTGCCTATTACTTTACGTACTATCCTGCAAGTGGCTCGATAATTAACAATCTTCTAGCTGCTATCATGATTAGTTGGTTCTTTAGCTGGACAATTCCTATGCGCATTTACAGAAGCATGAAGAAAAGCGATTCATAGCCAACGGCTCCAAAATGTACGAAAAACAAAGTAATCTACTACTGTCCCAACAACGGCAGCACAGATACAAAGAAAATAGATTTCAAAATCGCCTTGGACATACTTTGTATCAAAAGATGGGATGGCAAGACCATCTATTATATCAAAAGGCAATTGCTCTGGCCTTGATGCTACATTGAAGATTAATTGGGCAATAAATACAGCTATAATGAAAACGCCGATATTGGATTCAATAATATTTACGCTCAATCTTGAAAGGATTCTTGCAAAAAATATCACTGCTGTAAGGAGTGGAATGGAATATGTCAGAACACCATACGATACCAGCAAGTCATTATATCCTAAACTACTAGGTGGAGTGAAGGTAGGATGCAACGATTGAACTCCCAGTCCAAACGTGGGTAGAAGTAGTATCAAGAGAAGAAAATACCCTGCTAGTATTTGCCAAGGGCGTTTTTTATCAGTAGCAAAAACATAAGTAAAAATGAATTTTTCAAATCGTCCAGCGTTGTTAGAATTAAAGCCGCCAGATCTTATTTCAAATTTAAAAAGGAATGAAATTGCAGCTAGAATAGCAAGAAGTGCAAATAATAATGATATTATCTCAATTGTGGCAAGCATCAAATTCCCAATTTCAAAAATGACGAATTTGATTGGGAAGAAATATCCTACCCAAACATCAACATATTGTAGATGCCCAGATGATATTAGCATTACAAAAGGAAGTGCAGTAATTACAAAGATGGCTACAATAACCTTAAGCAGCTGTTTGGAAAAGTTAGCGAAGATAGTTCTAGCCACTAGCTTTTGATCTTAGATAATCGCTTAGTATTACCCTTATCGTTTCGGGTACTGTCTCCAAGAGCCTTGCTTTCCTTTCCTTTTCCAATACAGCGAACATCTCGTCAGGTATAGCTAGCATCACTTTCTTCATTGCCATAGATATACACCAATAGATAGGAATAGATATGTTTATAAACCTATGGATTGCTATACATAGATATACAATGGAACCGATAACTGACCGCAGACAAATCAGGGGCTTGGAGATAGCGAAGGACATTGACAGCAAGACTCCTGATGTTTCCATTCAGAGACTAAACAAGCTGACGTATAAGGTGAGGTCACAATCGGAAAAAAGCAAATGGTATACTATCATTAGACAGAGTATAAGAGACAAATGGACTTGCGATTGCCCAGACTTTACCTTTAGATTGGCAAAGCCAATGTTGTAGACAAACGCTGCAAGCATATCCATGCTGTCTTATTCTCAAAACTACTGAGAAGGCAGATTTACCATGACCAGCTTATCCAGACTCCAATTAACCAAGACATCATAAATGAAGCGAACAAGCTTGGCAAAATAGTCTGTCAAAGATGCGGTAGCAAGAGGTACAAGCGTGACGGTTACAGACACAACAAAAAAGCAGGAAACATTCAGAGATACCTGTGCTTGGATTGCAAATATCGTTTCATTGTAAATCCAGCCTTTGAAAATGCAAAGGCAACTGCAAAATCAATCAGCTCTGCAATAGACCTTTACATGAAAGGAATTTCAACTCGCAGGATTGAGGAATTTCTGACAAATGAAGGCGTATCCATAGACCATTCCAGTATATGCAGGTGGATACACAAATTCAATGCAATAGTAAAGCCATACGTTGATAGTTTCGTACCATCACAAGTAAGCGGAGTTTACCATGTGGATGAAATGCTATTGCACGTCAGAAATGAAAAGAATGAGGCAAATATGACCCTTGAGAACAAAGAAAACCATACAAACAGAAAATTCGATAACCATTACTCTTGGCTATGGAATCTGATGGACTCGACAACTAGGTTCTGGATATGCTCTCGCCTGACCCAAAAACGAGGCTTCAATGATGCTAGGTCAGTCTTTAAAGAGATGAAGGATAGAGCTCCATTACCTAAAGCGATTATTCATGATGGGCTCCCAAGCTATGATGAGGCTTATCAAAAAGAACTGTATACTCACATGCATCCAAGAATCCAAAATATCAGAAGCATAGGATCAGGTAAGCTAGGACTAAATCCAAAAGTGGAGAGACTCAACGGCACTGTACGTGAAAGAGAATGCGTAATGAGAGGCTTGGACAATGCCGAAGCAGCTCAAGAATTGATTGATGCCATGAGAATACATTACAACTTTATCAGAGGAAATCAAGCAATAGGCGGACAAACGCCAGCAGAGGCAGCAGGAATCAATCTCAATCTTACTGGCAACAAGACGGAATCATTGATGAGACAAGCAGCGATTCATGCAAAAGACATTGAGAAAGAATCAATTGTAAAAGATCTAGGTATCAGAATAAATAAAGTGCAAATTCTGCATGAAGGCGATTGTATCAAAATCAAGGCTAAGACATGGCTAGAGCGCAAAGATTGGACTGAGATAAATGACATTGTAAGAGTTCAGGGATTCAACTGGCTATCTAATGGTAGAGATAGCTGTTGGATTAGAATGTCGAAGGGACAATGACATCCAAGAGTTGATATCTTAGCTACCTAGTAGAGACATTTTGGCTATGGCAAAATGGTATATCTTTACTGGGAGGGTATTGCCAGAAAGAGAGGCGATCGGAGAAATTCATACTGAGAAAATGCATGTAACGCAAGAAGTTTGGAATCTGGATTTTGACATTAAGATTTCAATATCAAAGTCGCAAATATCTGCATTGGTCAATATAGCTAGCGAAACGATAGACATCCTGACACTTCGAAACACTGTAGCGGAAACCATTAGAATGGTGGTCGATTCTTGTGGATATTTGCTGGGACAAGGCTATGAAGTTGATATCGTATCTGTTACTGACGAGAATAATACACACATAGTATTTGATGTTAGCATTGGGGCATTGGCCACCAATTCAGTCAACCTACCTGAAAGATTTGATCGTCTTGCGAGACTAGCTGGGGGATCGCCATACCTGCAATGGGCTCTAACTAATCTAGGAGATGCAATAAAAAGACCGAGAGATACGGGCTTCCATTGCTATAGGGCAATCGAGAATGTAAGACAGGCATTCGTTGAATCTCAAGACAAGAGTGAGGAAGCTAAAAGCTGGGATACTATGAATAGCGCATTGAAAATAAAAAAGGAATTTTCAATGTATTTATTGGAGTATTCAAAGCCGCAAAGACATGGCTGGACTAAGCCGATGACAGAAAGTATCAGGGTTGAACTAATGAGACGTGCCCGACAAATTGTTGATAGGTATTGTATCTATTTGGAAAGGGGAAAACTTCCATTAAATGAAACAGAATTTCCCTTCCTTAAAGCCGAAGACAACATAGCTTGAGCACGATAAACTCCCGACATGCAACAAAAACTCCCGATGTGCAACAGGGTAGATAAACTCCCGTCTTTGCGACAGAACTTGCATTGGAGTGCTGTTACTATCTCGGGAGTTTATAACCACTGTTTCAGCTCGGGAGTTATTGTTACAGGTAGGGAGCCACAATTATCTATGGTTTATTTCCACTAAAATCCAAAAATGTTGCAGATATTACTTTCAAAGGCTCATCAGATTCAAAATACCAATAATAGCTGTTTCTAGGAGATACATTCGGAGAAGAAAATTTCTTGAAGAAGCCTGTTTTATCTAGATATTCTCTGACTTCTACATTCATGAATACAGCTGGATGTGCTCCTTGCGGCGGGGACGGATTTCCCTGAGTGCCCGACCATTCTTTAAATCTGCTGAACTTATTGTCAAATTTAATATGCCCAATAAATCCCTCCGATGGACTTACTTTAACCCCAAATTCAATCACAGTAGCGTGTTTTCCTGAACTATGTGGAGGAACTGAATATTGCTTTACAAAAGCATTTTGAAATGTTTTATTTTGATTTCCTAGTGGTTGATCAGTAATTCCACGATATAGTTCTTCACATGCATCATCAAAAGCCTTGTCTGTGAAATTTGCATATAGCTCATCTGAAAGCATTATTGGTATGTCGCATTTCTTGAGTAATGCTGGGATCACAAATTTATCGCCTAAGCCCTTATCTTTAGCAAGTTGCCGCACTAGGCCAACGGCCACCTCTTTATTTACCCAATTTGAGATAACGGATGCAGGGGTAAGGAAAACTACCAATTTACCTGACGACTTGATTCCGTCTCCGATTCTCTGTACAAGTGAATCTCCTGCGGTAAGCCTCCATTGTGCGATCCATACATCCAGCTTTTTCTCGTTAATAAGCCAACTTCCTATTGCTTCTACGATGTCTTTATCTTCTGTTGAATGTGAGAGGAAGACTTGCATCTCTCACAATTAGCACAATTGAACATAAATATCTTCTAGTAGAGTTTTTATCACTCCTTAGCAAGCTGAATCTAGAAAGTTGGGTGCACCGATCAGGCTTCCTGATGACGCACATGAAGAGGTAACTTCACAATCCATATTCTGTCAAATTTTTGGTTTCTTTATTGTTCACCTAGCTTCATTCAGAAAATCATTGGTGCGTGAGCCTACAACTCGCAAGAAGCGCATGTTATATGAGGATACTCGCGTACTAGGAGTGTCATACCTACTTAGCAGAAAGCGTAATCCGTTTCGACCTGTAAAATGGCTTTCATTAATGTTTATGATATGGATCATTGGATTCGTATCATTTACACTTCCTGACCCCACTGGAAGGTATAGCTATAAACCAATAACAATCGATGACACAGCATATGAATATCCTCTACATCTAACTACTTCAGACATTGCGGATAACAACAAAGTTTACAATGTTAACTTGATCATGCATTCTAGGTCATTTAGTGCCCAATACCTATCAGAGTTGAGGTTGACTCAGTAGTTCAGACTGGTGGAAAAGCTGAAAAGAATCCACTGTACATAGTTTTTCCACGCTCTGATTTTGTTCAATCTCACAATAGTGACAAACCTGAACAACTAGGTTATTTTGGTGGTGCTTATCTCTCAATGGCTGTTAGTGGAAATAACACATGGTACAATAGCACTGGCAGCTATGGAGGGGATTTTATTCAATATGCCATTCAAGGTTGCTATAATATTGTTGTAACTGCTTACCCATCATATTTTCATAACCATTCTGCCTTTAGATATGATTGTACTGAAATGAACATTGCATCCCTAGAAGCCACCTCTTTACTAAAATTTGATGATCAGCAAGTAAATGTTACCAACGCTAACCTCAAGCTTGCAGTAGACAATCTTCGGACTAACGATCTGATATATGGCATATCTGTGTCAAGCGCATGGTTGGCGATCATCTTCTATTTTCTCGATAGAGCGAAACCCCGATCATAATAGCTGCCAACCCAGCTGTTGAGTCTATAACTAATGTAGCAACTATGTTAATTGGGTATGAAGTCCAATTATAATAAATGGTAATTTCAATTTCAATTAATGCTACCGAAGCTAATACTAACGCTGTGATGTATAGTATATCTACCTGTTCTAACATTCGTAGGATGGTTTAACGTATCAAATTCCATTCGTCATCTTTATCCAACAGCTATCTTTGCCATTAGATATCCAGTTGAACCCCTGAACCCTAACAATATCGTTAATTTCTGTCCATTCCTTTCTTTCAAGCCATGATTTTGCTCTTATCTTGATGCAATCTTTTTCGTTTAGTATGACGACTTTGTTTATTCTGATTCCAAGACCCTTTACTATTGGCTCTTGCTGTACTTCCTTTGCATGGATAGCAGCTTGGCGCATCAGATTTTCAACTTTGTTTTCCCCAAGATTCAGATTGATACCTGCTGCCTCTGCTGGTGTCTGGCCGCCAATAGCTTGATTTCCTCTGATGAAATTGTAGTGAATCCTCATAGCGTCCAGTAGTTCTTGTGCTGCTTCAGCATTGTCCAAGCCTCTCATTATGCATTCTCTTTCACGTACAGTCCCGTTGAGTCTCTCCACTTTTGGATTTAGACCTAGTTTACCTGATCCTATGCTTCTGATGTTCTGGATTCTTGGATGCATGTGTGAATAGAGCTCTTTCTGGTATGCTTCATCATAGCTCGGAAGTCCATCATGTACAATAGCTTTTGGCAATGGAGCTCTATCCTTCATCTCCTTAAAGACTGACCTAGCATCATTGAAGCCTCGTTTTTGGGTCAAGCGGGAGCATATCCAGAATCTAGTTGTTGAGTCCATCAGATTCCACAGCCAAGAGTAATGATTGTCAAACTTTCTGTTTGTGTGGTTTTCCTTGTTCTTCAATGTCATATTTGTCTCATTCTTTTCATTTCTGACATGCAACAGCATCTCATCAACATGATAAACACCACTTACCTGTGATGGTACGAAACTATCAACGTACGGCTTTACTATTGCATTGAATTTCCTTATCCATCTGCAAATACTGACATAGCTTGCCTCTACTCCTTCTGACTGTCTCAGAAAGTCAGATATTTTTCTGAGGCTTGTTCCTTTCATGTATAGGTCTATTGCGCTTGTGATAGTTTTGGCAGAGGCTTTGGCGTTCTCAAATGCTGGATTGACTATGAATCTAAAGCCACAGTCCAAGCACAGGTATCTTTGCAAATCTCCAGCTTTTTTGTTGTGTCTGATACCATCTCTCTTGAAATGCTCACTAGCACAGTGTTGACAGATTATTTTTCCTACCTTGTTTGATTCATTGATGATGTCTTGATTAATAGGTGTCTGGATTAGCTGGTCATGGTAAATCTGCCTTCTCAGTAGTTTTGAGAATAAGACAGCATGGATATGCTTGCAGCGTTTGTCTACAACATTGGCTTTGACCAGCCTAAATGAGAAGTCTGGACAATCACAAGTCCAGTTATTCCTAGATTCGGCCTTGATGACGGTGTACCACTTGGTAGTGTCCGATTGCGATCTTACCTTGTATGTGAGCTTGTTTAGCCTCTGAATGGAAACATCAGGAGTCCTGCTGTCCAAGTCTTTAGCTATTGCCAGACCCTTAACTTCTCTTGCTGTCATGCTTCCCGTCGAGTTAGATTGCATATCCACGTTGATACTATTACCACGTGGATATTTATAGTTATTGTTTATCAACGTGGAAAAGTTATATACGTGGATTGACAACCCAGTACCATGCCCAAGTGGAAAAAGGATGCCAAGGAATTTGTTGTCAGCGTGACACATCATGAGACTAGAGGCCATCAAACGTATGTACCAAAGCCTGTAATGGAAAAGCTAGGCAACC
>JAJPHM010000042.1 GCA_021325295.1 Nitrososphaeraceae archaeon
AGGTGAATGTTGCAAGGTGTTGCTTCATTGCAGGTTGAAGATATGCCTACAATGGGTTTGGACAGGTCTGTATCTGTCAGACCCATAGCTTTGTACATTGCTCTATGGGGGGCTCTGGAAGGGCCCTCGATGGATATCCTGCTTTTGAGGACGGAATGGTGACCAGCCTCAGATTCAGGTTCAAATTCAGTTTTAGATTTGGATCTTACCACAGTATGTAATATCGTTTTATTTTATATTAACAGGTGAAGGAGAAAGTGAGTTGTACTGGTTAAAATCATATAAAGCACAATTGTACTTGTGTCCAAGTCCAAATCTAAAACCAAAACTAAAACCAAAGCAAAGACAAGGCACAACAGCTCTCCTGCGAAAGAGCAGGTTATGACCGGCTCCACTTCAATCCACGATATCACCCAGATCATCCGGCCTGAAATGCCTGTATATCCCGGAGAACCTGCACCCGAATTCCAGCCATACTTTAGGATAGGAAAAGACAAGGTAAATGTCACAAAGCTTGTCCTGAGCTCACATACTGGCACACATGTGGATGCTCCCGTGCATTTCATACCTGGAGCCAATGGGATAGATGCTGTTCCGCTCGACAGGTACATCGGTGAAGCCCTGACAATAGATGTATCTGACAGAGGGCCGGGAATCTCCGCATCTGACCTTGAGCAGCGTTCATCAGAAGTGAAGGCTGGCGATATAGTGCTGCTATATACAGGAACAAGCAACAAGCAGAGCTCCACTACTCAAGTGCAGACTGATTTTTCTTATCTGGAGCCATCAGGTGCCCAATGGATAGTTGATCAGGGTGTCAAATGCGTAGGGATTGACTCGTTTAGCATGGAAAATTATGGATTCAAGAAAGGCCTGTCGCATGAAAAGTTGCTATCAAATGGAGTAGGGATAATCGAGGGGCTCAATTCAGAATTGCAGCAGTTTATCGGCAAGAGGGCCTTTCTGGTCTGCCTTCCGCTGCCGCTAAACGGCATAGATGGCTCGCCAGCCAGGGCTGTACTTTTTGATGGTGCGATTCCCGTGGGGACATAAAATAGATATGACTTATCTCATAAATGCCAGAACAATGCATCAGCTGGATGGATGATGACTGATAGGTAATAATAATTCAATTCAGTTTAGATAAGACGAGTACCATCATCTGATTTTTCTTGGTTGTAACAATTTATCAGCTATCGTCTGTAATAGTGTAATAGTAACCAGCAGGGATAATTCCTTCGAGTATCTATAATAATATTATGCAGATTTGTTCTTTCCTGTCTTACTCCTTTTTTGAACAAACACATCCTTGGGCACCTGGTGCCTTTCTTTGCAATTCTAATCTTTATCCGTCTGATACAGGGAACTATAAAATTTCTGTTCGGTTATTATATATCGCAAAAAATGTAGAAAAAAGAAATTTCAGATGCATCTTCCTATCGTGCCTAAACCACATACGGTACTAACGCCTTGACTTTCTTTCTATAATTAGCATATTTTCTCCCGAATGTTGAAGTCAGCGCCTGCTCTTCCTGTGGTATCTTGACCATCAATGCTGCTAGCAGAAAGCCAATCGCAAGTATTGCTCTAACTTCACCAACTGCAATTGCAGTGCCGATCATGCCGACAAGTATGCCAGTGTAGATTGGATGCCTTACAAATCTGTATGGGCCAGTCTGTATGAGTTTGTGATCCTCCTTGATTGAAACATTACCGCTCCAGTATCTGCCAAGGTGCAATCTTGCCCATACAGCAAATGCTAGGCCAGAAACTGTCAATGCAAAGCCACAGGCCATGAGATAGGACGAATTGGGGAATATACGCCAGCCAAGCGCTCCTTGTTGCGACCATGACATCAAAAGCAGCGCAAATGATACAGCAAATAATGCTGTGTGAAGCTTGCTTGTTCTGCCGGGTTCATTGTAAGTTGAAGTTGTTGCACTTTTGGCCGAATTTCCCCTTGCTGCAAAGCTCCAATAGATCCAAAATGCTGCCCAGATGTAGGTAAGTCCGACAGTAAGGGAGGAAGCGCCATCAAGCTGAGCAGAAAATATTTCAAGTATTCTATCAAACATGGCCAGCACGCACCTCCTTTATTGCCACAGCACTGGATTCCTGGAGTTTAGAAATCCAGTCAATTTCTATCTTGATTTTCTGCTTCAGCATATTTACAAGTTTTGCACTGTATGACTTTATGTTACCTTCGCTTTCTAATTGCTCAATATGTGCAATGCGCTCTTCCAATGCTCTCCTTCGACTATCCAATATTGCATTTCTTGTATTTGCGTCCAAAAGCTCAAAGAATGCAATTCTCACATAGAATTCAGGGTCATCTGATGCCTGTTTTTCGGAGAACTGGCCCAGCGCCACCCTTAGCCTTTCGCTCCCTTCTTTGGTTATAGAGTAAATGTTTCTGTCCGGTTTTCCTCCTTCATTGCTTCTGGCTACTTCCTTGGAAATCAAACCGCATTTTAGAAGTCTCTTCAGTGATGGGTATAGCGCATTATTATTCAACTCCCCTTTGCCAAGAATCCTGCCCATCCTTTTCTTTATCTCGTATCCGTGAGCTGGCTTTTTTATCAGCGCAGCCAGGATGATTATGTCGGTGTGCGAGTAGTTCATGAATATGTTAAACTAACATAGGTTATATTAACTTATTGTTGAAGGCAATTCCAAGAGTAAGTCTAATTATCTGCATTCCTGGGCGTTTCCAGATATAGAGTAAATTGGAATCAAAAACCAAAGAATGTGTCGTGGTTGATTTGCGCTGGCCTTTGCTTGACCCCCGCCAAAACCGCCAGGCCAGAAAAGAAAAATATCCTTACGCCAGGCTGGTCCCGAATGCTGCCAGATTTAGCCGGCGGCCACAAAGTTATTGATCAGGGCATTTTGGGATTCTCTATAGTTAGATACTGGTCGATAGGCAAATCTCAGGCGGCGAGTATCCTGCCAGCCCGTCTTTCACTTTTCTCTGTACCTTTACCTTTACCTTTACCTTTATCTTTATGACCTTGTACTCCCTCTGCCTGTGCAGGGCCTGTCTGGGTGTTCATGTTCATAATCAGGTCAATTGTCAGGGCTGCAGTCCATGAAAAATCCTGCCCTCCAAGGCCGCGCCCTGTAAAGGGATTGTAATACTCCCTGAATCCGTGATTTGATGCAAGCTCAAATATTGCCTGCCTTATCTGCTCTGCCCTTTCAGAAAAGCCATAATGCTGCAATCCCCAGTATATCATCCAGTTTATATTCACCCAGACTGGTCCTCGCCAGTAGTTTTTAGGCCTGAAGTACGACTCGTGCAAGTCAGTGCTTGGGAGTGCAGGAACATGGCAGTTACCTGCACCACAATAGTGCGCATGATTTATCCATCTGACAAGTATTCCAATCCTGTCTTTTGGAATTATCTGGGTGTAGATAGGGATCAGAGACTCTATAGTCCTCTTCCTTATCCAGTCGTCCCGCGCCAAGTCATAGTCATAGAGGTCGTCTGCTTCAATCCTCTGCAGGCTCCTGGTAGGGGTAAAATATCGGAAAAAATTCTGCTCGGTCCTTGATATCCACTGTTTTATGATGGATATATCGCGCTGTCTCTTCAATGCACGTGCTATTTCAAGCAAATAGCAGTTGGCAACATACAAAATGCTGCTAAAGACAATGTCTTTCACTCTGAACGGAAACTCACGTGACATCCTGCCTTCGTCATAGCAGTACTTTTCTTTCATCAGCTGCACCAGGTAGATAAGCTTGCCGTATGTCTCGTTGTCAGTTCTTGTGTCCTTTGCGCCGTGAACTGCAACTATGTCAAGCCTTTTGAATTCTGGCATACTGCCGGGAGGAATTCTTATCATTGACAGCGGCTTATCCCAGACCGGCAGGTTGTCCAAGCCCGACTCCCACGGGTGAAAAATTGTGACAAGACCGGACCGCTCAGGATCACGCCGGGTCAAAAGGTATCTGTGAAAATCATAAACCTTTGGGTAAATCCGCTCGAGAAATTCAAGCTCTTCTGAGCCTGAATTTTTCCAGATGTAGTAGCATGCTATGGCATGCACAGGCGGCTGCGTAATGCCCGAGGTCTTTGCCTTGACAGGAGCATTCTCTGAAATAGAGACATCATAAAATTCAGCAGAAGGAAAATAGGTTGTTTTCTTTTTGCTGAGGTGAGTATTAAACACAATGTGCGGAACCATGCCGTTATGCCACTGTGCACTGAACAGTGAATCAAGTTCTGTCTTGGCGCGCTCCGGGCAAAAGTATGAATTGCCAATGGCCACAAACCCGGAATCCCAGCTCCACTGGTGAGGATAGAGCACAGGTGATGGAATGGTAAACCTGCCTGTCCAGTTCTTGTCCAGTATTTTTTTTGCACTTTGGAGGAGCATCTGGTTGTCTATATGATGCAAAGCCCCCTTTCCAGTCGGAGGATAGATCTTCATCAATTCTATATGGGCAGCATATACTATGAAGCTGCTAGAGTATTACAGGCTCCCAGAATGGCTGGGGATGTTGTTTGCCAATTTCGTACAAATAAGTATATCTTGAATCTGCCGGCAGTAGTTATATATGGAGTTGTTAGATATATCTAATAGGGTTAGCGGATTTGATTGAGGCACCCAGACCTGATAGGAACCGTTTCTCTGCCGTGTTTGACAAGAAAAGTGTTGTTGTAGCATCTTTCTTTTTGCTTCTGGCACTTGTGGTAGTTTCGCAGTACATGAGCGAGAAGGCGTATGCAGACGGGCTCACACAGGAGAACCTTCCGCCTGCGACCCTTGGCAACAGACAGGCGGCTCTTTTCGTCAAAGTAAACCCGCCTATCCTGACAAGTGAAAGCCGGCAGAATGCCTATATGCAGTTTCGGCTGTTTGATGCCAACACAAATAGCACAATAAACTATACCACCTATCACATTACCGTAACAAAGGGAATAGCCAGTGGCGGCACACCTTTGCTGGATGACTTTTTCCAGGCACCAAACGGGCTGCTTACACTCAAGATAGAACCGTCCAATCAGACAGTACAGGTGCAGGGAAACCAGGAGCCATTTCTGAATGCATGGGTAGCAGACCCGGGAGGCAACATAAATGTGTCAGG
>JAJPHM010000064.1 GCA_021325295.1 Nitrososphaeraceae archaeon
TAAACGCAAAATCCACCGAGGAAATCATATTCACACGCAACGCAACAGAGGCCCTCAACCTCGTAGCCATGTCGTGGGGAAAGACAAATGTCAAAAAAGACGACAAGGTGGTAATTACAGAGATAGAGCATCACAGCAACATTGTCCCATGGCAGATTCTGACCCGAGAAAAAGGCGCCAAGCTGGAATACGTTGGCGTGCAGGATGACGGGTATCTGAAGATGGGTGAATTCAAAAAGTACCTGCAGACAGGCAGGACAAGAATTGTCTCGATAAGCCACATGTCAAACGTTCTTGGGACTATAAACCCGATAAACGATATTATCAAGATGTCGCACGAAAAAGGGATTCCTGTAATGGTTGACGGGGCGCAGTCTGTGCCTCATATGCCAGTCGATGTCCGGAAGATGGATTGCGATTTTATGGCATTCTCTGCCCACAAGATGCTCGGGCCGACAGGCGTTGGGGTTCTCTATGTAAAAAGAGACGTTCTTGAGGAAATGCCTCCGTTCTTGAGCGGCGGAGACATGATCAAAGAAGTCCATAAGCAGGAGACCAGGTACAACGACCTTCCATACAGGTTTGAGGCCGGCACGCCAAACATTGCAGATGTGATTGGCTTTGGGGCCGCCATCGACTACCTGGATGGCATCGGCATGGACAGGGTAAGGGAGCACGAGATTGATATTACAAAATATGCTATGAAGGCAATTTCTGGCGTAAAGGGTGTAACTGTTTACGGCCCGCCAAATGTCAAGGACAGGGGTGGCGTAGTTTCGTTTAACATTGGCGATATTCATCCCCATGACCTAGCTACCATAATGAACGACCACGGAGTTGCCATTAGGTCAGGTCACCACTGTGCGCAGGTCCTTATGGAAAGGCTGGATGTCTCGGCGACTTCGCGGGCAAGTTTTTATATCTATAACACCAAGGAGGAAGTGGACATATTTATCAATGCGCTACAGGAGGCACGGAGGTTGTTCAAGATTTGAGTGATGATATTTACAGAGAGATAATTCTGGATCATTATAGAAACCCGAGGAACAAGGGCAAGCTTGCAGATGCCAACGTGCACATCCATGACAGCAACCCGCTCTGCGGCGACGAAATTGATATTCACCTGAAAGTGGATGGCGACCAGATAAAGGACATCAAGTTTGAAGGGAGAGGCTGTGCAATAAGCCAGGCAAGCGCATCAATGCTTACCGAAATGGTCATGAACAAGCCGCTAGAATCAGTCAAAGACCTGACAAAGGACGATGTTCTGGAAAACATCGGGCTGACCAACTTGGGACCGGCAAGGATCAAGTGCGCCCTGCTGTCTTTGAAGGTGCTCAAGCTTGGGATGGTAAAATACTATGCTGACAAGGACCCTGACTCTGCCAACAAGATAAAGGAAGACTCCAAGAGTCTCTGAATCTGACATCTAGTAAAATAATAACTGGTTCTATGCCAGGCTGGCAGAGTTTGGCCATAAAGTTCTGTTGCAACTTGAAAGGATTGGCCATTTTTTCAGGCTGTCGCATGTCGGGTGACAATGTTGCAGCTTGGAAGATAATTGGCAGTTAAAAATTATCGTAACTGCCTAACACATCTGGCTCACGTACAACCTGCACAAGCGTATCAAAGCATGAGCAGTTTGTACATTGCTGCCTGTGTATAAGGTACTTGTAATGACATATAGTACATCTATATTCGATTTCCAAGACACAAAAATTATCACTAGACAGTAGAATGGCTTTTGTATGTCATCTCATTTACACAAGAGCCAAATTAGGTCTATTCGACAATTTTGATACAAAGACGTTCAAAAAAGAGCCAGCTGAGGGGTATTGCAAGGCCAGCCGGTTACCAATTGAAGTTGCCGCAGAACCGGCAACAATAAATAATAAATTGATATGCTGGCAGCCTCTAAGCAGTAGGGCAATGCTGCCAAAAATAAGCGAATACGATGTGAGGCGGGTAATTTACGAGCAGTTTAACAATACCGATGTCCGCTTCAGCAACGATGAGATTCTTGGCTATCTATCAGGGATGGACAGGTACAGGTCGATGGACCTTGACGTTCTGGATATGGAGGAGATCCTGCTTGAAATGGAAAGAACCGGCGCACTGAGGCCAATTGCGCAGAATTTCAATACAAGATACTACCGGCTCTGGGCGCCGCTGCAGAGTATGTCCTGCACTAGCTGCGGCTCCACGTCACACTTTACCGAAACAGAAGAGAACAAACGCTGTCTTTACTGCAACGCCCCGTACAAAAAATAGCACTGTTCTGCTCTGAACCGAAAAATCACTAATATGCCTATGCTCAACTGACAGGCAAAAACATATTGATCCGAGCAGCATAGAAGGTACACTTTGTCGTCGTCAAGCGTCAGTCAGGGGACGTGGTGGCCATCTTGGATTGTGCGCATGCGCTCCTTTCAGTTTGTCGGCCTTTTGGTCCTTTTTGCTGTATTTAGTGCAATTGTTGCATTACATGTTACCTCTGGGCTTGATAGCGCTGCAATAAGATACTTCCAGTCAATTCAGGGCAATCCTACCCTGGATGCCGTAATGATAGGCCTGACGACACTGGATGACGTGATCACGCTTCTTGTCTTTGGCATTGTAATTACAGTGATCAGAAGAACGCGCAAGATGGGATTGATCTTTCTTATCGCAATTGTTGTGATTGCAATTTCAACGATGTACATCAAACCGCTTGTGGGAAGGGCTGCTCCGCCGTACCAATTTACTCCTGCACTGAAGCTTCCAGACAAGTTTACACTGGAAAACGACAGCTTTGATCCTTCAGCGGCAGGCTTTTCCTACCCTTCCGGGTTTATTGCGCGTGCAACAGCCCTGTCATTTATCATAGGCTTTGCGCTTAACAAAAGGTCGAGGATTGCAGGAATGGCTATCTGGGCTTTTCCTGTGATAATTGCAGTTACAAAGCTATACCTGTTGCAGCAGTACCCTGCAGACTTTGCCGGGGGCTTTGTGCTTGGGCTGATAATTGCTATTACCCTGAGCAATATATTGAAGCTGGACAAGCCGCTGCCCAAGTTCAAGCAGTGAGCCAGTTTGACCGCTTACTCTACTCTCCTTATTTCTCCTCTCATTTCTTCTCAAACTGCTCATATACCTGAGGATTTGCCAGCAGCCAGCCGTAATGGTTCTCGTCATGTACATACCTGACTTCCTTTATGTTTGGCCTTAACTTTTTCTTTCTCAACGCCAAGAGAAATTCAGCCTGAGCTGCCAGGCCTATCTTTTTGGCTTTTGCAGTTAGCTTTTCGCCCCTTGGAAGCAAAAGCCGGTAGCTAAAGATGCCTTGAGAATTTTGCCTCGTATATGCATCTGTCATGATATCCACAGCGCGCCTGACATCTGACAGTTCAGCAAGTTCGATTGTCTGATGTACAGGGAAAGCGGCATAAGGGTGCGGTGAAGAAGAGGAGGGGGACGAGGAAGACATCAGACTGGTCTAATTGATTGATTGCTTGATGGGATTTTAATTTTTCGAGAACTACTGGCATGCTGAAATGCAGTCACATCTTCTTGCACATGCCTCCGCTCATTTGAACATCAAGTTTTGGCAAAGACCTGATTGGCAACAACCAATACACTATACCATGCTTGTCATGCTGACAGCAATGTAGCAGATCAATCCACAAACAAGGATAGGTTAAACCTATCCTAAAATTAGTTCTCTTATACTTGATACAACCTAATTGAAGACAATGGCAATTGACAGGATAGTACAGGGTAAGAAGGCTGCAGGCCA
>JAJPHM010000039.1 GCA_021325295.1 Nitrososphaeraceae archaeon
ACGGCATTTGAAATCTATTACGATGAATTCAAAAAGATGTTCCCAAAGATTAGAGTAAATTGCTTTGTTCGCAAGCCTGTCAGCATTGAAGAGCTGAGGAAGATAATGAGAGGCAGAGAGAAGAATTTACTGAAGAAGGAGCAGAGCAAAAGGATTGATTATCAAAACTGGTTGTCAGGGTGGATGATTTAATTTTGACCAGCACAAATAGGCAGGCAGACAAAACTATGTTGAATAACTATAACTGAGAAAAAGAAGAAGATACCAGCAGGTTCTTGCCGTGATGCTCGTATATCGATTGTTTCTGCAATTCTGTAAAAGTGGCAAAATTGCCTTGATTGTATATGCAGAATCCCCTGAGCTTTGCATCGTATTTAGCTGGTAGAGATATTTCATGCTCTAGCAGCTGGTGCATCTTTTGCATATGATGGAAAGAGCCCATGTCTGCAAAGACAGAGAGGCCTGTCTTGCCTGCAGATTTTGCATGTTTTAGCAGGCCGTCAACAAAAGTCATGAGGCCAATTTCGCTAAAATATGCCTTGATAGAATCAATTATGGCAAGCGAGCCATCCTGCGCATATTGTTTAATGTCCATTTCCTCTGACAGTGTTTGTCTGACACTGTCTGTGGTTTCGTAAAAGGGTATGATCAGCACCATGCTGCCATCCTCGAGATACCTTCTAGAAGTTGCAGCATATATCTTTCTCCAGACTGATATTTCAGGATATGTTAAAAGGTAGTGCGAGCCATAGTCAGCTTCTCCCAGCTGTCTTAATGTGTCGCCGATGTCTGTAGCTTGGATATTTGAAACCATAAGTAATCAAGTTCATCTCGGGTTCAAACACTCTGTAACTATCTGCTCAAGTTTCCTTATGGAAATCGGCTTTTCAATAAAGTAAGAGCTATCTGCAGATGGAAATACCTGCTTGTACTCGTCTGGAATTATTGCAAATGCCGTGATGAACAGTATGGTGATATCAGGTCTGATTCTGCGAACCTCTCTGGCAAGTTCAAATCCCGATACTTTGGGCATACGAACATCAGTCAGTACCAGGTCGTACTGGCCAGCGTGTCCTCTGAAATGGTCCAGTGCCTGCTGCGAATCAGAGAAGGCATCAACTTTGAATTTGTCTGCCAGCCCTTTATTGAAAACATGCACAATATCGGGGTCATCGTCAACCAAGAGAATCCTTCTACTTGATTTTGCCAAACCCGGATGGCACCTCCAAGTAGTTCGTGCTATAATAGTATCCAGTGAGAAATATAAAAAAATTGCCTTCTATAATCATGACAAGTAAGCGAATCCTAGCTTCCTGTTTCACATATAAAATTAACATGTTTATTTTTATAAATTGAATGAACGGATATTAGTATAGAAAATTCTATGACATCAATCATAGCTTGAAGATACTAGAACATTCTACTATAACATAAAGTCATGCAATTTATTAGGGGCAACCCCGCGATTTGAAAGGATGCAGAATCGCCAGAAAGACGAAATTGTAAGGGACATACTGACAGTCTGCAATGGTGGCGTATCACTGACAAAATTGATGTGCCATGCATATCTGAGTCACAGCCAGACCAAAGGCTACCTTGGAGAACTGGTGCAGAAAGGCTGGATCGAGGAAGACAGGTTGGAAAGAAAATACCGCACCACTGCGCTGGGATTGGAGTCTCTAGTAAAGCTTGAGAGAATGTCAGAACTGCTTCCTGTACAGACAAGGAAGGCTGCAAAGGGCAACCAAATAGCTCTATTTTGAGATTGATTAGTTACCGACGGTTTGGCCGCAATAATAGAAAGCCAGTACTTACCTTCAGCCTTTCTGTCATTGTTGGATGGAATTTGTTGGAATTTCCAAACAAAAGCAGTTCAGGGTAACGGTTCAGAACTACAGGAAGGCTTGAAGTAAAGTATCGGCATGGCTTTTCCTGTTTAGCACTGCATCGTTGTACTTTATCGTACTAGCCTTTCAGAAAAATAGCCTCGAATTCTAATATCTATTTGGGAGAAGTAGACGTGCATAATGCAATCGACATCGTCCAGACCTCGTCCTACAGGCGTTGCCATAATCGGAATTTTGGATATAATAAGCGGAGCGATAATGCTAGTGCTTGGGTTGATTGCAATAGGAACTATTATGATTCCATACCTTCACATTCCCGGTATGCACAGGTTGCATCGACGTACAAATCATCGACCAAGCAAAAAGATAGGTAACATTGCTTTTTCATAATGTTACCAGCTAAGGAAATGATGTTAGGGTATATGTTCATATTACATAGTTTGAATTAGGAATTCACTTACAGCATCAGGTCAATCTGTACTTAATATGGCATGTAATACCTGCATGATCATGCAAGTAGCAGCAACAATAATGGTTTATCATTTTGTATCATTTCTGATTGTCACCCTGCAACAGGCAGCAGGAGGATCTGCAAGCCTACAATCATTTTCTCAACCAATAACCAATTCACTGAACCAATTTGCGACACAGATAGGCCAGGCAGCTCCCAAAATCGTTGCCGCCCTCATCCTGTTGGGAATTGGCCTGCTTGTTGGCAGAGTAATAGGGTGGGTCGTCAGAAAAGTCGCAGAAAAGATGAAGCTTGACCACTATTGGAACAAAACAGGCATCGGTCAGTCAGTGTCTAGGGCAGGCTGGAACCTGACAAGAATAGTTTCAGTGGCAGCAAGGTGGTTTGTCTACTTGTTCTTCATATCAGCCGCTGTTAATGTGTTGCAGTTCCAGCAGCTATCTAGTGCTATTAACGATGTATGGCTGTGGATTCCCAACGTTGTAGCATTCATAATCATACTGGTAATAGGCTCCCTGATTGCAGACTTTGTGGGAAGGTGGATGCAAAATGAGCTGCCAGCAAGAGGAATTGTGGGCGGCAAGGCAATTGGCATGGCAGCTACTGGCATTCTTTATGCTATCGTGCTGGTAGTGGCAACAACTCAGCTCAAAATAGGTGAAGCCATCCTCAATTCTGTCATATCTGCACTGGTATGGGGATTGGCTGCTGCAATTGCAATAGGCATTGGCGTAGGATTGGCATACGGGTTGAGAGAAGCATTTCCTGCAATGATAAGGGGAAGTATGCAGGTACAGCCAACACTAAAGCAGGGTCAGCGAGTTACGCTGGACGGCAGAACCGGCACCATTCAGGAAGCAGGTTCATTTAGCATTATCCTCAAAGACGAGCAAACAGGCAAGACCATTGTAATTCCAACAAAGAACATCATAGACAAGGAAATAGTAATAGATTCTGGACCATCGCCAGAAACTCAGGAGAAGGTTCTAAGGCAAAACGAAGACATAAAGAAAACATCATTCACCGAAGCGGCATAATGGTGACTAGCCACAGCATTTGCTGGCTGCGTTCAATTCTGGAAAGCCTGTACCTTGTTTTTCTATATGATGAATATAACCTCACTTTATTAGGCTTGGGCACGCAATAATGAAACCAAGCAAGCCATGAAGAATAGATCCAAGTCAGAAATTATCAGTTGCATGCTACATGCTGCAAATGGCGGAGCGTCCAGAGCAAAGATAATGTATTGTGCATCTCTGGGCTACGAGCAGATGAGATATTATCTGCCTTTGCTTTTGGCGCAGGATTTATTGGAGTTTGAAAATGAAAGCAGTTCAAGGCCAAGGTTCAGAACTACAGATAAGGGCCTGAGATACCTTGGAATGCTTGAGCAGATTGAAGAGATGATTGTATTGAGGAAACAAGGAGAACCATACTCTGCACTAGCCTACCAGTCATGACTGTTCTTGTCTTTTCGCTTGCCTTAATGGTCGCCATCATGATATGAATGGTTTTTGTTTTTGATTGTATGTAGCCCTCCACGCTGGATAGAGAAAGGAGGGAGACAGGGAGAGAAGAAAAGGTAGGATTCAATTGACTATCAAATGGCAAGAACATATCGTACAAGACGACATAAAATCAATCGCTATTTTACGATATTGCTACGTTGAGCAAAGCTAGTTAGCCCATGACCTCTTGCTTTGTCAATAACGCAAATTCATCTTCAATGCTACAGCATTGGCAATTTTCGTATATGCACTTTGCTTTCAGCTCATGCTCACACTGGCTGCACTTGCATTGCATTATTTCGTGATTTTTAAGGCTATACATTACTTGTGTGATGTTAAGTCTAATGAGATTTAATAATTACACCAAAATTTACTAGGAGTTATTGTTGTGTATTGATTCTTTGATGGCGTAAATTTCAGTTCTATTGTCAGCCGCCGAACATGTAAAGAATTACAAGGTCTTCCTTGTTGCTGTGAAACCTGTGCTTTGACTTTGCCGGCACAAAAATTATCGTCCCCTGCCTTACAGGAGTATCATATCCATTTATCTCTATTTTTCCAGTGCCTTCAATTACATAGTAAAGCTCATCAGCAGAGTGAGGCTCTTGGGTGTCATTTTCTTCAGGCCGCAGCCTGATTATCCCGGCGTCAATATTTTTCGTGTGCATAAAGTCCAGAAAATAGTCTTGGTCACCAATGCTTTTCAGTATATCGTCAAGTTGCCAGAATTTGCCTTGTTCCTTGTCCTTGTTCATGCTCTTCAATTCATACTCAAGCTCGCTTTTATCGCAGCAGTTGCACTCTGGTTGACAAGGTCGAGCAATTTAATAACGATTTTGATAAGCACGTTATGGAAGGCTTTTATTTTTATTTAATCTGTCCAGTCCAGTCCAGTTCAGCTTGTCTCATCTCAGATGCTAGTTGTGGGTTCTGCTGCAATTGTCTATTTGCTCACTTACTTGCTTTCAAACTTAAGCACAAATATGACCTTGCGGTAATTCTATCTGATATCGAGTTGATAACAGAAAGGAGGTTTTGTGATACCTGCATGGCAAAGACTGTGCATGAAGTAATTGAAGATCCTGAACTTGTATATACTTACAAACGCAGGCGCCTTTACCGGTGTCAAGAATGTGGACATAAAAGCTACAGGCGGGGCCTGAGACCGAGTGCAGAGTCTGTATACTAGCCAGTCCTGCTGTACTGCTACGCTATAGTAAACTGCTCTTGCCTTAAAACATGGTCTGAATTGAAATGGAAAAAAGAACAGGTAAAACGGGTTTGCCTGCTCCGGTCGAGTCTATATCCAAACTAATCATGAAAATGAAAAATGAATTTCAAAGCCTTCGCTTTGATAGCACAAGCTTTTTGCAGGAAGTAGTGCCACTTTGCCTTTCGTCAGTACCTGATAGCGAATACATACTTTGCTCTCTCCACAGATTTGCAGCCAGTAATCCAATCTATACATCCAGCCGACAGGTTGTTCTTGATGGTATACAATGCATTGCATACCAAGGCGACATAAACGATTACTGGCTGGCAAGCAAAAAGCACGACACAAACTACCAGCCTTTCTATCCCACATGGATGCTGTCAGCATATGCACTTTCACTTGGCGCAAAATTGCTCGGGTTCAAAGAGGTAGTCGATATTGGCTCCGGAGACGGCAGGATTGCATACTGCGCAACAATTCTGGGCATGAACTCAACCGGAATAGAGATAGACTCGTCGCTGGCAGACCTTCAACGCCTTATCTGTGCAGAAACAGGGATAAGGTACAACATCGTAAACCAGGACGCCACGCAGTTTGATTATGAATCTTTGAAGCTTTCAAGACCGATGTTTTTTGTTTCTGGTCTTCCTGAGCACGGGGAAATGCTTGCCGAGAGCGTCCTTGCGGCTACGGCTTGCGGCAGGATAGTTGAGGCAGGCTTTAATTTTATGGGAAGCCACGTGATGAAAAGTTACTCCAAAGACAGGACAGTATGTGGCTGGGGCAGGTTAATAGAAAAATTTGAGCTTGAGCTTGACGGCATTGTCACGCTTCCTACTTTTTGGACTTTTGATCAAAAGGTCGACACCGCCTATGTTTATTCCAGGTACAGGCAATAGATAGTTATGTTATCGTGCTTATTCGGCCGCCAGGGCCAAAGCCAGCAGGTAACGCAGTCAAGACAGGCCGTGTCAGAGAACAGGCAGAGAAAACTGTCAGGCTGCAGCTGCATGTTTTGACTGCGGATAAGATGCGGGCGAAGGCGAAACCATTTCCGGCTTTGACATCCTATTCTGGTCGATGCTTGCAGTAGCGTTTGCAAGCGATTCAATCAATCTTTGGAATTGTGAAGAAAAGTTTGATGAAGAAAACTTTTGTACAGAAAGCGAAATCTTGTAGCGTTCTGAATCAGAAGCGCTCATGGCAGAAGCAATAGCACCTACTCCCTGCCTGAAGGTATGAAACTGATATCTGTGAGGAACAAATTCACAGTGCCCTCCTGTGTCGGGGACGACAGGGACAAGTCCTGCACTCATTGCCTCAACTGTGGATATCCCAAAGGGCTCGCCTGGAAGCGGATGGAGGTATACTTTTGATTGCCGCATTAGCGCAAATAGCCTGCTCAGCTCAACGTTTGTCTCAAAGCACACGTAATCCTCCAGACCGTACTTTTGTACCGTGTGCCGGAGGTATTCATAATAGCCAATCTCGTAGGGTGAGATGTTGCCGACTATATTCATGCCCTTTCCTATATTGGCCTGCTTTAGCAGACAGGCAAGGATGATTGCGTTTTCTATTTTTTTACTCGGATGGAATCTAGAAATTACAAGCACATAATCATCTCTGCCTTTAGAATCCAGACAGGCATCACGGAAAGCTTCGACCTCGACTGGAGGACTCAAGACAGTCGAATCTATCCCAAAGGTCTTGAAGATGGCGTCTCTGCTGTACTGGGAATTTGTAAGCACTGCAGAATTTTCCATCATTTTTTTGTAAGATTCTTGGGCTGATTGGATGTACTTTTCGTGAAGCTCTGCTGGCATACAGCGTAACTTCATGCTCTCAAGCATGTTTGAATAGTTGCTTTCATTTATTGCGGCAAGATACCATGCCAGCGGGTAATGGCAGTATGTGACCGCATTAGAAGGCGAAAAACTTTGCTTGAAAAACGGCAGCATGTCGCCATGCGTGTTTATTGTGATGTCATACCCTGAACTAGAAGCGCCGTTCTGGTCTGCAAAGATATCAATCGTTCTTACTTTTTTGATGTTCTTTACAGCCACCCGCCCATAGGCGCTTTCTATTGTCTCGAGGTTAGGGGCTTCAAAAGTAGTCAGCGTCACTTCATAACCGGCTGCAGAGAGTGCATTTATAGTCGAGACCGCAAGCCTCTCGCTACCTCCGCGAGCATTCAGAGTTATGTGGACAACATTGGCGCTGAGAGGCAACTCTACCCATTATTAGTAATCTGCCTCATTAGTAAATTAACCTCTGTATACTATTTTTTCATGTTTGGATTCCTATCAAATGCCTCTAAGATTATACTGAAACGTAATGACAATAATCAATCTGCTTTTTGTTCATTGAAGCTGGTAGAGTTGCAGTGGCATCTGTTTGAAGAAGGAGAGGAGAAAGAGAAGGAATCGGAAGAAGAAAAAGAGAAGAAAAGAATTGCAATTATTTTTATTACTCGTCATGTTTCGTCTTCCAATTGTCACTGAACAACCTGCTTGCCATGCTGTTTTGGCTAGGGGAGCTAATAGTGGCAAGCCTTTTGCTATCCTATGGCGCAGAGTATTTTGCTAAAAAATATGGGGCCAAGTTTGTGGGAAGGACGCTGCTCAGCATAGTGACCACACTGCCGGAAATAGCGATTGTAATCTATGCAGCTGGCGACGGATTGTATGGAACTGCCATAGGAGCCGGGCTTGGCAGCAACCTGCTAATGATGACGCTTGGGCTATCTATAATGCTGCTTATAGCAACGACTCGGCTGTCAAGGGCTCCTCAGCCAGCAATTGACGTGAGTGCATTTCGACTTGACAAGGTCTTTCTGATAATAACAGCCGCCGCAAGTGCAATCCTATTCATTGACGGTTACAACTTTATAGATGGATTTATTTTTGCAGGCATATTTGTCGCTTATGTTCTCTTGGCATTCAGGGAGATGAAAGCCGAGAAGCAAAAGGTAAAGCTGTCACAGACTGTCTCTGATGGCACAGCTAGCGAGATTGAACATGCGACATCAGACAACAGGGGCGGCAAAAAGATTCTTGGTAGCACACAAAAGGCAGTTCTGGCGTTTGCAGCAGGAACACTGGGTGTATTTGTGGGCGCACAGCCATTCATAGTTTCACTGGAAGGATTTTCTGTTGATGCCGGCATCTCTCTTATTGTGCTGGCAGTAATAATCAGCCCAATAGCTGGAGAGATGCCTGAAAAACTTTCAATGATGATTCTGGCAAGAAAAGGAGCCAGCGGGGCCTCTTTGGCTATAGCGAACGTTCTTGGTTCGAAAATTCTGAACAACTCGCTGCTTCTTGCCGTAGCGGTATTTGCAGCCATGTACCATGGAGGCTTTTATGCAAGTATTGGCGCAACACCTATCCTATCTTACCAGATGGTACTGGTAACTGCAGCTACCATTATAGCCACAATTCTGATGTTTGGAAAGACGATTGGCTTCAAGGTTGGAATTGTGCTGATTGCCATGTATGCTGCAAGCATTTCAATTCAGTTTGTCCTGCCGCACGACCTGAATTCGCGCTAGCAATCAGTGAGTAACTAGCAGAGGGTATGAATGAAGGGAGGAGTTGTGGGATGAAATTTACTCACTCCTACACAAGCAAAGCAGCGGGCGGAAGATGCAGACGACTGTAACATTGCCTTTGCAAGTCATATACAGATTTACTTGGTGCTGTTAAGCCCTCGTTCCCAGTACTGTACGACAGAGCTGTCATGTTCATATACTCGCGCCCTGGTTTTTGCCAGATTTTCTTCCAATTTTGACCTGTTTGCTTTGTGCTCTGCCGTAATGAGGTGCTCCTGTTTATCTTTGAGAGATATTACAGAGTTGCATATGTTACAGCGGAGCTGCTCTTCTGAAGAAGACATGCAGAAATTGCATGTACCGTACAATATAACCCAATCTAGCTAGTCGTCTTGTCCTTGCAAGGCTACCTGTTGTCCTGCTAATCCACATCTTCCCTAATCTTTAAAAATACCAAAAAACCCTTTGTAGATGATGCAGGAAGAAACGGTTTCCAATATAATCATGGCCCGCATGATGATGAATGCATCAGGCTCTCGGCAGAATGAGAACCCTGTCAGTATGAGCCAGATAAAAATGTGGCTTGTACCTCAGAAGGCTGAGCAGGATGACCATTATGACATAAACTCTAGTTATTTCGAGCTTGTAATACAGCAAGCGATCAAAGACTTGGTTTCCAGAGGGTATGTAGAATCAACATCCCACGACGGCATTGAAGATGGTGGCGCCCAGATGTTCTATATTACCGAAGCTGGCATGAATTATGTAAAGAATAACCTCGGAATGGATGCTGAATCGTCCTGATATTCTGATGTCTTGTTAATCCAGCTTATCAATTAACATACCACTAACTAGGTGCAGCTATCTTTCTGATGCATCGTCCAATGCATCTGACTGCAAGTTATGGATTGAATCATAAACGATGACGTTAAAAGCTAGCTCAGTAATACTATACAATCAGCTGGTTGCCATCAGAAACGCTAGCAAAGGGCTTGTCGATAGCCAGATAATTGAATGCATATCAGTATCTTTGGATAAATCTCTTGGGGGGGGGACATCGTTGCTGGTATTCAAGACCATGAAGCTTGTATATGGCCTGGACAAATTGCAGATTGTAACAGACTTGGATTTATTTGAAGAAACGCTAGCCAAGCTATTGGGCGAAAAACACTCTTCAAAAGTTGCTGCAGAGGTTGCAAAGGAGATGAAGGCTCTCAAGAGCAAGAGGAAGACTATGTGAGCTAGATGTTCAGTGGCATCCTGAGAGCCAGACGCGTTATAGGTAAGCAGTCCATCATGCAGCTCATACCACTGAAGCAGCTAGCTTTATTTGGTACGTTACCTATAGTTGCTATAGGTAGCATAATGCAATCCGACCGCTCAATGTGCACAATTCAGTTCACAGACGAAAATCAAAAGGCTAGGGCATTCTATGAGCTTGTGCACTCAAAAGCCCAATTCAGTGGCATCGGAAAAAACACCTTTGTGATCTCTAGAAAGGATTGTAAAAGACTAGAGAGTAAGAATATAAAATACAATAAACTCGACTAGTTCAATAGTTGTCCGATCTTAAAGTGGAAATTTTACTTCCTTTACGTTACAATCCCGATAGCAAAGGAATAAGAAAGAAGATTGAAGGCGCAAAGTATTCTCAGACCTATGATGATATATTTAGAAGATTCAAGGGATGCACTATAGATAATTCTCCATTAATAGGCGGCTGGGTTGATCCAAAGACAAGCAAGCCAATAAGGGACATCAGCAAAACATACTGGGTAATATGCAAAAAGACAAAAGCCAACATGGCATTCTTCAAGAGATTAAACAAGATACTTGAGAAGAGATTTGTCCAAGAGGAAATTATGATGTATTATATTCAAGTCTATAGATTTTAGACTGTTAATGCCGCCAATCACTTTTTAGAAAATTTTTGAAAGCCCAATTCTGCAACACCATAGGTCACCATCTACATGCATGTTATTTCACGCTCAAAATACTAAAAATTTGTAGCGGAAATCCTTCCGCTGGCTCTTCAATTTTTCAATAGATATTTTGATATGAACTAAAGAGTTATAGCTTTACGTACTGTGTATATAGGAAATGTTCGTGGTTCAGGTATGACAAGCTGTTAAATAATTTGGTGTACCTCAAAACTCCATGACAGATTTCAGCACCATAGCCAAAAAAAAGAGCATCCCAAAGACTTTGAAATATTGTGGATATGTGCGGACTGTGGACTAGTCTCGCTGTTCCATAATGACTTGGAAGAGCATAAACAAAAAATGAACCACCATAATGTGGCTGAAATAGACTTGGATAATGGCAAGCTGATTGCCCAGTATAGGCAGCAGAATATATGATCAGTCGATTTCTAGCCATCTGAAGATAAAAGTTCACCAACTAGTCTGGTAAGGCTTTCACTGTTATGCCGTACCAAGCAGCCAGCCTAAATAATAGCGACCACAATATACAATTGATGACCAAAGCCATGTGAGAGGGAAAGACAACAAGCAAAAAAAGAAACTAAAAGCCATTAAGGCAGGCTTTGAAGAAACCCTGGGCATAGATGGCTCTTTTTTAGTTTTCAAGACTCTCAAGTTAGTTTATCGGATGAATGAGGATGATATTGTTTCAAATCCTGATAGGTTTGAAGATGTAATCAGAAGGCTGTTTGGGCCTTCAGCAGAAGTTATATTCAAAGCAATTGCTAAATCAGAATCAGAATCGGACAACAATTAAAGCCATCTAATTTATAGGATTCACTTCTCTGATTGCATTTAAATAACGATGCATAGTAACTGAACGGACAACTGCAGCGAAAGAAAAGGGGGATTATAAAACCGAAATGACATCATCAAAAAAGGAACTGAAGGAGAAAGAGAACAGGGAGCGTCTTACCAGAGCCATTGATACTCTAGATTCTATAACAAAAAATAACGACGTGCAGAAAAGCATTAGAAATATGATGAAAGAGGTGCTTGCCATTTTGAAAGACGAGAAAAGTGGCAGCATGTCTGTCCGTGCCGCCAATGCCATCAGCATGCTTGACGGGGCAACTCAGAGTCCACAAATGCAATCCCACATAAGGACTATGCTCTGGCAGGTAGTCTCGACCCTTGAAAGCATAAGAGAGTAGGCAGCAGAGTCAACCGACTAGGGTAGAGTAAACCAATTCGACTCAATTTGCAGGCAGGCAAGTAAAAAGTTAACCATCTTTCCTTCTGTGCCGTTTATCGTAATGTTTAGTTTAGCCGCTTGACCTACCTTGCGGGCTCGCCGCCTGGATTCTTGATAGGTTTTATTGGCGGTGGAAGTTTTACCAGTTTGTGTGTAGGGTTAGAAAGATAATGCCTTGATGCACCCTCGCCGCTCAGTACAATATTGCAATTGACGCACTTGTACCTTATTGCCAACTCTATTCAAATCAATAGTAGTATACACATGGCTAAAAACGCTGTGGCAAGTCAAGTTCAATCAAGTTGAAAACGCCTTGTATGGTTGGTTGACATGCTACTTCTTGCTTGCGCGCATCAGGCAGGGCAGCCTCGTACTACTTTCTACTTTAGCCTGACTATTTCCCTGTTGTCGGGGACGCCTGACCTTATCTTGAGTCTGGAATAAATGGCGCTTGCCACGTTTTCTGATTTTGACCTCTCGCCATGGTTTACCAGAACCCTCTTTGGTTTTACCCTTGATACAAAACTGAGTATCTGGTTAAAGTCGCTGTGGCCGCTAAACCCGTCTACCTTGAGTGTCTGGCATTTGACCGGCACCACCTTGACTTTTCCTCCCTTGTCCATCATGCTGACCTCTGACATTGCCCCGTCAAGCACCCGCCTGCCAAGGGTGCCATTTATCTGGTAAGAAACGAAAATGATCTTGTTGTTTGGAGAGGGCGCAAGCTCTTTGAAATACTCTACGGAAGGCCCGCCTTCAAGCATACCTGATGTGGCCATTATAACCGCAGGGTTTTCGTCGTTGAATACTTCGTCTCTCTTGCCGTAACCGTTTATGACCGTAAAATACTCTGACTGGAATGGATTTATTCCCTGGGATACAGACCTGCGAACGTCGGCGCCCAGATAGTGTGCATATGACATGTGAATGGCGCTTGCCTCGGATATCATGCCTTCAATATAGATAGGAGCTTCCACAAGCCTGCCTTCGCGCATTTCTTTATCCATCACAAGCATGATCTCCTGTGCGCGACCTACCGCGGGAACAGGTATCAGGACCTTTCCTCCTGCCATAAGAGTTGAATTGATAGATTCGGTAAATGCCTTGTAGACTGCAGACTGGTCTGGCATGATGTCTGTGGTATTGCCGTAGGTGCTTTCTGTGATGAGAGTCTCTACCCTTGGATAGACAGATACCGCGCTGTCGAGAAGCTGAGTCCTTGCATATTTGTAGTCTCCTGAATACAGGATATTGTGCGCACCTGAAATATTGAGGTGGACTGTGGCGCTTCCCATGATGTGGCCTGCATTGTTGAGCGTAATTGTAATATCTGGCGAAATATCTGTTGGCTTGCCGTAGGGCAGTGTAATTGTATGCTTGATGACTTCATTTACATCTCTTGATTCGTACGGCAGGTAAGTGCCGTTGCTGTTTGCTATCTTTACAGAGTCCATCTGGAGCAGTGTCATAAGGGGCAGTGTGGGCTCTGTGCAGTATACTGGTCCTCTGTACCCGTACTTGAAGAGCGCAGGCAGAAAACCCTGGTGGTCGATATGGGCATGACCTATTATCACAGCGTCAAGGTCGTCAAAATTGAAATTAAACCAGTCAAGCCTTGGATATGCATCAAGGCCGGACATCTCTCCGGGGTTTATGCCGCAATCAAGCATGACCTTGCTTTCTGGAGTGACTACAATAAAGCACGACCTGCCGACCTGCTTGACGCCTCCAAGACAGAAGAGCATGACCTCCTCTTTGCTTGCAGTCCATGACTGGGACCTCTCGCTCACAAGAGCCTGCTGGGCGCTGGCGCCAGATGATGCAGAATAGCGCAGTCCTTCGCCTTCCCCATTTCCATTTGCAGCCACTACAAGCGGGGGACGGAATATCCTTCTGCCAAGATTCTGAAGAAAGTCTGTTCTTTCCTTCGCCGAGCCTTTCAGCGTCGAGTGAATTGTATTTATGCTAGATGACGGGATGTGAGGAGAGCGCCTTGTATGTGCAATCCATCCTGTAGACTCGGCTATCTGGACTATCATGGTAGGGTCTATAGCCTCTGTCTTGCTGACTTCAAGGACAACTTCGCCGGTAGCATCGTCGCAGAAAACAGCCGAGACGAGGACATCTTTTGGCAAAAGCTTTGCAATGGCCGACCTTGTCTGGTCTTCAGAAAGCCGTATGGAAGGGTCGCTTCTTATTACAAATCTCTTTTTGAGACTTTTAGATAGAGACGACAGGTAATAGGTAAGTTCGGTGAGTGAAAACTTGGGGTTCTTTGTGTACAGCGCAATATTTGGACCTTCAAACCTTACCTGAGTAATCTGTGACTCTGGCGGTATGGATTTGAGTATGGTCTTTTCCACATCTTCGCTTTCAGTATTTACTTTGGCAACCGTGCCTCTGCTCTGACCTTGGCTTGAGGTCATTTTGCCGGAATTTGAATTGGAATTCGAATTCGGGTAAGGATGCGATCCATTTCTGCCCTGCCTTGTCTCAACTGACGAGGTCTGCGCTGCAGGTTGCTCCTCTTGCCTATCTGTAATTTCTCCGTTCTTTTCCAACTATTTCTATCGTCCGCTGGCAATGCCGACCTGTTGAAAACGATTCACTGGAGGTAAAAATTCACCCCTGACATTTAGGAAATATTAAACAGGTGGTTGTATGCCACTTTCTATTGGAAATTCCATTATAAAAATATACCCTTCGAGTCAACTGCTGGTATCAGATTGGACTGAAGACTACAACAGCAATCACAAAGCAAAATAATCATTATAATTTACAGATTCGGGGGCAAGCAAGCCCGCATCCTTCAGGAGCGGGATGAATGAATTATCCCTCCCTTCAAGGCTTAAATAATAGATTTTGCCATCACATCAAATAGCAGACAGTGTCGAGGACACATCATGCATGTCTAAACTCACCATCAAAGCCAAAGTAACAGACGATAGCAAGAACAAGCTTGAACTACTTAACAGAGAATATGGCGCATTCCAAGCTTATCTACATGGCAACCAAGCAGTTGACCTGTATTCAGCAACAAAGCAGCAGGCAGA
>JAJPHM010000031.1 GCA_021325295.1 Nitrososphaeraceae archaeon
CATGCCTGCCTGCTGTCTCTTTTCTTTGAACTTGGCATCTATTGGTCCTTCGGCTTTTGAATAGGATGTTCCAGTGCCTGTCAGGGATATGGTGGTGTTGCCGCCTGGAGCTGGGGAGGCTGCAGGAGAACTAGAAGCAGGAGAGGGGGGAGATGATGAAGACGCCGCAGGAGCCATTGCCGAAGCTGCAGCCGCTGATTTTGCAGCAGCAAGACGAGATGCGGCCTTGGCCGATTCCGCTGCTATCGTCTTTTGTCTCTTTACTGCACAAAGCTGGTTATGTACATCCTTCATGCTCTCTAGCGTAGTTGGGTTATCGTGAACATATAGAGCACCGCAGTCCTCGCAGATGTATTCATTGGCAGTGTACTGAGAAACTGATGATTGAGCAGCCACATGATAAATTATTTCAAAGTCTATATATCTATTACTTGCTTGCTTTTGCTGGCACACAAAGATAGCCCACTACCAACAAAATAATGCTTGGGTTAGAGCTTTGATAAAATATACAATAATGATTATTGCACTTTCTGCGAATAAAATAAGAGGATATAGTAACTAGATAGTTAGTTACTGCCTGAAGAATTGTTGCTGTTGTGCAGAGAAGAACGAAGTCCACGCTTTCAGAACGTTGGTATTGAATTCAGTCACTGCATCGACTGTCCTGTTGTAGATCTTTAGGTTCTCCCTTGCTGCATCCAATGCATTAATGGTCAGCTGGTTGTTGATGCCTACCGACCTTATTGCGTTATTTGTGATCTCGTTTGACTGCTTTGCAAATTGGTCATTGTACATACTTGCAGCAGGAAGGTTCAATGTTCCAGCTATCTGCTTCTGGGCAGAGAATGCTGTCTGGATCATGTTCTTGGCTGTCTGGATGTAATCCAGTTGCAGGTTAGAAATCGACTGAGAGTATTGTGGTTGAATCTTGGCAACTTCGTCGATCGTCCTTAGATAGTTGTCTCTGACAGTATCAAGTGCATCCGTTGTTCTTGTAGTTTCGTCTTTTGTTGTCTTGTCTACCATTTTAATTACCGTATAATGGTAGTATATGGTGATATATATACTTTGGCCTTAAATGGCGTATAATACCATTTAATGACATTCAATGACCAAAACAAAACTAAGTCTCCTGTCTTTTCCTCTCGACTCTTTTTTCTGAATCAAGCCTTTCAAGCTCATATGTATTCATATCGACAAATCTGATCCCTTGTGCAAGCAATGGATGAACATCACTTATCTGACGGAACATTTGCTGGCATACTGACCTGTAATCGGGATGCCCCTGCGGTACTGTTCTTAGCTCAACCATATGACAGAATTCGCGCAGGTTCAGTTTGATAAAATAAGGATATTTGTAGGCAAAATTTACTACGTATTGTGCTTCCTCTGGCATAGTCTTGGAGATTTCCTCGTACGCTATTTTTGATGCATACATGCAATCACGAAAATCTGACTCTAATCCGAGCTCAACCATTTGGGCAGGTAGGTCATAGCCGTGTTTTGTGGAAAGCAATTGCCTCTCAATAGTAAGGATTCTGTGTCTATGCAGATCTCTGAATATGCCAAAGTTTGTAAATAGCTCAAACGTATAGTCAATCACTTCAAACGCTCTTCCTGGTCTATGCCTCCTGTTTGAACGAAATTCCGTATAAGCAGTGATTATCTTGGCTCTCTCATGGACCGGAAGGGATTTTACGTACCGCCTAATATTCTCAAGCGATTGGCCGTACGCATGTTCATAGAGAATTGCCGACGCAACCTTTGTTTCTGCAACTGTATTTTCTTCAAAATCGAGCAACTTTACTATCCTAGGGTTTTCTTCAATTACTACATGTGCCAGGTGCTTTCTGGAGACCTCTTTTACAGCTCTTGATGTATCTGTAAGGTATTGTTGAAGGCGTTGACCATATTTATCATTTGCACGTCGTACAAATGATGGTATAATGGCATTGAGTTCTACAGATAATTTTAAAGCCAATCTTCTGGTCTCCGAAAGATTTGAACAAAATAGAATTGACAAGAGGTATTCAAATGCCCTTCCGTTTCCAGAAATTCCAATGTTCGTCAGAGTGGATGCAGGCAGCAGGCTCCTGAGTATATCAAGTGCCTTGGCCTTTATTGTGGACCTATATACTCTCTTTGCAGATTCTATATCATTTTGTGACTTGAGATTGCCAAAAAGTTTCTCTTGGCCAGATCCAGAGTCAAGAAATGAAAATTGCTCTATGGGCTCTTTCTCTTCCAGAAATTTTTGCATAGGATTTATGGTCTTACTGTACAGTTCAAATGCATGATCGCAGGCCTGTATGTACGTGTCTGCATATCTTGAGGACATGATTCGCTCTTCTAAGTGATACTTGTATCTGCCCTGCACCTTTTGGTCGAGCGCTACATAGCGGGAAGATTTCTCCAAGTATGATAGGCCGACCCTTCTGTCTTCAATTTTTTTTGCCGCAATATTTGAAATCCATTCTATACCTACCTGAGCATCGCCAAGCTCAGCTACTGAGTCGTCGCCATATTCCAGAAGGACTTTATTGTAAAACTCCTCACCTCTATTTGGATTATTGGCAAACTCATCCAAGAAAACCCTTCTCATAGTCTTATCTGTTCTGGAATACCTCGACATAAGGGCACCTCTGTCGACCTGTTTCGGCGTGATTATAGCAAAAATTGGCCTGTCTGTATTTGAAAAATGATCCGCAAGAGCTTGCTTCTCATGGTCAGTGAAATCATCCCTAAAGGGATCATTCTGGGACATTGTAATACGTCTTCTCCGGGCAGCTGTATAGACTGCGTGAGCAGATTAATAAACAAATCACAACTTTGATGTTTCTTGGACTATTTTGCGCTTCAAATATGTAGCAAACCCTTACCAAATAATGCAACAATTTTAACACTGTTATCATTATACCTGCCTACGCAACGCTCTCTATGAGCGAAGTAAAGCTCGAGTTTGTTGGAAAACAGGTTAAGGACATATACGGCACCTTCGTAGGAAGGGTGGTCGGCATAACGACAGACATAGACGGCTCTATCGAATCTGTCGGGGTGGACTGTGGCTCAGCTGGTTTAAAGCATCTGGCGTATGAGCAACTGGTTATTCAGGGAGATTATGTAATTTTCATCCCCCGATGGAGACTTGACGCACAAAAATTGCTGAGGCAAAAATCACTGACTTTGAAGAGATTAAAGGCACTACAGGATATCGTCGCTGAGAATGACACCATGAAAGAAGACGCAGAACTTGTATATGTAAAATATGAGAAGAGGTTACATGAGCTTGAAGAGTCTGACAGGATGGTCAATGAAAAATTGCAGGCAAGGCTGACTGAGCTGGAATCAGAGAGCAAGAGCATAAGAGCAGTACTATTCGATGCAAAGCTGCAATACAGAAGCAATGAAATGACAGAGGAGGCATACGAGCAGGTAAAGATACATACAAACGAGCTGATTGAGCATATCAATAACGAGAAAACAGAAATAGCCAATGTTAAGACAAAATTGTCGCTTCAGACTCTAGAGAACATTAGCTCTACAGCTGCAAGATCTGATACGGAAGTCACACCCGCAAGGGAGCCACCAAAGGAGATAGAGACAGCAAAGCCTATTTCGCCCAGCCAAGATGAGAAGGTAGCTGTGGTAGCCAGCGGCGAAGCTAGTGACCCGGCTTGGATAAGCCAAGTTATCTCAAAGTAGAAAAGGTCTAAAAAAAGAAGAGGGGCCCTACCTCTCTTTGATAGAGGGAGTCTGCAAAAGCTCTCCAATTTCATTATTCATTTTCAGGAAGTTAAGACCCTTTTCTGTAGTCTTGTATGTCTGCGAGCCTTCTACGTACTGAAGGAGGTTGTTCTCAATCAGTACAGAAAGGTACTCTCTCAGCTGTGCGTAGCTTAGGAATGCCTTGTACATTATTTTCGTCTTTGTGGCTCCTCCGTTAGCGGCCTCTAGGATCATTGCTACTATTTCTGTTCTACTTCTGTACTTCAAACTATGATCAGAGTAAGTGTTCACTATTTTTAATATATTGGTAGAGTTCCTAGTAAGAAATTTCTGGGTACAGAATCCCTTTCTCCATTTAATAAAGCAAGCTAGCAATGCTTTTAAAATAAGATTGTCAAGCTTCATTTGAATTGGATCTTGGCTCAACACAGTATGGAGAGAAACAAGTAATACTTGATCCTACGATGGCAGTCAGAATTCTTGCCAAAAAGGCTATGGAAGACCCATTGGCGTTCTGGTCAGAGCAGGCGAAAGGCCTTGAATGGTCGAAGCAGTGGGATAGGGTCCTTGACTGGGATCCTCCATTTGCAAAGTGGTTTTGCGGTGGATTGTTAAACGCATCAGTAAACTGTCTTGATAGACATGTATCGTCTGAAACAAAAAATAAAGTGGCCTTGATCTGGGAAGGAGAAAACGGCGATAGCAGAACAATCTCGTACCTTCAGCTTTACAGGCAGGTGAATAGGTTTGCCAACGCATTGAAACGACTTGGCGTAAAGAAAGGAGATAGAGTAACAATTTACATGCCGATGGTGCCTGAGCTCCATGTGGCAATGCTGTCATGTGCACGAATTGGAGCGATACATTCGGTTGTCTTTTCCGGCTTTAGCTCCTCTGCCTTAGCAGACAGGATAAACGATGCAAATTCAAGAGTTATTGTAACTGCTGATGGCGGATACAGAAAAGGCAAAATAGTAGAGCTGAAAGGTCTGACAGACGAAGCAGTCCGATCTACACCATCGGTAGAACATGTCGTTGTGTTAAGAAGGGCAGGCAACAATATCAAGATGGGTCCCAAAGACATTTGGTGGCACGAAGCAACAGAAAATGTCCAGAACGGATGTGAGCCAGTACCTGTTGAAAGCACTCACCCTCTTTTTATCCTATACACCTCTGGTACAACAGGCAAGCCAAAAGGGGTAGTACATGGAACAGGCGGGTACCTGACTTTTTTGCACTCTACTGCCAAGTGGGTCTTTGGTTTCAAAAGGGATGATATCTTTTTCTGCACGGCAGACGTCGGTTGGGTGACCGGACATAGCTATGTTGTATATGCTCCGCTTATCCACGGCGTGACTGAGATAATTTATGAAGGCGCGCCGGATTACCCAAAGCCAGACAGGTACTGGGCAATAGTCCAAAAACATGGAGCAACCATTCTATACACCACGCCTACAGCGCTCAGGATGTACATGAAATGGGGAGACAGCATCCCAAACTCGTTTGACCTATCATCGCTACGTCTTCTTGGCACGGTAGGCGAACCTATCAACCCAGAAGTATGGAAATGGTACTTTACTACGATAGGCAAGGGAAACTGCCCGGTAGTAGACACTTGGTGGCAGACAGAGACAGGTGGAATAATGTTAAGTGCATGCGCTGGTCTGGGAGGCTGCATCCCCATGAAGCCTGGCTCTGCAACCTTTCCAGTTCCTGGAATAGATGTAGCAGTAGTTGATGAAGATGGAAAAGAGGTTACGGCAGGCACAAAAGGGTTATTGGTAGTCAGAAAGCCATGGCCGGGCATGCTTTTGACTCTGTGGAATGATGACGACAAATACTCCAAAACCTACTGGACTAAATTTGAAGGCCAATACTATCCAGGAGACTATGCATTGATCGACAGTGAAGGATACATCTGGCTCCTAGGACGTGCGGATGATGTTTTGAAGGTGGCAGGTCACAGACTTGGCACCATGGAACTTGAAAGCGCTTTTGTATCTTATCCTGCAATCGCAGAGGCTGCGGTCACGGGAAAGCCTGACCCTACGAAGGGTGAATCAATAATCGCCTTTCTTGTTCTCAAATCTGGCTTTGCACAGTCAGACCAGCTCAACCAAGAACTCGTAGACCATATTAAAAGGTCAGTGGGTCCTATCGCGACGCCGCAGGAAATCTATTTTGTCAACAGGCTTCCCAAGACACGTAGCGGCAAGATAATGAGAAGGTTGCTCAGGTCCATAGCAAGTGGGCAGCCGATAGGAGACATTTCAACACTTGAAGATGGGGCGGCAGTCGATGAAGTGAAACAGGCCTATGACGAGTTAAAGAAGACGATCGGCCGGGACCAGACGACTTGATCACTTTAACCGGCATACCTCTGTAGTAAATTAAAGACTGATTTGATCAGGGAGGCTCAGAATTTCCAGCTTGCGATATATGTAGGAGTAAGCTCTATGACACTGGAATACTTTGCCATAGCCATTATCTTGTTGGCTGCAGGGCCTTCAAGAGAACCAAGGTACCTAGTAATATTGTGAGCAGTGACCTTGGTTGCATATTCTATATCGTCAATGACCTTGGCAGTTCCTCTTCCTCTGACACCCATCGGGCTTGAACTTCCTGACGCAATATCTATCACAAAATAGGCAGTCGAGTTTTTCCGTAAAGACTTTGCCTTTACCCCTGTGCTGTCTGTAGCGATGAAAAAAGTCCCACCTTCGTAATGGTACCAGACAGGATGGACTAGAGGAAACCCGTCCCGGTAATCTAGGACCCCGAGCCTGAGGATGTAAGGTTCTTTGAGAAATTCTATAACTTCTGTATCTTCCATCTGAATTGCCGTTCTATCTGCAAGGAGGAATTTCATAAATAAACTTGACTTTGTACTACTAATTTAGATTTGGCAAAGCTTATTTCAGTACAACGCTGGTTAGTCTGACCTGATTTAAATATTTTCAAACAACTATGTTGGCAGTCTGTCGTTATTGACCACAAACTTGGATAGGAGAGACCAGACAGCAGAAGAAGCCATCAATTGCAAATCTATCTAGACTGAAATTATTGTCATTTTGGATCCTTCTGTTATTCTATGCTTTTCCACAAAGCCTGCAGTAGCTGCCATGATGTATAGGGCTGGCTCTGTATTCTTGTATGTGCAGGTCGTGGGATCGAATGCAGTCTGGCATGGAGGAGCATTTTTTATGATATAGACTGCAGTTCCGTTTTCGCTAAACCATATCAGGTCCAAGTTGTATTGTATATTAAGCAACCATATCGAGTACAAGTCAGGCTTGTCATATTTGAGCAACATTGCAGAGTCAAGTGGAAGCTTGTCATTTCTGAACATAAGCCATCTTTCCTTCTGGGCTGCAGTTTCTGCAATTTCCACGGTAATAACGTCATCATTGACCCTTACAGTTCCTTTGGGAAACTCTATCGCCTCCTTGCTAGATACTTGTGAAGGAACATAAGAAATTCCAAGCACACCAATTGCTGCAGCAGCTACTACCACTGGAATCAGAATTGCAGCCTTACGTGCCACGGGAAGAGATGGAACCTGGAAAACATTTGAATCTTACGCGAAATGTTATTGCTTGAACAAAGGGATGTGGTGCCTTCAAACTGTTTCAAGAGAAAAGCGGGAAGGAATGGTAGCGGTATTGCTGAATTAGTTTTTCTTATTAGCGAGTAGTTGCCTGCTGACAAAACATGGTTAATTTCGTAATACTTTCTAAAGTGATTATCACCAAATGATGCGACCTTTTGTTTTGCAATTGTAAATCCTATAAAAGAATAGCGCCTAGATATATTGAAGCGACCGAAATGTGGGGAATTACGATCTATCTTATGGTCTTGGCCGATTATTTGACAGGTAGAAAGCAAAAGAGCAAGAAGAGGCGAACCTGTGATGTATGCGAACAGATATTTCCATCGATAGAAAAAATGGAAAAGCACAGACGGGATGTGCACCCGAATATGCCTCCTAGTAGAACAGAGGCTTAATTTTGGATCTACTCTTCATGCAGTATAAATTTACGTTCTGTTATGGGCCGACTGGCAGATAAGGTCAGTCGTAGTTTAATCGCCATAGGAAGCGTCATCTTGATGTTACAAATGGCAGTATTATTGAGAAGGTGTTGCTATTTTTCTGAAATCTCTCATGTAAATAGAAGGTGAAAGTTTTATCTACGAAGTTACTCTTAGCGTAATATGGCCTCTTCAACAAAAAGAGATGAAAAAGCTGGAAGAGAAGAAACAAGAGCTCAGAGAGAAAGTGAACAGGTGGTTAACAAAGCCATCGAAGAAACGAAGGATACCGCAAGAAGGGCCTTGCAGGAAGCAAAGAAGGATATTCCAGAGTATACTGCTACCTTTTACGATTTTCAGGAACAGAATATACGTGCAATAAGAGAAATGACTGAAGATTATCTGGAATCGCAAAAAGAAATTGCAAACGCAATACAATCTGTCCTATCATACTATGGCAATGGTTTAGGTACTGCTGCGCTAGTATGGAACCTTCCGAAGAGAGCAGCTGAAATGTATGTACGATGGGCCAGCAATTTGGCTGATACTACAATTGCTGCATCAAAACTGTCAAATGATATCATGTTTGCATCGATGGAGGCTTCAAGGTCTTCGATGCAATTCGCAAAGGATAATGTTAAAGAGATTTCAAAGATGAATACAAATGCGGCAAAGGTCTTTGAAGAAGCTTCGAGAATGTCTAGGTCGTGACAAAAAATGCAAGAGAAATCATTCTCCCTTTACTGTATATGTAGAGTAAACTATTCTGACATTTGCAGTATCTTTAACTATTTTTGTTGACATGGCTTCAAGGCACAATGGTAAGCCGCAACCTATGGCTCCAAACTGTGTCTCTTACGCCGGTAGAAATCCTTTAATAATCACCAAGCACTATTGCCTCCATGACTGATGCAGATTATGCAAAAACCTCAAAGCCTCATCCAAATATAGTAGCAATAGAAGTTCTAAAGAAAAATGGCGTAAACGTTGAAAAGCTAAAGGAGCTTATTACAAAAGGAGTCGGTGCGGAGTTTACGACTTATTACTACTATACTATTCTAAGAATGCACTGTACAGGACTGGAAGGAGAAGGAATAAAGGAAATTGTGGAAGATGCCAGAATCGAAGACAGGAATCATTTCGAAGCGATGACGCCGCGTCTGTATGAACTTGGCGGTGCCCTTCCACGAGATATCCGAAAATTTGCAGATCAAGCAGGTTGTCCTGATGCCTTTCTCCCTGATAACTGGGAGGATATAAACTCAATTCTTAAGGTACTGCTGGAAGCAGAACAGTGTGCAATACGCTCATGGGGAGAAGTTTGCGACATGACTGCAGGCAAGGATCCAAGAACATACGATATTGCACAGAGAATAATGCAGGAAGAAGTTGAGCATGAGGCATGGTTCATTGAACTTCTCTCAAAGAGGCCCTCCGGTCACTTTAGGAGAAAGTTCGCAGGACAGTCTCCGCATACCGGTTCTCAGGGCGGATTAATACACCTCTAGTGCCCTTCTTGGGCGCTTTATCCACCTTTTTATTGCAGCTCAGGAATGATACACAGACTCTGCAATGCACAGGACATTGCTGACAATAGCTGGAACGTCTTCACAGTTAATAATTCTGTAGATGTAATGGTAGGATTTAGGAATGGTAAGCTCTTTGCGTTTGATAATAGCTGCCCGCACAAGGGAGCTCCTTTGTCAAAAGGAGAGTTCAATGGAGACAGAATAGTCTGTCATAGGCATTTTTATGAGTTTAACATCTTTAGTGGCAAGCTGGAGAACATGCCAAGCTGGAAAAAAGAAGATACATGGGTAGAACAGAATCCTGCTTGGAGATCTTCGGGGGATTTGAAGCTCTACCATGCCTTCATAAAAGAAGGATCCATCTACGTTGAAATTCCATGAACCACTTCATTGAATGAAATAATATAAAATAACATTTCGCTCAAACAGCGAATCAAAGGAGAATAATAAACAAATCTTCTAACCTTAGTATTTGCCTTTGCTTTTTGGCCTGTATATAGATAGGAATGCCAAAACCATCTATATTCAGTGAACAAAATTATTTTGAAAACTTACCAGTATGCACTTTCGCTTAGCTTATCGTCGTAGTAATGGTTTCCAGAAAGGTAACGTTTGATATCGTCAAGCCCTTTGAATAAACCGTCAGGGGCAAAAACTGACGGTGCTTTAGTAGTTGGAAGCTCGCCACAACAGCTCTCTTCAAACTTTCTCATGTCATATCGTACGTAATCAATTCCTGATTGGTCAAAGAGCCGCAATGCTTCCAGTGAGTCAGGACTGTCATCAACAAAGAGCACTGGTTTTCGTTTCACAATTTATCACCAAGTTATTGTGTATTTAAGACATATTGCAGACCTGTAATAATTTGTATTGGTGGAGGTGTTGTTGTAATGCAATTGTACAGGAACATAGTTTGCTCTCTGGTACCTGTTGGGCAGAAATGTCACATTATTTGAATAGGGCATTGCGGGTTTGTCTCAATCAAACTTTTTTAGAATGTGGTAGTATGGTGATGCTTTGTGTCTATCCACACACTTGCCACATATTGATTTCTCGCCATACTTTTTATGACAGGCACAATCACAAAAACTTGTGCTGGACAAGGGTGTTTACGAATCGGCATAATATGATATTTAAATTATTTGCAGCATGTTTGCTCCTGTTAATGCGAGCAATAAATATGAAAATGGAATTTCTTTACAGAATCTTGTTGCGTAGTCCTCTTAAGTAATAAATATTGGATAAATCGCAGAGAAAAATGAATTCATCATATGATCCGGATGCCATATCCATCAAAAGGACAGAGAGACACCGGAGCAAAGTCGATATAGTCTATGATATTCTTGTTTCAGCAATGGGCGCAGGAGCAAAAAAGACCCATATTCTATACAAGGCCAATATCAGCAGCACCCAAGTCGAGGGATATTTCTCAGCACTTCTTGCACATAACCTGCTAGCTCGTGCACATGACATTGATGGAAACAGCATTTATAGAACTACGGAAAAGGGAAGAAAATTTATCGACTGCTGTGAAGAAATAAGATCACTGATAGGACTGGTCATGAACAACCGGCGCATAGATCCTACATCTGAATTTTACGCCTTTGATCGAAGAGCCAATCGATAAAGGGTCATACATCATTATGGTATCTGTGTCCGAAAATTCACTTCACTTTCAATGATATGCGCTAAATACCTCAAGTACCTCTTGGCTATGTCCGGCAGGCTTTACCTTTCTGAAGATCTTGATTATTTTTCCATCCTTGCTGACAAGGAACGTTGATCTGCTGACCCCGAGGTAGTTCTTACCCATAAAGTTCTTTGGCCCATACGATCCATACCTCTTGGATATAATGTTCCGTGTATCTGATACCAAAGGGTATGGGACCTTCATTTTTTGCCTGAACTTTTTATGTGATTCCTCATCATCGGGGCTGATTCCAATAATCTCTATTTTTGCATCTGCAAACTTGTCATAGTCGCGGGAAAATTCTGATGCTTCGGTGGTACAGCCAGGGGTAAAATCTCTAGGATAAAAGTAAATGACAGCGCTTTTCTTGCCGCGCAGCGAAGATAATTTAGTAGTTCTGCCAGTGTTGTCTACAAATTCAAAGTCAGGAGCCGTTTGACCCTCAGCAATCTGCTCTATTTCTCCTTCCATGATCTTTAGCCGATATGTAATTGGAGTATATAGACGGATCTACTTCGGATGGCCATAATAGCAAATTATAACTCGCAGTATACTAGCCAAAAACAAAGGTATAGAACACAAAGTTATCTGATTGCGGAATTATCTCAATCTCGTGCATCTGAGGCTCGATTGTTTTTACAAGATTGTAAATTGATGGCCAGTTTATTTCAATAAAGCTTGAGCCATCGGGCCCTAGTTTTGAATCGTATCCAACGTTCTCGGGAGCCAAGTGTTGACCGTCAAGCATTATCTCGGCCTTTCCTGCATGCCCATCTGTTGTTCCCATTATGGCATGTACGCGCCTGGCGGCATTGTATTTCATAATGATGGCAGAGGTGCTTGCTCCTTTACTTCCGATGTGTTCTATTCCGTCATACCTCCATACCCACCTGCCTTTAAGGTAAACTTGGTTTATCTCTCGGGAACCTTCTAACTCGGAAAAGATATTCAGCTGGTCTCGCTTTAGGCTCTGATTATTTCCGAATCTCTTTAGCCTAGAATATCCAACACAAATTTCAGGCGCGATGCCGTAAAAGTGCATGCCATAAATCTCATATATTTCGTCCTTGATATCTTTGCTTTCCAAGGATATCTTTGGATTCTTTCCTGCTTCGTGCAAAAGTTCAACTATGTTCTCTTCAAAATCGGCTATTCCACCGTAGCCAGCATGTCCGAACCGCACAAATCCATCGCAGTCCACAAGGATGTGCTTAGGCCAGTACATGTTTCCATATGCCTCCCAAGTTTTGTTTTTCGTGTCCATTGCGACCGGGAAAGGAATGTTGAACTTTGATATGGCTCTGTTGATATTTGACGGGATGGAAGCAAATTGATATTCAGCAGAGTGCACAGATATTACTGAAAATCCATACTCTCCGTACTTGTGGTGTAGTTTGCGCATTACAGGCAATGTGCGCAAGCAGAAAATACAGGTATATGTCCAGCAATCTATCATGACCACCTTTCCCTTAAGGCTACTGATGCTTACAGGATCCGAGTTAACCCATTGGGAAATATCTCTAAATTCAGGAGCAATGGTAGCCGGGATTATATCCATCAGTTATCTTGAATTTCTGTGAGATATTAATTAAATGATTCTGAAATATTTAAAGGAAATATGGTAAACAGCGTCGTCTGCAAAAGCCGCACTTCATTTTTTGTAACATACCTAACAAAACGTTTGACCTTGGTTCCAGTTATAGATAGGATTAATTTAGAGATTGCATCATAAAGTATACTAAAGTGGTGTCGGATTTTGAGCCAACAATTGACCGCCTTTTGTCCCTAATCTCCTCAAGCCCAAGTTCAGTCTATTCTGAGGTCCGTTACCAGATGCGTTCTATAAGTGAGATTCATGTTACAAACGGCGAGGTAGAGAGAGTACGGGACAACGTAGTTTCTGGCTGTGGGATAAGGGTTCTTGTCGATGGTTGCTGGGGTTTTAGCAGCACAAACGATACCACCACTACATCACTCAAAAGCTCTATGTACGATGCTATCTCTGTAGCCCGCGTGCTTGGAAATAGCAAGAAAGCAAAGGTAAGAGGGCTGGCTGAATGCAAACTTGCAAAAGGTGTGTTTAGGGCAAAAGAGAGAGGCAGGCTATCTGACGTTGGTATTGAAAGAAAGGTAAAAGATATTTGCGAAGCAGAAGCTCAAGCCAGAAAACATCGTGGCATAAGAATGGCATCATGCACATACCGAGAAATCATTGACCACAAACTTTTGGTTACCAGCGATGGAGCTGAAGCTGAAATTTATGATCCAAAGCCAGAGTTTGCCATAACTTGTCTAGCCGGAAAAGGCACAGAATCTGTCAGTTCAACTGATGGCGTTGGTATTACTGGTGGATGGTATGATCTCTTCTCAAAGAAAAGCAATACTGACTATGCAGAGGAAGTGGCAGATAAGGCATACAGATTGCTTGATGCAAAGTATCCATACGGTGAAAGAACTACTCTGATATTGGATCCGGGAATGGTCGGGTTGCTTGCACACGAGGCCATAGGCCACATGGCTGAGGCCGACTTTGTTCTGTCCGGGTCAGTTCTCAAGGGAAAGATCGGCCGGACAGTAGCAAGCGATCTTGTCACACTTGTAGACAATGGCCATTCTGCTTTTGCCAAGAACGCGGCAGGTACCATAGCTGTAGATGATGAAGGTGTTTACGCCGGAAGAACTTCAATAATTAAAGATGGGGTCCTAGAATCGTTTCTGCACAGCCGTGAATCGGCCATGGTATTTGATTCCGAACCGACCGGAAACGCAAGGGCATTTAGCTACACAGATGAGCCGCTGATAAGGATGAGAAATACATACATCGAGCCCAAGTCTGACAATCTAGCCGATATGATAAAGGAGACTGGTCATGGGTTTCTTGTAAAGGGTGCAAGAAATGGGCAGGCTGATGCAAATGGCGAATTTATGTTTGGCAGTCAGGAAGTATATCTCGTTGAGAATGGAGAGGTTAAGCAGATCATGAGGGGGACAAGCATTTCCGGGAATGCTTTTGAAGTTCTTCAATCAGTCGATATGGTTGGCGACTCGTTTGAATATGGAATAGGTACAGGATACTGTGGAAAGTACCAGCCTGCCAAAGTAGATGGTGGAGGACCATATTTGAGATGCTCTGCCATAATTGGAGGAACCCAGTGATTGATTGATCTACTTGATTTCGCAGTCAAAGAAGCGCAAAGACAGGGGGCAAGCGAGTCCGAGGCCTATGGCATAGTTGAACGTGAATCTGATGTATTTATTGAAAGCAATGATCTAAAGCAGGCAAAATCTCAGAACACCGGAGCAATAGGCATCCGAGTAGTCTTTGCCGGCTCGAGCGGATTCTCATCGGTTAACAGTTTTCGCAAGAATAGAATAAAGGAAGCAGTAACTAGGGCTGTCAGAGTAGCCAGAGCAAGCCCACAGGACAAATATAGTCATTTCCCTGATAAAGAAAAAATCAGGCTGCTAAATGGTATCTATGATAGAAACGCCGAATCATTCATATCTCAAGATGCAGCCAGAATGGCAAAAGAACTGTTGGAAGAAGCAATATCTTTTGACAAAAGGATAACTGTGGACAGCGGGGGCTTTACCAGCTCACTAGCTACAAGGTCAATCTTGAATTCAAACGGCCAGAGTGCAGAGGAAAAGATAAGTGCATTTTCTTGGTCTCTTATGGGAATGGCCATTGAGGGAACCGAAGTCTCAAGCTTTGATTCGCAATTTGGTGCCTGTCACCATGTAAAAGACATTGATATCTCAAAGACAGCAAAGGATTTTGCAGAGACAGTACTTGGATCGCTGCATCCGGCCAAGATACAGAGCTTTGTTGGCGAAATGATACTGACGCCGGCAGCCACATCAGAACTTGTACAGGATGTGGTAGTACATTCGATAAACTCTGATGCTGTCCAGAAAGGTTCAAGTCGCTTTGCCGGCAGACTGGGCAAGAAAGTATCTTCGGAGATACTTGAGATTGAGGATGATCCTACTGATACAAGAGGCATGGGGTCTTCAAGCTTTGACAGAGAAGGCGTCCCTCATAGGCGCAATATTGTGATAAAAAAAGGGGTATTGAAAAAGTTTCTCTACAATTCCCGTACTGCAGCAAAAGCCGGAGTACACAGTACAGGTAACGCCGGCGGCCCTGCTACATCACCGCCAGTTGTGTCGACTACTAACTTTATAATCAAGCCCGGCAGGCTAAGTCTAGACAGACTGGTTTCTGAAGTAAAGAAGGGAATAATGATAAGCAGATTTTCTGGCAATGTGGATCCTATTACCGGGGATTTTTCCGGTGTAGTAAAAGGCGGGAAATTTGTGAAGAATGGGAGCATTGAACATGCCGTCAAAGATGTAATGGTAGCAGGTAATGTCTTTAAACTATTGCAAAGAATCACTGGACTATCAAAAGAGCACAGGATTCTCTATGACTCCATTTTGCCTTACATACGCTTTGAAAAAGCTTCATTTACCGGCGGATAAGTCAATAGAGGTATTGTTGTTTTTAGGAAAGTAAAGGGACAGAAGTGCAAAAGACTTGGTCTGTATTCATGCGACTAGAAGATATAAAAAAATAGCAAAGCTAGAAAATGCGACTCGCTGTCAAGATTGGTGGCTGGATCAAACTGCAAGTGATAAAGGCTGATATTGCGGTCGTAGGCGGCGGCCCTGCTGGGCTTTCTGCGGCCTATTCGGCTGCAAAGAGCGGAGCAAGAGTAATACTGTTGGAAAAAGACGATGCTATTGCCCAGAATATCAGGACAAGCGGTGTTACCTGGACACGTGAAATCAATAGGCTCGGAATCTCAAGTGAATATTATAATCCAATTTCAAATTACAGATTCGTATCTCCTTCTTCAGAAGTCCTAATCAATGGTTCTGGCAGCGAGCCCCAATCATGTGTACTTGATGTCCGCAAGACATGGCATCATTTGGCTTCCTTAGCTGCGGCTGCCGGCGCTGATATCATGCTCAAGACTACTGTTGCCAATATCACAATGGATAGCGGAGGCAGAATAAGTGGTATCAAGGCAAAAACTATGCGAGGGAGTGTGGATATTGGTTGCAGGCTTGTAATCGACGCAAGCGGCTTTAGCTCTTTTGTCGGCCGCAAGGCTGGAATTGCTAGCGAATGGAAGCGCTATGGTGTGGGTGCAGAATATGAATGCTATTGTGAACATGTTGATGCTGACACTTGGGTATTGATGGTAGGCAAACAATATTCCGAGGCAGGATACGCATGGATATTTCCTCTATCAAAGAATCGGGTAAGAATTGGCATAGGCGTTGGGAGACCCGAGTCCAAGCAGGATCCGCTGGATGCACTCAACTCAATGATTGAAGCAAGACTGAGCCCATTGGATAAGATGGGCAAGATACAACCCATCGAATTTCATTATGGGTTTATACCAAACCAAGGTCTCCGCAAAGCAAGTGTTTCAGACGGCTTAATTCTGGTTGGTGATTCGGCAGGACAGTCAAATCCGCTGGTGCTTGAGGGCATACGTTATGCGATAGAATTTGGGCGCCTTGCAGGCGAGATAGGTGCAAAATCACTGAGTGAAAATTCATCAAAGGAGTCGCTTGAGGATTACCAGCGGATTGTAAAAGCCAATCTAGAGTCGAAAATAAATTCTGCCCTTAAAGTGCAGTCAAGATGGCTTGAACTGAGTGACGAGCAATGGGATAAGGAGCTGGAAATCCTCCGGAACATGTCACTAGATGAATTTCTGGATTTTGTCAAGGCAGATTTTACTGCAAGCAAGATGATGAAACTCGCACTGCACCATCCAAAACTTGCTGCACGCCAGCTGTTCAATATGGTATTGAAAAGTTGAAAGACAGTAGGTGTCTTACAACCCGATAAAAGACGTCATTGAACACCATGTAGCCAAATTTTTTCCAGAAGTGAGTGGAACATGCTTTGTTATCTACTTTGGTTTTAATATTCCAAAAAGTGACTTTCACGAAAACTCGTAATCTTTTTATATCTTACGCAAACCAGCGATCATGCCTTGGCCGGGGAAACCGCCGCGTCATTTGCTCCAATTTTGTACATGCTCGGCTTTGGTCTTCTGGCGTCAATTCCTGCGCTCGTTTTATCGCGCTTGATATCACCCCGGCGCAGATACAATCCAGTCAAGTTTCTTCCAATGGAATGTGGTCAGATGCCAACAGGTCAGGGGCGTTCTCATTTTATGATGCAGTACTATGCGTATATTCTTATGTTTGTGGTATTCGATGTCATCTCTATCTTTCTTTTCGCATGGGCATCTTCGCTATTTCAGATACCGAGGTATGCCACTCTTCCTATAATCGCATTTCTTGGAATAATGTTTGCTTCAATGGGCTACGCTCTTTACCTTTCTGGGAGGAAGGGAATATGGTAACATCAAGTAGAATCACTTGCACGCTTTTGCCAATAAGCATTAAATACGCATACCGCAAAAATTTGGATGAGGAGAAAAGGCAATGATCAAAGAACTCGTTAACCCTACTCATTTCAACGTCTTGGTTGGAAAGCTCAGCGATGTAATTGTAAGAGCTCTGGACAAACCTCTGGGATATGCCGTAAACTGGGGACGGGTTTGGTCGTTATGGCCGGTGCATCTCGAAACCGCATGCTGCAGCGTTGAATTTGGGGCTGCCTCAAGTCCGCGCTATGATGTAGAGAGATTTGGCATGATAGAGGCTTTTGGCTCGCTGAGGCAGTGTGACCTCATTGTAGTTCAGGGTACAGTTACTAGAAAGATGGCTCCTCGTCTTAGAATGGTCTATGATCAGATGCCAGACCCCAAATACGTAATTGCGATGGGCGCCTGTGCCATAACAGGAGGTCTGTTCGTAGACTCGTACAATGTCCTTCCAGGCATTGATAGTATAGTTCCTGTAGATGTCTATGTACCTGGATGTCCTCCAAGGCCTGAGACACTAATACAAGGAGCAATGTTGCTGCAGGAAAAGATCAAAAGGTCAAAGATCCGGTAATATGAGCCACAAGGAAGATGCCCCGGTGAGTGACATACCTTCAGGCAATAAGGATCCTTCTACTTCAGATCAGAATAAGGTAAAAAAGATGTCTCAATCTGACAATTCTTCCAGTGCTTCGTCTGTAACCAGAACCTCATCCTCATCTGCACCGTCACGCGCACCAAAACCACCTCAGACTTCGCCACTCCAGCCACCTGCTACTCAGCCTTCAACTGCTCCAAAGCCTGCCACTGTGTCCTCTATGCCTGCAAAGAAGGAATCAGAGGCACCAGCTTTTGAAAAAGGACTAGTTTCGCAAATTCTTTCACGTTTCGGAGATAGAGTTAGGGTAGCTTACATAAGGCCACTCAGGATAAAAATCTATGTAGATCCAGCCGATATAATCGAAGTCGCCACTTTCCTGAGGGATACTATGGGCTTTGACCATGCTGAATCCGCTTCAGGTACTGACTACCCAAAAGATAATCAGATAGAGGTGATCTATCATTTAAGCTCGAATACAAGAGAGGGCCTTTATTCCCAAGTTCTTGCTTTATCTACAAGAACTGGCAGAGACGATGCACGGCTTCCCAGCCTGATCAACGTATATAAAAGCGTTGAATATCATGAAAGAGAAACATTTGAGATGCTGGGAGTATACTTTGAGGGCCACCCAAGAAATGAGCGATTCCTTCTTCCTGAGGACTGGGCAGATATTCCACCACTAAGGAAGGACTTTAGGATCAAGGGGAGATAGGGCGGGCTTGACAAGAAGTGAAAAAATAGAATGGAATGTAAACTCAAAGAAATGGAAGGTTGAGTCACAATTATGACAACTATTGAAGACAAGATAGAGGAATCCAAAAAGCTTGGCATGCAAATAGTCAAGGAATCAGAAGATGATAGGCTGATGACCCTGAGTGTGGGTCCGCAGCACCCCGGCTCGGGTCATTTCAGATTTGTAATAAAAGTTGACGGCGATTATATTGTATACTGCGATCCGGACCCCGGATATGTCCATAGAGGCGATGAAAAGATGTGCGAATACCGTAATGTTATCCAAAACATTCCGCATCTTGAGCGGCCGGTGATTCATGACTCTAACAATATTACCTATTCTTACAGTCTGGCTGTTGAAGAACTTGTAGGAATAGAGGTTCCGCGGAGAGGTCAGTTTATCCGGGCAATCGCTTCAGAACTTAACCGGCAAGTATATACCCTGTACTGGCTGGCTATCTATGGAATCTTTCTTGGCCACTCTACAATGTTCATGTGGCCAGCTGGCGACAGGGAGCTTTTCATAGACCTTCTTGAGGCGCTTACTGGCGCGAGGGTGACGCATGCCTTTAATATTCCTGGTGGCGTTAGAAACGACATTCCGGAAGGCTTTAAGGACAGATGCCTTAGAAATGTGGGATACTTTGAAAAGCGACTAAAGGAATACGAAGACATATTTTACAATAATCCGCTTTTTAGACAGCGAACTGAGGGTGTGGGAATATTGCAGAAAGAAGATGCAATAAAACTTGGCGTGACCGGCTCGGTTCTGAGGGCGTCCGGAGTCCCATACGACATTAGAAAGGTTGAGCCTTATGATGTCTATAATGAGATCGATTTTAACGTGCAATACATGAGGACAGGAGACTCATTTGCAAGAAGCTATGTCCCATTTCTTGATATGAAGGAATCTTGCCATATCATAAGGCAACTTCTTGACAAGATGCCAAAATCAGGCGAAGTCAGGGCAAAATTACAGCCAAATCCAAAGGGCCCACCAAACGAAGCCTACAGGCGAGTTGAATCTGGCAGAGGAGCACTTGGATACTATGTAGTAAGCGACGGAACACCAAAGCCGTATAGAGTAAAGATATCTGTTGGCTCATTTAGGAACATACTAGCTCTGCCTTTTCTGCTGGTAGGATCGAGGATGGCAGATATGCCCAGCATTTACTGGTCACTCAATTACTGGCCTGTGGAGGCTGACAGGTAGGCAAGCAGGTGGATAGTAGGTATGTCAACATATCCAGAAAAATTCCGTTTTGGTGAGTTTGTAGGCAGCATTGTATGGCTCGTATTCATAATACTCATCTTAGTCACGTTGATAGGTCTGCCGCTCATATTTGTGGTTCTCTTTTATGCTCCACTCCCCCCTGTAGGCGACCAAGTCCTTACTCCATACTTGTTCCTGTCGATGACTGTGGATCCTACGCGCACTCTTCCGATAATCAAGTACTTTATTCATACCGATCTGTTCAGGATAGCTGCTTTTCCTGGGTTTTCGTATGCAGCATTATTTGCAGCAGTAACCATCTTTGTTGAGCGCAAGTTTCTGGCAAAAATGCAGCTAAGAGTTGGCCCGTTATACGCAGGCAAGATCGAAGGGATATTCCAACTTTTAGCCGACGGCCTCAAACTGGTGTCAAAGGAGATAATTGTACCTTCTGGAGCAGATAAACCAATCTTCTGGGCCGCACCAATAGCGTTTGTTGCCACAGCTGCGGCAGTCACGACTCTAATTCCTGTGGCACCGGGTTGGGTGGCAGCGAATATCAACGTGGGCTTGCTTGCAGTCTTTGCGATTCTTGGATTTTTCCCGCTTATTGCTCTTCTTTTCTCTTGGGCAAGCAACAGTAAATATCCTTTCATCGGTGGGCTCAGGGCTTTGCATCAGATGATTGCATTTGAAATACCATTCATACTGTCAGCACTCTCTGTAGTTATCTTGGCCGGATCGCTTAACCTGACAGAAATAGTAAACAGCCAAATCAGTTCAAACTGGTATATCTTATTTCTGCCCATCAGTGCCTTTGTATTTTACATTTCTTCGCTGGCAGAACTTGAAAGAATTCCGTTCGACCTTCCAGAAGCAGAAAGCGAAATTGTTGCAGGTTGGCTTACAGAGACTTCGGGTATGATATACGGCCTGATACAGCTGGGTTCCTATATCAAGACTTATGCGCTGGCTGCCCTTTTTGTTGTACTTTTCCTTGGCGGCTGGGCAGGTCCAGTTATCTTTCCAGCCGAACTGACACCTGGCTACACCGGAGTTCGGATATACAACGCCATAACGGCAAGCGCAATATTTTGGTTTACAATCAAAACATTTGGCATGATAATGTTGATGTTGCTTCCAAGAGGTATCAATCCAAGAATTAGGATCGATATACTTTTGCATACTGGCTGGTACAAGCTCATTGTTCTGGCCTTTATCAACATGTTTGTGGCACTCGCATTGGTTTACGGTGGAATCCTTGGCCCCGGAGGCCTTTTGGTGAGATAGGTTAGTAGGGAACATGGAGAATGGAAGGAAGGGAAAAGAAATAAAATGGAAGCCTCAGATTCTGGCATAACAAATCCTGATAGCAAGGACACTTTGACTAGCTCATATCCTAAACCCAGCGCGGCTGCTTCTCCTGCTTATTCTTCGTCTTCCTTGTCTACTGCGGCTGCCTTTATACGAGCAATAGAATCAGGGTCGAAGCATCTTCTGATAAAGCGCTTTACTTTCAGATATCCCGAACAAAAACTAAAGTTTGTAGGTGATGGCTACCAGTTTGATCCAAAGAGAGGTGTTGGCATTGCTGGCTACAGGGGCCGCCATATTCTCTATCACGACAAGTGCACTGGTTGCCAACTCTGCTCTATCGCATGCGAAGGCATTGCCGAGGCGATAGGCATGGTCAAGGTGGATGAAAAGTGGGATCAGAACAAAAAAAGCATTATGCCTCAGATAGATTACGGTAAATGTGTGTTCTGCGGGTTGTGTGTAGATGCATGCCCGTTTTATGCTCTTTCTATGACAAACGACTATGAGTTATCTGCCTTTACGAAGGAACATCTGATATACACACCTGCCCAGCTCGCAATCAAGCCAAAATACGAAGGAGATGTGGTGCTTCAAGTTGAAGACTGGAAGGGAAGTGAGGGACAGGATGTGACCACCACAGAGGGCGCAAAGAAAGGAATAAGAAGAGGAATAAAGGGAGCCAGTCATGGTCATGTTTGACGTTGACCCTCTTTTTGTTGGCGTTTCTGTCCTGACAGTGGGCTCTTCAATAGTTGCGCTCGAAACAAAGGAGCTTATCTATGGAGCAATTGCCCTTGCCATTGGCATGATGGGCATAGCGGGATTTTTCCTCCTTCTGGATGCTCCTTTTGTAGCAATGTTTCAGATCGCAGTTTATGTGGGTGCCGTGGCCGTGCTCATAATATTTACTGTGATGCTTGTACGGACCCAGGCCCTCTTTACTACAAAAGAGGACAAGGGTAGAAAGGGTGCAGGGATTGTTCTTATGCTGGTGATAATGGCAGGCTTTGGAGCTATATTGTTGGTGTCTGGTTTTAATAATCCATCGTATGGCAATTTCAATTCTCCGGGTATTGATTTTACTGCAATTGGCAAGGAGATGCTGACATATTATTCTCCTGCACTGGTAGTTCTTGGATTAACTCTAGCGGGGTCTGTTGTAGCGGCACTTGCGCTTGCGCGAAGGGAGGATATCGAACAGCCGCAATGAGCCAGCTAATTGACTTTGTAATAGTTTCAGTAGTATTGGTCTCGATAGGAGTTTATGGCCTAGTGGTCAAGCGCAACGCCATAAGGATGCTTTTTTCAATAGAGATAATTATAAACGCTGCCAACCTCAACTTGGTAGCATTTTCAAGAAGCCTTCCCAATGTCCAAGGTCAGGTGTTTGCCCTATTCTCAATTGCCATAGCGGCAGCAGAAGTGGCTGTTGGTCTTGGACTTATTATAATTGCATATAGGCTGTACAAGGAAATTGATGTAGCCGAATTCAAGAGTATGAGAGGATAGGCAATAGATAAATAGATAGGAAAGATGGATGGGGGAAAAGAGGGAGAGTAGAAGAGAAAAATGGCAGATGGTTCGTACTTTCTTTTGGCGGCAACTTTTTTGCCGCTCTTGCTTGCACCTGTATCGTATGTGATTGGCAGAAGATCAGGTGTAAATGCAACAACTTGGTTTTCATTTGGTGTTCTTGCAGTTTCAACCGGCCTGCTGTTGATTCCTTCAATGCTTTTGTATGGAGGTCAGCAGATATACTCTGAAAGCTATTCCTGGGGCTATTTTGGTAATTTCGGTCTCAGGCTTGATGGGCTCAGCCTTCCATTCGCCCTGACTATTTACATATTGTGCGCAGTTATTGCTGTATACTCTAAACCGTATATGGTTCGCAAGATAATGGGAGACAGAATAAGTGAAGAAGACCACGGGCTTGCACCTGCTGAGGCGTTGTCAGGATATGGCTCTGGTTCCAGTTCAACCGGCATATCTAATATTGAATCCGGATCGCAGACGACTGTCTTGGAGAGCCAGAGATATCTGAATAATCAGAGCGGCCTTTATTTTGCACTTTATCTTGCGTTCTCCATGGGTATGCTTGGAACAGTTTTGGCTACTAACCTGATCGAATTTTATGTATTCTTTGAACTTATGCTTGTACCCTCTTTCTTCTTAGTGGCCATCTATGGATACGGTGCCCGCCGGCGCGTAGCATTGATGTTTTTCTTCTGGACTCACGTGGGTGCAGTAGTTTTGCTGCTTGGATTGTTGGCGATGGGATTCTTTGCAGGCGGATTTGACTATACAACTGTGAAAGAAAATGCCTCAAAGATACCTGCAGAATGGATGACGCTAATTATATTTGCTATAGTTATAGGTTTTGGGGTAAAGCTGGCGGCGTTTCTGGTTCACATATGGCTCCCACATGTCTATACGCAGTCACCAACTCCCCTATCAGCACTTCTTGCCGCAGCAATGACTGGAATAGGAGCATACGGACTCTTGCGGCTATGGATGGATCTGCTTACCGCAAACTATGCGCAGTATAGCCTGTACATCGAACTATGGGGGCTTGTCACAATGGTATATGGCGGAGCAATGGCGCTGATGCAGGACGATATGAAAAAGCTCTTGGCTTATTCTAGCATCAGCAGTATGGGCTACATTATATTCGGCATTGGTTCTTCAAGCGTTCTTGGGGTGACAGGAGCTACGCTTCTTTATGTCACCCACGGGCTTGGCAAGGCCATTCTGTTCATGGCTGCTGGCTCTGTAATGCTCCAGACAGGGACAAGAAATATGTCAAGGCTTGGTGGTCTGGCCGGCAAGATGCCCTATACTGCTGTCCTTGCAATGATAGGTGGCCTTACTGTTATTGGTATCCCGCCGACAAGTGGCTTTATGTCTGAATGGATACTTTTTGGAGGTGTCCTTCAGACAGGCGTGGCACAAATGAGCGCGACAAAGGTTACTCTATTTGCGTTTGGTATTCTCACAACTGTCCTGTCTTCAGCATACTTTCTGTGGATGTACAAGCGCATATTCTTTGGCAAGATCCCAGACTACTTGGCAAATGTGAGGGATTCAAATAGGTACATCACTGTGACTATGGCTGTTCTAGCAGCACTTTCACTTATCATAGGGGTATATCCTGATCCTTTTCTCAATCCAATCACGTCATATATCAAGGGGATGTTTGCAGGTACCTCTGATGTTTTGCCCACTCCATCGCAATCATCATCTATCCATGTTACTAGCTCGCAGGCAAACAATGCCTTGCCTGCAACACAGGCCCAAGCTCTGGTCTTTGTGGCCAAGGAAAAATCAGGGAGCTGATTTTGCAACATGTGTATCATATCAACAGAACTGTCAGGCTCTGGCAGGTCGCAAAAACATGCTGTGCGCGTGCTTGATCTGACACATATGCGAGCAAGACGGATCGAACTGGGTAAACGAAAGACAGTGCACTAAAACCTCAGTGTCTGATGCGTACTGATGGGCGGAAGGTAGACTGGAAGAAAGGGACTCATAAATGATGGAAAAAAGTGGTAGAAGAAAAAGAAAAATAAGGAGAACAAGGGGGGACAGATAGGCGATGGTATCTGCTGGGGCAGTTGGGTTCGAAGGCATCGCGATAAATGTCTGGCTAATTTGGATTATTCCTTTTGTCGGAGCTGCGATAATGCCTGCTGTAGCACGTGCAGGCCGCAGGGTTCTCAACTATGCTGCGGTGGGTTTTGCACTTGCAAGCGCAATAGCTGCAGCTTCTCTCATCTCTTTTGGCCTTTCTGGCAGCGAAGTTCACAGCCAAGTTAGTTGGATATCCGCACTGAATCTGAAGGCCGGCATCTTGGCTGATCCACTTGCCATAATTATGACAAATCTGGTAGGATGGATTTCTTTCCTTATCATGGTTTACTCTACAGGCTATATGCACGGTGATAGAGACCTTACTCGATATTGGTTCTTTATGCTATTTTTCATAGGCTCGATGCAGCTAATTGTGCTTTCTGATAATCTGCTCATGGTCTTCTTTGGATGGGAAGGCGTAGGCTTTGCATCTTATGCGCTGATTGGATTCTGGTATCATGACAAAAAGAAAGACTATGTTGGAGTTGAAGGCCATAAGGCAGCCGGAGTCTCACTATGGGTGTCTCCGACCCATGCTGGAATGAAAGCATTTCTCCAGACTAGGGCTGGCGACATCATGATGCTTTCAGGGATGTTCCTTATCTTTGCCTACGCTGGCACTTTTGGCTTCAAGGAACTTATCGGAGACCAGTCCTGGGCCCAGCAAATGGCCAAACAGAATCTTCTTGTGCCTGCAGCAGTATTGCTCTTTGGCGGCGCAATAGGCAAGTCCGCGCAGTTTCCACTAAATGAATGGCTTCTTGAGGCAATGACTGGCCCGACTCCTGTTTCTGCTCTTATTCATGCCGCAACAATGGTCAAGGCTGGAGTATTTCTAGTTGCGCGCATCGGACCCCTATTTTTCGCACTTGCGGCATTTAACATGACTCAGTTCTTTGAGGTCGTAGCTTGGGTTGGCGCAATTACATCTTTTCTGCTGGCAAGCCAGGCCCTAGCAACTCCTGAGATAAAAAAAGTCCTTGCGTATTCTACAGGCTCTCAGATAGGCTACATGATGATGGCCCTTGGGATTGCAGGTCTTTCATCACATTTTGTAGATGGCTACACGGCAGGATTTTTCCATTTGATAAGCCATGCTATGTTCAAGGCATCGCTTTTCATGGGAGCAGGGGCTTTGCTGCATACCGTAGGATCAAGGTTTATGACTGACATGGGCGGGCTGCGCAAGCATATGAAAAAGACGTATATCTTTATGCTGCTTGCAAGCCTTTCCTTGGCTGGCGCTCCACTTGTCACTTCTGGATTCTGGAGCAAGGACGCAATATTTGCTGCTGTCCTTGAATCCGGTTATTCATATTCGTGGGCTCTCTTTGCAATGGCAACGATTGTTGCTGTAATGACTGCATTCTACACCTTCAGAATGATAGGCATGTCTTTCTTTGGCAAAGAAAGCAGGCATATCGAGGAGATGGAAAAGGGCGGCCACCATCTCCACGAGGTCAGTGCGAACATGTGGGTTCCTTTTGCAATACTGGCTGTAGGAACAATAGCAATAGGTGTTGTTGGATTTATCTTTGAAGCGCAGATACACCAGCTGTTCAGTGCATACTTGGGCCAATACTTTGGAATACATCAGCCAGGGCAGGAAAGCGCCCAGCCCAGCGTAGCACCACAGGGTAACAGAACTTTCTTTAATCTAAATCCCATTGCAGCTGCAGCATCTGTAGGAGCATTTGGAGTCGGAGGCGGCTTGGGATATGTATTTTACATAGCAAGGAAAGCTGATCCTGCAATCGTGTCTAGAAATATCATCACAAGGGGCATCTGGAAGTTCCTCTATAACAGGTGGTACCTTAATTCCGCACTCTACTGGGGCTCAGTCATTGCCCCAATTACAGCATACCGGTTTGTATGGAAATATTTTGAAAGTGCGTTTGTTGACGGAATAAACCCTGCATTTCAGTACTCAATGGTTTACATGTCAAGAGCAGTAAAAGGAGCCCAGACTGGTATCACACAGACATACTTGTTTGTATTTGGAGTCGGTATCATGATAGTCGTAATGCTGCTGTTCCTGTAAAAGGGAGCTTGGGTAGAAGAGAAGAAAAAACAAAAAACAAGAGAAAGAAAAAGAGGAGACAAGAGAAAAAAAATGATAGATATACTTTCAACTCCGATTCTGATTACAGTCATACTGGGAGTTGTCGGGCTGGCAATACCCGTAATTGATGCTGGCAAGCGTGAAAGGGGGGCAAATAGGAACAAGCTTTTCAGCGGAATATCTCTTGGAGCAATTATACTGGCCATCTGCCTTATACTTTTCAGAATATTTTCTGGAGAAATCTCTGGATCTGTAGTTTTTAGCAAGGATGTACTCTCTGATGATCTCTTTGGATCTTTCTTTGCCATTGCCCTACTCATAGTTTCAGCGATGGTAGCTGCATCTTCATGGAACTACATGAAGAGCCGGTCAAATCCTGCAGCGTACTATTCTCTAATCCTTCTCTCAAGCATAGGAATGGTGCTTATTGCATACTCTACCGATCTTGTTATGCTTCTTGTTTCTTGGGAGCTGATGTCAATACCTACTTATGCTTTGGCGGCATTTGCAAAGCGCGATCCTGTTTCAAATGAAGCTGCGATAAAATACTTTATGTTCGGCGCACTATCCTCGGCGCTTCTTGTATTTGCAATAGGCCTTGTTTATGGGATCGCCGGAACTACAAACATTGGCGATGCTATACACGCAATGTCAAGTTTAAAGCCTGATCTAGTTCCAATAGGTCTTCTTGCGGTTGGTCTGTTTATTGCCGGCTTTGGATTCAAGATGGGGCTGGTGCCCTTCCATATGTGGCTACCAGATGCATACGAAGGTTCGCCTACAACCATCGGAGCTCTCTTGGCTGCCGGCACAAAGAAGGCTGGCTTTGCAGCGGCTCTTCGTGTCATTGTACTTGGCATGTTTGTCCTGAATGTAGACTGGACATTTGCTCTGGCCGTGATTGCAGTCTTTACCATGACTTTTGGCAACTTGGGGGCACTTGTGCAGAAAAGTGTGCCAAGGATACTGGCCTACTCTAGCATTGCCCAAGCTGGTTACATAATGATAGGCTTTGCGCTAGCTCCGTATTCAGATCAGGCGCTCACCGGATCACTTTTTCACATCATAAACCATGCTGTCATGAAATCTGCCGGCTTTATAGCTGCAGCTGCTGTGGCATCTGTCTTTGCCAGCTATAGCCTAGAAAAGTACAAGGGGCTTGGTCGGAGAATGCCGATAACTGCAATTGCCTTCTCAATATCTTTGCTTGCCCTAGCCGGTGTGCCTCCGCTCAATGGATTCTGGAGCAAGCTTGTACTATTTGGAGCAGCCATCAACAGCGGCTCGCACGTAGCATGGGGTCCATGGCTTGCAATAGCTGGAGTCCTTAATAGCGCGCTGTCGCTTGGGTATTATGCTTGGATAATACGGAAGATGTATCTTGAAGAGGCACCTGATATGACAAAGGTCAAGGAGCCTAGGGCCATTGTAGCAGTGCTAGTCTTTGCAATTGTCTTTATGGTGGGATTTGGAGTATGGTACGGTCCACTGCTAAATTTTGCATCTCATGCAGTGCCTGATCTGGCCACACTTCCTTTGCCTGTCCACCGATAGAAGTCAGAATACTACTATCAGGCTCCGTTAACTTGAGCATCATCTATCGACAGTCAATGCTTTGGGATGTACCTTATTCATATGCTCGTAGATTAACATCCTTGAGCTTTGCACCGCAATATTTGCAAACCAACCATCCTTCTCCTTTCTGCTTTGCTGTAATGGATTGATGATGAGTTCATTTACCATTTCATCAACAGTTAGACCTCTATCTTTGGCCATTCTCTTTATTGTCTTGGCTGTACGTATGTTCTCTTACTGTCAGTACAGAAGACCATCCATTCTCTGGCATGTTGCTATTGATTGATAGTCAAATATGCATTCTTAAGTTAACGGAGCCACTATCAAATTAAAAAAGCTAAAAACCCTGCCTACAATCTGGGTGACGGATCATTTTGCTGACGTTAGCGTAATATCTGGAATCGGACTGGCGGCCTGGTAGCCCAGAGTAAAAGAGTTAGAACTGGACAGCACTTAGGTCGGTAAGATGCTCAAGCTGTTCCATCGCAGTTTTGTTGCCTTGAATCTTGTACAACTCATTCTTTGCCTTTACGGAATAAGAAAGGTACAGCTTGTCCATTCTGTTGACAAACCCTTTTGAGCCATTATTTTTCCTTACTAGCATATTAAAAAGCCTGTTTTCATTGTTCCAGTCTATGAGGTCGTCATGGATCTGGTAGGCTATTCCAAGTAAATTACCAAATGCCGCCATATGGCGAACGTTATCTTCGCTGGCCCCTCCGATTATAGCTCCGATTTTTGCGGATGCTTCAAAAAGCGAGGCAGTTTTGTACTCCAGAACCTTGATATAATCATCTTCTGTTATTTCAGGAGCTTTTCCCATCTTTATTTCCATCATCTCACCTTCGCTCATCTTGGCCGCCGCATTAGCAAGCTCGCTCAGTATGCGCGGGTTTTTCAGCTTGGATCCTATATAGAGTATAACTCCAAGCACAAAGTCTGCTGTCAGGATACTGCTATTGTAGCCATATTTAACGTGAAAAGATGGCTTGCCGCGGCGGACATTTTCCTCGTCTATTATGTCGTCATGGATTATCGATTCAGTGTGCAAAAGCTCGATTGCAGAGGCTGCCGCATAGGCATCTTCTTTTGCTCCGCCTGCGGTTATGCTCTCTGCAGATAGTACCAAGATAAGTGGCCTTATGCGTTTGCCGTTGTCGCATGCATAAGCCAGAGGGGCATGGAATTCAGACCAGCTATACAGGTCAAGCTCGCGCTTTAATGCGTCATCAATCTTTGATAAATATTCGCTAAATTGTTCAGTCAGAGGATTAGCTTCGGCTGTTTTCCACTTGCTCAAAGAAATACTCTTTTCCTGCAGTTATTCCGATATCAGAACATATTAATGCTTTTGTAACACTCGCAAAAGTAAAGGACAGCAAGACATATCCTTGCACCTTAGTTTGCAAGATCGGTTGATAAATTAGAATAAAAACTGCTGATTACGGGTTTAGTCAATTTAATAGCCAAATCTGATGCTCCGGCCGGGATTTGAACCCGGGATCTGCGACTCGAAAGGCCACAATGCTTGACCGGACTGTGCGGCTAGTATTTCCTCTGATAATTGTACGGCAACCAGAGGTAGCCACTACACCACCGGAGCGCTTCACGAATGTAATAATTCTTCACATAAAATCGTTTCTTGTGGAATACTTTTTTCAAGTCAAGCAGAATTCTGTCCTGAATGCTGCCTTAGCAAATCGACAGTGGAATCAACCAGAGATTGAGAAGCCAAGAAATAAGGCAACAACAGATAGAAAAATTGGAAATGGCAGATTATCTTATTACGGGGCTTTTTCACAATGTTTTTTTATGGCCATATGACCAGTAATCTTCATGCAAGATCAAAGGGCCAATCTCGTTGAAAGAATTGATGCCGAAATTGAAAAATACAGTCTGCTAAAGCATCCATTTTATAGAATGTGGTCAGAGGGCAGGTTAACTATTGACCACCTTCAAGGCTATTCCAAGGAATACTTTCAACTTGTAAAGACCGTCCCTAGATTAGTAGAAAATATATCTTCGCTGGCACCAGCAAGTTATGCTAAATCTGCAGCTATATCTGACAACTTGAAAGAGGAGTCAGAACATATTGAACCGTGGGCAAGGTTTGCCAGTGCAATCGGAGTACAAGCAAGCGAGCTTGCAAACTATGTCGGCGACGATGCTACGAACAGCGCAGTTTCGGATCTAATCGATACTTCAAGGTCATCATTTGAGGAAGGCGTGGCGGCAATGTATGCATACGAGGCGGAACTTCCAAGAATAAGTGCTACAAAGATTGAAGGGCTAAAGAATTTTTATGGTATCGATAGTGCTGATGCTACCAATTATTTTGAAATCCACAAAGAGGCTGACATCAGACATGCACAAGTGTGGAGAAGCATCTTGCTATCTGTGCCTGCTGAAAAACAGGGTAGATCTTTTGCTGCAGCTGTCCGGTCACTCAAGGCGCAGAATAGGTTGCTCGATTCCGTCCAGCAAAAGTATGTCAAGATGAACTGCTAGATACATAACCTGAAGTAGTCTTGGTGTATTACTTGTATTTTTAACGACTTTTACTTTATCTAGGCCACCAAGTTATCTGAAACCTATAACTTGAATTGCTACTGCCATATTTAACGGAGGGCTGAAAAGCAGCTCAAAACCTTTATACATACATCATCAATTATCGGTTTTCCGTTCTGGGGCCCATAGCTCAGCCTGGTAGAGCGACCGGCTCATAACCGGTCGGGCAGGGGTTCAAACCCCCTTGGGCCCACTTTATATTCGACTATGATTTTTCGTACAGAGCAAAAAAATAGAGTAAATTTTAGTAAACTGTTCTAACCAAAATCCAATATGGCAAAGTTGAAGGTTCTAGTCAATGGCGTGCGTATGCAGAACATCATTTTTTACCATAAGACTTCCTAGAACTAATGTGGGTAATCCTTGTCATAGCTAATAGGCCGACTGCAAGCCTAATATGCAAGGACCACCAACTATGTACCTTGGCAGAAGTAATTCATCGTCCGCAATATGACAAATACTATAGGTGCAGCGAATGTGGGGCACTTATACCCGTACTAGACGATCTAATACGGCATTATAGGGAACAACATAGAGGCTAACCACGAATTACCTATCTTTCAGGCCCTTGCCCAAAGTATCCAAAAATGGTAGAATCTTGTCATTGATTATCGATTCATGATTAGCTTGCTTTTCAAACGATACAAGAAGAAAAGAATCATCTTTGTTGCCATCGTTAAATAGTGAGATGGTTGCTCTTTTTATAAACTGATATACTGCAGCAGCATAGACAGTCTTGCCAAGTTTGGATTCCAAGGTACTTCTCATACTCATTCGTATTAAGGACTGCATTATAGACAATTCTGATTCCTTTAGGGTAAGTAAAGGTCGGATACCCGGCCTGTATTCTGCTGCAAGTATCTTTGCATCCAGTGAAGCTATGCCTGCAAATCTGATGGTGCTGTCCAAGTTGAGAATGTTAAGGCAAATTTGCCGGTAATTCAAAGATAAGGACATTCAATATAAACTCTAAGATAAATCTTGGTGGTCAGTTAGTCAAACCCAAAATGATACAAAATATATGGTAGTTCAGGATTTGACCCTGCTTCGCCGGCTCTTTTGTCCGTTCTGGGCATCATCGAGGTTCTTGTTTCGATTATTATATGCCATATCTGAAACCAGGCTGAAAAGCTTGGTTTAAAAAGTAATAACCAATAAAAGAAAGTCAGGCAGCTAAGCAGCTAATTGAGCATGCAACAGCGACTTTTTAAACAAAGCCAAGCTGAAAGGAACTTTCAAATATCTAGCCGAAAATTGCCATTCAATGTACCAAAAATGGTCTATTAACAAAGCATAGAGAAATTCTGGTCGACGGCCAAATAATCGTGCTTTCTGGTGCAATGGATACCTGAGGAAAAGGTGGGAAGGGAAAAATGGTATTGTCATGATGAAAATACTACATAATAGTCCTTTTAAATAATTGATGCATTTGTAATCATCCTTGGCAATATGTCTCTATTGTGGGTCGGAAAGCGCAAGGGTACGAAAATGCACATTTGATTCGCTGCCCCATTGTGTCAGATGTCATACTGACCGTCTGGCATTTGTTTTGAACACTCTTTTGAAAAGAAAGACAATTCAAAGCAGTCTTGAGGCAGAAATAGTCGCTTAATAGTTTGTTGATAACTTTTAAACTGTATCTTCGCCGCACCTGCCGCAGATCACGCGAAAATCATTGCAAAAAGAAGGAAAGGAGGTTAATCTTCCTTTATTTCGTGTTTTTCCTTGAATTTATTTCCAAATTCGTCTTTGACTTCTTTTTCTATCTTTGCCTCATCGTCATCTACTTTCACTTTTTCTTTGTACTCTCTTTCAGCCATGGTTAAAAAGAGAAAACATTCCTTATAGCCATTGTAGGATTTTATTCTATTGAGCTGCATTAATTCATCTTTGCTAGGGGGAGCCAGAGTATTATCATTATCTTCCATATCTGGCTAGCCCGTCATTTGTCAGGATGTAGCCAATATCAGAGAAACATGCTATTTGGCAGACATACGGGTATCAATTCTATCCCGTATGATGGTATTATCTGTATTGGCTGGTTGTTTTTTGAAATCCTAGACCGATATCATTTTTCGAGCCAGTCATGTTGTCGGCGAGAGCTGCTTGCTAACCAATTAGGTTGGAAGAATGTTGTCAGAATTCAGAATGATTGGTTAATGGTTGCAAGTGAGGTACCATATACTCCTTTTACTTTCAGTATTTGGGATTGAATTTCTTCAAGCCCTGCTGGATCCTTTGCTTCTATTCTTGTTATTATATCAAAAATACCATCAGCCATTGAAATAGCGTGACCATGAAGTACTCCTTTGATCTTTCTTGCCTGCTCAATTATTGCAAAGGTTTGATCTGTATCACAATCTATCAGTAGCAGTCCTGATGCCATTACACGTCAGCATCAAGACAAGAAGAGGAAAATTTAATTCTATTTATTTATAAATATAACAGATACTGGACCGCAAAATCAATGCCAGGCTTGTAGTCATCTACAAACAGAATGTATCGTCCTGTACTTTGTATTGACCTACTAAACAGTTAACTGTAAATTGCAACTGATGAATGCCGTTTCGACTTTTAGATGTTTTGCGGTAACAAAGAAGTGGGCAGGATTTCTGGCACCTTGCTAACTAAAGGTGAGGCAAATTCTTTAGAAAAAAGCAAAGGGAGAGGAGGGCAAAGAAAAGTTAGTTACTTTTCACTGGTATAAACTCTAGCACAACGCCTTTCTGGCTGTCGTGGTCAAAAGTGTACATCTCGTTTGAAGAAATGGGTATGCACTCCATCCTCCCACTATTGCAGGTGGGGCATATAGTAATTGTCCCACCTGAAAGGTCAGAGGCACACCAATAGCACGATTCGCACAGCAGGAAATGTACCTGCCTTGTAATCCTTTTTGTCTGTTCTAGTTTTGAACTTGTTCCGTTCATATGAATTCACCAATCGTCAGTAAAACGACTGTAGAGTCCTTCCATAACAGAACTGTTTTGGTCGATTAATATACTTATTGTAACCTTGCAGAGATTGGTCATAGGTTACACCAATCAAGCAGCACGTCTCTAGGCGTCGAACATTGATATACGTTGGTGTACAATACAAGCTAGTAGAAAAAATGAAATTCCCATCATTTGGTGTCGGAGGAAAGAAATTCAGGTGTGACTCTTGCAATGAGAAGTTCAAGACAGAAGCCGAGCTTGAAGACCATAAAGTACGGCAGCATGCTCAGAAAGAGCAGACCTCTGGCTAGGTCAACCAATCCTCCAGTTGGGCAAATTTGTCGCAATGTTACCGGGAGTAAGGAAAGAGAATAGAATAGAGTAAAACAATAATAGGATTAAAAGACGACCTTGACTGCCGCCTTTTCTTCTTTGGAAAGGTCTCTGTAGCCTGCCTTGTCTATAATTACCACATTGATATTGTCTCCTGTCCCTGCATTTCTCCTGATAGCCGCGGCTACTGCATGCATAGCAACTTTGTATGCATCGTTTACGCTCATGCCTTCTCTATACTCAGATTCCAAATAGCCGTATGCTACAGGAGATCCACTTCCAGTCGAGATGAACTTTTCAGTGGTTATAGAGCCAAATAGGTCTATATTGTAAATGAGCCCACCCTCACTTTCAGTAAAGCCTGCCATAATTATCTGGACGTAATATGGAAAAAATCTCTGATTGAACAAGACATTGGAGCAGAGCCTTGCAGCAGACCTGACTGGCATAGGCTCCTTGTTCTGAAGCCTATAGATATTGGCGTTGTATCTCATAATGTCAACTAGATTCTGGGCATCAGCTACTCCGCCTGCAATAGTCATGCCAAGGTGGTTGTCAACTCTCTGTATTTTCATTACGTGCCTGTCAGCTATGAAAAATCCTGCACTAGCTCTGGTATCTGCAGCCAGCACCACTCCGTCACTGCAGGTCAGTGCACATGTAGTGGTACCCTTCTTTATCTGATCAGCAATATACTCCGGATATCTGTTGTCGTGGGGGAAGACCATTTTTCTGTACTCTAGCGGCAATCCAACTAAATTTAAAACTATCTAATTTAGGCTGAAGGTCAATTATCCTATACAGTACATAAACCTGCGAAAGAAGGCAAAGCAGAATTAGGGGAAAAACAAAAGGATTAGTAAACATCTACGATAAGGAGAGCAAGAAAAAGGATAGATGGCTCGCACTATATTTGAGAAAATATGGGACAATCACCTTGTGCACTCTGAAGGTGGACAGCATCTGCTTTACATTGATAGGCACCTTGTGCACGAAGTCACGTCGCCGCAGGCATTTGACGGACTTCGTATGAACAATAGAAAGGTCAGGAGGCCTGACCTTACATTTGCAACGATGGATCACAATGTCCCAACAAACAACAGGTCGCTTCCAATAGTGGATCAGGTTTCTGCCACCCAGATAGAAGCCCTTGCCCGAAACTGCAGAGAATTTGGTATTACGCTCTTTGACATGGCTAGCACTGAACAGGGAATAGTGCATGTAATAGGACCCGAGCTTGGGATAACTCTACCAGGAACGACCATAGTTTGTGGCGATAGCCATACGTCAACCCATGGGGCCTTCGGAGCGCTTGCCTTTGGAATAGGTACAAGCGAAGTGGAGCATGTACTTGCTACCCAGTGCCTTTGGTTTGCAAGCAAGCCAAAGACATTTGAAGTCAATATTGAAGGTTCTAGAAAGAGCCGGGCAGTTACTGCCAAAGATATGATACTATACGTCATAAGAAAAATAGGGACTGGAGGAGGGGCAGGAGCTGTATTTGAATACAGGGGCCCAATCATATCAGAACTTTCAATGGAACAGAGGATGACAATATGCAACATGTCTATTGAAGGTGGCGCAAGGGCTGGGATCGTAGGACCAGACCGAACTACATTTGACTACCTGAGGGGAAGAAAATATGCTCCAAAGGGTGAGGCATATGAACGCGCAGTTGAGTTCTGGAGAGGACTCACGACAGACCCGGGGGCTAGATTTGATAAATCTGTGACGTTTGACATATCCTCGCTTGCGCCACAGGTAAGCTGGGGTACAAACCCTGCAATGGTTGTAGATGTAACAGAAAGCGTTCCCAATCCAGATGAATTTGCCAAAGGCAATGAGAACGAAAGAAAGGCCGCTGTGAGGGCCCTTGAATATATGGCACTTGTCCCCGGGACACCAATTACTGATATTTCTATTGATAGAGTATTCATTGGCTCATGCACAAACTCTAGGCTTGAGGACCTGATAGAGGCGTCAGTTGTTGTAAAAGGCAGAAAAGTCTCTCCTAATGTGAGGGCAATGGTAGTGCCCGGCTCGCAACAGGTAAAGGCAGCAGCTGAGGCGATTGGGCTTGACAAAGTTTTCAAAGAAGCAGGCTTTGAATGGCGGGAATCTGGATGCAGCATGTGTCTGGGGATGAATCCTGATGTTCTTTCCTCAGGCGAGAGGTGCGCAAGCACTTCAAATCGCAACTTTGAAGGCCGACAGGGTGCAGGCGGCCGAACTCACCTTGTAAGCCCAGTGATGGCTGCAGCGGCAGCCGTTGAAGGGCGCTTTGTGGATGTTAGAGAATGGCTCTAGGTTGACCCCTATTGGCTAATGGCCAAGTTTCTGCAGAAAAGAAAGAGATGCAATTGGCCATAACCTGAAGTGGAGAAGGAAAGAAAAGGAAAGGAAGAGCACGAACAGAAAGGAAAAAAAACAACCTGTGAAAAGCTAGAGTATCAATATTGCCAGCTCCATTTACATCTATCACAAGCCGTCTAGTCCCTCTTGACAGGGTCAATGTGGATACCGACCAGATAGTTCCAAAGCAGTTCCTCAAACTCATCCACAAGACCGGCTTTGGCAAATACCTATTTTACGATTGGAGATTTGATACTAACGGCAAACCAAGAACTGACTTTGTCCTCAATGATGCCAAATACGCAGGCCGCAGTATCCTATTGGCGAGGGAAAATTTTGGAATTGGAAGCTCACGGGAGCATGCAGTATGGGCAATACTTGATTATGGATTCAGATCAGTCATAGCACCATCTTTTGCAGATATATTCTACAACAATTGCTTCAAGAACGGTCTACTTCCAGTGGTGCTTTCTAAACAGGATATAGAATACCTTTTCTCTAATCCTGACCAAGAGGTGGAGATATGCCTCCAAGACCAGATAGTCGTTGCAGGCGACAGAGTGATGCATTTTGAGATAGACGGTTCTAGGAAAAAATTGATGCTTGAGGGTTTAGACGAGATTGGGATTACTCTAAAGCTTGAGGACAAGATTTCAAATTTTGAGAAAAAAATGATAGGACAAGAAATAAAGATGTAAGAAAGACAAGAGGCGAGAAGGAACAACAGCAACTAGGAAAAGTGTAAAATAGAAAGAAAAACATGCTTCTCAAAACAGTGCAAACCAAATCAAATCAATCTGACAACAAATTTTTATTTCCCAAAGCAGGCATCAGGTAATGACCTGTCTTGGCCGGCATAGTTGCAGTAGTACTGGATGGCGAATGGTCCAACAAAAAGGTCAACGCAGTCTATTATCTTGCCCACTCTATGCGCATGCTGCAGCACAGAGGCAAGGCCTACTGGAGGCTCATTGTGGGAAATTCTGCAACCGGAAAAGAGGGGTCTCTTCCACCGGACGATGTTATTCTGAAAATTGCGCAAAGGGAAAAGCTTAATGGAGCTAGTGGGATAGGATACCTTTCGAAAAAGTCACCACAGTTCCCAAGTATGCACAGCATCTGGGTGGCGATCGATGGTTTTTTTGTCGACACCGAAAAGCTGCACCTCCATCCATACATTGGAACAGCAAGAGACTCTGATTCACTATTCAAAATCTATAACATATTTACGCAACTGCTGATTGAAAAACAGAATCCGTCTAGGGCTGCGGAATTTATCGACAGGCACTTGAGGGGGAACTGGATTATGAAGGTTGGCGAAGATATCTATGCTTATCGGGACAGCACGGGATTCAAGCCGCTTGTCAGGGCTACAAACAAGGACGGAAGTATCAATATGGTCTCTTCTGAAAACTCGCTTAGGACTTCCCTTATTGATATGGAGTTTTCAGATATACCGCCGGGGCAACTCTTAAGGCTAAACCACGACAGTGGATTTCAATCAATGACAGACCCTGCGCAGAACAAGGTTATGATGGATCCATTTGAATTCATAAGGGAGTCACATGTTGCAGCTACAATAAGTGGCAAGAGTGTATACTCTATCCGAAAGAATATTGGAAAAGAACAGGCAAACTTTTTTTCTCAAGACCTAGAGATAGAATCAGCATATGCAGAGCCAGACTATACGAGGCCTATGACTTTGGGTTTTAGCCTAGAGTATCAGAAACACTCAAAGGGCTTTGAAGTTTCTGAAGGCATTATCAAGGACAGGTACGATGACTCTGATCATATGATCGATTTTTCAGAGCAGGTGAGCAAGAATAAGCTGCTCACGACAGGTAGGTCGTTGAAGTTTGTGATGCAAAATCTTGTCAGCGGCAAAAGGGTTGCAAGCGTGCAGGGTACCATCCAGACCGGGAGCACAGTCAGGGAGACTATATACTACCTGCGCAACGCCGGAGCTAGAAGAATAGATGTAATAGTAAGCTACGTTCCGACCGTAGACGGGCGGCAGGTCGGCCTCTATACTCAGAACAGAGACCTTGTAGCAAACAAGTATGTGGGTGAAGTATCATCTATTGAACAGCTCAACGAACATGTTGCAAAAGAAATAGGGTCGGATTCTGTCCTTTACAATTCGCCGGCGGTGTTGGCAAAGGGGATTGGAGTTCAGGAAGAGAGCCTCTGGTTTCCTGAATGGGTGAGGTTTCTAGACTACAGGAAATAGACTATGCAGCACAATTGTAGGCCTGATGATATCTGGATGGTAGACCAGATGAAGTGACATGCAAACAGCTTGGTAAAGAAATGAAGAATAGTAGATATGTAGATAGATGAATATGCAGGCAGAAATGAACAGTATGGATGTGCCCAAGTTTGTTAGTGGCCTTGACCCTGAAGATATAGAAGGCGGACCAAATGAGTCAAGGGTTCTTTTGTCTGGAGGCACAAGCCAACATCAAGGATTTACGATAAGACACGTCGAGCTTCGCCTGTACAGAAAAAGGCACGATAAAAGGCTTGGATATTATTCACTTATTACTGCACTAGTCGAGACTGACAGAGGGTCTATCGAGCTAAAGTATGACGAAGGGTTCAGAGGAGAAGATGCATTGAACTCAACTTCACGAATGCTAGCAGAATACGTAGGGCTTGCTTCGCTGATCAACCGGGCTTTGATTGAGCTTCAGGGGTACCTGCCATGATCAGAGCAGCTTCTCTGCTTCACTGAGCAGGCTCACCCTCACTGGCCACTGAAATGTTCTATTCCATGGCTGGTTGAAAAGTATTGCAGATTTGGGCGGCACAACATCTATCAGGTTTTTTGGTGCATCGTCTACAAGTACGTCAAAAGGGTAATTTGCCTTTGGCACTGCGTCATATATGAAAAGCAATTCATCAGAGTAGACATCATATGCATCAAGCCACTTTGCGACGTAAGGCACAGTTGGCCTTTCCCGCTTTGTTATAATGGATATCCTGTATCCTTTGCGGTGAATCCTTCTTGTAATTTCTCCTATTGAGGCTTCAGTAGGTGGAATTTCGCGCCAGCGGTATTTCCAGACATAGCTGAACATCCTGTATACTTGGCCGGGGGATACTGGTAGGATTGTAGGGATGTCCCAGGCGACTATGTCATTCTTTGAAATATTTGTTTTATGGCGCCTGTTATATTCGTCTACCCAGACAAGCATTACATCTGCCAGAACAGAGTCAACGTCTATGGCAACTGTCTTTGTCGGACCCTCGGCAGGCAAGGTGCACCAATTGTCTACATTCTATATTTATAGAAATATCCGGCGCTACAGGCACTACATAATAGTTCTACGGCATTTCTTCTATGCAGTGCAACCCTATGTGCGCGACGTCTTCTAGCTCTGGATATATGTCCTAAATGGGAGAACGAGTATACAGTCTGGGCGAGAAACCAGGCCGATCAATTTATAGTAGTATGCAGATACGCAGAGTGTTTGTTAGGTAGACCTATCAGATAAATCTGCACATGCTTAGTCTTGCATTATATGCCGCGCTGAATACATAGCCAAAAGGTTCTGTAATGGTATTGCAGACTTGAGCCAATAGTTCGATATATCGCCTGATGTCATAAGCAGTTTTCTCGTTGATTAGCTCGATTGGTACAGTACGTCTGCGCGAATTTTTGCGGTAATAATCTGTAATTATATATTGCAAAACTTGGCCTGCGCGCATTGTCTTGCCTTCATCTTCCAATTGAAAAATAGCATTACTCTCCATAGTATTCGCAGTATATGCATCAGAGTCTTTCGATATTGTCTTGGTAAAAATAAGGTCTTGCAGTCGCGCTTTACCGGCCTGCAAAAGTTCTTTATACTTGTCAAACAAATTGCGCACTTTGGGCATTAGCGATTTAACTTCTTGTATGTTATTACCCGTAACCATTATTTGCAAAGCCTCGTGCTGAAATTTTGCAAACAGAGGCGGTGTGTCGTGCCGGCGTGTTTCTATGCCCCGTTGTTTAATCTCGCCTTGACGCTTGCCGTCAATTGTAATCGTATCTTCAAAAGCGCCGAAATAACGATTCGGCACGCCCATATTCTTATATTGCTTAGATGGCAAGAATGCCAGCCATTTGTAAACGCCCTCAAATGATAGATCGTAATCTGTAGCCTTTTCAATTGGCTCTTTTAGAGCTTCGTAATCTGTCCTGGTGGCGTTTGATTTTTGTACCCATAAGCTGTCTACAATGCCGTGCAAGCAATTGAAACCTTTACTCTGCAATATTACGGTTGATTGAGCTATTGTGCTACTAAATATCAGTTAAAATTTTGGAGATTGCCTTTAACTAGATAATTTCAATAGTAAATTTCACCAATATGTAATATAGGCACCCTGTTAATGGTAGATGCAATGGCCAGTCGCAGCAGAATAGATGTGTCTATTGATATTCTAAATGCAGCATTAGGGGAAGGTACAACCAAGACCCGCTTGATGTATGAAGCCTTTGTCAGCTTTGAAGAGCTCAGAGAATATCTTTCTGAATTGATAAAACTTGGTCTAATGGAAACAACTGCAACGGAGCGCATTTACAAAACTACGAGAAAGGGTAAAGAATTCTTGAGCGTAACTGGTGATACAATACTAGCAAGTCGTTGTTAGAATCTTATCTTCCGCATGTATTGTGGAGATATGCAAAAATAAAGTTTGTAGAATGATGGTATGTAATATTACAGACAAATCTTTTTACTCAAATCAATGTAATGAGATGCTACGATTCTGCCATATTCTCAGCCCCGGCCTATTGACACTACACAATGAGCTCTGGCCGGGGCTATTCAAACGTCAGCTGAGAAAATTCACACATGCTCTTTTATTTTTCAGGCTCGCAAATAACTTGTTGCCTGCATATGTAGTGCAATGTGTGCAGGATTGAATTTGCATCTAGAATTAAAACTAAACAACAATACGAGTTATTAAAAATGGTTGCAGGTCGCATAATAGTGCAGCATTGCGGACTGCCTTTACAAGGAGTAATCACTAATTTATCTAAAAAATGCTCATTCTGTCAATCTACAATTAATATTGAATTTTACTGCATTAGCAGTAGATTGAGGTTAATTGTTAGGGAATCGTCGCATAACTTGAAATAAATTGTCTGCACTTTGGTCGTTGATGTTAGTCACTATAAAAAATAACTGGCTGAAAAATACTAGCTTGGCAAACACCGCGACCATAGCTGCTATACTGCTTGACACATAATCTAGGCAGCAAAGAAAATAAAGAAAAATAGCATTATCTTCAGTACGGGTGACCACTAAAATCTTATCAATGCCACAAGATCCCTGTTGATACGTCCCAAAAAAACCAAGAAGCCTAAGGATAAGTCTTGGATTAGCTGATAGACAGTATGCAAATTCTAAAGCGGTTACGGCAGAGCGCGGTACATGGGAATGAGTGGGGCCGGCCGGATTTGAACCGGCGACCTCCAGCGCCCGAGGCTGGCATCCTGCCAAGCTAGACAACGGCCCCGGCAGTTTGAAATTTTGTGACTGGTTGCCGTATTATAATCTCTCCCTATTCCAACTACCACTTTACCACATAGAAAATAGTCAATTGCACTGTAGTTCAGTGTCTTACAAAACGAAAAAAAGAAAAAAATGTATGGATTGCTCTTTACGCTGCCTACCTCACTACAACCTTTCCTGTCATCCAAGGATGAACTTCGCAGACATAACCGTATACGCCTGCTTTGTTAAACTGCACAGTAAATGAATTGATGTTTAGAAATCCAGGCGGTGTCTGTCCTTGAGGCCATATCCAGCCAGAATTGATGTACTTTTCATCTCCGTTCATTGTATAGTTGGCATTGGGTGGCAGGTAGGTCACGGTTCCATTGGCTGCGATAACGACAGGCTCAACTGACCTTGCATTCATAACTACTCCTACTGTCTTGCCAGGTACTGCTGGTATTATGACCGGTGCAGCGTTTGCTGTAGCATTGAGTGGTGTTATTGCACTACTATTTGACATGATAAATGGTCCTGCAATATCTGCAAAGCCGTTGATAGAGACTGTATGTGGCTCTCCAACTCTTGTTGGATTGTACCACATCACCTTCTCGCCTACCTTTATGTTTGCGACTTGGGGAAAGAACTGTGTGATAGGAGCTATCCCATTGCCAACGCCGGCTTTGACCTTAAATACGCCATCGTGGTAGTCCATGTATTTTCTGTTGAGTTTGAATAGCATTGCAGTGCTTGCGCTGTCATCAGGATTGCTATTTCCTGCCCCATTGCCCTTGCCACTGTTGTCGGGCGGGGCGGCCATGGTGCTATACATTACTTCACTTGCTGCAAGCAACGCGGCAATTGCAGCGATTGAGCCCAGTATCAGATAGTTTCTGAGGTTCATTTTCACTTATCCAATCCCTTCCTGTTTATAATATTTCCGTATACAGATTCATGGAGAAGTCCAATTGCAGATTGAATATGACTGTACGCGACCGAATCACCCGCTATGAATAAAAACTCAACTTCAATTACTGATAGTCATGTGGATGCCGACTATACTGTCGATATGGGGGTGCATGACAGAGCTTTCTAGAGATTGCCAAGATATGTCTAATGCCGCAAGCACCTATCTTGGAATCGTGGCAGGCGCAGCGATAGGTGCAGTGATAAGCTGGTGGATTTACAACCGGCAGAAAAAGACGTCTGATATGCAGGACAACATCCTGAGCAGAATTCAAGAGCTAGATCAGAATCATGACATCCTTCTACAAAGGATAAAGAATTTCGAGGAGCAGAACAATAAAACGCTCAAGGCGATACTTGAATTGAGCAACAAGATGGATTCGGTCATTGAACGACGTAATACAGAAAGAAGTTGAGACGAGGTGGCCCTTTCTAGCATGCCATTGCAAACAGGAAAGGGCCGAGAAATTGGTGGAATTTCTCATTTTATGTTAGGAGCTTCCGCAATTTAATCTTGACTGGAATATTTTAATATAAATTATCTAAACTACAAGTAAAAGAGATATGCAAGTTGCATAATGCAACAGCAGAAAATGAAAATAATGTAGGCCGAAAGCTAATTTTTTAGGAAACGATATGAGCTGTGCGCTTACCTTTTTGTGGCCTTGGCCTGACCTGTGAACTTGGCTATCAATGGTAGTATCTTTTCTGTAACGATATCGTGATAGTTATTGGTGCCTGCATCAAACGAAAAGAGCAAGACATTGCCAAGGCGGTTATCTCTATTCTTTATAGGGATTGTCCCTCTGATTACCTTGTCATAATAGGCACATGCATAGCTGATGCTACCAAGAACACTTTCCCACTTCAGCCTTGTCTGCTGTCGCGTAGCCGCCGTTATGGCATACTGGGCCCTCTCCTCCTGATTCAAAAGTGGCTTGAGCCCCTTTCGTTCAGCAGTTGCCATCAGGTTTCCGTGGTTGTCTGCAATACCTACAAACCTTATAGATGAATCCAAGTTGACAATTGCATTGCACAAGTTCTGAAATGATTGTTCCTGCTTCATTTTGCACACTGACGGAGAGTTATCGAAGCGGATTCTTATTCTTTATCTTAAAGGTGAAGTAAAAGGGAAACAGATAACAAAGAAAGTACGGGAAAACAGGCCGCCGACAAAATATTAAATTAAGCCCCGATAGTCTTTAACTGCCACATGGCCAACACTGAACGAGAACAGCTGGAAGTTAAGATGAGGTCACTTGGCCTTGACGGCTCTATAGTGGACACTTTTTCTAATGAATGGAAAAAGCTTGAAGTACAAGGATACGAGATGTATGCCCTTTTCACAGGCGCAGCAGGGTCTGTCCTTGATGGACAGGCCGGATGCATAATATGCTCCAAGAACGCATCGCCAGTGCATTGGGAGAAGGTAATAACGCCAAGCCAGGATTGTGCTGCGCTGTACCTAGTATGTCAGGACTGCGATGACCAACATGTGCCTGCAGCGCTGAGACAAAAGGCCTTGGGCAGGTTGCTGAAGGAGAGAAATACAAGGCCCAACTGAATAATGCACAAGCAGTCTTTTATCTTTGAAGTTCTAATTGAAGCTGTGCGATTTTTTGGATTTAAAATGCCTCCAAGGAAAGACTTGGAGAGCATTAGCCATGAAGAAAGGACAAACATTTTTCGCCGCTTTTTTGCATCAAGCCGGTATAACCGGCTTTTGATCCAGCAGGCACTTGTTAAAACGGCTATTGATGGATCCGGGATGGGAAAAGTTGCGGGGCTTGAAAAGATGCATAACCGTCACTTTTTCGATACTGTGGCAAAGGTGAAAAGTTATGGGTTTGGTGAAGAGTTTTTGGCTGCAGTTAGAGAAGAAGACCAAGCTCTGCAAAAAATAATAGAGGCTTATGAACTCCGAATGAATAGATACTCCGCCGGACCGGTCAGCTGAGTACAGATTGGCAAAGGCAATCTGGGTTTCCAGCAGGTAATCTGACAGCAGAACCCAAGTACATGAGTATTTTTGTCGACGTAGAAAGATGCGCGTACCTTAAATTATCCCAGAACACTAATCTCTTCCATGTCAGAAGCACCACCAACGACTCAGCATAAAGAAGGACCACGCGACGCCATATACATCGGCAAAAAGCCCCTGATGGCCTATGTCACATCGACGCTTATTCAGCTCGCCAACCAGCCTGTTGTGACGATCAAGGCAAGAGGTCTGAGTATAGGAAGAGCCGTAGATGTTTCGCAGATAATTCTAAAGAGGATGGAAAACGCTGGCTACAAGATTGGAGATGTCAGAATTGGTTCAGAGACTGTGCAATCAGAAGATGGAAGGACAAGAAACGTTTCTACAATAGAAATCGAGATAAGGAAAGCCTAAAAAGCAGTCGGCAGAATAGAACGACTACAACCGTAACTTATTTTGCACTTTTTCTGATATGTGTGCAATACCTACACTTTCGGAAATGAATGAGTAGTAAATTATAAAACCCGCTACCGAACCATTGGCGCCAATATGTCAATATAGGAGCTATGTGCTTCGATTCAGTAGGGCAAGATAAGGAAGAATGGCAAGGACTGCTGCAATATACCTTGCGCATTTGAACCCAATGACAAAGGCACACGAGGAAATTATTGCCTCCTTGAAGGCAGAGTATAGCGTCTATATTTTTCCAGTCAGATTCGTCAGAAATGGAAAAGAGATCAACACCAAAAGCTTTCCATTCTCCTATGAAACAAGAAAATCCATGGTGGAATCATGCTTCGGAAGCACAGTCAATGTCCTGCCTGATTACACTTTTGAGGCCCCGTTTATCCGGTATCTTCCTCCGCTGTTGTCGCCGTATTCATGGAAATTGCGCAACAGAATCATAAGTAAAATATCTGAGGACAAGTTTGTGTCTTATACTGGTGATAGGGCAGAAAGAATAGCGTTGCAAGCATACAGGCTAAACCCTGTCAGAGCAACGCGCTTGGCGTTATCTGCTTCATCTGTAAAGGAAATGATGTACAACCAAGTCACGGAGACGATGAGCACAGGTGTACAAAAACAAATGGGAAACGAAAAGGAGGGAAACAAAGCAACGGCTGAAGTTCGTGAAAGGCCAGAAGGAAAACAGGAGTTTGGTAATCGAAATGACACCTGGTACGATAAAGTGCCCTCAAAGGTGGCATCATTGATGAAGGAAAACTGGGATGTGGTGGAAAGGTTTGCTTTGGCTGAGGACAGAACGATAAAAGTGATGGGAATGAAGTTCCCAAGGGACGGTTTTCAGTAACTTGGCCCAATGCGGGCCTTTTGTTGAACCTAGTTCAAGATTTTTATAAGCGGAGCAGAACTTTGCTTGAGTATACAGAAATGAAAGCCAAAGGTGGAGAATATGTTTGGTTTGATGGCAAGTTCGTGAAATGGGAAGAAGCATCTGTGCCAGTCATGACGCATGCTCTCCACTACGGTACCGCCGTTTTTGAAGGCATACGTGGCTATGCTGCAAAGGAAAATGTCTTTGTTTTCAGGTTAAAAGATCATATGGAGCGGCTTCACCGCTCAGCTGGGGTTTATTCATTTTCAATTAACTATTCTCCAAATGAACTGTCTGACGCAACAATTGAGCTGATAAGGAAAAACCAGATGAAAGAATCATGCTATATCAGGCCACTGACCTTTGTTGGATTGCATGGAATAGACCTGAACGTAACGAGGGATTCGCCAACCCATACCGTAATCATCATCTTTCCATTTGCAAAATACTTCAAAGGAGATGGGATCCGGGCCTGCGTCTCATCATGGCGCAGGATACATGACTCGTCGACTCCGCCAATATCAAAGGCCGCAGGCAACTATCTTAACTCTATTCTAGCTACACAGGAAAGCAAGCGAAATGGCTATGATGAATCCATATTGCTTGATAGAAGCGGAAATGTCAGCGAGGCATCAGGCGAAAATATCTTTCTGGTAAGAAAGGACAAGATTTACACACCGTATACTGCAGACTCGGCGCTTGAAGGGATAACGCGCGATACAGCCATGACATTGGCAAAAGAGATGGGATATGAGGTAGTTGAACGACCTATACCCCGAACCGAGCTATATATTGCGGATGAAATATTTCTGACCGGAACCGCAGCCGAGATAGTCCCAGTGACCAGCATTGACGGTCACCCCGTGGGCAACGGAAAAGAAGGGCCAGTATCGAGAAGCATCAGAGAGATGTATGGCAAGGTTGTCTCCGGCGATGTCAAGCAGTACAGAAACTGGTTGACTGCAGCATGGTAGACCCAAAGGTAGCTGTGATAGGCGTTGGTGGCTGGGGCAAGAACCACGTGAGGGTTCTGCATGAGCTAGGCGCACTAGCTGCAATCTGTGATACCGACATAGGCCGGGCCAAAGAAGTGGCAGCCAGATATGTTGGCTCTAGAGTGTATTCTTCAGTTGAGGATCTTATTGACAAGGAGGCGCTGGACGGCTGCCTTGTATGTACGCCAACCAAGACGCACGCGGAGATTGCAAAGAAGGTCATCGAGAAGGGGATCAATACATTCGTCGAAAAGCCACTCTCATTTTCTGCAACAGAATGCCAGCAGATGATGCAGATGGCAGAGCAGAAAAAAGTAATCCTGACATCAGGTTATGTAGAGCGATTCAACCCTGCTGTAACTGACACAAAGAAGCTGATAACAGAGAGAGCCTACGGCGACCCTATGATGATAGAATTTCACAGAGAAAACAGAATGCCTCTGCATATAAAAGATGTTGGGATAATCTATGACACTTCGGTACATGACATTGATGCTGCCATGTTTTTATTTGGCTCAAGACCCCATGTCGTCTATGCCCGGGCCGGCCGCAAGTTCCACTCATATGAAGACTTTGCTACCATCATGCTTGGGTTTGCGGACCAAAAAGTTGCAGTAATAGCGTCAAACTGGATAACTCCCAAAAAAGTCAGGACATTTACTGCAGTCTGCACTGATGGTATAATCTCTGGGGACTTTCTAACCCAGGAAATAAAAATAGACCATGCTGAGGCCGCATTGATACCTCGGCGGCAATTTCAGGAACCACTTACACTGGAGCTTGCAAACTTTGTTGACTCTATTTTAGGCAAAGCAAAAACTCTGGTCACTGCACAGGATGCAACCGATGTTACGAAGGTTGCAGAGGCAGCCATCCTGTCAAGCAATACCGGCTCGCCAATTTATCTGGATATGAAGCAGCCATGAAAAGATCCATGCTTGATATACTCGCATGTCCCATAGACAAGTATTATCCACTGGATCTGTTTGAATTGGCTTCCAAGGGCGATGTTGTTGAGCAGGGTGTGCTATATTGCAACAGGTGCATGCGATTTTATCCCATTATTGACGAAATACCGGTTTTGCTGCCAGATGAGCTGCGCGAAAAGCAGAAGGATATAGAATTTCTTCAAAAATGGCAGCAGCTGCCCGAGAAAGTTATAAAACAAGGAAAACCGTGGCATCTATAGTGCAATAATTATGGGCACAAGCCATAACGGTAGCAGCCAGATGGGTAAATCCACAACCGGGCAAAAATACTCAAACCCCGGTGTAGTGAACTATGTAGCGGAGACTGCCCGTATAGGCAAAAATGTCAAGATCTGGCATTTTGCCTATGTGGGAAGCGATTCTGAAATCGGAGACAATGTTATGATTGGCTCGCTTGCGCATATTGATTACAAAGTAAAGATAGGCGACAACACTAGGATAGAAGGGTCAGTCTACATTCCTCCTCTAACTATCATTGGAAAAAATGTCTTCATTGGACCTGCTGCCACCTTTACAAATGACCCATATCCAATGAGTCCCAAGATGACCGGGGTAATTGTGGAAGATGGAGCAATAATAGGATCTAGGGCGGTGCTGAAGGCCGGTGTTAGAGTTGGAAAAGATAGTGTAGTTGCAATGGCAGCTGTAGTTACAAAAGATGTACCGCCAGGAGTAGTAGTGATGGGACACCCGGCAAGGCCAAAGTATTCCAGAAAGGAATATGACCTTAAAAAGGCGCAGTGGGAAAAGACAGATCCAAGATAGACCAATAACACATGCCATCACTTGCTGTGGCAAGCACTCATGGATGTTGCGGCGAGTATCTTTTTTCACTGGAAGATAATAAAAAAAAGAGTTGGCAAAAGTCAACCTTCTATCTCGCATAGTGGATTTGCTTTCATTATTATGAGGTCTTGACTCTGTCTATTTTTTGCTGTAACTTTAGAAAAGTCTTGTTTTGAGCAGGCAATTACAACTGTGGTCTTTTCAGTATTGTACAGGTCAAGACTGTGGCCATGCTGTTGCTCGACATCTCCAATATAGTCTTTGAGCTTTGACTCAAGAGATGAGAGAAGCTCTATCCTGTCACCGCGCATTTCATGTGAATCCAGGGTCCATGCTATCGCAACCTTGGTCCTGCTTGCCTTGAGGTCACGCTTTTTCAAAGACATTCTTACTTCGTCTATCAGATGCTTTACATAGCCCTCTATTCCCTTTATGCTTCCATTGACAAGGTAAGTCAAGGGGCTCGCACCGTCAAGTGATGACCATATTGCCCTCAGATCATAGAGGCCGCTTGTAATGTCGTCGATAAAAAGATCCTTGAAAACACCTTGCATGAGGCCGCTGTCAATCCTACCCGCGCCGCCTTTACATATCTCCAATATACTTGCTATGCCTGCATAGTGACTTACAGTCCTGATTGCATATACCATCTCTGCAGAGTTGATATCTACAAAGTTTATCCTGTTTTTGCCACTTGGGTCATAGAGCATCTTGGATATTTGTCCATCATTTTTGCCCTTTGAGGTGCCCACAAGAATATCTGATAATATGCCTGATGGCTCAGTGCCAATGGGCATATAGTAATAAGAAATGTCTTTGCCTACGGTCATACCGGTTACATGCTCTATCAGAGCAATATTTTCGTCATTTCCTCCAAGACCTGTTGGCAGAGTATAAATGACCGACGCACCTCTTTTGAGCGCCTTCGTTGCATCCTTGAATTTTGACATAATGTCTCCCTTTGCCTCCTGGCCTACTTTTCTTACCCTTGGAGCAAAGTAAACATACGATGCATCGCTTATCGCAAGGTCAACCGGCTCAAGGCCCAGCAGCGGCTCATCTTCGATAAGCGAGGCAACATTAGGGTACGTCCTTGCTACATCAGGCTTGAGCGTAATTGCCATTCTGACTGATTCGTCAACGAGAGAGACCTTGCCGCCCTTGACCGCAATCGAAGAAGCTATTCTGTAGCCTTCGGTGCTCAGGCCATAGACTGCGGCAGAAACAGAGGAAGATATACTCAATCTCTTCACAGATCCTCCATAAACAATACTGTACTAGATAGCACGGTGCATCCCTCTCTGTCCCTTGCTATCTACAATTACAGTTAGAGAAAAGCTTTTGTTTTATAGTTTATAAGTAAAGCTGCGACAACAGCAACCTTTTTTTCTACTGTATATCTAAAAATCCTGCCATTGCGGATCTGGTTTGACATCCTTACTCCAAAGCAGGTCATGTTCTTCAAACCTGCCGTGGATTTGCTCTTGCAGTCCGGCCACAGCGTTCTTTGCACATCACGACAATACCGGGAGGCAGTTGAGCTTGCGAGAATAAACGGGCTTGATATAAAGATAGCGGGAGAGCATGGCGGAGCAGAGAGATATGATAAACTTGCTGCAAGTGCAAAAAGAATACTTGAACTTGGAGCCCTTGTCAAAGGCTTTGGGCCCGAAGTTGCGGTCAACTTTTCTTCGCCGGAAGGCGCGAGAGTAGCCTTTGGTCTAGGGATAAAACAGCTTGTGTTTAATGATTCGCCTCATGCAGAGGCTGTAGCTCGGCTTACTATACCACTTGCGGATCATCTGCTCTGTCCGTGGGTCATCCCATACAGGGCTTGGGAGAGATTTGGGATATCCAGAAAAAAAATTACAATGTACCATGCGCTAGACCCTGCAGCGTGGCTCAAGAGGAGCTCAAGCGAAGTAGGCAAGCGCAGAAGCAAAGACGCAAAGATATCTGGGCAGAAGGCAACCCCACAGTCGATCAAGTTGCCAATTCCAAAGTTTTTGAAGGAGATAAAAGAATCTGCGGCGAGCAGTGGAAAAAAAATCATTCTTATCAGGTTAGAAGAAGCAAAGGCTTCCTATATAGCGGATAGAAAACTGGCAAGTGTGGATATGATAGATGCTCTTGTAGAAGCTGTGTCAGAATCTGCTAGACTGCTAGTGCTTTGCAGGTACCAGGACCAGATTGAACAAGTTGCCAAGAGATACAGAGGGCAAGCTTATGTCATCCGCGAAGTAGTCAATGGTACTGTACTTATTTCTCAATCTGACATCTTTGTCGGAGCAGGCGGCACAATGACAGCCGAAGCAGCCCTTATGGGCAAGCCGACTGTTTCAATCGCTCCTGTAAGATATTATGTAGAAAAGTACCTTCTTGACTGTGGGCTTGTTAGGCGGGCAAACAGTGCCAATGGTCTGACCAAGCTTGTATCGGAAATGGTGACAGATAGAGGACTGTCAGCCGAGCAGAAAAAGAGGGCAGACTACATTCTAGACAGCATGGAAGATCCAATTGAGGTAATGGTAACAGCAATCAAAAATGCATCTAAACGATACTAGCTGGAATAAATTACACTGGGTTGTTTTCAATACGCCAAACCGTAAATACTGATGGCAAATAAGCAATCGGCAAAACAGCAATTTCGGGGCTCAATAGGCCACTTGGGTAAGCTTTTAACACAGGTCCAGCCACCATCTGGCAATGTCAGAACCTGAATTTGGCCTAGCTGCCATGTACAGAGTAATCAAAAAATCCGGAGCGGAAAGAGTGGGAGACGATGCTGCAGACGAGCTCAGAAAAGTCCTTGAAGAAGTTGCTTTGAGAATAGCCAAACAGGCTGTTGACTTGGCAGTGCATGCAAAGAGAAAGACCATAAGGTCTGAGGATATCAGGCTTGCTTCAAAAAATATTGTAAGACTTTAGGTATCATGGACGGATAATACTTGCATTGGATTGATATGCAGGGCAAACCATTCCTGCCTTCGCTACGACAGGCTTTCTGTAGGGCCCATTTACAGTCAAGATAATGCCTGAAATGAGAGATGAATTCAGGCCGAAAGAATCATTCTAAAACAATATCAGCAAACTTTTTGAATTGTATTTTCCAATTTGGGAGATCGTGGTACCTATTGGAAAGCCTCTTAATTTTAGACCCTATAGAGGATACTGCCTAAATGTCTGTAATTTTTTTGACATTCAATTCCTTTTTTAATATTTGTTCCTTCTGTGTTCTTGTGTCAGGTCCTGATAAAAACAGAAGAGATGAGAATTCTGGTGCAAAGTTAAGCGAACAGTCAAATGTTTATCTCAACGAGTTCTTTTGCTTTGACCCGATGTCTAACAAGACAAAAGATCTAGTCTTCAATTCCAGTGCAATTATGACAAACCAGGTATTCTGGAAAGAAGTACAGAATGGCCTTTATTCAGCGTTTGGAAGTGCAGCCTCTGTAATGCTTTTCCAAATGGGCATAAGTTATGGCTTTAGTGTTGGGTCTAAAGCGAGATTGGCAAGAAAAGACGTGTACGAAGCAAGCAAGTTCTTGGAGATGTACGGGCTTATGGCCGGATGGGGAAAGTTCAAGACTTCTCCTTTCACCCTCAAAATGGGAAGACTAACTGAACCAGTAAAAGTGTCGGTAACGGATAATTTTTTTGGATTATGCTATAAGGATAGAGTTGAGGACACGCCAAAATGCTTCATAATTGCCGGAATTCTAGCTGGAATAGCTGAAGGGTTGCTGGGAGAAGGACATTCATGTACAGAAACAAGGTGTATAGCAAAAGGAGACCAGCACTGCGAATTCATAATACGGCCAAGAGAAACGGTCAGTTATTAATATTCTAGACAATTCGCTTTGCGTAAACTTGACAATGCGGCCGAGCAAGCAAGTGCATATAGTGACTTATTGTCTCGGCTCTTGTTTTTCATTCCAACGGAGCTTGCCAGTAGTAATCCCGATCAGATTGAAGGTGGACGATTCGTCGACTTTCTTCATGGACTGACAACAACGTTCTCTGTTTGAAGCCAAGACCAACTCACCTAGACCGATAGAATGCTCATGTCGGATAGAGGTTTCATCTTATCTCTATTCTTTCATCATGTCTGGCTAGAATATAACCCAAAAAAAGAAAAAGGGTAGTATTGCTAATTCATGTCTTTGTAGCGTATGTCTTGGCCCCTGTAAAGTCGATTCCAATTAGCGGTTCATTTCCAATGACCCATGCATCATGCCCTGGTGGAATGTAAGCTACGTCCCCAGCTTGAAATTCTTCTTCTTTACCGTCGTCCATCTTTACCTTTATTTTTCCTGAAATGATGTACTGGGTGTGCGGAGCCTGGCAGCTAACAGTCTTTACTATCGGCTTTACCGATGTAGACCATTTCCATCCTGGCTCTAGTCTGAATCTTCCGATTGAAATATTTCCAAGATTGGCTATCTCTAGCTTGCCTTTGTCAAAAGTTCTTGTTTCATCAGGGGCATTGAGGCTTTTCTTCTCCATCTGTTGTGCTAAGGTTGAACTCATTGCAAGTGTTTGCAAGTGATACAAGATATGACTTTCGCCAAGCAAAGCTATAATATTATTCAGGCAAGCAATGGTAATCAAGGGATTAAAAGACAATCAACCGGAATCAGCCTTGAATTATGGTCTCCTGTTGATAAATATAATATGCAATTTCTTTTCTTGTCCAAGATGCAATTTTACAATAGGCTATGCTACCAAACATACCAGCCTCTTTTAAAATAGTTACCATTCTGACATAACCATTTAGCGAGCGTAGGGCGGTTACTCTATTGTGCCTCTATCTCTGCTTTCGTCAATTTTCCAACCATTCTTTCTAGTTCATAGTCGAAGCAATTAGAGCAAAGCCTGACATTACCCCGCTATCCTAGACTCAGATCTATCAGCCCGCAATTCTGACATTGATATTTGTGGGGAACAGGTACACATCTTTTGCAACAATAGCCCTGTTCTATCTTCATGCCGTCATCTATGTATAGAATTGCTACGCTATCAGTAATATGACAATAATCACATTCTCCGGTTGTAGTAAAGCCACTGAATCTTATTTCAACATTCACCAGAATCCGCCCCGAATGCAAAAATGATATCATTTGATACCTCGTCTATTAAAGTCATGACTTAATCACCTGTAAAGCCATCAATTTTCTATCTGACTTTTCGCTTTCGGCATTCAAGAGTCTGAGGTCAATCAATGACATTACGATAAATGCAATGATGGAAATTGTAGACACTTCACTTATGATATAGTCAATGCTATCCATCACCGCCAATGATAGGTTGAAACGGCCCATGAACTATGAAATAGGTCTGTAGCTTTTAAATAAAGTCTAACCATGAAACGTAACATAGTTACTCGTTTTTTGTGTATTGTTCTTGAAAATATTCTTACGCAGTTGACTCATTATTTGTTGAAATTCGGTATCGTGTAGTTGACAGCATATTTGGTGTATAAACTGAACCTCTCCTTTATTGCCGGTCGATATCATATGGCATCGGATTCTATAGATTCTGATAGAAGCCATTCCAAACGACTCATCTAAATACGGCGCCGGGAGTGGGACTCGCATCTGCCTCCGCGTCTCGTGGAGTGTGAAATTCTTAAGCAGGTTGGGAATGGATTCGTTCCCTTGGACTGATATTTTGGGAACGGATTTGGAGAAGATGGGATATTGCATAAGCTTTGCCGACCCACCATTTGGATCAATTTCATAGATTGAACCCCTCTCCCTCTCCTTATGGTGCCTTTTGTATTATATGAGGTGAAATCAATGATTTACGGAAGGAGAGAAAGTATTAAAACCAATAATTCCGTGGTAAGGTCAATGGGGACCATCGAGGAAGCGAATAGCTTTAGCCTCTCAGTTGAAGAACTCCTTGGCCGCCCACTAAATGATGTAGAAAACAGATTTGCACCAAAAGTCCTTTATATTAAAGGACCAATGCAGACGCCACTTCCTAGACCCAGAGTATCAATAGTGGGTTCCAGAAAAGCCACCTCCAATGGACTTGAAGCAGCGAAAACAATAGCGTCGGCTCTGGTTAACATGGGCGTTGTGATTGTTAGCGGGCTTGCAGAAGGAATTGATACAACCGCTCATACTGAAACCATCTCTTCAGGTGGCCAGACAATAGCAGTTATCGGGACTCCGCTGAACAAAGTTTATCCACAGAAGAACTTCCAGCTCCAACAAGATATTATGCGCAAGCATTTAGTTATTTCACAATTCCCGGTAGGACATCACACAACCCCCAAGGACTTCGTCCTCAGAAATAGGACCATGGCATTGATCTCTGATGCCACAATCATAGTGGAAGCAGGTGAAACAAGTGGCTCCCTACATCAGGGATGGGAAGCTCTGAGGCTCGGCAGATCTCTTTTCATTTGGAGAGACATCTTGAAGAATAGGCAACTGGCTTGGCCGGAGGAGATGATGCAATACGGCGCTATCGAGCTTTCAGATCCGGAAGATGTGGTGGAAGTTTTGCCGTCCAACCTGCGAATGCCCGTGTTTCAGTAATGTCGATGCGCTTATCCAGAATAGAATTCGCATCATTTCTAACATATTCTCCTCGCGGCCAAAGTCCGAAAGAATTACAATCAAGGACTACAATGAGGGCATTGAAGGATGATCAATTTATTGACAACCCTCCAGCGCTTATGTCTGAGACAATAGCTGATGCAATCAAAAATAATATTCAGAATATGCCATTTGCACATTTCTTTGATGTAAACCCGATTTTGGTGCCTATTCCTAGAAGTTCGCTGATAAAACTTGGAACGCTCTGGGTTCCCCAACGCCTAGCTTCCGCATTGACAAAGAAGGGGCTTGGAAGGTCAGTTGAAGAATGCTTACAGAGGACTTCTGCTGTACGGAAGGCCGCAACGAGCATAGCCTCAGATAGACCAAGAGTCTCAGACCATTATCAATCTATGATTGTCCAAAAAGTATTCCCAGAACCTGAAGAAATACTATTAATTGATGATGTTATAACTAGAGGAGCTACTATACTCGGAGCCGCCAATAGATTGGCTGATGCCTTTCCAAAAGCCCGCATTCGCGCATTTGCTGCAATGCGCACCATGAGTCCTCCATTTGTTTTTACTAACATACGAGATCCTTGCAAGGGTTTTATAGAATTAAAGGGCAATGATACATTCCGAAAACCTTAATTCATATACTATCATATCATACAAGGGGAAGAGACTCGCCTATGCCTGCGCGTTTCGTGTAGTGTGAAATCCTATAAGGTGGATAGGAAGGGATTCGTTCCTTTAGGCTGACATTTAGGGAAGTAATAGATTAAAGATTATTTTTGCGTCACGGCTTTATCTGCGGCCTTTTGCATAGCAGGGTCGTTCTCAGTATATAGGTGCCTGACCATTAGTTTGAATGGCCTAGTTTCTTGGTCTTCGCAAATTTCAAACTTGTATTTGCTGTAAAAACCTATTGCTTCTCTAGCATAGAGAGTTATGTATCTGCAGCCTACCTTTCTTGATATAACCCTCGCAAGGCCTATGCAGTACTTTAGCATATAGGTTCCATATCCCTTGCCTCTCAGCGGCTTGTCTACTGCAAAATATGCAATAATTACAGCTGGAAAGTTTTTCATGTCTGTATCTATTGATGGCCTAGAGTTTTTAGGAACCATTTTGATGTTGATACTACCTGTAGCGACAGTCAGGTATCCAACCATCTTCCCATCATAATACACAATGTAACTTGTACCATAGTTATTTTCTTGATGCTCTAGTGCTTGATTTTGAATGAAATTGTGTAGGTTCTGTGGATCTTGACATGCATCGTCTGTGCAATCCAGCTCGGATACGTCGATCCCCTTATGCAATTTGACAAATTGAAATTTTGCTTTGTCCAAGACAGGCTTGTCGCTATCTTTGGGTTCAACAGCGTTATACTGCAATCTGTGGATGGATAAAATAAGTGTGATAAAAACCTAGATGCAAGATTCTAATTTTTCTTTTTGTCGTGTGCGTTATTGTCATTTGAGGTGCATTTGGACAAGTAAAAGTCTTCAGCTTCTTGTAATTCTTTTAGATCTTCTGCTGTGGCCTGTTTCTCATTGTACTCTAGGAACTGCTCTGCAGCCTTGCCTTTTAATACTGGAATAGAGCTTGAAGCCATTAGTCCATACCTCCTGTTCTGGGAATCATACTTCCTTTATACCCCTTATAATCTAATACATGGTTCAGACTTAAAGCCCTGTATGAAACATTGTTAACTAACACTTTTATGCTCTGGCTACTTGACAATGCGCCTCACCTGAGGTCAGCGAGATTTCTCTGTTTGCCTACGTGACCATTGAGAGCTGAGCTGGAGCCCAGTATGAGGCTCTGAGATTTGCTTATCGCATTAACCGAAATCACCGCGTGGGTAGGGAGGCTCGGGGCCATCAAGGGTTGAATAGCAGCCAGCTATATAAGGCGATTGCCCGCAGCCTCTGTAAAATCAGGTTAACGAAAATAACAAACCATCTGTCGATTGTCATATCAAGGTATTAAACTGTCAAAATGTCCTTCCTTTAGACCTTCGACGAACGAAGCAATAAGCGAGAATTGCCACGAGCTCCAAGCGTGATTAGTTTTAATGGGCTAGTGGCATCACTCATGATTCAGAGGATGCTTAGTAGTGTTCTAGATTTTCCACCGAAGGATAAGCACGGACAGCAGCGATATTATGTTGAGGGTACGCTAAATTGGGGTCCTACTGAGCGTTGTAAAAAGGTTGTCAAAAACATGATTGGATAGGCTTGGGTGATTCACATCCTACTCCAGTTGGCATTGATCCTTTATGGAAACGAATGCGCGAAAAGTCAAAGCGATTCTAAATATGTCAATTCATAGGGCATTGTCTGATCTTCTGCACACTTTAAATCAGAAGTTATAGCGGGCAAGCCTCTTTTGGGGATGCTTGCAATTAAAGGTCAACCACTATCTGCAGTTTTGAAAATCTGGTTTATTCATGCAGCCTTTATCTGGTTGACCTTTGTCACCAGTTCAATTTTCTTATTAGTATGGGAAGACTTCGATTCAAATGTGTTGTCTGTGGTTCAAAGTGCAGAATTGACTTGAAGCAGTCAAAACTCAAAGGTAGAGGCATAAAGGAGAAGGTCTTTGTCTATCGCTGCGAAGGCAGGAATATGAAAAAGCCCCATTCTCCAATTACGTTCGTTTATGAGCCATTGGAAGTAGAATATGAAAAAGTGAAAAGGGTAAAGGTAGGCAGCCTGATGGTTGTGCCAAGGTATGACGTTTATTCAGCATGGGAGAGGTGGATGCTATCTCTAGCAACAGGGTTGAAGCCCAAGAGAAGCCTAAAGCAATCAAAGAAGGTAAAATATGATTCTGGTATTACTGAAATAAGAGAAGAAGAATAGTTAGCTTTCTTTTCCCTTCATACTCTTTATTGCAGGTATTCCATACAGCCTCGACAAGGTTATGCAGAACCTGAGTGCATCCACAAGGTTTCTGAATGTACCATCATTTACCAATTCTTCTAAAAATGCCTTGTCTTGACTGTCCAATCCCAAGGTGAATCTTTGCTTTTTTATGCCCATAATACAAAATTAGTAGGTGTAAGAATACACCAATCTGGGTAATAGACTAAAACTATTATATGATGACTGTTTCAGCTGAGAAAGTAACTACTTTGGCGCCTCTCGAACCTAACTGTACCAGAATAGTCCTTGAAGGCCTTACTTCCTTTAGCATTCAAGGGCGGGGTCTTCGGGAGTGGATTGAAAAAGTTGTGAATGGAGCTGATAAGGAATCACAACCAATGAACCTGAAAGGAAGAGTAAAGAATCTCAAAGATGGCAGAGTTGAAATAATTTGTTTTGGACCAGATGTAGATAAGCTATTTGAAGTGCTTGAAAAAAGGAAGGCTGAGAGCGCCAAAGACCAGTTATTCATTAAACGTTGTGAGAGAAGCGAATTCTTTGACCCCGATATTACAACAATGACTGACTTTAAGACAGAGCGGTCTGACGATTCATCTGAAATGATATGGGCCCTCAGGGGGGCGGGTGATAGATTTGCTGAATCGACAAAAGAACTGAGGAACCTGACCACAGGTCTCGAGACTGTTCACCATGACATTCTGGAAAGAGATAAAAAGTCTGCTACCGGCCGATTGTTAACTCTTCATTATGAATTGATAAGCAATAGGGACCGGCTTGCAGATACGCATGCTAGGGGAGTTCGGCCACTTCCTGCACTCCAAGCCAATATCGAGTGGCCAGCAATACCTGAGCAGGAATTTGCACATCTGGTAAGTCAGGTCTATTTAGGACTACAAGATAGCGAAGTCGACACGGCAGAGCTAAAGGGTGACATTGACACACTGCTTGATATGGTCGATCGCAAGCTCTCAGAGTTTGGGGTAAATATATAAGCACGTTTCTGGTCAATGAGATTGAATCAACCTGCACATAAATGAGCGGTACATAATTTTATTCGGAGGGGACAGCTTTTGAGCCAAAACCAAGATAATCGTATTGGCAGGCTGAATTACTTTTACAGGTATATTTTCGACCATGATATAGACATAAGCTCATTTGAAAAGAGAATGCAGCTTCAGAAGCTCATGTACATTCTTCAATCTGAAGGTATAGAATTTCCATACCAATTTACGTGGTATCTACGCGGTCCCTACTCTGCTAGATTGGCCGATGATGGCTACCAATTTGCAAAGTATGGCCCAGCCAATGTTTTGCCTTATCAACCGACTACACAGGAAAAAGCCATACTTGATAGAGTTTCCAGAAAGGCACATTTGCTCCAAGATCCGATTAATGCCGAGCTGGTTGCATCATATTTATATCTTCAAAAAAAATACGAGGATACAGCTTCAGAAGAGTTGAGAACACGCAAGCCGAGGTTCAGTCTCGATAGAATAAGCGAAGTTATGAACAAATGGAATAACTAGACAGAATCCACCATTTACCTAACGCAGTACAAAATCGTGTTGCAGGCCAAAGCTATCATAATCTCTCGTCAATGCGAAGTGTGTCGAATTTACAATAATGGAAGACATAGAACGTGGATTCTAAGATAATTAAGTGAATTTCATATCCTCCCCACTCAAGCTGCAGTCTGATTTGCTGATGGCATTTCCTCCTAGAAATACTTGAAACCCTACAAAGCGGTTTAAAAGACTTCATTACTCTTATTCGATAAACCCAGATGTTATATCTGACCTTTGCTGCAACTGCCATCAAAGAATAGCCGAGCTGTTCCAAGAAGGTGGCAATTACTGCAGTGAGTGCTGGCAGGTATTAACAGAGCCTACAGTCTGACCTCTAACAATTGTATTCAGAACTTATAAATCAGTATTGATTGAATCTGCCAGATTGTTCACCAGAATCATTTCAACCTGCATTTATTGCAATACTAAATATAACCTGAATAGCCGTGTGTTTGAGCAAAGACTAATAGAAGACTTTGACTTTTGCCCCAAATGCTTCTGACATGATAGCCGAAGGCGCCGAAGATTACCTGAACTATATTGATGCATTGGCTCTGAATTCTACCAATTTGTGATTGACCGCTTGATTGCACTCGAGTGCTATCAGTTTAAAAATAAACTAACAGCATATTCTATTCCCCTGCCTGAACAAGGTGAGGTGGATGATGACTGCTATTATGAAGCCTGGGAGTAGAACCAGGCATACCGTTCTACTCTTGTAATTTCTATTACTTTGCATAAAAAGATTGAGAGACACACTCAAAACCACTCATACCTTACTACTCGCTCTATGCCCACTGCTACCAACGCCAAAACTAGTCCTATTCCAAATACCAGTGGTAGGCTCAATCCACTACTTATCAGGCTGACACTGATTGGCACAGTTACAGTGGCGCCGCTGCCTCCTGCTGACCCTACCAAAGTCATTGGGACTACAAGGGTTGATGGCGCAGCCATGTTTGATGGGACGGTAAGCACTATTGGAATGTTTGTCTGGCTATTAGAATAGGGAATGGTAGACATGGAATTGGTAGTATATGGCAATGGAGTTCCCAAGACAAATGAGACAGGTGATTTTCCAAAAGTTATTGAAGTGATTGTAATTTGGTTTGCCCCAGTCCAGTTTACCAAGACGTTAAAAGTCTGTGTCGTTGCTGGAGTAGCAGATACCGATGTAGTCAGGACATTGATATTCAAAAGTCCTCCTGTAGGGGCAGGAACGGTTGAGAGTGGTGGAAGATTTGGATAGGGATTGACTGCACCGCCGCCTCCCATGCCACTTGGTTGGCCTCCCTGTGAAGAGGCTGCAATAAACTGGATAAATATCGTATCTGTAGAGAAATGCAAATTATTAATAGTCAGGATATTGGCGACAGGTGATATGCTGGTATCTTGAGTAACAGTATAGTTTGCTGTAGGGACTGTTACACCATTAACTGTTACCAGCGAGACGCCAGAATAATCTGTTGCAATAAACTCCACTTTTGCTGTGTGTAATCCGGAAGTTGCAGTAGCTGTAAAGTTGAATGTAGCTGCATTAGAGTCGTACTTGTTAACAGTCAATCTTGAAGTAGCCTGGTCGACTCCTGCTCTGATGTGATGGTTGCCTGTGTTGATACCGTAGTGAATTGATGTACTCTCAATAGTTACATTATTTGCATTTGTAATAGTAGTCTGGGTGCCAGTATTGTTGACTACAAGCCCCCTCCAAGTTAGATCCGAAGGCAGAGTCAAGGTGCCATTCCTCATCCAATACTGAGTAGCGGGCTGAACAAGATCGTCTGACTGCTGTACGTTGAAAGTAATAGTTGGACTTCTTGTTCCATTGCTGCTGATAACGGTGCCGGTCCAGGAGGTTTGGGGCATCGGAGAGAAGAGGATACCTAGGTGCTTTTCGTGAACCAGCAGCCAGACATAGTATTCATGGTTGTATAGATACGTCTTTGATGCTGAACTTGTAGCATTATAAGTTAATGATGATGTTGTATTGTAGGACTGGAACCTTTCAGTGGTGGATATCGTATCTGTGGCAGGAGTCACTACATTTTGATTCTGGTCAGACCATACAACTGTAGCCGTAGAGCCAGATACGCTCTGTCCTGCCAGAGAGCCAAGTTGGGTTCTGGTTATCGGCAGGCTCTTGCTAGAATCCAACCCTGAGAGGGTTATCGTGACGGCAAACTGGCCATATACTATGTAGCTTTGGGTAGAGCATGTCCCACTGCTACACGAAGTAAACGACTTGGAAGTGGTTCCATCACCGAATCGATATCTAGAGTTAGCACCATCTGTTGGTGTCGCAACGGTAACGCTAGTTGTAGCATCGCATGTAAACGACTGGGTTGCAGGATTGCCATTGTGATTATTATTGGTAGAGATACCCTGCAAATTGCAGCTTACAACAAAGTTAGAAGAGAATGGTGTCAGAGTACCAGAACCGGGGTTTAGCTGGATTCTGACTGTAACGGCAGGAGTATATGTTACTGTAATGTTGGTATTTGCACTGGTAAAGTCAACCTTTACCTGATGGAGAGAAGAATCCCTAGTTTCAGAGCTGAACATTATTCCAACTGCAAACCATCCTGCAGACAGTTCATTCATCAGGTCGGTATTGGCTTGGCTCCCTAAGGTTATCTGCTTTGGGCCTGTTGTGGTGCAAGTATTGGAATTGCTGATGTAGGGTGTTCCATCGCCTATCTCTGTCCATAGCTGAGATTGGGACAGAACAACAGGATCAGAGCCACTCTGGACCATGGGCATATAGTTGCAGTTCTGGCCATTTGTCACAGAATTGACCTGCAACCCAAGCTTTACACTTGAAACAAGGGCCGTTGAAGGAATTCCAAGTGTGGTAACACGTACATCTGAACGAAAACAAGAGGCTGTGTTTGTGCTTATTGGAAGGCTTGCCACTATTGCCAAAGTGTTGTCTATAGTATTATCACCATAAGGGCTGCCAGGACAACCTGCACCCGTGCCTGTCGTTGTCTGGTCATTTTCACTACTGCTTGGCTGGAGAATTGCAGTGTTTGGGTCCAGCTGAAATGAACCCGTCCAGTTGCCATAGCTGAAAGACGCAGTGGTTTGCGAGCCTGCCTTTCTAATCGCCATTGAATTGAAGTTGCTCCATGCTGACTGCAGGCTTTCGTACAAAATGGGCAAGCCATTTTTGTAAAATGCTACCATGGTCTGAGAGCCTAGTTGGGCTTTGGTCATAACCTGAGTAGTATTTGATATGGAGGTGACACTTACCAGGGCGCCGTTTGCAAGACGATAAGAATCAAGTGGTATATTCCAGTTCTGCAAGACAGAATACATACCAGGTATCAGGGTTGAAAACCATACCTCATGCTTTAGTGGCTGACCCTCCCTGAAAATATACATTACAGTGAGAGTTCCTGCAAGGGTTGAGAAGGTCTGCGAAACGTTGGCATTATTTCCTGCCTGATTGATGGATATCGACTTAAAAGTACTGTTGACAGGAAGAGCACTATTGTATAGCTGCCACGTCTCTTTAACTGCCGTCAAGGTGCGGGTCATGTTGCTATCAAGCAGGGTTGCCGAGCCATTCACAAACTTGACTGCAATAAGGCCTGACTGGATCGATATCGTACCATTGCCAAGATTGTTTATCACGATTGGTGCCCAAATATTATTTTTGGAATCAAAGGCCCACATTGGCAGGCCTAAGGTGGTCGCATGAGTTCCGTTTTCATAATCGGCTATCTGATAATTTGATTCCCTTGATATGACTGGTTGATTTGATGCGGTTGTGCTGATAGAGAAAACAGTTGCAGCATCTGCTTCCTTGAAGAAAGGAATGATAGCAAATAGATTTGAAAATAGAACAAGGACCGTTATGACAAGCGAATACCAATTGGTCATTAAAATAAAATTAATTGCGTTTTAAATTTGCAGGATCCAATGACTCTATCAACTGCTCTGAAAGGTGTCCGATTCGGATACCTTATCTGTTAAGGTTCTTGCTTCAAAATATTCAAAAAGTATTTGCAAACTACATTTCTTTCAGGTTTTGGCTGAAAATAATATGGTTGAATATCATCTGTTGCTGTCGACATTTTGAATGCAGGTGCTGACATAGACAATTTTTATCCTATGATCGTAGGAAATGTACATCTATCCAAATAGATTTCTTCATTTTTTCTTAATGTACAAAACCCCCTTATCAAATTGCGAGTGATATTATAGTTGGAATCCTCGCAACCCTGCCGGAAATGAATTACTTGAATTCCTAGCGGTATAGATTTCATCAAGCTCAGTAGGGGTAATCCAGCTGTCAGTCGCACCATGTCTCATTAGAATGCCTTTATCTCTGAGATAATATGGTTTGTTATCTCCTTTGAATATTGATATGACAATTACTGTTTTGGTATCTGTCAATCCTTGGCCATCGAGTTCTACCTTCTGCAGCTTGAACTTTATCGTTGAAGGCTGAATATTGCTCAAAATTCTGCAAGTTATTTTGTCATGCAGTTCGCCAAGGTCATTTATCACTTGATATCCTCTTATCTGTCCATTCTTTTCAACGCCAAGCAGTATCCTGCCTCCATTGGCATTTGCAAAGGCGACAAAAGTCTCAAGAAAATCGTTACCCTCTTCTCGTTTAAATTCTACATTTTCATTCTCTCCTCTCTTTATCAATTCAATTATTTCTGCAAGTGGCGACTCTACTTTCACGTCAGAAGAATAGTGGGACCAACCAAGGTGGATTTCTCTAGCATCCAATAACTCATCATTTTCACCAAGTATAGCAACTGTAATGATGTCTGGCTCGAAGTCTGCTTGGCATTCTACCGACATTGACAAGTTGAAAGTTAAGTCTCCTGATTGATATGTTCGTCTCTCTTTTGCAAGATACATCTTTGCTACTATCTTGTCAGGAGAGGCAGTTTTAGTGTCAATTGTTAATGTGACCCTCTTACCCGATATTACAATCTCAGATATCCGTGCTCTAAAATCAGGGATAACCATAATCAATTGGAAAAGATTGCTGCTGTGGTCAACTTTTGACGATAGCCTTAGAAAGTCGGTAATTGCAGTGTATAGATCGGGATATGTCGGGAGACCTTTCCTGGACAGTATTTGATAGCTTGTCCCAAAGCTAGGCGGCCTGCTCAAGGAGAAATTCAGCAGGTTGGATGGCCAATCGTGACCACCATAACCATAATTTGACTTGCTAAATAACAGGGTAGAATTGGCATTTTCAGATATTTCTAGAATCACTCTATCCGGCAAGACTATCTTTCCAGTGCTTACCACTCCGCTCAAAATAAGCAAGAATGCGTCTATGGGAAGTATATATGAAGTCAATATCACATTCCCGTAATCATATACTGCTGCATCTGGAAAACCAGTCTCGCTTCGATGAAACATCTCAACTTTGCCCATTACAGGAGTCATAGTATCCTGAATCATGGCAAATACAATTCTAAAAAGAACAGCATTAGCATAGTCTGAGCGCCGGCTTATTATAAAATCAGATAGAGACTTGACAATATTGCCTGCAGGTCCATTGATATAATCTCGATACGATGATACCATCTTGAATGGAGTGAATTGTACTCTTTATAAGGTCTCTTGGGAGTGCAAATCTGCAATATTTTCTTGGATGTGAGCAAATTGAGAACTCGGGAGTCGAGCATGTTTTAATTTATGTGCATTTTTAAATTTGCAAGTTACTTGGTTCTCATTACACTATCATACAATGGTGCGTTAATATCTGAAGCAGTCTTCGAAAAGCATACGGTATTTTCTTTCATGCCTCTTAAATTTCCATCGCCCTGTGAGTTATTATAATAAAAAATTAGAGAAGGGAATGTAGTTGCTTGTTGGCATTCGATTATTGCTTTGCGGCTATCCTGTCTATTTCCAGATTTCTATCCATCAATGTTGAAAAGGCCTTCTTAGTCTCTGGAGTCCAGTAGCCTCTTTCATTTGCTCTTTTCTCCAGGGCGTCCATATTGACTTTATTTTCAAGAGATTCTTTTTTCAGCTCTTCCAGCTCCTGCGGAGATATCTTGTTTCTTTTCTTTGCCTCATCGCCTTTCTCTTCGGATGAAAAGTCGCATTGTTTCTTCTTCTCCTCCTCTTGTGCCGCCTGTCGTTCTTTTTCTGATGCTTCCTTGGCCTTCCCTTTGTCTTCTTCTTTATTCTTCTTTTCTACGACCTTTACTTCTGCCCTTCCCTCTTCTTTTTCCACAATATCCACTTCATTTTCGGATTTGGTAACCTGTTCAGCCACTGCCTTTTCAAATGCCTGTTTCTGTCTGTTCCCCATGTCCAGTACGGCACCTTTGCCTGAAGATAGGGGGTAGTGCTTGCCGTCTTTTCGAGTTCGAAATTGAGTCATATATGCTCATAATAAAATTGGAAAAAGGTTGTATCGTCTGCTTCAAATGAAGTAGACGGTAGCTTAATTTGAACTACAGTTTTAATCTCTGGGTTCGGCTTGATGGTCCTTCCATTTGCTTGTCTGGGGAATCGCCACTCCCAGGGAGTTTATTATCTGAATTTGGGGTAACACCCTGACTCTGGTTTGAACTTGAGTTGTTTGGGTTATATCCAGCTGCTTCCAGAGTTTGAGCTATTGTTTTTTCTATGCGGGTGCAGATAGGAGATATCTCCTCCCATCCTTTGTCATACATTTCAGTCCAGTACGAATATGGGATAGTATCTGTCTCATGGTACTTCAGGTTGGGGTCTGTAAAATCAATCATGGGCTTCATTACCTGATAGGGAAATATTCCATTTGCAGTGACCTTGTACTCTGTTACCTTGTAGTGGAACCCTCCAATTCTGATAATATATTCTGCATCGTATCTGCCCCAGGCTTGCAAAAAGTTGATGGGCTTTCTGATAGTCACTATGCCTTTCTTCTGATCCACAGACTCGCCAGGAGAGAGGTGCTTCAGGGACAGCAGCCTGTCCTTTCGTGGTCCATGGTATACCTTGCGAAAGTCTTCTATCATCTCTTTTGGGATAGGAATGATATGCTGTGTGTCGACCTGTCCACCTTCCAGCTCGTAGTATCGCTTGCCAGTCTTTGGATCCAGCGTCACATAGTCTACCAAAGCATCCATTATGGGCAGAGCCCTGTAGTATTGCTTGACATCTCTATATGATTTGTAGCCTATAAGCTCCCTGCTTACTTCTTCCAAAAATGAAAGAGGATAGCGCATCAGTATAGATTTTTTGATATTTGAGACTTCTTCCTGGCTCATAGAGTAAAATTGTAATTGCCTTTTGGAGCTGAAAAGACATTGATAAGGTAGTCAGCGTTCCATGCCGAAATCTCCCAGCGATAGAGTGCATTTTTATGCATATACATCACGTCTTTTCTTCTAATACCAAGTGGGCGCTTGCCAATCAACCTAACCAAACCTTCGACTGTCTTCTTGTTGTCATCCTGGCTCTTTATGGCCAGATACCGGTACCCAAGGGAACCTAGTGCAATCTTGTCTATTGACAGGAAAAGCTTGTCCATCTTTTCTTTCAGGTCCTCTCTGATTAGATTGGTATCTTCAACTTCAACGCTATACCTCTCATCTCCAGGTGATGGAGGAAGGCACTCTTTACACTCAAAGTAAAGACTGGTCCACCAGAGGGCAAGATAACGCAGATACAGCATTGCTCTTGAGCGCATCAGCCTATAGCGAAAGTCTTCTTCTGACTCTTGTTCTGTGGATTTAGGATACGAAATAGAATCCATCATAAAAAAAATTAATAATTTTATTTTGTGATCCAGGGAGGAAGCAAGCCGGTTATTCAACTCCATCCGTTCTATCCTGCCTATTTTTGTATTGGAAAAAAGGGTGCAGGCAAGTCAGCCTTGTTGGAAAGGATGCTTGAAGTGTATTATCAGGAGGGCTATCAGGTCATGGACATGAACTGTGCCGCCGATCTGGAATCATTGCACTGGTCAGTGCCGCATCCTGACAGGCCTTCTAGCAGCGGGTATCCCATCTTGGTTATCTTGCCGGCCAGCACGTCAATGCGGATTTTCCCAAGGACGTTGAAGCTTGCCGATGGAAGGGAAGTTGAAGCGATAAAGACTATTTCTGACTCTACTTCCTTTGCCGAGATAATTCGAGAAGCACTCAAGGAGAAAAGAGTAATTGTCTTTTCAATCCACCTGTATGATAGCGAGGCCAAGGGACAGCTAAAGTTCTCTCACTTTATCAAGGAATTCCCAAGGGTGGTGAGGGACCATATGCCTCGAGACCTGAAGTTTGCAATAGGCCTCCGAGAATTGTCAGACCTATCTTCAAACAGGATGCTTACCTTTTCTGGAGGAGGAGAACGTGAGAGCAAGCGAGGGCTCAATTATTTCTCTAGAGTGGCCAGACATTCTAGGACGGTTTTAGTGCTGGACATGCAGGATCCTGACCAGGTGTATTCGGCCCTGACGGCACAGGAGGACTTTATTTTGGTAAAGAGGCTAAACAAGCACCATATACCAGAAAAGCTCAACTGGCTCAAGCAGGACATTGGCAATCAGATAGAATTTGCAAAACAGCACTATTTGATGAGCAAGCTGCAGGCTGTTAGCCTTGATAGGTTGACAAATAATTCCTTCTACTGTGTCTGGCCAGATGGTGAGTATTCACTGGAACATAACTCCCAGCCGCAGGGGTTCAGACATCATGAATCAGACGATGACGCTTTGGCGCTGGCAGGTGTATCGCTGAAATTCCTGACAAAGCAGGAACTAGAGCAATCAGACCAGGGCAAAATAGAGTACCTGAAAAAGAAGCAGGCTGCCAAGGCCGAAAGGGAGCAGCAACTTGTCAACGCATATGAGATGTATCGACAAAGGAAGGCTGAAAATATCGCCTATTCCTGGAATGATTGTGCCAAAGACTGCAAGTTCTTTGGAGCAGACGGCAAGCCAGCTGGAAATACGCTCCGGATTGCCATCAACAGATTGGGAGAACGCGGTGGAATCCCCAGCTACCATAAACTGGCAGAAAACGATTCCAAGGACCCTGCAGATCAGTCCTCCTGAAGCTATTTAGAAGTAGCGTACAGCAGCACGGGCCGTACATTTTGAACTCTTTTCGACATTACAGCCAAATTTGAGCGTAAAAACAAGGACGAACACGAGGGCCTAGCGCGAACAGTATTGTGCAAAATGTACGTTTGTACGCTTGTTTTGGCAGTTTTGCCCCTGCTCTAGTACCTGTAACGTACTATTTACGTCATCGTGCGTGTATGCGAATTTCAATTCGAGGGGTAAAATTGTCTATGCCATAATGTGGATTCTTATGGCAGGCTTACATTGAATAGCTTTTTTAGTTTCTTGATGTGGCTTGGTTCTATTTGCGCAATGGGCACTTTTTCTGTTACCAGATTGTATGCATCATAAAAGTCCATGTTGTATTTCTTTACCAGCACTCCTATGGCTATTGCATTGCTTCTGCTCTGTCCAGCTCCGCAGCATATCACTATTTTCTTATGCCGGTCAAGACATGATATGGCATAGTCTATCTTTTGCTTGTAGATCTCGACGGGTTGGCTTTCGTCTAACATGTCCCTGACATCTACTATCCAAAAGTCAGTATTGTTGAGTGGGCCTTCCTGCAGGACGGTTTGCGGATACATATCCTGTCCCAGGCCATGAGTAGCCAGATTGTCTGTAATTTTGAACATGACCGTGCAGCTGCCGTCAAAAATGCAAAGTTAGGGAAAGCGAAAGCTTTCCGGTATGCCATACACGGCCTGTACATAGTTGGCCTTGGCATATCCCCATAGCTCGCTAATCACTTGCTCGACAGCCTTGTCACTTATCTCCACTTCAACCAAGACAGGCTCTCGTTGCTTTGCTATTGATACCTCCAATCCTTTCAGGTCGACCTTGGAAGTATCTACCAGATTCGTTACATCCCAGCTGTCCATCTTTGCCGCCAAAAATTGCAGCTTGCCGTCACTTGTTTTTCGTACCTCAGCTATCGTTTTCATTCTTGTTTTCCTCTCAAATAGAGCAATAGAAATAGTGGAGGTGGTATATTAGGTTGCTTGGTAGGCCGAGCGGTCCTGATGCTGTTTCGCTTGCTTCAGAAATGCTTCAATATAGCCTTGGTCATCGTGAGCTATCTCGCTGAGCCTTTCGTCATCGATTCCCAATTTCTTTTTCATTTTGTATAATCTGCATTCACCTAAGCTGCCAGGTAATGCGGAACTATTTCCTGGATCGAGGTACATAAAGAACCATGTTAGTATCTCTGAGTTTAGACCATAATCGAAAGAACCGCCATACCATTCTTTCAATGTGGGTTTCCAGAATTCATAGAGCTTGCGTGGTAGGACAAGTTTGACATTAATCCCAACATGCTCACCAAGCTCGCCATTGTATTTGACAGGTGGTTTTTGGAGTTGTCATCTTCCCAAACTCCTTGATTTAGCCTTGGAGGTCTTTTGAAGTAATTTTGGCTCAAGTCTCTTCAGTGGATATTTTGACATAGGATTTCCCTCTTGATTGTGCTCTTTTATGAATTCAGCTTCATCCTTTTTCAATACAATGTGTATGTCTCCATACTCTTTGTTATAGGTAGATAAACCAACGAGCCCGCTGTTATCGGATTGGTGGCTTAGCACTTCCATAAAGTATTTTTTGTCTTGCTTTGTTAGTGGAACGACCTTGCAGCGCTTCTTGATTTCTGATGTTACATTCTTTTCCACATCTTTGACCAAGATTTGAAAGATATACTGGTATAGATTCATCTCCTTTTTATTTGCAATACTTCTCAATGCAGCCAAGTAGCTTCCAGGGAATTTGAAATCATCATCAAGCATAATTAGCGCAAGGCCATCATGTCTCAGCATAACCTTCAGGGCATCCGAATCCCACATCTCAAACTCTTTAGCGAATGCGTCTACCTCTTCTGGCGTTGAAAGTGATATGTATCTGCAAGCCCCTGGTTCCATCAATCTCACCTCCATTTAGTCGTCAACTGCCCAATCAAGTTCCAACCCCAAGACTTCTGGTGCTTTTTCAAACTCCTTCAGCCCAGATTCAACCCGTGCACTCCATACTCTTTCAAAGGCTTTTTGTCCAAAGATTCTCTTGTATTTCCTCCACAATTGCTTTGGTACCGTCAACCTGATAGTAACTTGTTCTGTCTCCAGACTCTCTTCTTCGGTCCTGCCTTGCTTAAGGGCCGTTTGGCTTCGTGCCATTGCCATATTCAGACAGGCGCTAGTATATAGGTCTAACCATAGGCGAATAATAGGCGATAGTTAGACCTATAAAGGTGTCATTTAATAGTAATGGTAATGGAAGCTCAACAGCAATTGGGTAGACGTTCAAAGCTCTACAAGTCGAATAAAGAATCAAACTCTCTCAAGACCACGGTCCCAGGGACATATGTTGACCTTTGTAATATGACGGAAAAAGATGAACTGGAATGGAGTCACGAGAAGATTGATGGAGAATGTATTTTGAGGGTCAAGGTGTTAAGAGGTAAGTAGGAGGTAAGTTCAATGTCGAGAATAACGGAAGAGGACAGAATCGAAGAAATTAGATTCAAAAATAGAGAGATTTGGGAGATGATAGCTCGTCCTGATTTTGGAGATGATGACATTGCCAATGTCCTAAATGGAAGACAGAAAGAACAAGCAAATGTAATGAAACAATCTGTCGCAGAGTTGAACAAATATCGTTGCCCACTTTGTGGCTATGAGCCTGAGTGGTCATACTACCTGTATAAAGTTTTTAAAAATGATATTTATTCTCAGGTAGCTGCAAACCTTGTCACTCATTATAGGCATGTCCATATCAAGTATTACGACAGAGCTTGGCAAAGTAAAGCATACAGAAAGAAGATTCCCATGTATGACTATGATGGTCAGAAAGAGTTAGTGAATAACAGGGCAAAAAGACAGATGATACGAGCTCTTGTAAAAAAGAAACCTGAAAATTGGAGAGAAATTATCAGAGGATTCAGGAACCTGAAGTACAACGATGCAAAAACACAAGAGCTGTTGCAAAGTATGATTCTTAAATAGATTGGTATCAATCAAAAGACCCCGGGATGCCATTGGAAGGGTATCATTGTCATCTACATAGTCACATACAATTTTGATTTATGGAACCAATCGTGTTTGAATGTGAAAGCAAGGTATTCAGAGCTACCAAGAAAAGCCTTAGCCTTCGTACCACAATCCCAGAAGACATTGTTCAGTTTTTGAAGTTGCAGGCAGGATCTAAGGTAAAGTGGATAGCATACATAAGGGAAGGCACTGTTACTGTCATTATCAAGAAAAAGACAGAATCCTAAACTTCATAGTCATTTGAATATGACTATGCAAATGCACAATAAAGCAAGAAACCCCATGATTGATAGTGAACTCTTGTCACGAGCGTCACGAGCTTTTTACGTACCCTTAGATTTTTTTGGAGTGCTTGTAGAAAATAAAAATAAGGAGAGATTTAAAAATAAAAAAAGGAGTAGGGACTTTTGCTCGTGACACCCGTGACATTATGAATATTGATTCATGTTTGTTTGGGAAGTATCCTTTATTCTGACGCCAACATAGACATGATACCTGCCTCCGTCCTTACGCCTTCTTTGCCTATTTTCTATACCTAAATCAGCCAATTTGGCACCCAGCGCGTTAGGCTTAAGTGGGTTGATTTGTTTCTCTGCAGTACTCTTGTTCTTACAATAATCTGTATAGATATCATAGAATTCCTTGGTTTCAACCTCACCTTCAACATCTTTGATAAAACACTCTTGAAGGACAGCTGCAACATGATTTTCTAGCTTCAAATACTGAGCTTTTACCTCCTGCCATGATTCCAAAGCATATTCTGGATCTTCTTTCAACTTTCTGAATCCATCCAGAGCTAAGTTGAGCAGACCAGATAGTTCATTTGGAGTCTGCAATTTTGAATCCAAGTCCTTATCGGCCTCTTCTTCGCTGAAAACCCTCTCAAACATTATCAAAACAAGACGTCTCATTGTAGAAAACGAGTTGTCAGGTGGCGGAAGCTTGTTGAAAGAAAAGGCAAGCTTGGCACCGTTAACAAAATGAAATATTGGTAAGCCTTTATGCTCAGCAGCAATAAGGTCACCACCACTCAATGACCTTATTATCGCCCAGTTCTCAATATCATCTGCACTTACGTCACCTGCAAAGTTGAGTATTTTTCCATAAAGCTGTGCTCTCGCAAATCGCTCATCTGCAAGTGACTGTAATGTAACCGCACTGAAATTGTCAGGGCCTACAAATGCCCTCAAAAGTCGACCAAGGGTGCCTTTTCCATTTCGCCCTGATCCGACGAGAAAGTACAGAGACTGATATCTATAGTCTCGTGTAAGAATATCACCCAACAGTCTCTTTACTTTATCTTGATTTTTCTCGTCTAGTGATGTTCCCAGAAACGTCTCAACAGCTGGACAGACTGCTTCTAGGTCAAAATTTACTGGCAACTGCACTATCGATAGATATTCTGGGTCATGTGGATTCAGCTTACCAGCTTGAATATCAAGTAGCCCATTTTTCACATTGAGAATATATGAATTGGAATCAAATTCCGACCTATTTGCGGGAGTAGTCCTCCTGATCATCTCAATAACTTCGTTTACAACTGCAGTCCGGGCTCTCGCCCAGAGTTTTGGACATTCTATTTCGATAATTCTCTCACCATTTGATAGATACTTGCCATCTTGGTAATAGTAAATCTCACGTGTATCATTCATAGTTCTGAAAACATATTCCTTCTTTATCGTCTCTGCAAGCTCAAACGCCAAGTCGTTATTATCTACGAGTGACTTGTGGGATAGAATCCGAGAATATGTAGTTTGGATAATTTTTCTTGCAGTGGATTCCCCGGCTATACCAGATATGATGGATAATAATCCCTTGTACCCCATGACCACCTGTTTCTGTTTCTTATACGTCTCTTCCAATGCAATGAATCGAGATTGCTTTTCCTCATCCTCTTTTGTTAGCCTCAAAAAAAGCTCCTTTGCAGATTCAAGAGTGACATCATTTTTTAGCAGGAAGCCCGCTAGATATAGGCAGATAACATTGCGATAGCACTGTTTATAGTGCTCTTTTAACAATTCACAGATTGTATCGATATCAGGATCCGTTAGCCCTACCTCATTTGTAGAGAGTGAATTCAGTTGACTGCCTTTCTGAGAAGTTTTTGGCTTCAGACAATCACTCAGTAGTTTGATAAGAGAATTGTAAAGCCCATCTGCCACCATTATTTTATTCTGACCGATGTTCTGATACTCAAAATCCGGATATTCTCTATGCCTAGAAGGTGGCAAGGAACAGAGGCCGCTGGTCTTGTCAGTTTTGATCTCAAATTCCTTCCCATATATGCAATCTTTAACCTTAATTGGAGGATTTGGCTCATGGGAGAACCAGTAAATATGATATCCAAAGGACTTTTTTGTTTTTGTAACAAATGTCATTTCTCGTGATTTGTCTATTAACGAATATCTTGCGCCATTGTCAGGGTCTGCCAAATTAACCAGAATCCTAAAGACATCCTGACTATCGATATCTAAGCAATTGAGAAATAGGTTGGTTCCATGTTCATCCTTAAAGTGAGTCTTACCGAAGCAAGTTGCAACGTTATAGAATCCAAAGAGCCTTTTTGCAAGCTCTTCCATATCCCAGCTATTCTCATATATTGAACTCCAGGAAATTACCGGAGTTTTCGCATCGTTCCTCAATGGCACAACTTTGAAGCCGATTTTGAACAACTCCACCACGGTGGCAGGCTTGACCATTCTTTCTGCAGCTGATGTCATGCTTCAGCTCTCCTTGGATAGAACGTTATTACGAGAGAGTTGCCCTCTAGCCTCTGCTCTGTATAATATTGGTCAGCCACCAGGCCAAGGCGGTCGCTAATTTCGGGTGCTAAATGCACAGCGAGATTCTTTCTATGGTAAAAGACTGTGCGCGGCCATTTCCTGTAGCGCCGCTTCTTTGGTTGATAGGTGGCATTAACGTTTTTATCTAAACTCTGTATAATCTCAGACATAAGTCAAGGCCTCCTTGGTCTTGTCTTGAAGTGGGTGCTCGGTAGCTCCTGTCTGACCATTGCCCTGGAAAGCCAATGGGTCAGACAGGGCATGACTTTTTTGCATACTAGAAAATTGTACCAAGCAGTTATCCAACTTTGGTTGCAGCCATTCGCTTACAAACAAGCACTATCTTCCTCCAAGTTTGTCGTGGAATTTTCCAAAGGCGGGAGGATTAGCGCTTCGTAATACTCATGGTACATCTTACCATGCATTACATTCATCCAATAATGAAATTCTTGATGGCCGAACTTTTCTGCTACCTTTACCAAATCTATCCAGCAACCGACTGGATTGTTGGAGAAATCCCAAGCTAGATCATAGGCTGTATGCTGACAGATTTTACACATTTCTGAAAGCAATTCAAAGTCAATGTCAAAGATGGTTGGTACTATTCCCATGGGACCTCACTTTACTTTGCTGGCTTGAGATGCTAACTCGTCTCTTAGCAGGAATTCTATCAATGAATGATTCTTGTTGTGGTCGTTCATGAGATACAAGCCCTACATGATGTCTACTAGCAGTTTCATTCGGATTTCCTTCGGTCGAAGTTTCATGTATTGAAGCAGCATCTCATGATATTCCCAACAAATGGAATCCGGAAGTTTGAATCCTGGTGGATAGGTCATATCGAGCCCTCCACTTGAGATTTCTGTCGCTGTATTTCCTTGATGTATTTCCCCTTGGTATCCTCTCGAAGTTTTTCTCGCCAGGTTGTGAGTTCTTTGATTACAATGCTCTTTTCATGTATCGTAAGTGAGTCGTACAGGTTATCAAGTATCACTTTCAATACAACAACATGGAGAAATGCGCCTGTGTTAGAATTGAATGCACTTCTTAAAGGGTTCCCTAATTCCATTTTTTTGCGATATGGAAGATGGAGCATTCGGCAGTATCGATGGAGAAAAATGTTGGCTTGCCTGAAGGTCTCGTCTTTTGTGAAATCAACATGGACTTTGTAAGGCCCATGCACACTCTCAACTCCTTCCTCAATCCAAGTATTTCGCGACCCAACCTGTCCTGCAGTATATCCGTCTTGTAGAATTCCATATTTTGCAAGCTTAGCAGCCAAGCCTTTACTGCTATCGGATATCCATTCCATTTGAGTACCGTTTTTTGTTATGAGGCTTGGGTCTGAATCAGAAGAGTTGAGAAGTAATTCTCTATTGGCATCATTATTTATTTCAAACTTGAGGTTCTCAGTCTCTGTCTTGTCAATAATGCCGCACTTTGAGCAGCTAACCTCATGTTGTTCATAGTCACGCTTGAGAATGTGCATGCCGTTTGGATCTTGTCTGCATTTTTCGACTATCATTTTGCTATAGCTTCACCTTCTGTTGCTTTTGCTTCAGCTCTGATTCTCAATAATTCCTTAGTCGGATCATCTGAAGTATTGACATAAACGGGGATCAGTAGTGCACACCTAGGACAGGGAATACTAGTATCAGTAAGTTTGCCCGCAATCATTGCTTGCTCTTCTGATTCAGAAAGGTCGCTGAAACGAACTTTCCATCTAGAATTATCATCTATTGATGATGGAACAGAAGAGGCAATGTCTGTTTTGACATCTGCTTTAACTTGCGCTGCCAATTTATCTGCTTCAATTTGCTTTACTGCTGCGCTCACAGACTTCTTCTTTTGCATAACAGCCTCAAGCAGCGGTCCATATTTTTCAGGATTCTCACTGACAGCTGTAACGAGCTTGACCTCTTTTCGTAAAGTATCTTTCTTGACACCTAGTGCCTGCTCTGCGACAGAATAAGTTGAACCCCTTGGAAAGGTGTCTGTTTCAGACGCCTTCTCTAACTCGTCTTTACTAGGTCGATGTCCAATTCTTGTAGCCTGGATAGCTTGAATGATTGCAACTCTTTCGGTAAGCGTGTATTCCTTTCGATGTGCATTTTCGTCAAATTCAGCCTGCAGTGGATTTGCAAGCTCAACAACATGCACAGGTACTTCTTTGAGTCCTAATTTAGTAGCACAAGCGAAGCGCCTTCCACCGCAAACCAACAGGTATCGAGAGGGACCTTTTCTGACTACTACAAGAGGTTCGAGTATGCCAAGCTCATTTATTGATGCGATTAAACCAGTGAGGTCTCCCGGGTCTTTTCGATACCGCTCTCCAACCTCAACTTGATCTAGCGGAACAATTGAAATTACAGACGTCAATCGAAGCTAGCCTCCTCCCTTTGGGCTATCTCACAGAAGACAGCTCCCAAAATTTCAAATAATTTCTTTGATGTAATTTTCATATAGGGTCACACCTCGTGTCGGGTTGATGTATGCAGGAGTCCTGTTGGAAGGGACAACTCCTGCCCCGACGGTTTTACGTTGTAGCTGCCACCTCCGATGGCCTGAAGGCTAAATCGTTCATAAGAAGGTCTGCAGCACATTTATCGCAGAAATGGCCAATGAGATTGAGATAGCGCAAGCGCAATACTATATTCCCCGGCTTTGCACAGCCAAGTCCCGCACATTGTTGAATTGTTGAAAATTTCTGCATGCATTACCGCCTATCGTAATTCAAGCTTCCTGAGAAAGATGCCGTTCTCTTTTTCTTCAAGTATTACATGAGCAGGCTTCTGAAGACCATATTTGATAGCAAGCCGTCTTGGAATAACCAAAGTACAAGATGCATGACCGGCAAGAAAGGTTTTGACAATTTCCTTTTGCTCTGAATTGTCAGACATGAAGATATTACAGTAATAATGTTAAATAAGCACTACGTTCGGTTACTAAATACTAAGTGATAGTATGCAAGCATTGGTGACTATCAAGTCTATTATCAAAGGGGATCGTGCAGATGCAAGAATTTGTAAGTGGATATTAAGTGGCAACATCGACGATAAAGAGTTTCTTGAAAAGGGTTTTATCATCACTGAAATCGGCAATTGGCTAGTTGATCATTATCCGCCTTATGTGGAAGAAAAACAAAGTAAGATATCTAAAAGCTACCTTCTCCATAGACATCGCAAGCAGATTGAACATATGGTAGAGTTACTTGTCAAACTGGGTCTTCTTGAACGTGCTGGAACCAGAGTGGCCCTGAAAACTAAGGAAAAGATTCCAGCGTACAAAATCACATCGAATGGAATGTTTTTAATTTATCTGATAAGAGCGCTCAGTACATCTGAAAAAGGACGCTCAATGAGTTATGTCGAGAGATGTCTAGAACTAATAAAAAATCAGATAATGCAAAGCCCATCTCCCGTGTCACTTTACTTTGTGGCATTCTTGAGACAAATTGTGGAAGATGACCTAAAGATGTCGATTCTAAAAACAATGTTTTATTTTCTCAAATCAGGGCTCGTTGTGCTAGATGAATCATTTAGTCTTTTAGATTTTTTTTCACAGATACAATATGCTACTGGATTCATGCAACCTGCGAGTTTGCAGGAAAAGGCGAAAATCGGGTTTAGTTCACTCACAACTCCAATCCAAGAAAGTATACTATATTGTGTAAAACTAGATTTTGAGCGCAGGATTTCTGAAGCGCTTCCGGGCCTAGAGTGGGAGCAATTGCGGTATGAACACAGAAACGAACTAGTTGTCGTTACAATTGCTATTTGTGAAAAATGTCATTTGCAAACTTTTATCGGGAGACAAGCTGCATACTATCTTTTTGAATACCGAAAATTCGAGAAAAAGGATTATCTTGAGGCCTGTCCAAAATGCAAAGAAAGAGCATTGCGAATTTATGCGGTTTGGAATCATGATCTAACTACTCGCTATACAAGACACCTGCAACATAATACACCACATATTATAGGTGGACTACAGGAATTGATCGGAGAGTTTGAAAGTGAAAGGTCAACTCCATGAATAATCCATTCGATAGTTTGTTCCTAATGCTTCTTTTATCACACGTTTCAGGCCTCACAGGAAATCCCGAAAAGATTTGGGCAAGATTCAACCCTACAATTTACTGAAATCGACTTTCTTGCTTAACTCAAGTAGCTTCTGTTCCACAATAGTTTCCACTTCCTTCTTTTGCCTCTCCATAATCTCGGAATGAGCCTGGTTTGTCAGAGGGAATTTACATCTTGGATTGAGGCAGTACTGAGCATCCGGCTTGTTCGGTTCAGAGCAGTTCGGACATGGCTTTAATTTAATAGAATTTTCATACTTTTCTTTTGGCTTGATTATTCCATATGCTTCCAGCAGCGAAATGCTAGACTCGTTACCAAAATAATGGATGTATCGTGCAGGCATTTTGCTATCCATCGACCAGCCAGAATATTGCCTCAGTACATGCTCTTTCAATATCTTCGACTTGTTGGTAAGGCCTGTATGTCTGAAAATGTAAGGGGCCCACGGCTTGGTTAGCATGCTTCTAATCAGAGCCTTGTCTGCAGGAGGTACTTCCTTATCGTCCTTTTTGAGCAGCTGGGGAAAGAATGAGTCTCTATACTGTTCTCTAAAGTGCTTGCCCAGCGCATCCTCTGTAAGGCGTTGGCCGTAAACCTGATCAGCAAGCGACACAAAAATGAAAGCATTTGGATTGTCGCCATCAGGATGGCCTCCCTGAAGCCATTCCTTCAGGTATGGCAGAGACCATATGAGTGGCAGCCGTCGGTTAGTTGTCTTACCAGACACGTCAATGTAGGCATACTTTGTTCCATCACTTGCGGAGTCATATGAAATTTGATGGATCCTTCTGCGCAAAATCTCGTGCGGTCTTGCTGAAGTGTCCAGGGCAACCATCGCCACATATGCTCTGTCACGTTTGTTCTGACAGTATTTCAAAAAACAGGCTATTTCTTGGTCGGTCCAGATATCGCCAGGTCCGTAAGCGCTGACCTCTTTTCTTGGCAGTGGACGAATATTTACACAGTCGGGTGTTTCTCTTAGTTTGGCGTTAGGTTCGTCAGGATTGTAGAGCCATCTGAAGAATTTGCTAAAAACCATGAGTCTGTTATTATAAGTACCAATCCAGCGGTGTTTTCCATCATCTTCTTCGCTTTTTCTGAGAGTATTGAGATATATGATAATATCCTGCTTTGTCATGCTCTTGAATGATTTGTGATGAAGCTCCCGGGAAAGCCAGTAAAGGATTTTCAACTGCCATTCCTTGGTTGAATTTTTGATATTAAATTCCACTTGTTCAGCATCAAAAAAATCACAGAGTATCTTGGCATTGGCAGGGTTTGCCTCTAAAAGTTCAATGAACATGTTACGAAAATATGGCCTTGAAAGTCCGTCAGTCAGCTTTACAATTCTGATTCTAAGGTTGGCAGTGGAAATCAGCTGTTTTTGCTTGAGTCTGGCCATCTGAATAGGCAGCTATTGCCTTGAGTTGTTTATAAAGAGATGGCTACACTACACGAGACGTGCGCCGGGAGTGGGACTCGAACCCACGAGTCCCGAAGGACATCAGCTGGCGCGTCATGCATTTGACTGATCTCGAGGCTGACCCCTGTTAGGGCCGATTATGACTTACCTAGCTTGGGTACCCCGGCAACCCTTTTCATAAAGTATTGCAATTTATGCCTTTTTCGTGGTGACAAGATATCTGTTATCCTGAAAGTGAGCAAAGTCAATTTAGAAAAAATATATTGATGGAATCTATAACCAAAGGTCGTGCTTGCTACATCAATTAGACCTCCAAGCGTACAGGAAGTCAAAAAACTGGACGAATCAGATTATGCCATCATGTCCGCACTGGCATATTCGCTTAAGGAACGAATACAAAATTATATCGATATCGATCCGTTTACGGCACCTGATCCGTTTGACGAAAAGCAAGACTACAACTACTCCATATTTGTTGACAGGCAGAATCCAAATCGGCTAGTGGCAATGATAGCAAGTAAAAAGAATAATCCTCTCCCTCAACTCCCTTGGTCCAAGATACTTACACCTAGGCTTGCCAGAGTATCTGTTGCCAAACAAGAGGCATTAGGCCTAAAGAGTGAACTGATGCCAAAGAATACAAACAACTTTTATCCCTACCGCAGGTCAGGCAGGATAGATGGGTATATTATGTTCGCATTTCAGATCTGCGGACAGCACTGAACTGACCCTTATTTTTTGCCTTCTCTATTTTTATCCTGTTTTATTTTGCTTTACTGCTTTGTTTTTTTTATTTCAATTACGGATACTCTATCTAACTGCTTCAGCATTTCACTTAGCGACTTTCTTACTTCCTCTTCACTGTCGCTAGATATCCGCAAAACCTCAAGCAGTAGGTCGTTGAAGGATATGCCATTGCACATATTCCACAGAGAAACTGCGGTATCGTTTACTCTATATCCTTCTCCTTTTTCGTTGATGAGAAGAGGAGTACCGTCCTTGTCGTTCCCTACCATTCCTCTCCGCAGAATTATCTTGTTGCTTCCTATTTCTCTGCTTCTTCGTAACATCGTAGCAGGTCAGCTTTTACTTGCAAAGCTCCGCCTATTATCCATTCCGTTGCGTAAGGCCTTCAGTAAGCAATTGCAGAATGGTTGTTATTTAGGAGGCAGGATTGCCTGAGGAGCCTGCAACATTGCTGCCAACTATGCAAAGTGAAAAGATACTTGAATGCAATATTGCCTGCACCTTCTGCCAGTCAATCTTAAAATAAAAGGCACCAGTAGAGGCTGTGTATTGCTCTTTCGTAGCAGAAACGATTCCAAACAGGCCCCCAGAAGGGAGCTGGTGATGACAAGACAGGTGGCAAATAGCATAATTACATTTGCCAAAACTTGGCATCCAAATGAAGGTATCCTGATCTTACAGGGCAAGAAAAAGAGACACCAGATCATAGTTGACGGGCTGGTTATACCGCCGTTTTCCTCACATGGCCCATATTATTCTGGTTTTCCTGTCTATGAACTTCCATTCGACCTTTCGTACATGGGTACTGCCCATTCTCATCCAGGTGGCTCAAACAAGCCCTCACCAGAAGATCTGAACAATTTCTATGGGTTTGTATCTGTAATCATAAGTTATCCATACGAAGAAGAGACCATAGCTGCCTATGACAGAAACGGAAGCGACGTACCTATAACAATAGTGGATCAGTAAGTAGTCAGTATGCCAGCTGACAGAAAAGAGAACTATGCATAACGCTCGTGATTTGTATCTTGTTCTGCTTATGCAGGTTCAGCCTCTCCGCCTAAAGTCGAGTTCTACACCTCTCTTTCCGTCATGGCTGAATGTGAAAGATTCATCAGGCATGATTGGAAAGCTGGACATGACTGTGGCAAAACAGATTGGACACTTGTCGGCTGGAAGCCTTGTCTTATCGAAAAATGTAGCACACCAGTAGCAAGTCTCGCACAACAAGAATATAGACGGCGTCTGAGTCTTCTTACTTGCCAAATCCCAAGGTATATGGTGGCGGTGGTTAATTATGTTGACTGTTACTTACTTTTCAGCATTCTTTATTCGATTTGGTCATCTCTCTCTATATCAATACGAACATCCTTTGACTCATAACACTCCTCTATAGCTTTTTGTGCAAATCCTCTTGGTAGAATCGTATCTCATCATACTGCTCGATGCAGGGCAGTACAAATAAGAAACGTAGAAAAAGGGTTCGACAACCAATAAGTCATGTTCAGGCTTGACATTGGAAGAGTTGCGAAACAGAGCATTTTTCCAGAATACCATAGACGTGTGGATTATGCTCTGCAATGAGAAAGGATGGGAATGGTACAATCTGGATGCATATCGCAAGTTTATATCATTTCTTAATTCAACAGGCATCCGGATGCAGAAATTTCCACTTTGCATCAAAGAATCTGGAGGAACATATGAGCGTGGTAAGGACAAGGCAAAGTTTCTTGAGGATCTTTCACATCTTGGCTCAGAGGACGCATCTGCATATACTATCAAGCTTGGAGCAGAAACGATATCTGCAATTCGCTCTTTTTCATACCTCCCTATAAGCCAGTGACGGCCGCGGCTTCTTGGCAGATGACCATTCTCCATCTTTCAGTCTATTATTTTAAAGCTCTTTGCCATCGCAATTTCGCAGAAACATCTAAAGCATAACCAGGCAGCAGGCATCCAATGTCTGCAGACAACGAGCTGCCTGTTGGAGTAATAGAAGAAGGAGGCACAGAAGCAAGCAGCCACACCAACATCCGAGCCAGCCAGAAAGGTCAAACTGCCAAGCCGAAAGCCCAGCAAGAAATGCTGTTTGATAGTATCATAGGTTATGATGATGTGAAGAGGATGTTTAATCTATCATTAACTTCGGAAAAGCCAGTTCACATACTGCTTGTGGGTCCGCCTGCATCTGCCAAGACCCTCTTTATGCTAGAGTGCATGAAGCTTGAAAGATCATTCTTTACTCTGGGCAGCCATAGCACCAAATCAGGGATGATAGACTATCTATTTGAGAAGCGCCCAAGGTATCTTATCGTTGACGAGATTGAGCATATGCCAATGAAAGATCAGACAGCACTGCTAAGCCTCATGGAGACAGGTATAGTAGCGGAAACGAAATTTCAAAAGACGCGAAACACCCAGTTGAAGACATGGGTATTTGGAACAAGCAATTCTATAGAGAGAATGCTTACGCCGCTGCTCTCTAGGTTTGTTGTGCTGCACTTCAAGCAGTATAAATACGAAGATTTCAGACAGATTGCAATTCATATGCTGTCAAAAGAAGGAGTCTCTAATCAAGTAGCCGAGGCAGTGGCCTTGTCAGTCTGGTCAAGCTTGAAATCAAAAGATATACGAGATTGCATAAAGGTGGGCCGGTTGGCAAAGACGCCTGAAGACGTAGGGTGGATATGTCAGACTCTAAAAAACTACCGACAGCCATGAGGTAGTATAGGCAAGATCCTCGGCAACAGAAATGCAGGATGTTGATGGGAGGACAAGACTTAATTCCTGAATCGACACAAGTCTAAGTACAAGATGGGTCTGGACTTAAGGCCACTTATCACGGTCTCTCCAATAAAAATTGCCGATCTTTCAAACAAAGTTGTAGCCATTGACGCATACAACACTATTTACCAATTCCTTTCCACCATACGGGGTCCTACAGGGGAGCTTTTAACAAATGGCAAGGGCGAAGTGACAAGCCATCTCAGTGGCATGTTCTACAGAAATGTCAATCTTCTTGTGGAAAATATCAAACCTGTCTATGTCTTTGATGGCAAGGCAGATGCCCTCAAGATTGCAGAACTTGAGCGCCGCCATAGGCTAAAAGAAGAGGCCTCAGAAAAGTACCAACAGGCGCTGGAGGAAGGCCGGCTGGAAGATGCTGTAAAATATGGCAAGCGCACGGCTATCATAAACGACGCGATGGTTGAAGAATCCAAGAAACTTCTGTCACTCCTAGGTATACCACATATTCAGGCTCACTCAGATGGCGAGGCCGCCGCCGCGTGGCTTACGAATCAGGAGATAGCCTTTGCATCAGCAAGCCAAGACTATGATTCGATATTGTTTGGCGCAAAGAGACTTGTGCGAAATCTTGCAGTAAGTGGCAAGCGAAAAGTTCCTAACCGGAATGTGTATGTAGATGTTGAACCTGAAGTAATTGAATATGAGCGTGTTCTGAGGGAGACAGGTCTTAACCGGGAGCAATTGGTGGATGTTGGAATACTGATAGGCACCGACTTCAACCCTGGTGGCTTTGCCGGGATTGGTCCAAAGACTGCGCTAAAGCTTATCAAGCAGTATGGAAGACTCGAAATGATTGAAAAGATAAAAGACCAGCTGCAGGATGTCCCGTACCAAAAGATAAGGGACATCTTTCTGAACTCTCCTGCGCCAGAGGGATACAATCTAGTTTTTGGTGAGGTAGACAGAGAAAAGATAATTGATTTTCTCTGTATCGAAAAGAGCTTTTCAGCAGATAGAGTAACAGGCGCGCTTGACAGGCTCAAAAAGTCGATTTCAAGCCGGAGTCAGTCGCTAGAAAAGTGGTTCGCCTAGATCTTTCCAAGAGATCAGGTTTTACTATTGCTTGTTTGAATGATATAGAAAAAGTAGTCAACAGATGTCAAGCGCTCGCGAATGTTTGCGGGTATGAGGTCGTTCTCCGGGGTATTTTCTCCTCATGTGTCCTGATGGCCTGTTATAGATAAGCTCAAGGAACCAAGCCTCGTGCTCAATTTCTTCCTTGAGTATGTCCTTTGCAATGTCATATGTTGCAGGGTCCTTGCCAATTGTCAGATTGCACATTTTATTCCAGTTCACAATGGCACCCTGTTCTGCTGCAAGGCATTTTCTCAGGATCTCGTGCATATTAGTAGGCGGTATAGGAAGCTGGAGGAATTGGCAGCCCGACATCCTGACAAACTCCTGTGCGTCATTTGGAAGGCTGCCTCCAAGCTCGTATATTCTCTGGACACAGGACTCGTAGTGACTTAGATCTTCAAGCCGGGCATCTTCGATTATTCCTTTAACACTTTCCCCGTCCATGCCTGTGCAGTGGACTCTGAGATTGGTAAAGTAATAATATGCAGTAAATTCGACCGATGCATTGTACACAAGGCCCTTGATTATTTCTTCTACGTTGGCGCCATTTTGTTTTAGAACGTTTATCCCAACTATGTTGGGTTTATCTTCTGATACGATAGCTCGTTCCCCTCCTTTTCTTCATTCCTGTGTGTCTACTTTTACCATGGCTTTTTAATCCTTATTACAGGTCAAGTAGAAATCTGACTACGGTATTGCCATTATTCTGCGTTATCTGCATTTCATGATAAGTTACAGCCTTTATCTCCACTTTATAGCGATGTCTAGCAAGGTCAAGTTTCTCTCCTCTAGCAGTCCCATCAAGTAGATAGGTATCATTCTTTCGAATACTTACTTTAAATTCTGATAATACAATTCCATCAGCGACCAAGAGCAACATCACCTTATCAAGCCAGTCAAAGAGCAACTGGTAAAGATCATGACCACTTGCCGATATAGAAAACTCTACAGAGGGTCTGATGGTCTGGAGATCTACCATTGTATCATTGAGGGCTTTGGCGGCGTTTTCAAATGCTTCCTCCAACGTGCTGCCATATGCCTCGATTACCGCATCAGTCATGTGATCAAGATACCTATAGCCTCCTGCCAATGCAGCTATGATCCACTGCACTGTTATTTATTATACGATATGCTGGCTGGAACGCAAAATCTAAATGCTAACGCACTGCTGCCTACAGTTGTGAAGCTGGAACTTCCGCGTGGTATGAGAGATCTCGAGAGTGAAGAGTTTTACAATATCGATTTTGTAAGGCGCACTTTCTTTGAGACGGCCGCCCTCTTTAACTTTAGGCTGATGGAGCCATCACCCATCGAGCTTTTATCTACTCTGGAGGCTAAAAGTGGAAGCGCAATCTTGAATGACGTGTACGGCTTCAAGGACAAGGGCGGAAGGGATGTGGCGTTACGGTTCGACTTGACGGTAGGTCTCACTAGGTATGTTGCAGCAAGAAGAGACCTAAAGCTTCCATTCAAGGTGGCGGCATTTGCCGGTGTGTGGAGATATGACGAGCCTCAAGCCGGAAGATACCGGTATTTTCACCAGTGGGATGTAGAAGTTTACGGTCCATTCAAGCAGGAATCTGATGCCGAGGTAATCGAGTTCGTATCAACTTTTTTCAAAAGGCTCGGGCTTGAAGTTATCATTGACATAAACAGCAGACAGCTTGTTGAAGAGTATATCAGAAAAATACTTGGGGTTCCAGAAGATCAGATGGTGATGGAAATGTTCAGAGCAATAGATAAGGTTCCAAAGAAGGGGGCTCAGGCGGTACTTTTGGAGTACAAAGAGAGACTAGATCATTCCAAGTTGCAGGCCCTTATCAATTTGTCAGAGCTCAAAGGTACAGCAGAGTCCATATCAACAAAGACCGACGCAAGCAAGCTGCCAAGCTGGAGTGCTCTAGAAGATCTGATTTCCATGCTCCGGGATAGGAAAGTGGAGAATGTGAGGATAAACTTGGGTATTGTCCGGGGGCTTGATTACTACTCTGGCATCGTCTTTGAAGCATTTGATCCCTTGCTAGATATAGGTGCGCTTGTTGGTGGCGGCAGGTACGATGTTCTGGCAAGCGCATTTGGCAGAAGCGACATCGGTGCTACAGGAGTCGCCGGAGGCGTCGAAAGAATAGTGATGGCCCTGCGAAAACATGAAATTATGAAGCAGGCCTACAGTCCACTTGTCTATGTGGCATATGCTCAGGACGACTCTAGAAAAAAGGCAATGCAGATTGTTTCAGATCTTCGCAGGAGCGGAATATCTACAGACTATGATTTATCTGGTAGAGCTCTGAGAAAGCAGCTTGATGATTCTGCCTCAAAAAGAGCCAAGATTACTGTAATTGTTACGGCAGAAGATCTGAATACCGGGCAGGTCACCATCCGGTTGATGGAAGACGGCAGAGAAGATAGATACCCTGTTGATGGCCTTGTATCTGCTGTGGGGAACTTGCTTGAAAGCAGGGCAACCTAGTAGCAAGAGTACTACAGGCTAATAATCAGAGCCGGATCATTTCAGTGCTTTTCATCTTCACGATACCATTTGGTTTTTTGCTGTATACTACCCTGACAACAAGGTCTGGAGGATCGTAGCTTACAAAAAGGTCGCCTTCGGCAAGTTCTTGGGTATTGTAGTTTATCTGAATGCGTTCGAGTTCTGCACCATTTTCGACGAGCCTTTGTTTTGCCCTCTCAATCAGATCTTGATCAGAAGTATTAGGTGCAAGGAAAACCCTGGAGCCGGGTGTCTTTAGGTACTGAGCAAGGCTGCCCATGTATGGCCCAAAACAGCCGGCAACTATTAACATTGCGGAACGGAACGGAAGCATATTTACATAGTCTTGGCGCAGAATGGAATCATGATCGAGGAACTAAAAAGCTGTTTTACTTTGAACGTAAAGCAACTACTGGTGAGTTCCTCCTGACTTCTTATAAAGATAAAAAACAAAAAAATTTTTGTGCGTCAGAAGCAAGCACACAGATGTCCTCTTACTTAGAGTCTTCTGATACTTCCCGCTGGTTTATTGCCATTTCGTCTACCTTGATAGTCACTTTGTACCATTTCTCGTTGTGCTTGAAAATGTGCGCCGAGGCCTTTTTGTTGCTGGCAGATCCGTATCCACCCACTCTTTCACTAAGCCTAGATCTAAGTTTGTCTACTTGGTATTGCGCAATCATCAAGTTGCCAACAATGTTCTCTAGCTCGAGATCCCTTTCTTCTTCGTCCTGTGCTTGACCCTGATTACTTCTTCTGTTAATCTGCATTCTCAATGTACATCCTGTTTCCGATTTTATAGTGGATTTCGTCAATGTAGTACGCTGTGTCGACTACAGGGGACGAAAGGTTTGCACCACAAACCGGCACTCCGTCGACTTCTTCTGTCTCTTCTATTAGGAGGCTCATTTGATATCTACTTCTACACATCAGATAATAACAGATAGTAGGAATCTTCTCGAACACCAAGCGAAAGAATACTTACAGTTCATGCCATGCAGGGAAAACGCTGATAGACTTAGACAGTGCATAGATAAAAGTACGGGCGATAGACGGGAGCATTTACAAATAATCAGTGATCTTTGTGTTCTCGGTTTCCTTTATCAGGTCATCTGCTCTGTCTGTTCTGTGCATATTGACTGTAACGATTTCACGCACAAATTGTGCTTCCTTGGTGGATAGGCGTATCGGACCGTATATCTGATTAAATGCAAGTTTTTCAAATATCCTCTGGAGCAACACAATTCTGCTGTAGACCTTTTGTGGGCTTATGTCTAAATCATTATAGAGTAAGGCTTTAGCGACCATTCTTTTGTCAAAACTAAATATAGTATCTATCTGTCGATGGCCAAAAGATGACAGTACTTCAAAATAATCTCCATGGCCGCTGTATCCAATAACCGTTGCAGGCAAAAGCTTGTGAATCCCATGCAGCCTTGCATATTGTGAGTGCCGTTCGTCCAGCACCACTATGGACTCTCCAAATGTAGTGATCGCCATGACAATCTGCCTTGCAAGGCGGCTATCAAGGTTATCGCTGTCTGATTTTACTTCTACAGGTAAGAACCTGATACAATCTGCACGGCATTTTTCCTTCAGTGCAGTTCTTCTGAACAGCTGAGACCTTGCACCAAGGCTGCTCTCAAAGCTGACTGCAGTAACAGGCTTGCCGTCCAAAATCTTCCTCGGTAAACCACCCTTTGCTATCGCAATAATCACAAGGTCAAAGCCTCTAAAACAGGCTTCTTCTGATATTTTCAGCTCAGTGTGGTCAGCTGGATTAGGTAGTACAGTATTGTTCTTGATATGCCCCGATATGAAGGCATTGCAAAAAAGATGCTTGAGCTTTTTTTCGTTCATGATTTTCAGTCCACCACCATTACAAAACTGAAGATTCTACCTAGTTATTTGGCGCGATATGTTTCTCACAGTCCATCTGCCTGTTATATCTGGCTCCTGCGATCAGTAGCTAATAGAATATCATACTAGGCTTTGCATGCTTTTTTCATCGAACGAGCAAATGATTCAAGCTCAGAGAGCATCAGTTTCTTATTCCCTAAATTTTCCTGTATCCTGTCGATTATGGCACTGCCGACTATTATTCCGTCTGCTCCCGCGCCTACCATAAATTTTACATGCGCTGGAGTGCTTATCCCAAAACCAACTGCAACAGGCTTTTGGGCAAGGTGTGCTGCATATTTCGCCTTCTTGATTGCATTCGCTGTATAATCTTCAACTTTGCTCCGGGCACCAGTCGTGCCGTATACGGATACAAGGTAAACAAACCCTGAAGATGCCTCGACTACTGACCTGAGCCTTGGCTCTGGAGTGTTTGGCGAAGCGAGAAATACTGTGCAAAGGTTCAACTTTCTTGCAGCATTTACATAGGATTCAGATTCCTCGACTGGCATATCAGGCAAAATCATTCCGTCAAGGCCTGCTCTTTGTGCCTCATTCAAGAAATTTTCAATGCCTGTTTTGAAAGGTATATTTGAATATGTCATAGCAAGGATTGGGAGATCGGGAAACCTTGCCCTGATCCCTTGTATTGCCTTCAGTGCTTTTCGTGGAGTCATGCCATTTTCCAGTGCATAAAAAGAAGCCTGCTGCATAGTAGGGCCATCCGCAATTGGGTCTGAAAACGGGATGCCAACCTCTATTATATCTGCCCCACCGGCGACAAGTGACGCAATAATTGATTCTGTACTCTTCAGATCGGGGTATCCTGCCATAATATAGCAGACAAGCGCGGCCTCGCCATTAGCTGATAGTTCGCAGAACTTTGCATCAACCCTGTTGGCTTCATTCCGCAGACGCATTTGTTTCAGGCTCCACTCCTCATGTGTTTATTTTTTAGCTTCAGATAATTCTGAACCACTTCGACATCCTTGTCTCCCCGTCCAGAGAGAGTGACAACTATGTTTTGGTCTTTCCTCATGCTCTGTGCTAGTTTGATTGAGTAGGCTATTGCATGTGACGGCTCTAGGGCCGGAATTATTCCTTCAAGCTTGGATAGTGTCAGAAAGGCCGATACAGCGTCCTGATCAACACAGGCGGCATATTTGGCCCGCTTTATGTCTTTGAGGAAAGCATGCTCAGGCCCCACACCCGGGTAATCCAATCCTGCTGATATGCTGTGTGTTTCAAGAACTTGACCATCGTCATCTTGCAACAAGTAGGTCATCATGCCGTGAAGTATTCCTAGAGAGCCGGCAGCCAGAGTTGCAGAGTGCTTGCCAGATTTGATGCCCTGCCCTCCCGCTTCAATACCATATAGAGAAACGCTCAAGTCATTGAGAAAAGGATAAAATGTCCCCATCGCGTTGCTTCCGCCTCCAACGCACGCTACCACTGCGTCGGGTAGGCCCCCACACAATTTTGCCGCCTGCTCTTTTATCTCCCTGCCGATAACACTCTGAAAATCCCTTACCATGGCCGGGTAAGGGTGAGGGCCAACAACTGAACCCAAAAGGTAGTATGTATCTCGTACGTTTGAAATCCAGTCACGAATCGCCTCATTGATAGCATCTTTCAGAGTTCTGCTTCCTGAATCAACAGAGTGCACCTTGGCACCCAGAAGTTGCATTCTAAATACGTTTAGCTTTTGTCTCTGGATATCCTTTGAACCCATGTATATCTCAGCCTGCAGACCTAGCACAGCACAGGCCATAGCTGTGCCAACTCCATGTTGACCTGCGCCGGTCTCAGCTATGATTCTTTTCTTGCCCATTCTTCTGGCTAAAAGTCCCTGACCGAGGGTGTTATTCGTCTTGTGGGCCCCTCCATGAAGCAGGTCTTCTCTTTTTAGAAAGATTCTTGCCCCTCCTGCATAATCTGTAAGGTTTTTCGCAAAATATAGTGGAGTTGGACGGCCAGCATATTGCTTCAGGTAATATTCAAGCTCATTCTTGAAATCCGCATCATCTCTGTACCTGGCATAGGCAGATTCCAGCTCCTCAATTGCTGGAACAAGAGTTTCGGGAATGTACTTACCACCGTACCTGCCAAATTTTCCATTTACAGGGTAATCGATAGCGTCACTTGACATGCGCAAATGGTTTGATATCATTAGAGATATTAACTAATTGAAACATGAGAGACAAAGGAGTCGCTTGGACTTGCACTTCGGGCATAAATCCAAAAGCAAATCCAGTAAAATCTGAAGTGTAACTAGCCGATAGGTCTGTTTATGGTTCAGGTTTAAAATTTTATATGTTCCGCTAATAGATTGTATGACAAGTCTATTTGGCCTCGTCAGGACAGAAGGAAATTGCAGATTCAGATCTTTCACTGTCAGTGATCATTCCGACATTTAACGAGTCTCAGAATATTCTCAAGATGCTCGAGTCAGTGGGAGAAAACCTTCCAGCAGGACACCGTGCTGAAATTATAATAGTTGACGATAATTCACCTGACGGTACTGGCCAGATCGCTGAAGAATATGCAAGACAAATCAGAAAAGAGAAAAAATTGTATTCTCTTGAGGTGATTCACCGGCCGAACAAAATGGGGCTAAGCTCTGCCATATTGAAAGGTATACGCTCTTCTACAGGAAGTATAGTAGTTGTTATGGATGGTGATTTTTCCCATCCGCCAATGACGATACCTAGGCTCATAGATGAGCTTCGAGATAACCATTGTGATATAGTCATAGCATCTAGATATATACGAGGAGGGTCAGTGGCAGGGTGGCCTTTTGGCCGCAGGGTGATGAGCAAGGGTGCTACAAAAATTGCCCAATATGGACTTGGAATCAACATAAAGGATCCCATGTCTGGTTTTTTCGCGTTCAGGCGCCAAATCATAGAAAATATTGAATTTGACGCACTGGGCTACAAGATGCTCCTTGAAGTTCTAGTGAAGACCAAGGGAGTCAAGGTCAAAGAGATTCCCTATACTTTTACAAACCGCAAGATAGGATCGAGCAAACTGGATGCGTCGGTAGCGTATGACTACTTTAAGGCCGTCTGGAGATTGTACCGGTACGGAAAATCTGTCCGCGAAAGAGAAGACCGCGCTTCGGTCCGCTTTCTTTCAAAGGCGGGACGGTTCTACAGTGTCGGTGCTAGTGGCTTTGCCATTAACTATATTGTTTCTTTTCTTTTCACCAGTGTTCTCTCAAATTTATGGTATATACACGCTACAATCATAGGCATATTATTTTCCATCTCGTCGAATTTCTTTCTAAACAAGTCATGGACATTTGAAGATAGAGACTTTAGTTTCAAAAAAACTGTTACCCAGTATGGGTTGTTTGCAGGGTTTAGTGCAGGGGGCGCAATGATACAGCTTGCCTTGGTCTATCTGCTGGTTGAGGCCTACCATGCAAGCTACACATTGTCGCTGGTTTTGGCAGTAGGCTGTGCTTCTGTGGGAAATTTCATTCTGAATAAAAAATGGACATTTAAGGAAAAGATCTGGAGCTAGGAATCCAATTGACTTTTATTGTAATCAGCCTACTAATGGCGTTCAATCTTTAGATCGAGATAGAAAGCAATATCCGGCTTGATGGAAGGTAGTGTCATAAAAGGGCAGAACGAACTCTTTTTTGCGTTAATCAGCAGTACTTCCTGTTGTTATTCTTCTCATGTGTAGATTATTATCATGTGGATACGTAGACCTAGCTAGAATACCATTCTCTTGACACTCCACAAATCAACAAATGATAAAAATTTCTTTTATCCAGACCCATGCAATATTTCTTCGAATGTCAGTGTCTAAATCAATCTGCCTTCAACACCTGCATCTGGCAATTAGCAATATTTCGTACAATTCTCATATTATTTAGGATAGAATTTTTAACGTTTCACATCGGGTTCTAGCGCACTGTCTATATCATTACTATTTTTCTATTTTATGATAAAAAAACTTAATAGTGTATTGTCCCATTATCTGCCAACCAGCAAATACCTCTAAAAAGGCAGGGACCCCTCATATCAACCAGAATTTTGTATTCTGAGGCGATAGAGGGACGACCCTTCCTTGTTTCGGTACTCTTGATTCAGAACCTAGCCGCAGAATCCTTTAATCCCAAATCCAAATCATATGGGCACTATGGATGATGTATTCAGTGCTGCAGCGGAAATCTTGACCTTAGCTTCAAATGGCATTTCTTTTTCTTCAATGTCTGGACCGGCTGGAAGATACAACAGGCAAGATGTGAAATTGCTGGTTGATACACTTGTTTTTAAAAGGCTACTCCAATATGATAGCCGCTCTTCAAGCTACTGGACAACAGTCGAAGGAATGAAATTCTTGGAAATTCACAACATGCTCGAATCATTCTTGAAACCTCAGAAGAATCTTGTATAATAAAGGCTCTAAAGTAATTTCTTGTCCGCATCTCTTTCTTAGCTGTGCGTACACTAACAATCTATTATGGCTGGCTTTCTGACAAGTCAGGAGCTATTTCAGCCAACGCTAACCGTATAATTCGCACAAGCCCGGAACTACTTGTGGCAGCATATAAAAAAGCAGATGGATCCCCGAATATAATCGAGGATTTTGTATCCCGTAAAGGCAAGATGAAAATATATTCCTATATCGCGACACAATGGACTCGAAGGGACATTACAGATGTAGCCTCAGAGATCGTCGAAGTTTCTTGCAGAAGTGACGGTGTATTTCTAGACGAAGTAAGTGCTATGCAAACGGATTCTGATGTGGACTATTATTCAAAGCTACATGAACTGGCAAAAAAGTGCAATCTAGAAGTGATTTGCAATCCTGGCATGGTTGCACTTCACAGAAAGATAATGGAAACATGCGAAATTCTTTGCCTTGAGCACCAGTGGATGTACATCGGCAGGATACCTTGGAGAAATAATTATCCTTCAAGCCGCTTTATGGGAGTATCAACGCCGCAGATTCAGGACGACGTATTTTGCAGCATAGATGAAAAATCTGCAGTCAATGCCGCAAAGGTGGCTGCCGAGCTTGGAATAGGATACCATTACTCTGCCACTGCTCTGACAGATCTTGATCCTTGGTACGAAGGGTATATCGAAAGACTCAGGCGATTGAGGACTGCTAGTTCACGCTCGTCTTTTCCTTGGCTCCATGAGGCCCATTAGTTGATAGCCATATTCCAAGTTATGTTTCACATGGTTTATGCCATGGGTTCCATGGGGGACAAACTTGCCGTCAAGGACATTTTCGATATATGCCTTTGCTTTTCTGATAGAATTGAGCGCGTGTTGGATTTGGTTGTCGTTAAGTTTTCGGCCAAATTCCTTTTCAACCTCTCTCTTGAATTCTTTTGAATTTGCGAGGCTACTGTATTTTTTTAGCCTGCCATAATTGAGGGCAAGGCTTTTGATTTTCTTTATGTCCTGCACTGGGAGGCTGGATATAGACAGCTCCAGCTCACTTTTACTTCTTCCTGTAATTTGACCGAGATTTTCGATAAGCTCTTCGTCATGGTAAGTAGCTACCGCATCTTGCCCTTGCTTGTCTGCAATATCAGCAGAGGTATATCCTGCAGCAGGGTCTTCGCTAGGTACCTTGACCTTTCTATCCTGATAGTATCTCTGTATGTTGTAGATACCTACGGCTTCGCCTTTTGTATCAATTCCCTTTTCAAGAACAGAGGCAACATCTGCAATTATCCTGGGAAAGCTTATCCTTAGCTTGTCGTCGCTCTGTTGATAATTTTCCATTATGTCTCTATAGATGTAGAATGTTGCATCACTGACACTTTTCGTGCTGGCGCGAGTTGGATTGATGCCCTTAATCGAAACTGCAAGAAAGTCACAGATTTCTGATTGGGAGAATATCCGTCCAGATACTGCACATGAATCGCTTACCACTTTTACAACAGTGATCCATTTGCCATAAGCGTTTACTGTTCCAAGCTGTACGCGTCCTAGAAATTCGACTGCCTTTTTCCTGATCTGCGGATCCTCGATCTTTAGAGTATCCAAAAATGATGTCAAGATACTGCCCAGAGATGCATTCTGACCGGAGGCTTTTGCCTCGGGTGATTCACGGCTTGCCACATCTCTGCCTTGGGCAGGATGGGAGGAGGGAGCCATTACAATTCTAACAACTTGCTCTATCCTTAAAGCTTTCGCAATCCGCCTTGGCTGGCATTGTTCGACAATAGTCGTGTCTGTGGCAACCTAGGACAATCTTTTTACACTTGCTTTTAAATTCTGTAGCGTGGATACTCTGCAGACTATATTTGCAATGCAAAAAGAGCTTGCTTCCATGATGGATCTATCAAGATACCCAAGCTCCCGAGAAGGCCGCATATCCTCCCTTGCTACAGCAATAATCCATGAGGCAGTTGAGCTTCAACGGTTAACCAGCTGGAAGTGGTGGAAAAGACCAACTCCCTTTAACGAAGAAATGGCTAGGGAGGAACTAATCGATATATGGCATTTCACCGTGCAGGCGTCGATTGAGTTAGGGCTCACACCAGAAGATATAATGAGAGAATACCAGAAAAAGAATCAGATAAACAGGCAGAGGCAAAAGGATGGATACTAGACAAGGCCATACCATCGGGTTCATACTGTTGCCAAGAGACTGTTCCTAACTTTTGCTAGATCTATCTCCCCAATCATATTACAGACTCTAACTTGATGCCTAAACCTGTCTATGTCATTCTGCGACGATTTTAAAAATGGATATGGTCCTTTTGCTCCGATGATCCTGCCTTTAGTACCGATGCCATTTTCGCACAGCGAAAGCAAGGCCTGTCCTGCTTGGTGTCCCTTCACCTCGCTTCCGCAAAGGATTATGTGGCAAAGCGTGGGGTTATAAATGGCGAACTGGATCAGAGTATCTATTCCCCTGTTTTCAGATAGTAGCCTTGCCGCAATGACAATTCTATCCATTATATCGACAGAATTTGAAATTTCCTTCAGAAGGTCGATGCTTGCCAGGCAGCATATAGCCACCTTTGAGCCCTTTCCAAGAAAATATTTTTCCTTTATCGGTAGAACTTTCTCACAGACCTTGCCGGCAAGGTCGTCAAATCTTTTCCGGGCTGTTTTTGTACCTGCTTTGTCAGCGTTCAACCACAACTCGCCTGCCCAATGGATACTTACAAACCAGCAAGCAGTCCATTTATACTGTATTACCTGATCCCCCAGCTGACTTTTTTTATCGGAGTCACTTCGACAAATGCTGCTTCTCGCTCTTTCCATGGGTCCCTCCTAACCCATTCAAACCGCTTGTGAAAAATATCGTACAGCTCCCTAAATTTTTTCCCTGATTCTATTATCTTTGCAGTTCCCATGACGCATACTGCTTTGTTTCCGACAGAGCTATAGATGTCGATAGCCAGCGCAACTCGGTTGTTTCTCTTTATGTTGTTGTATTTCTTCGTGTCAAAATCAGTTGCAAAGTAAAACAATCCATCTTCAAATAAATAAGAAACAGGAACTATATGCGGTACATCTCTGTAAGAAGTCGCTAGCCTACAAGCCTCATTTCGCTTTAGAAATTCTTTCTCTCCCGAGGTAAATTTGATTGATGGTGGCATCCTGTCAAGACAGATGCAGGATTTTCCTGCTTATAAGGTATGGGCAGGCGCCATTTTCTAGAATGATAATTAACAAAAACCATATTAGCTCACGCGTGGCTAGAACAGACAGTTTCTGGAGGAATTAAGCTCCATATGAATATAATTTGATGCCGCATTATTCCAAAATTGGCTGATAGACTCATGCTTTCATTTTCTTGTGCTCATGCCACCTGCTGAACCTTATCATTACTATTCCTGTTGCAATTATGACAAGAGCTAGTGCAAGGACAGATGGTTTTATGAGCTGACCAAGAGGATCCGGCGCCAGCGAAGTGTATGAGCACTTGCTTACACAGTCTCTAGAAACAGGAAACATCACAAGCACTACTACAAAGACTACCAAAAGTCCTGTTCCAACCGAAGAGATTATGGCTCCAGATTTGGCTAAAATGCTATATAGTTCTGTCAGTGGCTGTATGCACACATCATTGTTATTTATTGTTGCCTGAATTTTTCTTGTTATTTTTCCAAGCTATGCTCGCGGAAAAAGGAAGAGATAATGGAAATGACAGCAGAGAATACAACCTGCTATACTGATGGCAGAAGTTCGGGATTGAGCGTTACAAACCGATAAGAGCTGTTTCTGTCTACCTTGTGGAAGAGCTCATTAAAATAAAGGTATGGTTCATCGGCGAGAACATGTTTGTCCCACAGCTCGTGGACTGCTTCGAAATAATCCTTCTTTTTCTTGCCCTTCATCCGGATAATTTCATGTGAAAGCACGTGTGAAACTTTTGCACAATTTGTATCGGCAAAATATTTTTCCTGTCTGTCCTTTGGAGCTCCTTGCAGCCTCTTCCAGTAAACCATTCCAAAATTATTTGCTGAATATCCTTCGGTATTACAATCCGTCCAGAAGGGCTTGAAATACGCCAGATAAAAGTGGTAAGTACTCTTACCCCTCTGCTGGTGGTCGCGTGTAAGGTAATTTATGGACATCCTGTCGAATATTTTTCCAGGGATCACTGGAAGGATATCTGCTTCAACTGAAATGTCAAAATCAAGGTATCTTCTGATCCACCAGTGATAAAATCTTGACATCGAATGGACATAATCCCAATCTTCCTTTTGCATCTGCTGCCATTCATGGTTTTTTGCCACGTAAATAAAGAACAGCTTGTCTGCCTTCAATCAGCCAGATCATTTTCCCACAAGATTAAACCAACGCAATTAAAGTTGTATCATTCCATTCGAATATGGCTCTGGCAACTGCAGCCATCTTGCTTGTGCCCTTCAGCAACCGAAGACGAGAGAACCTCTGGATGGATTTTGCCCATATGTTTCGCAAGCTTGTAATCAGAATCAAAAGATTCCCCACATATGATGCAGTTCTGAAATATTTTGAACTCCAATTCTAACTAGCATGCGTCGATGCATCAAAAAGAGATTAAAACCTTATGGTCTGCTCTTGTGTATAATTTACAACTCAGCGATGGCAGTTCTGCGCCGCCTGGAATTGGTATCGCAAAGTTCATAATTCAGCGGCTGTATGTTCAATGCGAGGTATTTGTATGTCATTTAGAAGAGTGGGAGCTGTCATCCTGCTTGTCTCAAATATGGCCAAGTCGACAAAGTTTTATGGCGAGGTTCTGGGACTGCCGCTGAAGAATAGGTCTGAAGACTGGACGGAATTTTTCAAAGATGGTGCAGTCCTTGCACTCCATCCTGCGAAGAAAAAAAGTGGTTTGAAAGCCGGCACTGGCATGCTGGTCGGCTTTATGGTAAGTGATCTGGACTCTACTGCAAAAAGGTTGAAAGAAAAGAAGGTAAAGTTCTTCAAAAAACCAAAACAGGAGCCATTCGGCAAGCATGCTATAATACAAGACCCAGACGGCCACCTGATATCAATAGCTGAAATGAAGCCAAAGTCAACAGATGCAGAGGGATTTGACCTTCTGGGGTTGATCGGGGCCGAGTGACCGCAGTTTTGCTTATGTGCCTCTACTTGTCTGCAAAGACAAGAAAGACTCTTCCCCCAAGGTCATTGAATGTTATATTGGAAAATCCTGTATCCTTCAATAGTCTGGTAACTTCATGAGCAGTCAGGAATCTATGTCCCTGCAGGGCAAAATCTATCTGCATTGCAAGAATCAGTTTGTTTTCTTCTTCTCCTTCATGCTTTTCCTTACGGCCCCTTTTATTGGATTTCCCTGTCGTGTCTGGTCTTGGTGAATTATTGTATTCAGGCAGCAGTCCTTCGACTATGGCTATTGAGCCGCCTGCCCTCAGAGCTCTGTAACAATTGCGCAGAACCTGTGCTCTATCTTTGGCAGCGTAAAGGGACTCACCTAGATATACCACTTCAAATTCATTAGCAAATTTCATTGATTCTCCGTCCATCTTGAGAATAGTTATCGATTCATTCTGCATTGACTTTGCAGAATGCACAAACGCTACCTCGGAAGGCTCTACCCCTACAAATCTAGATCTTGGATAGATTTTGTGAAGCTTTGCCATTAGACTGCCTGCGCCACATCCAACATCCAAAAACATGCATCCCTTCTTCAACCTAGAATGGAGCTTGCTGTCTGCTCTGATGGCATCCAGAAAAGAAAAGTGATCCCATTCCGTGGCTGCAGCTATTGCTTGGACTGTAGTTGGCGTCATATTCTCTGTCTTGCCTTCTGTGAAAAGCTCATCGAATCCTGCGTATCCTAGGCTTCGTAGGGCAAGGTATGAAAATTGGCCTCCGAGATATAGAGGGCTTGTTTGGTCAACAAGAATGGGACGTATTTCTTTTCGGAGATACAGCCGACCATCTTTTTCGTAGAGAAAACCCAAAGCATTGGCTGCAGAGCACCACACATCAACTGCTGGAAAGTAGAACTGTTTTCTTACTGCCAACGAGCGACGACTCACAGGCAAGCTAGCAATCTCCTTAAACAAGCCCAGTTTTGTTCCTATGTGGGCAATCCATACACCATAAAAACCGATTGAATAATTCCATAGCTTTTTGAAACTAGCCGGCCGAGTATCCCAAGCATTGCTGGGCATTTAGCTGATACCAATGCTTGCACCCAATCAACCCACATGTATACCATACTGCATCAGGTTGAGTATGACTTGTTAGATGCAGGGCAGAAAAATAAGAGGACCAGATTTTGCTCCTTGCTCATCCATCCATTCATTCATTGATTTGCAGCAGCAACCTTCTTGCCTGGGTTAAGCGTGAATTTTGGATCGAACAACGTCTTTACTTGTCTGAAGAGAGAAAAAATCTCTGGCCCGTACATCATTTCTATGTATGCTGCCCTTGCCAGCCCGTCTCCATGCTCGCCTGTGATACTTCCACCGTTCCTTACAACCCTTTCAAATGTCTTGTGTGCTATGGATTGCATTATTCCGATTTCCCGTTCTGAGCTTGTGTCTATCAGTGGCCTTGTGTGCATATTGCCGTTTCCTACATGACCGTACATAACATAATCAAGTGCATTTTCCCTGTAGTCCAGTAGGAGTTGCAATGCATGTTCATATAGAAAATCAGGATTTACTACAGTGTCCTCTATCAGACCTATTGGCTTCCTGCTTCCAACAGTCATCTTCATGACCTGGCTGAGCGCGCTTTTTCTTGCGTTCCATATGGTAGCTATGCTCTTATCGTCATATGCAGCTTCAACAATAAACCCTGATTCGGAGACCTGCTCTCTACACTTGGCTGAAACTGACTCTATATTGGCAGAATCGGAGGCAAATTCTGCAAATAACAGACATCCAGAATCTGTAAAGCCCTTGTGGTTCCTTGGGTCTGTAGCCGTATGATCCAGCATCTCCAGTGCAACCGGGCCGAGCTTTAGTATTGCTGGAACTCTGGAAATTGCTGCTAGGAGGTCTTTGAAGCCGATGACCAAAAGATGCCGAAATAGAGGAATATCTCTGACCCTCAGTTTCGCGCTGGTTATCATTCCTAATGTGCCTTCTGAAGCGGCAAAAATTTTCTGAGGTTGAAACCTGCCGCTTGCTATTGCAGCATCCAAGCGATAGCCGCAAGAGTTCTTGGTGACAACTGGATACTTTGAAGATATGAGGTTCAAGTAGGGAGCCAGAAGGTTCTTGAGGCGCTCAAGCCTGTCATCAACACAATCCGCACCTGCGGTTGCAAGCGAGCCGTCAGAATATATCACGCAAACCTCATCAAGAGCGTCTATGGTACTGCCGTACCCAAGAGAATGTGCACCACTTGAATTATCTGCTATCATGCCTCCGATAGTACAATAGTTGCCGCTTGCAGGATCCGGCGGAAGGAACTTTTTTCTCTTGGCCAGTTCCTTGTCGAGAACCCCTTTGATCATCCCCGGCTCAACTGTAACAAAATCATCTCCGATTTCGATTATTTTGTTCATATGCTTGGTAAAGTCTACAACGATACCATTAGACAAAGACTGACCCAGCAGTCCTGTGCCTGCTCCTCTGGCCGTTAATTGTAGGTTGTTCGCATAGCTATATTCACATATTAACTTGAGGTCTCGCTCATCTTCAGGGTGGATTATAGCGCAGGGAGAGACTTGATAGTGGCTGGCGTCAACAGAATAGATCTGTTTGTTCCAATCATCGGATAGAACTTCGCCTCTTGCAATCCTGGCCAGTTCGTCGGCAATTTGCATGTTAGGTGGTATACTAGATTTATTGGTCGTCTGTATAAAGTAGATGCCCATGGATGGGCTGACTCGCCTGTGCCGATGCAGTGCACTTGCAACAGTTGATTGCCAAAGACATTTCTGGTATTGGGCTAGATCGTCAAGCTATTTTATTCCTGGCTGCTTTGGCGTATTTTCCCATACTAGAATGGAATGTAGGGCCTGAGATAGACGAATATTAAATTCACATTTAACATGACATAATGATTAAATTATAGTATTTTGTTCTAGGGAGGAGATGGCAGAGCAGCTTGCGAAATGCCCAGTCTGTTCTGGAAAAGGTTCAATAGAAATTACAGATTCAGCCTGCCCTTTCTGCAATGGAACAGGTGAATATACAAAGGTTGCAGAAAGTTATATGAAATCGCATATATGTCAGTGCGTTTTTCTAGATAGAAAGAACTGCCCGTTATGCGGCAAGAAATGCCATCACAACACGCCTAACCGTCCCAAGATCTTGATAGCTCCAATGTGAGCAGCTGATTAAAAGAACAAGGCTTAAAAATTTCGCCGATCAATCAAATGATGGAGATCTGACTTGTGGTCCTGTGCATTTTGCAATGTCAAAACCGCCAGTGGCCAGAGTATCTGTGATAGCTGCCTCAAAAAGTACAGGATCGGGACATACGATTCTGCCAACGACGGTTGTGGATGCGACAAGTAAGTAAAGGGACAACCTAGACAAGAAGGAAATCAAACTAAAGCAAAGCAGGATCAGGGGTCAGATATTGGTATACACAATCATGGTATCATCCAGCCACCACATCATCATACCCCTCTAGTTGACACCGATTCTATCCATTAAGCGTTTAGCCCTAATTCTAGCCTTTTCGTTAACTATTGTTATGACAAGCCCCTCAAGTGGTTGACCATACAGCACTACCGTGCCATCTGGCACCATTGAAAAAATAGGCAGCGCCAGCATATCTTCCTCTCCATCTACCATTACTCTGACCTTTTCATCCATATTTATCGCTACACGCAGTGTCTCAAGAGCCTCTACTGAAACTCCGCCAGGAGGATTTGAACAAACAAGCTGGATGGCTTCGTAGTTGTCTGGAATGCTTGTCCTCTTTGATCTCCTTTCCCTGCCATCTATAACAGCAAGGTCAGGCACGATGCCAAAAGACACCAACTTTTCCGTTGTGGCATCACCAACAGCAATTATCTTGAGTGCTCCTTTCACAAGCTGCAATACTTTGCGTTTTGTAACCTCTCTGCTTGGTACCAAGGTACCAAATGGTTGCTTTAATGCCTGAAGGTCGCTTGGGCTAGCTGGCGGCATTTATCCCATATCCGTCTATCTGCACATCTGAAATCAGAATCGACTTGACCTTGACTTTGCTAATACAGCTCAAAATGGTGTGCCCCGTTCTACATGCCGTTCTGCTTTCCGCTTCCACTGTCATTTCTACCATCATCTTGTCCCTGCTCTCTCATTTCTGCTGCAATGATGCTGACTCTGCCTGCGATCACCTTGGCGGCCTTGCTAAAAGCATGTGCCTGTACAGAGTCAGGCTCGGAGATAACAACTGGTCGACCTGTATCGCTTCCTTCCATTATCTGTGGGTGCAACGGAATCTCGCCTATGAAAGGAATGCCGTATTGCTCGCTTATCTTTCTGCCTCCGCCTTTGCCAAATAGATATACCTCTTCGCTGCAGTTTGGGCATCGCATATAGCTCATGTTCTCGACTACTCCTACAATAGGAACATTGAGCTTGTTGAACATTCCTAGGGCCTTTACGGCCACATTCATTGCAACCTCTTGCGGTGTAGTGACAATGAGTATACCTGTGATGGGTATAGTCTGCGCCAAAGTCAGAGGCGCGTCTCCAGTACCTGGCGGCAGGTCGATAATAAGGTAGTCGAGGTTCTCCCAGTTGACATCTGTAAGAAATTGCTTTACAATGCCCGAAACTATCGGGCCTCTGTAGATCCCTGCCTGCTGGGAGCGCTCGTAGAAAAATCCCATGGAAATTACTTTTATACCTTCAATTTCAGGGGGCTGGATCTTGTTATTGACAACTTCAGGAGAAGATTTTAGGCCCAGCATAAGAGGCACACTTGGCCCATAAATATCAGCATCAAGCAGGCCCACCTTGGCACCTGCCTTGGCCAGCGCCAGAGCAAGGTTTACAGACACGGTTGTCTTACCAACTCCACCCTTACCGCTCGCCACGGCGATAATGTTCTTGACCCCTGGCAGCAACTCATCCATGGATATTGCCCTGCCTTCCATGACACGAGCTGCAACTTTTAGCTCAAGGTCCTTAACTCCTAGATTCTCTATTGCGTTCCTGACATCTCTTTCTATATCACTGTTAAATGGACATGCAGGAGTAGTAAGCTCAAGTGTAAAGGCGACCCTGTCGCCGTTAATTGAAAGGTCCTTTATCATTCCCATAGAAACAATGTCTTTGTGAAGCTCCGGATCAACTACCTTTTTGAGCGACCCTAGGACCTGATCAACAGTTACCATGCAGTGAAAATTTTACCCTTACCGTATTTAAATCATCATGTTTATTTAAAAAAGGAGAAAGATGAACTAGAAGGGGAAGATCTTTTTTACGTCCTGGAATCTTTTTCTCAATGTGACGATACTGATGTCGCCGGCAACAGCAATCTGCGCCTGGCTGACCTTCTCTCCTTCCTTAAGACAGGCAGCATACAGCACAGCCACTGCGAGGGCGTTTGGATCCTTGCCATGGGATATGGGGTTGTCTTTTATCGTCGTGAGCATCTCTAGGGCCCTCCTATAGGTTCGCTCGCCGATCTTGGCCTTGTTTGCAATTCTTGCCAGATACTTGTTTGAGTCTATAACAGGAAGATGCAACTCCAGGTTCTTGACTAGCAGTCTATAGCATTTACCGGAGAATATGGGATCTGCATTTGCAGCTATTGCGATCTCGTCGAGTGTCCTTGGGACTGCCAAGTCCCTACATGCTGCATATACAGAAGCCACAACAAGTGCCCTTATCGACCTTCCCTTGATAATATGCTTGTCTAGAGCTTTGCGGTAATTGTATGCAGCCTTTTCTACCATTGTGTCGCTCAGTGAGAGCTTGTCCTTGACTGTGCTCAGGATTGCAAATGCATTTTTGAGATTGCGATGGTAGCTTCTGTTATTGCTTGATATCTTGTTCCAGCGTCTCATCCTCTGAACTTTGCTTCTCTGCTCAGCACTTATCGCCACGCCGTTTGCATCTACATTTGAATATGATATGAAAGTCGATAGGCCCATATCGTGAAATGCAAGCGATGACGGCATACCTGTCCTGCTTTTGCTTTCGATATCGTCGCCAGAATAGGACCTCCACTCCGGACCCATAGATTCGGTGTTATCGCGGACTACCATGCCACACGAGCTGCATATCGTCTCACTTGTTTCAGAGTCAAAGACAAGCGAAGCGCTGTTACAAAGTACACATCGATCGTTTCCAGCAATTTCCTGCTTTTGTTCGCTTCCGGAAACGCCGGAAAAAAGAATTTCTCTCTCCATCAGGCATACGTATTGTGCAATTGATTTAAGGAACGTGTTTACAATGAAATTAAAACAGCTACTCTGTGTTGCAATTAGCTACATAACAGTCTTGTATAAGATGCAGGAGTTTCCCTTAATACTTATATCATTGTAGTTGCTCCGTAGCGGTTTGTCACCAACTGTAATCGAATCCAAGTCAACGGTAACTAGGTCTTTTCGCCTCAGCCCAGAAATTTTAAGCACGCTTGATGAGGAGGCGGAGCGGATGGGAATATCAGTAAACGCACTTGTAGGAACGATCTTGCAGAGGTACTCTGACTTTACCAGGTACCTTTCAAAGATAGACATGGTAGTGGTCAACAGGGAGTTTCTGACGACCCTCCTTGAGTCAAACGATGAAGAGACTGTACACCGACTCGGCATGAAGCTTGGCGAGACAGTTCTAGTAGATACGGTGATATTCTGGAGAAAGGAAATTACGCAAAAAGCGGTGCTTGACTATATTGAAAAGGTAATCTGCAGATACGGTCACTTCGGAACGTATGATGAAAAACAGATCTCTCAGACAACAAAAACTATAGTCATACGCCATCGACTTGGAAGAAAAGGCTCAAGGTTTCTTGAAGGTTACTTGCGTTCGGGAATCAAACACTCGATAGGATACGACGCGACCTTTGAAGCAACGGACTCGTCAATCAAGTTTGATATGAGAGATCAATAAATGAAACTGCAATACAGACTAGACTGTTAACAAAGTAAGAACATGTGCCCGCTCAAGAAATCCAAAGGTTCATAAATTGATGTTCTGCATCAACAGTCCGTACCGTTATGTTTGCCATAGTGCACATGAGCGACGTTGTCAGAATTCCACCAAACAGGCTCACTAACTCTCTTAAAGATGCTGCTGTAGCAATACTCAAAGAAAAGTATGAAAGTATGATCAGCCCAGATGTAGGTTATGTCATCATGATTATAGATGCCGACGCAAACTCTGTTGGCAAGCTGGTGGCAGGCGACGGTGCTACATACCATAAAGTTACCTTCAAGGCACTTGCCTTCTACCCAAAACTTCAAGAAATAGTTGAAGGCGAAGTTGTCGAAATTACTGATTTTGGTGCATTTGTTAGGATAGGTCCAACTGATGCTCTATTGCACCTATCGCAGATTACTGACGACTACCTAAAAAGCGATGTCAAGCAAGGGGTTATCATCGCAAACCAGACCGCCAAGTCCTTAAAGATTGGCTCAAAATTGAGAGCCAGAATTACCGCAGTAAGCTTGGGCAAGGGAGCCGCCATGGGCAAGATAGGGATAACGTGCAGGCAGCCGTTTCTTGGTGCATTTGAGTGGATAGCCGAAGAGATTAAGAAGTCAAAACAGTCTTCTGAGAAGAAAGAGTCGGACAAAAAAGACCACGACAAGAAAAAGGAAGGGAAGTAATTGGCTAAAGAGCTAGCATGCAGAAAATGCAAGGCTGTGACTACAGGTAAAGTATGTCCAGTATGCAAGTCGTCTGACCTCACACCGGATTGGTCAGGGATTATACTGGTTTTTGACCCTGCAAAATCGCAGGTGGCAGCTACTCTAGAGATAACTGTTCCACACAAATATGCTCTGAAGGTAGCCTGAGCTGAACGTAATGGTCAATAGATGGATAATATACCTTCATGTTTTGCAAAAGGCATGACAATTTCTGATCTTGCCATAAAATATGATGTATTCTGGCTGAGACAGACTCTTGCAGGCTTTCTGCGTGAAGATATCAGAACCGGCGATATTACAAGTAATGCGGTAGTGTCGGCAAACAGGCTCGCAGAGGCAGAGATTGTCTGCAAGACCGACGGGGCTACTCTGTGCGGAACATACGAAACAGAGATGATATTTGATATCTGCAACTGCATCACAAAATCCTTGGTTAGAGAAGGGTCAGAGATGCAAGCAGGTTCTACCGTAATGAACGTTCAAGGCAGCGCACTGGCAATCCTTCAGGCCGAAAGGACGGCGCTGAATATACTCATGAGGATGAGTGGAATTGCTACAGAAACCCGCCGGCTTGTGAATATTGTAAATGACAAGTCAGTACGGATTGCTGCCACTCGCAAGACTGCGCCGGGCTTGCGGTACTTTGACAAAAAGGCTGTAATAGTGGGCGGCGGACATCCTCACAGAATCGCACTCGATGACATGGTATTGATAAAGGATAATCACTTGGTTATAGCAGGCTCTGTGCGGAATGCGATGGACTTGGCAAGAAAGAATCTTGATAGAGGAGTAAAGGTCGAATGTGAAGCAAAGAATCCTGAGGAAGCTATCGAGGCAATAGCCAAGGGGGTCGATATTGTCCTGCTAGATAATTTCAGCGAGCAACAGGTAGAAAAGACGATACTGGAAATAGAACGAAGAAAGATGAGGAAAAATGTGCTAATAGAGGTGTCTGGCGGCATCAACCCGAGCAACATTTCCGGCTATGCCAGGGCAAAACCGGACATCATCTCTGTTGGGTATATTACACATTCTCCACATGCAGTAGATTTTAGCTTGGAAATTTGCAGATCGTGGGATCAGAAGCGCTAGTGTTACTTGTTTTGCTGATCAGCGAATTTTACCTTACTTGAAACGGTAGAATATCTGGCTCATAGAAGCCGGATTCTTCGATGTCTATAAGCGAGAACTGTCAAAAATCTGTCGCCTAGATGATAGCAAGCATCCTGTCTATGGCAAGCTTCGCTTTGTCGGCTACTTGAGCTGGCACCTTTACTTCATAAACATCGTTTACTAGAGAATTATGTACTTTTTCCAGGTTAATTCTCTTCATGTACTTGCACACTGCATCATTTTTTATCGGGATAAATTCCCTGTCAGGATTTTCTTTTCTCATTCTATACAGAATGCCAGTTTCAGTTGCAACCACAAACTGCTTTGCTCTAGACGACCTTGCGTGTTTCATCATGCCTTCAGTTGAGAGCACAAAGGCCTGCCTTTCAAAGTCGCCTTTTGATGCATGGTATAGAGTCGACGAAGTGCAGCTGCATTCAGGATGAACCATAAAGTCTGCATTCTTCAGCGTTGCAAGCATTCTATTGATATCTTCTGACTTTATTCCTGCGTGAACATGGCATTCTCCGGGCCATATGTACATGTTTTTTCTTTTTGTTACTTCGGCAACATATGCTCCAAGGAACATATCGGGAAGAAACAGTATTTCTCTGCCCTCTGGTATGCTGTTTACCACCTTGACTGCGTTTGAGGAGGTGCAACAGTAATCTGAGAGGGCTTTCACATCTGCTGTAGTATTAACATAGCTTACTACGATTGCATCGGGATGCTCTTTTTTCCATGATTCGAGTTCATGAGAATTTATGGTTGAGGCTAGCGAGCATCCTGCTTCAAGATCCGGAATCAGAATTCTCTTGTCAGGGCAAATTATAGAAGCAGTCTCTGCCATAAAATGAACTCCGCAAAATACAATAGTGTCCGCATCTGTGGTTGCCGCGTTCTTTGAAAGCGCCAGGGAATCGCCTACAAAGTCCGCTACATCCTGCACTTCAGGCAGCTGATAATTGTGCGCAAGAATTATGGCATTTTTTTCTTTCTTGAGCGCAAGAACCCTGTCCTTGTAGTCCAAACCAAGCATTGCCATTTCTTTTGGTAAACAAAAGCTTATCCACGCAACTACATTTAAAGTAGTACAATTTAGGAGAAGGTTGCCTTCACCGTTAAAAATAAAGGCAATACTTGCCACATCTGCCTCGCTCAGGGGATATGTATAAAAATAGCCTGTGGTAATTGGCTGCCTATACAGGTACAAGTGAAAATATGCCGACACACGGATCGTTAACAAAGGCAGGTAAAGTAAGGGGCCAGACTCCAAAGATTCAGGGCCGACCACGCTTGAGCCCTATTTCAAAGGTTCGGAATAAAGACAACTTTGTGAAGCGCTTTGAGAAAAAGAGGCTTCCGGGACAGAAGAAGCCAGAAAGGCGCGGCAGAAGATAAAAGTCAAGCAGGCAAGCAAGTAGCTCGATATTATTATTAAAGGTACACGGCCTCACCGTCATATGCCAAGAACCGTCGGGATAATTGGCTGCGGGACGATAGGCACAGAAATTGCTCTTGCAATAGATCAAGGAAGAATAAAAAATGCAATGCTCGGCGCGGTTTTTGACATTGTAGAGAAAAGAGCCTCTGACCTTGCGAGCAGGCTGCAGAGTAGGCCTGCAGTTTATTCTGACTTTGACCAGTTTGTTTCATCAGACATTGACTTGATTGTAGAGGCAGCATCACAGGATGCAGTGAGGAAATTTGTTTACACTGCACTGGTATCCGGTAAAGATGCAATGATTATGAGCGTCGGCGCGCTTGCAGATAGTCGTCTTCTCTCAAGCCTTTTATCGGCGGCAGGTAACGCGAGGACAATTTACATCCCAGCTGGAGCCATTGCAGGAATAGACGCAGTAAAAAGCTCAAGGCATCTTCTTGAATCTGTTGCCCTGACTACGACAAAGAACCCAAAAGCCCTGGCAGGAGCTCCGTTTTTTGCAAACAGAAAGATCGATCCCGAGTCAATACGGGAAAAAAAAGTAATCTATGAAGGATCTGCTGCAGACGCGGTCAGAGAATTTCCTTCAAATATCAATGTCGCAGCAGTACTGAGTCTGGCAGGAATAGGAATCGATAAAACTGTTGTGAGGGTCGTTGCTGATCCTGATACTAATGTGAACCAGCATGAAATTGTTGCAAAAGGGAAGTCCGGAGAAATTTACATCATGGTTAGAAATGTTCCAAGCCCTGAGAACCCAAAAACCAGCTTTCTTGCAGTCCTGTCCGCAATTGAATGCTTACAGTCAGCTTGTGGTGGGGTTCTCAAGATAGGATCATGACATCTAGATTGCGGCAAGCAGTTTATTATTGAAATGTTTCGGCAAACTGCAATTCTTTCTATTATGAAACACTGGTCGCTAAAGATTCACTCGGTTCTACATTGGTTAGACTACTAGACCCACTTACTACGCGTCGACAGTTTATATGTGGTTATGACGCCTTTTTAGCCAAGATTCAGAAATGAGCTACGGCAGAAGGGACTTTGGTCCAAAACCCGTTGAAGCTGGAAAAGAGTACGACGTTCAGATTACCGAGATCAGCAGAAAAGGGGATGGCATTGCAAGGATACAGGGTTTTGTCATTTTCGTAAAGGATGGCAAGGTAGGTCAGAATGCAAAGATTAGGATAAGCCAAGTTGGAAACAGGTTCGCAACAGCAGAAATAGTAAACGGCACGACTCCCGCAACAGATTCTTCAAGCTGATGCCATCAACCGCTTCTCTTCAAATCTGTTTTTACAGCCCTTTCTGTAGTTGCTTGATTTTGTCTTTCTTGCGCTTGGCATTAGATACAGCAAGCATATCATGTTTTGCAACCTCGACCTGAATACAAAAGAAATTTAGATGGATTTTGCTACAATGACTCTGACTTCTTACCCATGCGCAACAACATAATAGCAGCGGTCGTCATTTCGTTCATTATTGTTGGAGCAATGTGGGGAATCGGAAACCTCTTGAATCCACCACCTCAGGACAATGCAAACCGCGGAAATGGCATACTGCTTGTAGCAGAGAACAATGCCTTCAACGAAACAAATCCCGATATCAGCATCAAGGTAAATGATCCAAAAGAAATAACAATACTCAATAAGGATTTTGTGCGTCATGACTTTATAGTAAATCAAACGGGAATCACGGGAATCAATACGTCAATTCTGTTTTCTGACCAACACTTCAAGGCCTACCTTGTTGCGCAGCAACCGGGAGTCTATGAATACTTTTGCGACTTGCACCCAACAATGCGGGGAAAGATAGTGGCCACAGCCTGACTTGGCTGATACCAATGGACAGATTATCTTATCAAGCCGCACCAATGCGCTTTACAATCGTCAGGATATCTTCGTCTACGAGCTGGTGGTCAAGCCCCACTTTCTGACCAGCAAACTTGGCGCTCTTGCCCCATACAAGGCCGTATCGGAACTCCCTTGCCATATTGCGGTGTATCTTGTTGCAGACATCATTGACTGTCGCCCCATTTTTTATTATCAGTGGTTCTGCAAAGTCAGTATCGCCACCTTTAGGGCGCATATAGATTCTGATAAAATCAAGCCTCTGGTATATTGTCTCTTTTAGCGCGTCAACGTTGATGTTTGCATCAGCTGAAATGGGGATGAAATTGTTTCCAATCTTTGACTGCACTTCCTTGATAAAACCTTGGTTGACAAGGTCAATCTTGTTCAGGACAACGAGCGAAGGTAAGTAAACTCTATTGCCAGCCAGCGCATCAATCAGCTGGTCGTCAGTCAGCCCGGGCTGCCTTATGATAATCCTGCAGTTGTGGATGCCATAGACACGTAAAATTTCCTTGATCAGTTTTTCACTGATCTTCACTGGAGCTTGGACATTCACAGAGATCCCCCCAATCGAGGTTTTCTCTATTACAATATCGGGAGGTTTTTCGTCGAGCTTGATACCGCTCTCTGCCAGTTCTTTTTTGAGCACAGATAGAAGGTGCGGTTGGAAGACATCAAGAACCAAAAGCACCAAATCTGCGCTGCGCGCCACAGAGAGGACTCTCTTTCCAAAGCCTTTCCCAGAAGAAGCTCCTTCGATAATTCCTGGTAGATCAAGTATCTGGATTTTTGATCCCCTGTAGTCCATCATGCCCGGTATTGCAGTCAGAGTTGTAAACTGGTACGAGGCTACTCTGGATTTTGCATTTGTAAGCCTATTTAGGAGAGTGGACTTGCCGACGCTTGGTAGACCAATCAGGACTACCGTGGCATCTCCTGCTTTTCTCACATCAAAGCCGGCATTTTCTCCACCGGTGTGAAGAGTCCTTCCGTGGACATTCTCCTCCATTTCACGCTTAAGCTGCGCAATCTTTGCCTTTAGCAGGCCAACGTGGAACTCTGTGGCCTTGTTAATCTGGGTTTTGTGGATTTCGTCCTGAATGGCCTTTATTTTTTCTGGAATGCCCATTGTAAAGAGCATCATATATCATGTAAATGACGATAAAAATTTTTGTGATACACGTAAAGCATTCGCTATCTTTGTCAATGGTCTTCAGTCAGAGCATGCAGGCGCGTATTTCCAAGTGGGATCGGTTGCCTTGCTGATATCTAGAGGGATTTTTCCACGATATCAGCACTGATTCTAGCAAATATATTCACCTTTTGTTCTCCAATCAAACTATTATATTGGGAAGATTTCTCCACAGAAAATGCGCTCCGGTGGTGTAGTCCGGTTAAGCATTTCGCCCTCTCAAGGCGACGATCCCGGGTTCAAATCCCGGCCGGAGCATTGTGGTTTAATTCCTGTTAGTACACTGGGTCATCGATGTATTTGCATGCATATAGTGCGAAGCAAGCATCATCATATACACGCATGATTTCGACGAAAAGTGAAAGGGAAAGATCGGTCTTATCGAGTGGCTAAACAAAAAGATTGTAAATCTCTGCCGCTCTTATGGCACCCTCTCTCAGAACTCTGGGCTCTGGCCCAGAGATATCGACTATTGTTGATTCAATTCGCTGTTTGGTTGGACCCCCATCTAGAAGGGCGTCAAATCCATTTAGATTTGAAGAAATGACTTCATCTGGAGTCTTTGGAGAAGGATGACCTGAAGGATTTGCACTTGTGCCAATAATATGTCTGCATATTGCAAGCAGCTCTAGTGTGCATCTGTTGTCTGGTATTCTAGTAGCTATTGTATTTCTGCCTGCTGTTACCTTTGAAGAGATTTTTGTATCTTTTAGCCTGCTGACTATTGTAAGAGCTCCGGGCCAGTATTTCTCTGCAAGAACTCTTCCGGTCTGATTCAGGATTGCAATCTCTTCGACGTCTCTTATGCTACCTGACAGAACAGGTAGAGGCTTATCTTCCTGCCTGCCCTTTATCCTAAAGATTCTTTCAATAGACTTGTCAAGATATGGGCTGCAACCTATGCCATATACTGTGTCTGTGGGAAAAACAAGCACACCGCCTTTGTTGACGATGGATGCAGACGAAGCGACAGCATCCTTTTCAGAGCACCTGAATACTCTGAATGTTGAGTTGACCATTGGTAGTAGCTACACCGTTTTGTATCCTATAATGGTATACAGATATCCTTTGAGATTTGATTACTTGCTCCACAAAAGTACACTCATACCGGTTTAGCCTTTCTGCCGCCCACCCGCGCAATTGTTTCACTGAGATCTTGTTTTGAGCCACTGGCCTACCTTGGGAAGTACATTGTTCTGCGAGTAACTGCTGGCAATAAGACCGACATGGCCAGTGTGAAAGCGCATCAGCCTCTTGTCTGCACTTGACACCATATCGTTGAGGGGAGCACTGCACTGGGGAGATACAAGGTGGTCTTCTTCTGCAATAATGTTTAACACCGGAACTGTTATCTTGGTCAGGTCAATAGTTTCATTGCCAAGCTTCATTTCATTCTTGACGAGAAGGTTTTGCTGATAAATGTCGCGTATCCACTGTCTGAAGGTTTCACCTGCAATGGGAGGAGTGTCGTAGAGCCATTTTTCAATTCTGACGAAATTCTCTACAAACTGCTCATTGCTACAATTCTGAACCAAGTTTATGTATTTGTTAAGACCCTGTTTGAATGGCTTGAGAACAGAGTAGCACATGTAAAGCTGCTCAGATGGGAGGTTTCCAACGGATTGTAGCATCTTGTCGACATCCATGTGCCTTGCAAGATTTCCTATCACTGTAGTGTCTTTTTCTGCATCCATTACCGGCGCTATTGTAGCAAGATTTCTGACCTTCTCTTCATGCAGGGTCGTATACATGACCGACATCGTTGCGCCCATGCAATACCCATGAAGTGTCACTTTGTCGACCTTGTTCTTTTTCCTTACAATGTCGACACAGTCATCAATGTAACAGTTAACATAATCGTCAAATGAAACGTACTTGTCTGCAGAACTAGGGGCCTTCCAATCAACAAGATAAACATCAAAACCTTGGCTCAGAAGGCTCCGAATCCAGCTTTTATCTGGCTGCAGGTCAAGGATATATGATTTGTTTATCAGGGCATAAATCACAAGGATCGGAGTCTTGGCCGTCTTGCTCACCATCTGCCTGTAGTGAAGTAGTCTGTATGCTCTTGTTTCATAAAGCGTCTCGCTTGGCGTGCATCCCACCTCAATTGAACCCGCTGAGTGAAGTATTGACTTCACTCTCTCTATGTTAAGAAGCGATTCTACATATTCTGCAAAAAGCCCTGAGGCCTTTCCATCCGCCAGCATAGGAGAACCACTTACATGTTCGCCGCCAGTCTGTGGCTTGTCTGCCTGAGCCTGATCAGGTTGCAATCTGCCCTGTGGATTCATTCCGTGCATTTACCTCCTCTAGCCGTCCTTTCAGATCGCGAACGCTTTTCTTCAGGTCATGGATATCCCTCAGGATTTCGTCAACTTCGCTCCTTGTTGGGAGATTCAGAACCTTGACGCTCCTTTCAGCCATCCCTTGCAGGCTCTTGAGTATGTCAAGCTGGTTACTAAAGAGCTTGCCGTATACAATGGCAAATTCTTTCGAATCGAATAGCTCGGTAAAAGTCTGCTCAAATGCCTCTATCATCACTTTCCGGTAAGTTTCAAAATCTTGTTTTGACGAAAACTTTTTTGGAGAATTTTCCAAAGTCTGCTTGTATGCCTTGGCAAATGCTGAATTTATTAATACCCAGTACTGGTCAGCATTTGCCTTTGATTCCAACAATGTCTTACCGAGATTAAAAAGCTCTTGGGTAGAGGAGCTTGCATCTTTGGAAAATGCATATAACGGACCTATAGTTGGAAGCTTTGCAGCTTCGAGCCAGAAATCCATCATTTTTGCAAATAGTTGCTCTTGGCTGATGCTCTGTGGCATGCCTTCAATTTCAACATCTTGTAATTCTTTGTCGTTCTGTTTACTCATGAAATTTCGCCTAATATGACATTGATCATAGGAGTTTGCCATTATCTTGCTATTATAGTTTCTTACGTGTAAAAATTAAAAAAAATTATACAGTTTTTGAATAATAATTTAATACAAGTTCAAAGTTAAAATTTAAGCAAAAAGTGTCAATATAAACAAATTTTTTTGTTGTCCACTGGCAGTAGAAATGCCTTACAGATAGCACTATGTAACTGAAATGAAGATACGTTTGCAGATTCTATAATAAATTGACAGTTTTTTAGTGAAAATGCAGCTGTTCGCAGAATTATGTTAAACCTACTAATGGCAGATTAGTTATGCCCGGATAAAGCGTCTTGCTCATAATATATTAAACGAATGTAATAATAATGCGCCTCGGGGCCCGTAGCTCAGCATGGACAGAGCGCCTGCCTTCTATTCATAAAAGAAGAAAGCCGGAAGTCGTGGGATCGAAGCCCACCGGGCCCGCCATACTTGGAACGCTGAATGAATAGATATTGCGTTGTAATTGTGATATTGGGTAAATGAGATTGCAATTGCTGTATTAACCTGATAGCATCTCAGAATCTCCTGCCTTTCAATTTGTTTTTGTTAGATATGGTCCAGCAAAGGACACATGCATCGATGACTTGTAGTGCTAGAAATGAGCAATTGCGGATGTGTTGGAAAGGATTATTTATGTCAAAATAATCCAACTAGACACAATGACTGACTGGGATCTCTTAATCCCCGGGATAGGTCTTGTGTGCATTGGAATCACCGGCGTCGGTCTTGCTCTGGTGGGAATAGCTGCGACTTTTATGGAAGGAATGCATGCTGTTTCCCTTTTGCTTATGATGATTGGCCTTATCTTTGTAACAACGGGAATTTTCAAGGATGGTTTTCCGACTTCTCCTAGGGCAAAATCTGCCACCTTTATTACACTTGGATTTCTTGTGACCTTTGGAACCGCTGCCGCAGTTACAGTCAGCACTCAGGTTCCAAGTATTTTTGCATATATTGGCTTGATGCTAATCATTTCTATTCCTGCCGCAGTGCTTACAGTCGCTTCATATAGGAGAGTGCCGTACCTGAGAGCGCTTGCGGTAATATTTATCGGGTCAGGAATTGTTGCCGGCTCTACTTACTATGCATTTGGCCTCGTTTCTCCTAAAGCACCAGGCGAATCCAACCAGAATCAGACACAGACCGCCAAGCCGCCTACGCCAAAACTCTCAATGATCATAAATGCGACTATTCTGCCTGGAGCCTCGGCACAGGGAAACCCACCTTTTGCACCCGCAGACTTCAAAGTTCCAAAAGGTGCAGGTATAATGTGGACAAACAAGGATAATGTTCTTCACACAGTTACAAGTTTCAGCGACAACGGCAAGACTTTTGATTCGTCAGCAATAAAGCCGGGAGATACATATCTCCTCGATACTTCAAAGCTAGCAGAAGGAACATACGAGTATTTCTGCACTTTCCATAACTTTATGAAAGGCAAGTTTACCGTGGTAAGTGCAAACTCCACTTCCTCCGGCTCTGGTAACCAGAGTGCTAGCTCATCAGGCAAGCCCCCAGTACAGGTCAGCATTGTCAGTGGAGCCTCAAGCCTAGGTGACAAGGCCTTCTCTCCAAACCCTGTCACAGCTAGTGTAGGCCAGACAGTCACGTGGAAAAACGATGATACTCAAGCACATACAGTGACTTATGGAACGGGCGCAAGCGACCCTGCCAAGGGAACTGTGTTTGATTCCTCTCCAAACTTTAATCCATTACTGACTCCTGGCGCTACATATAGTCATGTATTTGACAAGGCAGGCAACTTTCCATACTTTTGCCAGCTTCATCCGCAAATGGTAGGAAAAGTATCTGTCTCGTAAATCCCTGCTATACAAGCTAGCGATCAGTCGCGCTCATTTTGAGCAACTATGTTCGCTGGCCCAAGTCTGCCTTCCTCTTGAATCCTGTGCTATTTTGCTTGGAAGGAGGACCGGAAATTTTTTTGAGGTAAGTGACATTATCCCCATGGCCACCTCAAACAATTCGCGGACAAGTTTTACCATAGATCCGCAGGAACTCTTTGCAGCATATAGACAAGCTGAAGACCGCCAGCTTGACGTGATAGGTATATTCCACTCGCATCCTGCGGCCGCCTCTCCATCTGAAACAGACCTTCAGTTCATGGAGTTAAATCCCGTTGTCTGGCTAATTTACTCTACAATTTCGCACGAATGCCAAGCATTCATTTTAGAAGATGAACTAAAAGGGGTAGAAGTTGACAGACCCTGAACTGAAATGACCAAGTCTGATTCTTGTAATTGACAATGCATCACGGTGTCAGGCGATTGGAATCTCGAGGATAGAGTACAACATCTCTGACATTCTGCGCGCCTGTCATGACCATCATGAGCCTGTCAAATCCTAACCCCCAGCCTGAGTGTGGAGGCATACCCCAGTCAAACGCCTTGAGATGTTCCGAAAAGCCTGAAGGGTTAAGACCCTGACTTTGTAACCTTGCTTTCAGTTTTGTGGGATCATGCTGCCTGCGACCGCCCGACGCAAGTTCCAAATACCCAAACTGAAGGTCAAAAGATTCTGAAACCTTTGGATTGTCAAGCTTTTCATGAATGTAGAATGGTTTTAGGTCGGTAGGCCAGTCAGTAATGAAGTAAAATCCTTTATGGATTTCTCCAAGCTTGCGCAGTGAAGAGTCAGAGAGGTCATCTCCGAACTTTATGTTCTCTCCTTCAGCAGCAAGCTGCTCAAGACACTGCTCGTATGTTAATTTGGATATTTTGTCAGGAATTGACAACTGGCTAACTGGCGCCTGAGCATATTCCTTATGCTTTTCAAATTCCAGAGCCACTGCCCTGATCACTGTCTCCAAGACGTACATTACATCGGTGTAATCCACAAAAGCAGCCTCAATGTCTACGCTAATAAACTCACTTAGGTGTCTGACTGTGTGAGAATTTTCAGCCCTAAAATATGGTCCTATCTCAAATACTCTATCAAGACCAAGAGTTAGTTGTTCCTTGTACAGCTGGGGGCTCTGGGCCAAGAATCCTTTCTTTTTAAAATAATCAAAGCCAAAGAGGTTCGCGCCTCCTTCGCTGGCACTTCCAATAATCTTTGGAGTATTCACTTCGATAAAGCCCTGCTCCCTTAGAGCAGCTCTTACAGCATGCAGCCCTGCTGATCTCAGCTTAAAGATGGCTGACACCTTTGGGTTCCGCAAATCAAGCGGTCTGCAATCAAGCCTCTTGTCCAGAGAAGACTCTACTCTGCCAGTAGGGTCGATCGGTAGGGGATTGACGGCTGGAGTAAGAACATTGTACTCACTTACTTTTATCTCAACGGCAAAATCCTTTGCCTTGCCCTTCTGAACAGTGCCTGATGCCACCACTGCACTCTGCCTTGGTGTTTCCTTGGCAGACTGGGCAGCATTGCCTGTTACTACCAGCTGCATAGCTCCTGTCACGTCCCTGACAGTAACAAAAACAAGCTTGCCGATATCTCTGATATCTTCTACCCATCCTGCTACTTTCACCTGTTGATCGATAGTATTCTCGCCAAGCTGGCTTGCGTAATGCGTTCTATGGATATCTGCCAAACTCTACTCTGCCCTGCCTTCCTGTTCTTTCCACCGGCTACCTGTTTGTCTGTTCAAACTCTACAAGTAATTCTATATTCCTTATTGTCTTTGATATTTGCTGGATCTTCTTGACATCTAATCTCTGGGCGTCTTTGTTTGCGACTACTGCCTTTGTTAGCTTTGCCCCGTCTGGAAGCCAGAAAAAGTTCACACTCACAACTCTAGCTGGGTAAAGCAGGTTTTCTACAAATACCCTGTCCGAAGCCTCAGCCTCAACGAACCAGACCTTCCCACCAAATTCATTTTCCACCTTTCTTGCGATAGCAGGGTCATGTCTGAGAACAGACATGTCAGGGCTTCTCACTACTAGTACATAGTCGCCCGATACTTGTGCTGCACGCACCACTGTGAATTTGTTTATATCCTGATTTTTCTCGGCAAGCCTTGTAAGTCTTATCGATGCGTCAATATCATCATGTGTAATATCTCCAGAGCTGAGCTTTGACTCGCATTTTGAGCACAATACGCCAGTTTTTGCATCAAATGAACAAATTGGAGTTTTCATTCAAGTAGCTGCCTGTAAGCCTTTGTTATATTATGAGAGGGCTATATAACCTCTTGTGGGTGCATTTGATATTCACTTGTTTTTAGCAAGCCTGTTAGAGGTTACATCAAGTTACACCAATTTTTTGGTAAATATCAGTCTAACCCACTCTCTACCTGTAGGTACGACAGCAAAACCTGCAGTATTGTTTTTTGAACTGTCAGAGGGTAAGCTATTATACGTGCAGACCAAAGTCAAAATGCCACCATGCCTGGTACAACGCAGGTTAGACTTGAAGTCTCAGAACTTTATGTTCAGTATCCTACTCCAAAAGGCGTTATCAAGGCCGTAGATGGCGTAAACTTTAGCCTCAAAAACGAATCTCTCGGAATTGCCGGGGAGTCAGCATGTGGCAAGAGTACTCTCGGAACTGCCCTGATTCGCTCGGTTCAGCCACCCGGCAGAATAGTAAAGGGCAGAGTTATGTTAAACGATGAAGATCTCATTCTGCTTTCTACTAATGAATTTAAGAATAGAATACGCTGGAAGAGGATCGCCATGGTCTTCCAAGGTGCAATGAATGCTTTGGACCCAGTTTATACCGTTGAAAGCCAGATGAAGGAGATACTAACAGAGCACCAATTTGACGGTGACATGCGGCAAAGGATTCTTGACGCTTTGGACCAAGTAGGTTTGGACAGGTCGGTCGCAAAGAGATATCCACACGAGCTTTCTGGTGGAATGAAGCAACGTGTAGTCATCGCCATGGCGTTGCTCCTTGATCCGGATGTTCTGATTGCAGATGAGCCTACAACTGCACTTGACGTTCTGGTGCAAGCTCAGATCATTAACCTGCTCAAAAAGGTACGCAAAGAAAAAGGGATAATCATTCTACTGATAACACACGACCTTGCAATTGTTTCTGAATTGGCAGATAAAATAGCTATCATGTATGCAGGCCGGATCGTGGAATTTGGAAGCTCTGCAGACATTTATCGTAACCCAAAACACCCATATACCCAATCCTTAATCGGAGCAATCCCGCGGTTACGAGCAAATGAAAAAAAGATCCGGTTCATAAAGGGAAGTCCGCCAAGCCTGATCGACCCACCAATGGGTTGCCGGTTTTTCGCCCGCTGTCCTCAGGCTATGGATGCTTGCAAAAATGACCCGCCAGAGATCAAGACTGAGACAGGATATGTCAGATGCTGGCTATACAAGTAAAACTACAAGAAAGTCCTGTGTCACCTACTGCTACCCTATTCAGAATATTTTATTTCTGCCCTATCAAGGCAGTACGCCAACGTTAAAAAGGCTGAATCAATCTAGGATGATATCGCGATAATGTCTTTATCTTCTACCCAGCCTGCTTTTTCTAAACTACCCACCATGGTCCATGCAGAAAAAACCCTCTTAGATATTCCTTCGAACCAGAATCCACAATACTCCAGACCCGTTGGTTCAACTCGACCCAAGGGTAAAAGTATGCTGTATGCCCGGTGAGTTCTGCATGTCTCTTCAGCAATACTTTCCCTTCAAGACGCTAAGGGAGGGCCAGCGAAAGGTTCTTCTAGAAATTGAAGACGCATTAAAGTCAGGTTACAAACACATATTCCTTGAAGCACCTGTTGGATTTGGCAAAAGCCCTGTCGCAATAGCTATGGCCCGTTATCTTACAACATCCCATATCTGCACCGCCACGAAGGATCTTCAGGCACAGTATTCCAATGACTTTCCATTCATTCAGACTGTAAAGGGAAGAGGAAATTTCCCGTGTATAGTGAAAGAGGACATGGGCCTTGAAGAAAACTGTGAATACGGACCATGCGTTCAGGACGATGAATACATCTGTCCTTACAAAACATACATCGGCGACTACAAGGTAGAATCTGAAGGAACACCGGCTGAAATTATCCAGCTTGATGGCGCTGCAAGGAAAAAATACATTGAAAAGCTCAAGGCCAGATCCAGACTGGTTGACCTTGAATGGAGGCCGTGCCACTACTTTCACCAAAAGTGGATGGGCATGAAGGCAAGCCATACTATATACAATTACAGATATTTTCTTTCAGATCTGTTCTATTCTGGTGGAATACAGAAAAGAAAACTCTTGGTACTTGACGAAGCACATACGCTAGAGTCAGAAGTATCTGATTTCAGAAGTTTTGTGTTTTATAAAAACTCGCTACGCTTTCTGCCAAGATTGTCACTTCCAGATAGAAAAGAATATGATATTCAAACTTGGATTGACTTTGGACTGCTCTTACATGAAAAACTTGCCGCATTCATTGAGCAGGCAGAGGGATTTCTTGAGCGCGGAAGGTCATTTGAGCCCTACACAGAAAGAAACCTGATTGACGCAATGATCAGGGAAAAAAATCTAGTTTCTGTCCTAGATGATATACGATCCAACAAGGATAACTGGATCATAACCAATGTAGAGCGAGATCCTAGCTCAAATCACATAGTCAGAGCAACACTGACGCCTCTGGAGGTTTCGCATTATTTTGATTCTATTCTGAACAAGTGCTCGATTTCACTTTTCATGAGCGCTACCATCTTGAGTAAAGAGTATCTATGCAAAATTGCTGGATTGAACTCTTTAGATGTCCGCTTTATACAGGTGCAAAACTCTGACTTTCCTGTCAGGAACAGGCCTATTTATCTAATGAACATAGCTTGGCTAAATGCAAAGACGATGAGTGAAAACCTGCCCAAAATTGCTCAGGCAGTGGATAATATTATGACAATCCACCGCCATGAAAAGGGGATAATCCACACCACTTCATATTCCCAGATTGAACAGATAAGGAAGGGTTTGTCAAAAGAAAACGCCATCAGATTGATTGAGACAGGCTCTAACCTTGACAGGGCAAAACTGCTTGAGAAGCATTCTAAAAGTAGAGGCCCGACCGTAATAATATCTCCATCGATGTATCTTGGCGTGGATCTCAAAGATGATCTTTCACGGTTCCAAATTGTAGTCAAGGTTCCATATCCTGATCTTGCAGACAGGAAAATCGCGGCAATGAAGCAAAGAGATCCAAGGTGGTATACATGGAATACTGTACTTCGACTTGCTCAAAGCTATGGCAGAAGCGTCAGGAATCGAGAGGATTTTGCACATACCTATATTCTGGATAGCAGCATTTCGTACCTCCTCAATTCTGCCGGTGATATGATCCCTAAATGGTTCTCAGAAGCTCTGGTACAAAAATAAATCTAGCTGGCTGACCCATGTTGGTTGGTACTTTTGCAGCCAGAACACCATAGATCAGCTATAGAACGTTTTTATCTGGCTATAGATAACACAAGACCGGCACATTGTCATTCAGTGACGACAAGGGCGCCTCCTCTTCCAACAGGCCAGCATCCAACCAACAATCCAAGATTTTCGGCCTGAATTCAAGCATTGCTGTGACACTTTTGCTTACAAGTCCAATAATCTTTTCCCTGGCAGCATATCCTGACAGCTTTAACTTATCGTGGAACCAAGGCAGAGGGGGATTTCTGTTTGCAATGGCCTTCATTGCTGCAGAGCTTTTGGGTCTAAGATATGCAATAAAGCACTCGCGCTTTTACATTGTAATGGCTCTTGCAGGCGCTGCGATTGGATACTTTATTGCGCTTCCGCTTGGTCTGGGCGACTTGATCAAAAACTCGCACTCAGAATTTCATGTTCTTCTTGTAGATAGCTGGACGTGGATGTGGGACTTTATTGTCATGGCATTATTCGTAGGCATCTCTCTAGCTGTTCTATTTGGCAAAAAGTGGTACAAGGTCGCCCCTGCGGGACCGATTTACCTTGGAGGCAGCGCGGTGATTCTCTCGCTTGACGCCTTTTTTCCATATGACTCTCTTGGACCGCTCCAATTCATAGTCCCAATTTACCTCCAGATAGACCAAGCGATAATAAAGTTCTTGGCTCTGTTCATGAATCTTGGCTCAAGCACTCCTGCCACTGCAAATGGGAATATTCTGGTTCTGAACGGACTGCACGGACCTTTTGCACTTCAGGTATTCTGGCCTTCTGCCGGCGTTCACAGCATGATAATATACAGCTTGGTGATGCTTGCGTTCCTCCTAAAGATGGAAATGCCGCTAAGGCGAAAGCTTGGATTCTTTGCAATTGGAGTTATAGGCACTGCTTCTGTCAATGTTATTCGAATAACCCTTCTTTCACTTTATGCTATACTTGTTACTACAGATGTAAACCAATGGCAGGCTTTTCATTCTGTTGCAGGAGAGATAATGTTCCTCCCATGGCTAGGCATCTACCTTGCAATTGTTATGCGCCTAGAAAGCAAGAGGATACGCAAACTTCGGGCACATGCAGCTTCAATAAGTAGCCCTTCTGCAGGACCTGATAGCTCAACTAAGGGCCCATAAGTCAGCCGTTGAGATGATGCAGCAGTCTCAATTCAGCGCTAATGTTCGAGAAATACTTTTTTTGATTGTTCCTCTATTGCATGCGATGAATCGACTTTTCCAATTTATGTTGAGCCAATAAAGTCGGAAATGGTGTTCTGCCCAGAATTATTCTTAAGATCGGTCAGCTTTACTCCGAGCCTTCTTACTCTAAGCTTGGCACTTACCGCGTCATCTGTGCTCCAATCCATTGCCTCATCAAGGATTGACTTGGCAACAGAATATAGTTCATTATAGTTTGTGCAATGGACCTTGAGTGTCTTTGACCTTGTAATATTTTCTAGGTCATGCAGGATCAAAAGAACTCCGATTGTCTTGAAAGCTACCTGCCTTTCAGTTGCTAAATCAACGACAAGACGACACAGTCTTTGGAGGTCATCGTACATTTCCGTGCTGCGTGATGCATCTTTTTTCAAAGTGATTATCTTTCCTATCTGCTGTGTTTGACCTGATTCTGTTACAAGCTCATTGTCTATTCCCTTTGATGCATTGTAAAGGCAGATGCCTGATGTTCTACCAAACTCTTCAACTAACCTGAATGGGTCACAACATGAAAGTTGCCCAAACGTTTCCATACCCATTGCAAAAAGCTTCTTTGTTGTCTTGGGACCAACTCCGGGAATCTTATCTACTCTAAGACGGGATAGAAAATTTTCAACTTCTTGTCTTGGAACGACCGTCAATCCATCTGGCTTTTGGAAGTCAGATGCGATCTTTGCTACAAGTTTGTTTGGTGCCACACCAAGCGAGCAAGTCAGGCCTGTCTTTTGAAAAACACTGCTCTTTATTGTCATGCTTAACTGCTTTGCCTGTTCAAAGTCTGCATTTGTAGAATCTGTTACGTCGATAAAGCATTCGTCTAACCCAACATATTCATACTTGTCTCCAAAACCTCTGATAACCGACATTGCCTCCTCAGACTTGGCTGCGTAAAACTTGATATCCATTGGCAAAAAGATTGCATCACCACGATCTGCAAGTTTGGACCTTGCCACCTTTATGGGAATACCCGATTTTACACCATAATTTCTTGCAATATAGTTTGATGTACTCACGACTCCGCTATCGCCAGTTCTTCCTGAAAAGACGCATACCACAATAGGTCTGCCTCTGAGACTGGGATTTCTGATTTCTTCACACTGGGCATAGAAGTAATCAAAGTCTATGCATACGATAACCCTTGTCCTATCTGATCTGCGCGAAATCAAAGACATCAGCTGTCAACCCAACCTCAGTTCTATACTTTTCTTGGAGCCAAATTATGCCGCATGATAAATGGGCAGCATGGCAGAATACAATAAATTAATCGAACGCTAACATTTGGTATTGGCTAGCATTGACAAGGACTATCCCGTAATAGCCGAACCTGATGGCATTAAATTGCGAACAGAGAAAATGATCAAAGACAAGCTATATTACTGCATATATGAGAATAAGGTATTCCTATTTTATAAAGACGAAGACGAGCTTCTCAATTGCTATGAAGTCGAGAATGCTGACGCAGTTAAGGAAATTGCGGAGAATCCTTCTGAAATCGAAAATATACTCAGGAGATACTCGCAAGATACAGAATCATCAGGTAGAGAGCAGCAATAGAGGGAAATTTACTGTGTCAAAATATAGCTGCGAATTACAGAAATAGTACATTGAGAAAATCAATCGAAAATTCCAAGCCGGCTTTCATAAGCAACAAGGGCCATAAAGTATTGCCACAGGCAAAGCAGGCAATAGCGAGGTAAGACTTGCTAGATGTCGAACTAGTCTGTGGCTTTTTTTTAACTATGTTCGTTATGTTGATCAATTTTATGAAAAATAAATATGTCTAAACTTTTCGTAAAAAACGTTATATTATACCATGCAGAGTACCTTTGCACAATGTCGACAAGCAACACCTCAAATCGCAGCCAGGCAAAAGCAAGTAACGAGATATTTATTGGCAAAAAACCGATCATGACCTATGTCACAGCCACTCTTGTACAGCTGGCAAACGAACCTACAGTCATAATAAAAGCCAGGGGAAAGAGCATAACAAGAGCTGTAGATGTAGCCCAGATTATTGTAAAACGCATGGATACTCTGGGATATAAAATAGGGCCAGTCAGGCTAGGATCGGAATCCATCCAATCGCAGGACGGCAAGACCAGAAACGTATCGACAATAGAAGTTCCGATCTCTCGGGCAAGGTAAAACCCTTTATTTTGCAGCCACTTACCCGCTAGGCAATCTATTTCATTGTATAATCATACCAGCGCTATTTATCACGAAGTATACACCATAGCAAGCAAGTGCCACAATAACTCCATAGTAAATCAGCATATAATATCTTGACTTCAGCACTGACTTTCCCTTTGACGCTAGGTGCGCTGTAGACGCCAACCAAGCATAGTCCATCCATATGTGGAACACAAACAACAGGGCAATCCCTGTGACAACTCCGAATGCAAATGAGTCTAGAATCAATTTCAAGCCTGCTGTAAACCACCATGTGAGAAAAAATGGGTTCAGTGCAGAAAGCGCTGCACCAACAAATACTGGCGATGACTTTCTGTATCTTAAAAGGCTACCAAGTTTTCCAGATGCTGTTATTTCTGCTCCGCCTTTACTCTGCGCAAAGGATACGCCTTGAAGAATCGCAAATCCAATGATTCCAGCTCCGCCCACAAGTCCTATTACGCTAGCATATCTGTCTGCAAATGCAGGATAAGAAAATAATCCTACAGCTAACAAAATCACGATAGGAAGCTCGACTGTAGTATGCCCATATGCGAGCTTGACCCCTGACATCGCCGCGCCTTTGCTTCCATACAAGAGGTTTGCAAAAAACAATGGTCCAGGTGAAAGCACTCCAGAGGCTGAGATAAGAATAACTTGGGCGGCAAACTCTGGAATGTTCAAACCTACTGAATCCACGGAGTACCATTTTGTTAACTTTTATGAGACATTCAAGTCCTGCCCCGTCTTATTCAAGAATGAATTAAAATATCCTAGTCTTTCTATGACCTCTATGGTAGTTGATACTATACGTACCATCAAACTTCTCGGCAAGTGGTCTGCCAATAGAGCTATGGGAAGAAAACGGCCTCTTGTAGCAGTTTTTAGCCTTACACATTATTGCAACTATTATTGTCCGATGTGCCCTTTTGGTGATGCTGACAAAGAGGGACAACTCCGGCTTGCGCGCAAAAGTGACCTCAGCACTGATCAGTGGAAACAGGTATTTGAAAAGGTATCAAAGTACTGTGTCTGGTCGATAATAGAAGGCGGCGAACCCACAAGCAGGCCTGACTTTATGGAGCTTGTAAAATATCTTTATGGCCTCAAGATGCCAATCACACTGATTACAAACTGCTCGCTTTTGCATACACTTGATCTGGATGAGCTGAAAAAATACATCCAATTTGTGACCTGCAGCATAGACTCTGTCTATGAACAACCGTACTGTAAGGTGCGCGGCGTACCTGCCACCATGTTCACAAGGGTAATGGATAACCTCCGGCTTCTGACTGAGCACAGAGTTCCTCATTACTTCAATAGTGTCATCACCAAGTTCAATACCAGCGAATTCATTGACCAGACATATTTTGACAGAGCGCTTGAGCTTGGCGCAAACGCCGTGTCATTTACTTTCGTTGAAGACCGAGCTGACGTGAACTATTCCCTGTTGCCCGACAGGCAGACAATGGTAAAGGTCTGCGAAAGTATATTGGACTATGCAAGGAAACACACGTCTCCGCAGATTATGATTCCGCCGGAATACTTTGAACAGATAATACAGCATGGAAGAGGGCTCTTTGATGAATGTGGCGTATGGAAGAGCATATTTGTAAATGGAAATGGGACTGTGATGGTTCCTTGTTGGAAGTTCAACAATCCAGAGAATACGTACAATTTGCTTGACTGTAGCGTTGACGAGATATGGAATGCTCCACAGTGGGACATAGCACGATCATGCCATGATTGTGAGGTACTGGGGTGCATCTGGTATTCTTCACAACCTATATCGACTTTTGCCAAAAACTATATGCGCGGATTATCAAAGGTAATTGGTCAGCATAAGCCAGAGCTGGCAGGCACAATCTAGTGCCTATTTAACGAGAATCAGACTTGGTTTGAAAATGTTTTCACTGTTATACCTTCATTAACGTCCTATTCCGTAAATCACTCATATGCCTTTTCTGGCTTTCATTACCATGTAGAGTAGGACAGAATGACCAGATGCAGTCGATATTGTTTGAACCGATTATGTAGATCGTTCCAGTTCAAGGCTGGCAGCCAGATATCTATTGTGCGTTGTAATCGGAAGCCACATAGCTATCTGAAAAATAGGTTGACGTCTTCTGGTTGGGCAGATGGATAGATCGATGGATAGATAGATTCAGAGCCAGCAGACAACATATAAGGACTATTCTTGTTAGAGTCTCGAGTATTGTGACAGAAGAGGTCGTGTGTACACTGGTATTTTGACTGGCACAGATTGTTTAATGTGCCAATGGGAAAAGACAGAGAACTATTTATGATATTCATTGTGATGGATAGTAGAAGCTGGTATGGCCGTGGCTACTCAAAATAAACTTTATAGTGCTACATCGAGGATCTGTGTATATTGAGAATTTATGACAGTCTTTCCAGCAGCAAGCAAAAGTTAGATCTCAACGATGTAGTCAGAATCCTCGTTTGCGGTCCTACAGTATACGACTTTACACACATAGGTCATGCAAGGTTGTTGGTCTTTTATGATCTATTTGCTAGATACTTGGCTTCAAAAGGAATCCTGCCATTCGTAATCCTTAACATAACTGATATCGACATCAAAATTTACAGAAAAGCAGCGGAAGAAGGAATTCAACTGAATGAACTTGCCGATCGCTTTATAGATGCGTTGATCTGTGACATGTCCCTGCTTGGAATTTCAGACGCATTCTGTCTGGCAAGAGTATCAGATCATATGATCTTTGCACAGTCAGCAGTCAGAAATCTCCTAGCTCGACAGAAGGCATACTCTGCAGGTGGCAACATCTACCTTGACACATCTCAAATTCCTTTTCACGGTTCACTTGCCAAAATGAAAAGACACGACTTTGAGAATTGTAGGCTCGACATAGCACCAGGCAAGAGGAGAACACCTGATATCTTGATCTGGAATGCTGCAGAGAATTTCGATGGAATGACTTTTCCTGACAATGTGCTTGGAGAAGGAATACCTTGGTGGCATTTGCAAGATTCGTCTGTTGCTATGGCCATCTTTGATGGCAAGTATGACCTTCAGGGTGGAGCTGTTGAACTTGTATATCCTCATCATGAATCGCACTTGGCGCAGCTCTGTTCGCTGACCTTGGAAAGTAATCCCGTAAAATACTGGCTTCATATAGGGCTTGTCTATGTCAACGGCATGAAAATGTCAAAGTCGCTTCAAAATACGGTAAGGGTAAGAGACCTTTTGCAAAAATATGGAAGTAATGTCATAAAACTCTACCTACTTTCTTTTCACTACAGAAAGCAACTAGATTTTTCAGAAAAGGATCTAGCCAGATTTAGCAAGATCGACAATGATTTCGCATCTGTCCTGTCGGATGGAAAAAGGAACAAGACTCCCAAGGACGACAATAGCCAAGGCCGACACAGCTTTGCCGGATTCGTTGCCTGCCTTGAAAATGATTTTGATACTTCCGGTGCCCTGAAGATAATGATAAGCTCTGCCAGAAGAGGTATGAAACCAGATCTTGCAAGAATGGTGAAAATTTTCGGCCTCAGATATTGAACGAATGGAACGGAACGAATATGGTTTCTGTTCGCTTTGGACAGAACAAATGACCCTTGGCAACTATGCCGAGATGTACCTTAACAAGGTATTTGCAGAAGATTACTTCTTCAACAGAATTAGGTTGAAACAGGAGGCTTTTGGTGCGAAGAACCTCGCAAACAAGATAGCAAAGAAATGCAAGGAAATTGGCGTAGTACCATATTTGCATGTCTTTGAGCGGGATTTGGATGGGCTCCTGCCAAGACAGGAATTTGCAGTACTTGACACCATGTCCGTGCTGAGGAACCACTCGAAAAAAAATGAAAGCACGGATGCTGCAAATCAAGCAGGTGACGGCATAATCAATGTTGAGATTATAAATTCGGACAAACTCTGTGAATGGATTGAAATATTCTGCTCGTCATTTATGGTGCCGGATTGGAGGCACGAGCTAGAAATAAGGATTGCAAGAAATTTTGAAAAACTTCATCTTGTCATATGCTATCTAGACAAAGCGCCTGCTGGTTGCGCAGCGCTATTTAACACTGAAAAGCTTATGGGTCTCTATTGCCTTGGAACGTTACCACAATTTAGGGCAAGAGGAGTGGCAAGCAGGCTGGTCCGGCATTCTATGCGGATTGCAGAGGCGCAGGGGACGGATCTTTTCCTGCAAACTCTCTCAAGTCATCGGCTAGCACGCTTCTATTCGAGACTTGGGTTCAGGAGCCACTACAGGAAGAAGATACTTACTGTTAGTAGCACCTCTGATGCTGCTAATTTATAAAAATATAATCTCACTTCAAAAGATGTATACATATCAAATTCGCAGGAAAAAATTCCTTACGGAAAGAAATAACCTGTAAATACAGATTTCCGAATTATTTACTGATAGGCTTGAAATTCGACGGCTCTGAATTCAACTTGAGGCGAGGCATATCCATCCCGATGTGCCAAGTTGCGGGTTGCTTTGAGCCTGCTATGGTGTATATAGTAATCCGAGAAACCGACGATATTGTTCTTGATTCGCAGCAGGTAGAGCAGAAACTTGATATCGCTTGGGATCACGAGCCTAAGGGAGCCGTACTGCTTGGCAAGAATGCCGGAGAGCCGGCGAAGAGTGAATTTTCTGACGATATAAATACATTCAAACTTATTCTGTATTTATGTGCAAGACATGATTATGACCTAAAGTATCTACTCAAAGAGAATGAACTCCAGATAGTCAAGCGCCAATATCTTGCGTTCAAACAGAGCACACAGTAGGAGTGATGCGTTACACAGTTTCTAGCACCAAAAACCCTGCAAGCATGCGCCAGTAAAAGTGAACGCGCTGCAATTATGATTCGGTACTGTATATATTGAGTTAAATAATTCCTACGGTCAAGGTCCCAGTAATGTACGACGAAAAGGAAACGCGCCGCCTTTGCGCGAGGGCCATAAAACAGTACATGACTACGGAAATTTCTGAACAGGAAAAAGCCGAGGGAGAAAAAGTATCCAGATTGCTAAGGGATGGCAAAGAACCCGATCAACGATCGAATGCAACATTGTGCAGGGCGCTTGCCTCCTACCTGAAATGCCTCAAGTCCATCGAAGACCTAGTGATTTCAGATCCACATTTTGTCGGCATTGACGGCTCAAATCCTGTGCTTGCCGCGCTCGGTAAGGAAATTAGCTTTACTGTAGAAACCAAGGGCCTGATCTGCCACGATGATATTCCAAAGAGAAGAAACATCCGAGTTGACTGGTAGGCAAACCACGCATGAGCTCTTGCTTCTGAGATATTTGCGTTCTTATCTCGCTGCAACTCGTGTTGGTCATCAATTTTAAGATGTAGCAACTAATAGATATATTAAGCAGCCTTTAAATGCAGATTATAATGCGAAGAAAGGTCAAGGTCGCGGTGGCAGGTGTGGGAAACTGTGCCTCTGCCCTTATCCAAGGAACCCGGTACTATAATGGTAAACATAATCATGCAGATGCCAGTAACAATGGCATTGATCCGATAGGATTGACCGCATACAACTTGGGCGGAATAGAACCGGGGGATATTGAATTTGTAGCCGCATTTGATGTGGCTGATTCCAAAGTTGGGAAGGACCTTTCTGAGGCCATATTTGCCAAGCCTAACAACACTGTAAAAATAATCGACAGCATGGATAGAACAGGAATCAAGGTAAAGAGAGGCCCTGCTTTTGACGGTATAGGTCGCCATCTATCACAAAAAGTCAAGGTCACCGACAGGCAGGTAGCAGATGTGAAGCAGGAGTTAAAAGACAGCGGAGCAGAGATTCTACTTAACTACTTGCCAGTTGGTAGCAGACAGGCCACTCAGTTCTATGCAGAATGCTGCCTGGATGCTGGGATATGCTTTATCAATGCAATACCTGTTTTTATCGCATCCACGCCAAAGTGGCAGCAGGCATTTGAGAGAAAGAACTTGGCCTGCGCTGGAGACGACGTAATGAGCCAGCTTGGGGCTACTGTCGTGCATAAGACACTTGTCAAATTGTTCGTCGATCGGGGAGTCAAGGTGGATCAGACATACCAGCTCAATATCGGAGGCGACATGGATTTTTACAACATGCTTGATGAGGAAAGGCTTGAGGATAAGCGTATCAGCAAGACAAGTGCCGTTGCAGCTATGGCCAACTATGAGATACCGATGAGGATAGGGCCATCTGACTTTGTATCATTTCTAGAAAACGATAAGGTGTGCTATATCTCGATAAAAGGGCAGTATTTTGGCGGCATACCGCTAGAGCTTGATTTGAAGCTCAAAGTAGTTGATGCGTACAATAGCGCTGGGATAATGATTGATGCATTGAGGGGAGCCAAAGTTGCTATAGATAGAGGTATCTCCGGTCCGCTTGAGAGTATTTCGGCGTACTGCTTCAAGCATCCGCCAGTCCAGATGCCTTACACTCAGGCCAAGTCCAACTTTATAGATTTTATCGAAGGTAAGCGCGAAAGGTAAACCGAAAAAGCTGCAGCCACTGATGGTAAAATCGAAGAATTTTCATGCCCATTGAACAATTGTCAGTAGATATGGATCAACCCATTATTCGCAAGCATTTTTGTCATATCCTGTACTATTGACGCATGCATGGAACTATACCTGCAATCGACAATACATCTTATGAAATATTCAAAGAATTCCGCTCGGCCATACAAGATAAATAAAATTTTACAAAACAGGTGGGATTGTAGTACCCCACAGTACTTATTGCCTCATGCCTGAGAATGGCTGGGGGCAAGATTGGACTAGGATATGGTTCACATAAAAAAGCTAGAGGTGTATGGTTTCAAGTCCTTCGGCTTTAAAAATACAATTGTGAACTTTGAAAAGGGTCTTGTCGCTGTGACGGGGCCAAACGGCTCTGGCAAAAGCAATATTTTAGACGCAATAATGTTTGCTATCGGCGAAAATAGTCCAAAAGCGCTACGAGTCGACAAGTTCCAGTCCCTTTTTCATGATAGTCAGAACAGCTCTCACAGGCTAATACGGGTCAGCCTTGTATTTGACAACCAAGACAGAGGGATACCTGTAGATTCAGATTCCGTCACATTGACTAGGGAGATGGAAGGACAAACAGGGGAGAGCAAGTACTACCTGAACGGCAAAAGCGTATCTAAAACCTCGATTCTGGAGCTTTTGGAAATAGTATTGGCTGCTCCGAACAAACTCAATATAGTACAGCAGGGTATGATAACTCGCATCTCTGAGCTAAATTCTGAGGAGCGCAGAAAGGTAATCGAAGATATTGTCGGCCTTTCCTTCTTTGACGAAAAGAAATCTGAAGCCCTGAAGCAGCTAGACGAATCTGACAGAAGACTTGAGGTAGCGATGGCAAAGATGGGTGAGATAAGAAAGCGAATAGACGAGCTGGAATCTGAAAGAAATGATCAGATAAGATATGAGCAGCTAGTGTCAGAGATAAAGCGACTAAAGGCCATCAAGATATCGGGAACTTTAAAATCTATAGACAGAAGAATTGAAACATCCACTCAAGTGCTGGATTCAAATGCACAGCGACTCTTGCATCTGTCAAAGCAAGTTGAAGAAGCAAACATCAAGATAACAACACTTGACTCTGAAAAGACACGCTTTATGGAGCAAGCCGATGCAGCAAATCGGGCCAAGGCCTCTGTCGCTTCTAGAATATCGACAGTCTTTCATGACCTGACACGAACCAAGGCTATACTGGCGCAGTCAGAGGAGCGCATCGTACAGATTCAACGAAGGATTCCTGCAATCGATTCTGAAATTGATGAGCTTGGGCAGAGAGTCCAACCACTTCAGACGCAAATACTGGAGAGAAAATCGTCTCTCGATAAGCTGTCCTCGGACGTTGGCGCCATAAAACAAGAGCTTGACGAAATAAACAAAAAAATTTCATCTGTATCACTTGAGTTGCAAAAGTGGCAGCGCAAAAAACGAAAGCTGGAAGAGAGACACAAGCGCCTTTTGTCAATCAAAAGTGAAGTTGAGATTCTGGCTGTAAAAGCAAGTGAAAAGATAAACACAAATGACTTTAAAGCCGCAATCAACCGCGACAGCATTTCACAGCTGCAATCAGAAATCCAGAAACGCAAGGTTCTGCTGTCAGAACTTGAAAAGTCGTTGGAGAATAGCAGGATTCAATATGAATCGGCAAAGAGCTTGGCTGAATGCCTCGCAAAAAATAAAGACGAGCTTCAAAAAGAGCTTGGAGATTCTGGGGTATTGCTCTCAAAGGCAGAAGGCATGGCTGCACAATTTGAAGCAAAATCGGGGCTTGCAAAAAGCTCCATGACCGAAGACATTGCAATTGCAGAGCTAATGAAAAACCCAGACGGCCTTGGCATAATAGGCCTTGTACACAATCTTATCAGATGGGACAGAAATTACGAAAGACCCATTCTTGCAGCAGGCTCTGAATGGATGAAGGCCTTTGTGGTAGAAGATGTCAAATCTATGATCTCGCTGGCTGCCATTGCAAAGGAACAGAAACTTCCCAGACTCAAGGTTATACCGCTGAGCGCCGTAAGTCGCTCAAAAAGGGCGAATGCCCCGAAAGACGATGTTTCAATAGTCGGTAACCTTGCCGACTTCATATACTCCGAATATGATAAACTTGCTGATTTTTTGTTTGGCGACACATTTCTGGTCAGAAGTCCTGCTTCAGCCTATTCCCTTGCAAGGCAGGGCTGGAGGGCTGTCACAGTCGATGGTGAGTTGTTTGAGCCGTCGGGCAATCTTCTTTCAATTGATTTTGGCTCGAAGATAACTGACCTTACCAGAGTTGTCCTGCTTGGCTCGTCGGTTGAAAAGCTGCGCCAGTCCATCACTGCCATGAAAAAATTAATCGAGCGAAAAAATATCGAGTTAAGTGAAATGACCTCCAGATTAGATTCTGTTAGCGAAGACAAGATGAGGCTTGAGCTGCTTATAGGCGATTTAACCACAAAAATAGACACGGAATCGGATAATCTGGTACAGAAAGAAAGGGTGCTACAGGAAGCCCTGACGAGCTTTCAAGGAGTCGAATCACAACGCAATACCCTTGGAATTGAGCTTGAGAAAAATCACCGCAGGATATCTTTACTTGGTCCTTCGATTGAAAACATTGCCAACAGGCTTGAGCGAATAGCGGCAAGCAGTGCCCTTGAGAGCGAACTATCGGAGCTTGAGGCCAAAAGGGCCGGGTGCTTGAAGTCGATAGCGGCAACAGGCATGGAGCAAAGCGAGATCGCAGTATCAATTGCAAGCGTGGAAGCGCAGATAAAATCAAATCTTCAGAGGACAAGGGAAATAACAGAGGAAAAACAGAGACTTGAAGTTGAGCTGTCGCAGAAATCTACCCATGTGCAGAATTTGCGCCTGGATGTAGAAAAATTGGAATCGGATCTTGTAAAGCTTCGAAACCAAGAGCAGGAGATAATAGATTCATCCGGAACATCTTATGCAGTTCTTCAAGAGTATGAACGCAAGATAAAGCTGTTGACAGATGATGAAAGAAGGCTCAGTCGAGAAGTAAATGTGATCGAGAGGGAATCTGCCCTGCTCCGGAAAGACCTCGCCGGGCTGCAAGTCCAGCGCCTTTCACTTGGCAACGAGCTTGCAGCACTTGGATACAAGGACAGGAATTTTGAAGAACAAAATGTTGACGAGTTGATGAAAGAGCTTTCTTCAGAGTACGAGCTGGTCAAGTCAAAAATCAACTTGAGGGCAGATGAGTCATATGTCCAGGTAATTGATGGTTATCGGGGAATGTCGGCAAGGAGGAATCAGCTTGAGCAGGAGCGCAAATCAATTGTATCGTTCATTGAGGGAATAGTACAGGAAAAGACAAAGGTGTTTATGGATGCCTTCAACAAGGTAGACGGCGACATTAGGAGGACTTTTTCCGAAATAACGACCGGCGGATCTGCCTGGTTAGAAATTGAAGATCCTGAAGACATTTTTTCCAGCGGCGTAATGCTGGTTGTCCAGTTTCCAGGAAAGCCTGGTAGAGAATCCACCGCGCTATCTGGTGGAGAAAAGACTATTGCTGCAACAGTCTTCTTGCTTGCGTTACAGTCACTCAAACCCTCTCCGTTCTACCTGATGGATGAGGTCGATGCACATCTTGATGCACAAAATACAGAAAGACTCTCCAAGATTCTGCTTGAGCGTTCAAAGGACAACCAGATAATCATGGTTACTTTAAAAGACTCAACTGTAGCAAAGGCTGCAATAGTCTACGGCGTTTATCCAAAGGAAGGCGTTTCTCAGGTGGTTAGGTACAGAAATGCGCCTGCAGTTACTGTCCAGAGCCAAACCGGTAGATAGATGGCAGGCTCGGGACATGAATTTTTAACAAAATATTGTCTGTTTTACTCCAATCTTACACAGGCAGACGAAAAGCTATTGCAGCCATTTTTTTAGCTATCAACCATTCGTGGTATGCTTTATGGACAAGATTGACGCTCTACTGGCCCGGATTGGCATCTTGCAAAAGATCCAAGTAGAAATATTCTACTCTATCAAAACCAAACCCTTTGATTCTCTTTATCTTGCCCTGCAAAGTTAGCCGGGTTATTGCTTTGCGGGTCAATTGGGCACTGCCTATCTTGGCTTCTATTTCTTTGGACGTGACCCTGCCACTACGCTGCTTGATTATTGTATAGACCCGTTCAACCGCCCTACTTGAATCTCTATCTGCTTGTATGGCCGCCGACGCCGTACGAAGTTTCATGTAAAATTGCAGAAATTTTACACTTAAAAATATTAGGGGAGCAGATTCTAGAGAAGGATTACCTGATGCGGCGTATCTGACTTTGAGATAGGTTAGGCTACTGGATTTTTCAGCTATCACATTATAGACGTTCCAGCCTGCTGGTAAATAGCATTATTGCAGTTACCAGAATTATAGCTCGTCTATGTGATATTTTGACATGCAGCCTGTGCATTCATAAATTTCGTCACCGACAGGACCAGATACATTGAATCGGATAATTGTTGTACATTTTGGACAGCGTCCTTCAACGCTTCTTGTCTTTCTAGCTGGCCTTGCAATTGTCTTCCTTCTCCTACTGCCCATACTATAGGCAAGGTATGAAATACCGTTTTATAAATCTGGTCAATTGATCTGGCTTGCAATTAACTTGCAGCAGATACATGCCTCTCTACTGACTTGATGTAGTATAAATTTTATATTCCATTCCGGATAATATTCCACTGTTCTATCATGATATTGCCGGAACACTGCTCTGTCAAAGTAGACGGAGTAGAATGTCCATATCCTCCATCGTTCATAGTATCGGTTACAACAGGCGAGAACAGTTACATGATTTCGGTTGTATGCCTAGAGCATAGGGATAAGGTACAAAAAAGAATTGCCATGATGCAGCAGAAAAGAGAAATACCGGCAGGAGCAATTGAATTCCAGCCAATACAGATCATAGGGACAAACTGCATTGCAGGCTCTAGCGAAGATTATGTTGAAGTAGAATTGAAACGCGGAATAGAGTCAGATAGGCCGATCTAGTTCTGCTACTATCATCATTATTGTTGCCATATCTTCTTTGAGTAATTAAACAAATAGAAGAACTGTAGATCAGGACAAATCAAGCCAACAGGATATCTCCGCCTTGTTTTAGCCTGGCTTAATATGCTCTGGCAAAATATGCATACGTTTTTGACTTACTGCCACAGTATATACAAGGCAGAAGAGCTTCTTCCTTTCTGTGCTCATGATCGTTATTTGCAAAGGGAATTACCCTGATGTCAGCACCTGTTTGTTCTTTTATCTCTTCTTCACACTCTTGTCTTCCACACCATGCCGCACGGATAAAGCCACCCTTTCTTTCAACTACTGATTTAAAACTTTCATAGTCTGTCACAGTGGTAATACTTTCTTGCAGAAATTGCCTAGCATTTTTCAAAAGCGAAATCTGAATCTTATCCAGTAAGGCCCTGGTCGTCTCGACTAGCTTGCTTGCAGTCTCGAGAGATTTTTCTTTTGTGTCGCGCCTTACAAATTCGATTTGATTTTTCTCTATGTCTCTTGATCCTATATTTATTCTAAGAGGAACACCCTTCATCTCCCATTCATTGAATTTCCACCCTGAGGTATACTCGTCGCGGTCGTCTATATGGACCCTGATTCCATTGCTTCTTAGCTCAGAGCCTATAGATGCGGCCCTTTGCTTTACAACTGGGGCATCCTTTTCCCTAAATATTGGTACAATAACCACCTGGACCGGGGCTATCATCGGAGGGAGAACAAGTCCCTTATCGTCCCCGTGAACCATGATTACTGCGCCTATCAGACGCCATGATACTCCCCATGATGTCTGCCATGCAAAGTGCTCCTGAGTGTCCTTGCCAAGGTATTTTATTTCAAAAGGCTTGGAGAAATTCTGTCCCAAGTGGTGCGAAGTGCCCATTTGCAGCGCTTTTCCATCTGCCATGATGGCCTCTAGGGTAGTAGTGTATTTTGCACCCACAAATTTTTCCTTGTCGCTTTTAAACCCTGTTATAGTCGGAATGCCAAGGTAGTCTTCGATCAGTCTCTGGTATATTTCCAAAATCAACATTACTTCACGTTCGGCTTCATCTTCTGTGGCATGAACTGTATGACCTTCTTGCCACAGAAATTCAGATGTCCTGATAAACGGCTTCGTTGCTTTTATCTCAGCACGCAGTGCTGTGTTCCAGAAGTTGATTTTGAGTGGCAGATCCCGGTAACTTGTGATCCATTTGGAAAAGATCGAATAAGCAAGTGTCTCGGAAGTTGGCCTTAATGCAAGCTTTTCAGACAGATCTCTCTCACCGGCCTTTGTAACCCAGAAAACCTCTGGAGTGAAGCCGGCAAAGTGCTCCTCTTCCTTTGCCAAGAGGCTCTCTGGAATCAGTACTGGTAGAAAGGCGTTTTGATGCCCCGTAGCCTTGAACTTGCTATCAAGCGTATCCCTAATGCTCTCCCAGATAGAATAGCCGTATGGGCGCAGGACAATGAAACCCTTGGCCGGCGCGTAATCTGCCAAGCCAGCCTTTAGGACGACCTGAGTGTACCATTCACTAAAATCGCTGCTCTTCTTGGCAGTTATGCCTGCCTCCTTGTCACTGCTCATTAATTAATCAAAGGCATGATAACTACGATTTATGAAGTTTTGTCTCGATAATTAAACTGAATTGAATTGACGGGCAATACATACAGGATCGCTATAGCGGGTTGCCTATGCAATAAACCTGACCGGATATTCTGCTTTGAAAGTTTTTGCATACATAGCATTGTACGAATCCAATTTCCTTCTGAAGCACAGGACAGTCGACTGCTTCAAGTTTCATTCTCTTGAGCATCTTTGGGCTAACACCCTTGAGTTTTAATTTTCCCTTTTCATCCATCATTCCAATACTCTGCAGATCTGCCTTGGCTTGCTCGGTTGGCTTGATATACTTGTCAACCTGTTTGACCGTAACCTGGTACTTTACTGCTGAAATACCGTCACTCATTATTAGTGCTATCAGTTGTGTTACAGATATATGAATTGTAGTACACAAAGTTCTATCTACATAATTCATAGCCAAAATCAACCAAAAGACGTATTGTTAATCAGAAGGAGAAAAACCAGTAGACTTGGGCGGGGCGTATAATTTCTTATCTTGAAAAAATAGTTTTCTTTTCGTTTAATCTGCAGAATAATTAACAAAATCGGTTATTTTTGCCTGTTTTGCCTTGACACTAAAAGCCTTGATCTTGCTAATTATCTCTGCTTTCGAAACTGACATGTTCAGGCATGCAAAGGACAAGGCATTGCCAAGATCCTCAAACAACCTTTTTTGCCTCCGGAGCGCTTCTCTTGCACCTTCTCTTATTTGCCACACACCCACCGGAAGGGCATATTCTGGCCGAATTTCTCTTATGACCAGCACCGAAGCTTTACGGCCACGGCTAACAAGGTGTTCAACCACTGCAAGTCTTGCTGCAAAATACGCGCCAGCTATTGATGGCGGATGGTTCAAGCCCTCCGGACCTTCATACTCTGATGCAATCGCTGTCCTGCCATTTTTGTCAATCCATATCTCTAGCATTTCAAAGCTCCATATGTCGTCTGGAATAAGCACCAAAGAGTAGTAATTTCCAAGATGTGAAAACTGTGAAACTTCAAATGAATCTATTGACTGGTTGTTATTAATTTCTCGTACGAGCCATGCAGAGATGGTACTATCAGTTGCGGATATGCTCCATCTTGTTGGAACAATTTTCCTGTCTTTTTTGATGCCTAGCATACCGATGCTTAAAAGTTTGCTGATTCTGCTCACTTCGACACCTTGCTGATAAAGCGCTACCATAGCCTTTGCCGCAGTCAAGTCAGTATCATAGTACGCGTTTTCTATCCTTCTATCTGAAGCTGCTAATGTATTGAAGGTAAATGATTTTAGCGGAGCAGACAGGCCAAATGGAGTGACCTCTGAATCAAGCTCAGCTTTTCTTAATGCCTGTATTTCTGCTGCGGGGCTTTTTTCAAAAATCGCCTGACCTTCTGCAGGCCTTGTCGACATGGTCATATCTTGTAGACTCTCAAGCTGCCTTGACTTTTCGTCAACTTTCATTGTTATTGTCCCTCTAACAAGAGCCAGCCTGTAGCGCAAAATTTCTTCAAGACCCTTACCAAGCCACATCTCTGGTTTGTCAAATACTGATGTGTCGCCATGAACTGGAGGAAGGAGAGGACCTACCTTTACTTTGGGGTAGCCATACCTGCCGACAAATACCGACGGCGGACTTGAACCTTCCAAGCTAGTAGAATGTAGCTTTGCAGAATTTATACCAAGGAACCTGATCCATTCAGCCTCAAGCTGGCGCTTGATGTCATTGACAGATTGTGTTGAGGACAAGGGACCTGCCACTACTCAAAATAGTGTCATGCCCAAAATAACCTTTTTAACTTAATTCGGGTTCGCAAGTCAACAATACTTGGGTTCATACGACTCCAAGCCAGATTCGCTTTTGAAATTCCAATTGTGGCCCGTCGACTGATATCTATCTGCAAATGGAAAAGTTGAGTTGTATGTCATTTATGATACGTACAAAACCTTTTCCTCTCTCAGGATATCCAAGTTCAATGGCTTCTGGGCCTACGGTATTATCTACTGCCAGAGGTTTGCCCATGTACAATACTTCTTCTAGAAGAAGAATAGTCATTATTGATAATATGCCTGATACAACCATAGCCCTTGAAGATTCTTTGGCAAAAAAATATGAAGTTATCACTTTTAATGACCCTGAATACTTGCTATCGTCTTTTAGAGCCGACATGTATGACATGGCAATAGTTGATTATCTGATGCCAAAAATGAATGGTCTTGAGCTATGCAGGATCTTGAGGAGGGTCGATCCGAAGATGAAGACTCTTTTGGTAACCGCATATGACATATCAATTATACTAAAACATGAGACAGGCAGAGAATATTTGGAGCTTGAGAATTTAGTCACATCGAATTCGATATTGAGAAAGCCATTCACAAAAGACGAGCTTGCTGCCAAGATCGCATTTCTGTTCGGGGAGTCCAGCGTTTCGCTATTGCCAGCTCGCTCTGCATGCAAGTAATGCGTTTTGCTGCATTTGTCTATGGTATCTGCTAGCATCTCATGGGTAATGGAGGATACCATCAACCAAATTGAATGGATTTTCCGATATCAAGTGCGCCGGCTCGACAGTTCAAGTTGTTAATGAATCCAGCCGAATCCTGGTTGAGTTTAGGTTAGTATATGGGGCGGTTGGAAGGTCACCTCTAATGAAAGAGACTATAGCTTTATAGCAATAACGAACTTTATAGCAGACAGAATTAACGAATGTATGGTTTCTGTATGTGGAAAGGAGATGCTGATTGATATGGATCCAATGGACAAAGCAGTTCTTGTATCGCTACATGTAAGCACACTGGATCCAACTGTTCAGGCCTATGACAGAATTTGGTCACGGTTACCTATCAGCAGAGAATACTTTGATTCAATTGTTGATCGATTAATCAAAATGGGTTTGATCGAGAAAAACGATCCTTCAAAGCTGACCTTTATTGGCAGAGATGCTATCAAGGTAGTTCTTGTTGGAGGTGTATTTGATCTAATTCATCCTGGTCACATTCATACATTAAAGGCAGCCAAGGCCGTGGGGGACCTTCTTGTTGTGATCGTTGCAAGGACGTATACTGCTCAAAAGATAAAGAAAGACAGAAAGATCTATCATGAAGAGGCCCTCAGAAAAGAACTGGTTTCGTCTTTAAGTTTCGTGGACCTTGCGCTTGTGGGCAGAGAGGGCACTCTGTATGATACAGTTGAATACGTAAAGCCAAATGTGATAGCCTTGGGATACGACCAATCACACAGTGAGCGGGAAATAGCAGAGAATTGTGCCAAGAGAAATCTAAACGTACAGGTCATAAGGTTATCTACGCCGATCCCCGGCTCAAAGAGCTCAAAGATAAAAGAGGAGCTTGGAGATTCTATCTATGGAATATAAAATGCAGATCCGTCATGTCATATCATATCTTTGCAGGCAGCGCAAAGGAAATGGATCCGATAAAATAAATCAACCTTGGCCAGGGAGTTTATGCGTAGTTTGCTATTTGCACCTTTATCTTTACCCTGTCTCCGTTCTTGATGCCTGCTGACTCTTTGATGGAGACTGGAGCGATGACCTCAAGTATGCTGTCATCATAATGTGTCCTTTCAAGCGCAAGGACTGCAGCTCCGGCAACCTTTGAATCGTTAATTGTTGCAGGGTAGCATTTGACCCATCCAAACGTACGCTTGCCGTCGTTGAACCCCTTGATGAGGATTGCAGGATATTTAACAAGCTCTCTCCTGGCATTAATGAAAACTTTGTCGGATAACTTTACGTTAAGTGTCCCCGGATAAGGCTCGTATCCAAGCTTTTCTAGAAACTGCCTGCGGTATCCTTCAAGCGAAAGATAGTACGCTCCTTCGCCCATTCCCTGCACTACGTTTCCTTCGAAATGAATTGCCTCAGATGATTCAATTGCAGCCTTTAGTGATAGATAGAGACCCTGTATCTCCGTGTAGCCCTTCTCGGTGATTTTTACTGCAAGCTTTTGCCCCTTTAGTGTTCTTTCTATGTGGCCAGAAGATTCCAGTTCTAGCAAATGTTTGGACGCTGCCTGCTGCGAGCGGCCTATGCTCTTGGCAAGACTTGTAGTTGTGATCTCGACAAAGTTTCTGTGGGCACCGGCCATAAGAAGCTCTATCATGGTTAGAATGTGTTGGAGTTTGATCTCTGCCATTTGGTCCTACAGCTCAGATAAAGTAGATGGACAGATAGCTAGTTGCTAATACCTAGGTCACCAAAAGTCCTGACACGAACATCTGCCGGCTTTTTCAAATCTGTCATTCTGTGGCCAATGACATACTGTATGCCAGCTTTGTCTGCTGCATCTACGAGTCTCTGTGTCACAATTCCATCGAGTACTAAAAGCTTTGCCCCCTCTGTGCTGTCAAGCCTTTTGATGACTTCTGACACGGGAACCTTGAGAAGCTGATTCATAGAGCCATCAAGTATTACCGCCTCAAGAGTCTCGTTTATTTGAGGATATACATCCTTGACTGCCGTAAGTATTTCTGGTGCTTCTGAAGAAGCCGAAGATTGAGGAATGGTGGTTTCGGTGTTCTGGCTCGGTGCTACCAGCTGCCTTTCATGTTCTTGCTCGAGAGTTCTGTCTTCATAGTCTCTTTCCCTCTCTTTTTCTCTTCTTTGCACAGGCTTTGGACGAGGCTGCATATGTGGAGCTCCTTCAGATGAAAGGTCAAGGCCTTCTCTCAAAATTTCAGTAATTTCAAGAGGCGTACATTCTTCCACTTCTCTGCCTGCAGGTGCTCTGAGCACTTTGTCAATTTTCACAACTCCTTGGAGTTCCTTCAATATCAGGTCCGCTGCTCTGTCGCCATCGAGAAATGCAACAACCTTTTTGCCCTCTGTAAGCTTTGTCACTGTCTCGTCTATTTTTGCTCCTTCTATTGCAATGGCGTTATCAAAGCCAGCACGCAAAAGGTTAATGACATCTGCTCTTCCTTCGACCAAAATTATCCAGTCTGAATCAAAGACTCCTGTGCCGCAGGCAAGCTGAGCTTTGCCAAACGCAGTAAGTTTGCCTGGCTTGCTAGCGTCGTATACATCTTTTAACATCTCTTCGCCTTCGCTTATAGTCTTTGTAGCCCATTCTTGGACTATTTTCTTGGCCCTGTCGACTATGACCTTCTTCTTGATAGCTCTAATGTCATCGATGCCCACCAAGGAAAATTTGGCCTGAAACGGTCCGACTTTATCGATACTCTCGATGGCCGCCGCAATAAGCGCAGCAGTCGAGATATCTGTGCTCATCGGTATAAGCGCATCGCCTTTTGTCGTATTAGGCTTTACATCAACATTTACTTCTATCCTGCCAACCTTGGATACCTTTTGCAATTCATTGAGATTCATCTCTGGCCCAAGCAAACCTTCTGTCTGACCAAAAATTGCGCCAATGATATCTGCTTTTTCAACCAAACCATCAACTTCAAATTTTAATTTAACGTGATACTTTACAATACCTGTGCTAGGCAATTTATTTCATAACCTCGTACTGTTGTAATGTAAAATAAGGCCGCTGGGCTTGAATATAAGTGCTTTGAACTTTGATTTTTTACCCTAAAGGACTGAATGTTTAGATGTAAAAGTACAGGTCTTTGCGCGTCCCGGTTACCCCGGATAGTGTGGGAGCATAGAGTGAAAGCTCTTCTACGTGTCTGACCCGACCATTTGTGATCTTGGCCAGAGTCCTCTTGTAGAAAAGAGTAACATTATTTCTTCGTGACTGAAGCTGGTAGACCAGCCTTCTGGTCAGATACTTGCCTGTCCTGTCAGCATCAAGCAAAAGGATTATCTTTTTTCCTTGCCTGTCATGGCTATCAACGAAATCTGCGATTCCTTTAAAATGATGGAAGACTGCTGGATTTCCAGTAAAGCCTATTTTGCTGAGGGCCTCAGCGTCCCTTTTTCCTTCGACTACTACAACAGAACCATTTTCCGATTCCTCATTGAGCATGTTAACAAAACAGCGGAGTCGAGCAATTGTTTGATCGTCTATGGGCTGGTATCCCATGAGAAACAGGCTATTGACAGCATTTGAAAGATTTAACATTTTCTGCCTCTTTTCGGGCTCTCCGCAGTATCGTTCAGTGGAATTGTCATTGCAGTATGCAAGCCCATTATGCAAAAGTGGCAATAGTGGCACTAATCCGTCAAGTAGTTAAGGTGGCGCTGCAAATCCACTGGTGGACTCTAGCAATTGCCCTCTGGCACTGTCCTGTCTATACAAAATGTGGCTTGCGAAACACTTGGAATCCTGAAGGATATGCTTGAATCTGATGGATTCAAGATTAGTAATATTCACGCATGGTCTGATACAATTCCAAACGATCCGTCGCGGTATTCTGCGATAATCATCCTTGGTGGCCCAATGTCAGTGCATGATGGATATAATTGGCTTGTAAAGGAGCAGGCACTCATAAGGGGTGCAATAAAAGAAGATATCCCTGTCTTGGGCATCTGCCTTGGGTCGCAGCTTGTAGCTCAGGCTTTGGGCGGCCGTGTCTATAAGGGATCAAAAAAGGAAATCGGTTGGTTCAACGACGTATCGCTGACAGAGGCAGGGCTTCGGGACATCTTTGCAGGCCTGACTGCGAAAAAGATAAAGGTCTTCCAGTGGCATGGAGACACATACAGTCTCCCTAAAGGGGCAGAGTTACTCGCCAGCTCTGAACTTTATCCGCAGGCATTTAGGATAGGCAGCGCCGTAGGTTTGCAGTTTCATCTAGAAGTTACCAAAGATCTTATCAAGGAGTGGACCAGACAGTATTCAGATGAAATGGTATCTGAAAGAATAAAGCCCGAAGATATCAAACTAGATGATAAACAACTAGACGAGCTTGCAGCAACTTGCAGGACGGTTTATTCGAACTTTATTCGATCATGTGGTCCCCATACATAGGCTGTCTCTACCTTCATATTGTCTCTTTCTGTAACCGCTCATCAAGAGCTTGGAAAAAGCCATCACCAACAGGTTTAACCTGCTTGCGTCTACATACAGACATGGAGAAGATTATGCAGAGGAAGAACTTTTAGCTCATCTTGAAGAGTTTGGCGATCCAGATCCAGAATCTGAAATTACCCGGGTCAGCGGAATTGTCATTGCAAAGACCATGCTTGATCCGTTTGAAGTAACGGCAAAGCTAAAAGAACTTGTCCACGACAGGCCTTGGGAGATAAGACACCTGATGCGAGTCATTCCTATCGAGAGGGTCTGCCATACAGATTTGGAATCTATAGGTCAAGCCACCGGCAGTCTGGCATACAAAGTAAAGCCAGGTCATACGTTCAGAATAACCGTGGAAAGGAGGCATTCGGTACTGAGTTCTTCTGACATAATCAAAAAGTGTGCTGATATGATCATAGACGGCAAAGTGGATTTGAAGTCACCATGCTGGATAGTCCTTGTCGAAACAATAGGTGGAATAGCCGGTGTTTCAATTCTGGCGCATGACGATATTTTTAGCTCTGTAATTGAAAAACGCCGATTTTGAGGCAGGCCAAATAACCATTTTTTTGCGGCCGGTAGGTCGAGAACTCTATTGCAGTATCGCTGCTCTTTCAAGTACTAACTCTAGAAATTCCTTTTCACTAATCTTTGTCGTCAGGCCAAGGTTCTCGCTTATTCTTCTTCTTTTCACATCTGTCTGGCTTAGCACTGAATTGTCCGGCTCAAAAGAATCAAGAACATATTTGTGCATGGCATCAAGGTTTCGCACTTCTTTTGAAAACATGATAAAGCAGGCATCAGAACCTGACTCTATTCTTCCTACAGATAATGCAGAAGAAATCTGGCTTGTGCAGAAAAGTCTCAGCAAAAGGTCGGTCTCTGGCTTGTTTGCAAGCATAATCTTTCTGTCTCTGGCCTGAAGAGTGATTGACAAAGAGCCAAGCACATGTTCGATTCCGTATATGTACTGAGGATTTACTAACTGCACTGATACTCCATCTGCTCTAGTACGCAGGTTATCAACCAGTTTGCCGGGATCATCGCATTGGATATTGTGGGCTCCGTTGACGAAAACAAAGTCATCCCCTAGCTTGTGTTGAAAAGACCTTGGTTGAGGCATAAAAACCGAGCTACTTTTCTACGAACCGCCATGCACCACTGTTACTATTGTAACAGAATCATTATTTTTTATGATTGTGTCAGTACCCTGCAAAGCAGAGCTTTCTACGCCGTTTATTGCTATCAAAAGGTTATCCCGCTGAATCAAGCGAGGTTCAGCTGACGCGTTTTGAAGAAAAGATACAAGTTCAGATACAGAGGTCTGCTCTGCTTCAAAAGTAACATAGTCTCTGCCTATTGCCTTTCTTGCTCCTCCCAAGAGCCTGACGACTACCATTGTGGTCTTACCACCACAGCAGCTACTGTTCTATGGCAGGTTCTTGTTCTTCTTCTATGGCTTCGTCTAATACAGCGCTTTCCTGAGCAGCCTGTTTGCGGAGGTGAGAGGTAATGTATCCAGCTATTTCATTTCTCAAAACTTTCGAGCGGATAATTGCAACCTCGTTAACAGATTTCTTGTTATTCTGAAAGTCGGTTCCAAATTTATTTGGGTACTTTTGCAAAAGCTCCATTGAGAGGCGCTTTGTCCTATTCATTATCGTAAATCAATGATATTGGATGGATATTTTATCTTTATTATTGTAATCTCAGGTCGTGCCTTTCAGAAAAGTTTCAGCATTTCGGTAGCTGGTTTCTGACATTTCATCAAAACTGATGCCCAGCACGCTTGACGCAGATGCCACAACGCTTGCAAGAAATGAAGTTGGACTGCTTGGCATGTTATCAAAGCATTTTGAGTATCTTACTGGGCCATCTGTTTCAAATAAAACCCTGCTTCTATCCGTATTTCTTAGCAGTGATTTTTTATCATCCGAGTATACCAGAGTGGGCCCATATGATACATACAGCCCCATATCCATTGCCTTGTTCAATTGTTTTTTATTCCCAGCAAACCAGTGCAAAAGTACGCCATTGAGCGTATATGAAGACAGAGTCTGCATTACATCGTCAAGAGCTTTTCTGGAGTGAACAGAAACTGGTTTGCCTGTCTTTTCTGCAAATTGAAGCATTGTCGAAAAAACGTTGTTTTGTCTTGTCCATGCATCATTATCTCCTGCGACATAGGTAGGATCTAGGCCTATTTCTCCAATTCCTGCGATGCAAGAGATATTTGAATCAAGAATTTCGGAAAATTTTGAGATGTCTTCAGAAATAGCAAATTGTGGATGTATGCCGATAAACTGCTTTACTATATCAGAATAATTTCTGAATCTGAGCAGACCTGTCTGTGCAGTTTCTATATTCACTGAAACACAACATACCTTTATGTTCATCATTTGAAGGCTTGAAATGATCTGATTCCCATACTTTTCATAGTATGGATCGGCAAGGTGGACATGTGAATCAAAGAATTGATACAACGACCATTCTAAAGGCTGCTGATTCTTAAATTATATGATTTGCGAACAATACTTGGTTTGTTAGTCGCAGCCTAGTCGGACACTTCAGGTAGAACCATTTTTCTTTATCCTACGGTGAGCGGGAAAACCTATGTCTTTAGCTGTGAGATGAACGAAAGCGAGCCTTAAATAAAAGAAAGATAGGAGTGAATATCACATTACTCATTAATGAATCGCCATCTGCAGCGCAACTACAAGTTTCGCCTGTATCCTACAAAATTACAGCAACAACAGCTTGTAGAGACATTGGATGGTTGTCGCTGGGTATACAATTACTTTCTGGATTCTGGTTTTGAATCAGAATATGACATGAATTATGCTCTGACAGAGCTAAAAGAACAACACCTTTTCTGAGAAATTACCATTCAAAGATGCTTCAGATGGTTGGCAAGAAGATAGCCACTGCCAACAAAGCATTGAAAGCATTAAGGAAGAATGGCCACAAGGTGGGTAGGTTGAAGTATTTGCATTCTGAAGACTACAACTCTTTTACTTATAATCAGTCAGGCTTTGACATTACTGCTGTAGATGGCCAGCTATGGCTGTCAAAGATAGGCAAGCTGAAGATAAGGCTGCATAGACAGGTACAGAACATAAAGCAGGTGACAGTAAAGAGAGAAGGTAAGAGAAGGTGGTATGCTATCATTTGCTGCGAGCTGGCAGAACCCATTTTCAAATTCATAGATATCAGCAAGTCAGTCGGCATTGATGTTGGCATAACCAAGTTTGTACATGACTCTGACAACCATGAGGTAGAGAATCCATTGTTTTTGAAGAAAATGTTAAAACCATTGAGAAGAGCTTCTCGCCAACTATCTAGGAGGCAGAAAGGTTCTGCAAATTACCAGAAAGCCAAGAACAGATTACAAGTGCTGCATGAAAGGATAAAGAACCAGAGAATGGACTTTCTGCACAAGCAGTCCAGCTCATATTCTGCAAGGTATGACTTGATATTCCTTGAGAAATTATTAAGAGTGTTGAACATGACCAAAAATCACAGGCTGGCAAGAGCCATACTAGATAGCGGATGGGTCACGTTTGGTTCAATGTTAAAGTACAAAGCCAAACACTTGGTAGAAGTATACTCGCCAAATACTTCTGTTGATTGTTCTCACTGTGGTAACAAAGTACAGAAGTCGTTGGCTGTTCGTATCCATAGATGTGATAAATGTTTTCTGGTACTGGACAGAGACCATAATGCCGCTTTGAATATCCTTCAACGAGGATTGAAGTCTCTTGCTGCCACTAAAAGCAGCCTACCTATGGAACGTAGGGAAGTTACGCCTGTAGAGACTGAAAAGTCTGTGAAGCAGGAATCAATAGAGGCCCATGACTTTAGTAGTCGTGGGTAGTTCACAATGGTCAATAACAAAGCACATAAAGACCTAAAATGTACGGAAGACAGGCCCGGAAAGCCCGGTGGAGGAATCACGAGGTTTAGTAATTCCGCCGAATGTAGTGGCCAAGCATAGAGGCCTTTGGAGCCTTTGACCCCAGTTCGAATCTGGGCCGGGCTACTCCATTATTACGGTGGTTTGTAAAAAAGAAGATAAAGTCTGCTCGTATCAATTGGAAAATAGGGATAGTCAGGATGTTGGAGCGAAAGAAAGTATATGTAACTAGAAATTTGCCCGGACCGGGTCTGTCCATGCTCTCAAAAGAATGTGACGTTTCATTGCATCATGGACATAGGCCTCCTGCTAGAAAACAAATGTTGAAAGCAATTGCCGGCAAGAACGGAATAGTCTGTATGCTGTCTGATAGAATAGATAAGGAGGCCATGGACGTTGCTGGGCCCAAGTTGGAGGTGATTAGCTCGTACAGCACGGGCTTTGAGCACATCGATGTAGCTGAAGCAACCAGAAGAGGAATTTATGTCACTTTTACTTCCGACATACTGGCAGAAACTACAGCAGATCTGACCTTTGCTCTGATGCTAGCATGCGCAAGAAATATAGTACAAGGTGACGAATTTGTAAGGCAGGGAAAATGGAAGTACGGCTGGGCACCGGACCTGATGCTAGGATACGATGTATACCGCACAACCCTTGGCATACTCGGAATGGGTAGAATAGGGTCTGCAGTTGCGCGGCGGGCAAAGGGATTTGATATGAAAGTGATCTATTATAGTAGAAAAAGGAGAATGGATCTTGAGGCAGAGATTGGTATTAAATACGTAGAAATGGATGAGTTGCTTGAACAGAGCGACTTTATCTCACTACACACAAGCCTAAATCCCAAAAGCTTCCACATAATAGACCGTTCTAAATTTAGTAAAATGAAGAAAACAGCTTTTGTGATAAATACTGCCAGGGGGCAATTAATTAACCAAGAGGATCTTGCTATTGCCTTGAAGAGTGGCCAGATAGCAGGGGCGGGCCTTGATGTCTTCGAAATCGAACCATTACCTGGACCTGATCCTCTTACCAAGATGAAAAATGTGGTACTTTTGCCTCATATCGGTAGTGCAACATACAATACCCGGTCAAGAATGTCTGTAATTGCAGCTCAGAATTTGCTAAATGTCTTGAACGGCATTGCCCCACTATATCTTGTCAATCCAGAAGTTATGAACATAAGACCGTTGCAGAGTCAGACTGGAAATTGATCACATTAAACTCTAACTTCCTATCTGGCTGGCTAATGAATGTGGCTATTTGTGTATACCCTCGCAGTTACGATTCTTGCACGATGAATTGCTGGAACCGTTCTCGACACAAAAGGACTGTCGATATCAAAAAAACGCCACTTCTTGCTCACTGCACGACTTATACCGACCCGTGGTGAGCATGCCACTGATCTTGGTGCGTCTTCTGGTTCTATGTGAAGCTCTCCATCAGGATCAGTCATATCTACTCCATTCAGAAGGTTTGTAATGCCCATTGCCTTTGTTAATTTTCCCGGTCCGGAGGTCAGATCATACAGATCCTTGCGATTTCGAAGCTGCTGCATAATGTCCAACCCCTCAAGTGGCTGCAACGCTCTTATCAACACTGCACCAGCCTTTGCATTGGGAGACCTTGCGGAGATATTTACGCAGAAATGGTTACCATATGAAAAGTAGACGTATGCTCGCCCTACTGCTCCAAACATGATCGAGTTTCTTCGTGTCGGGCCGATATAGGCATGGCTTGCCTTGTCATCTGAATGACCATATGCTTCGGTTTCAACAATCACTCCCGATAGCCTTCTGACTACTTGTCCATCGTTGCCTCTGACTATGCGCACGAGTTTTTTACCCACCAAGTCTCGCGCAACTGATGCTGTCGGCCTAAAGTAGAATGATTCATCTGGACTTGTCAAAAAAAATCCTCCAATGGTTTATCTTTATTATTATCATCTGAATTCAATCTTTTAATCTCATTGGCAAGCTTGGAGAGATCCTGCTCAAGTACTTCGCGCATTGCTTTGTTGTAGATTGTTGCTGCGGGGTGAATAGTAAGGAAATATTTCCTCCCTCCATTTTTAACAATTTTTCCTCTGCTTGCCGTTATTGATTTACCGCCAAGCAGGGACGAATAGGCCGTTCTTCCTAGTATACATATGATTTTGGGCCCAACAAGTGCTATCTGTCGCTCAAGGTACGGCCTACAGGCTGATATTTCGTCGTCTTCTGGAATCCTGTTATCTGGCGGTCTGCATTTTACTATGTTGGTTATGAAAACTTCGGACCTTTGGATTCCCGCTTTTTTTAGCAGTTCGTCAAGTATCTTGCCTGCATAGCCTACGAAAGGCCGTCCCTTCTCATCCTCATTTCTGCCTGGTGCCTCGCCTATGAACATTATCTTTGCTGATACCTGCCCTTCGCCTGGAACAGCATTCCTCCTGGTCCTGGCCAGCTTACAGAGAGGGCATCCGATTATTTCGGCTGCTACTTTTTCCAAGGAATCATTTTTCATTGTTTATTTGTTCTCGTCACTCTCTGACCGTATCTGCCTGATTATGTCGAGTACTGCATCTGCATCCTCGGCTTCGGGATTGATTTCAAGGTAAGAATTCAGAACCTTTAGGGCATCCATTGACTGGTTTCTCTTGAGCAATATCATTCCCTTGTCTCTAATTGCATCTGGATTATAACGATCTATGGCAAGAACCATTTCGTTTGCTATTTCTGCTCTATCTATGTCCTGAGCTTCATAGTAGCTTGCTTTGAGGTTATTGAGCATACGTATGATCACCTGAGCAGAGGTAGCTTTCTCTACAAATGCCCGTGTAAGTGGAATATTTTGTCTTGGGTAGAATTTATCTAGTAATGCTTTTAGCGCATAGTCATCCATTATCCTTCCGCCATTAAAAGGATCAATAATTATTTCGCCATTATCTCCTTCCATGACATGTTTGACCATAAAATGAGCTGGAAAATTCACCGGATACAGCTTGAATCCCACTGCTTGGGCAACACGCATATAGACTATTGAAAGCGTAATTGGAATGCCAGTTTTTCTCTCAATTACAATATTGAGGTAACTGTTGAGTGGCGTATAATAGTCGTCAGTATTGGGCTTGAATTTCTTTTGTTTGAAAAGAAATTCATTTATTTTCTCTATCATCTGTGTAGGCCTAAGTGGCATGAGCTTTTTTATCGATTGTTTAAACTCATCACCCATTTCGTCGATCTTTCCTAGAGTTCCAGCAACGTCCAGAGTAGGATATGCCAGAATCCGCGATAGGTGCAGAGAATATTCCGCAAGAGCTTCAGGGTTATCTGTAGATGTGATAGAGTCAACGACGCTGGCCTTCCAATCGTCTATCAAAGCCCCAAGTTTATCCACAGACAATTAACATGGTCTTAATCGAATACCGTGTATTTATGTCCATCATGCAAGATTACAATGAACGGGTCATTGAAAGCACATTTGTAACCTCTAATCATTTCGTTATAACGTTAACGCAAACTGCATGCCGGAAAAGACAATTCAGCAAAATCTTATATATTCTGATATTGGTTGCTGCTTGCAGCATGAGTGCTGACCGCAGGTTTACTACAGGCCAAACATGGGGAGCATTGAGAAAGGCATGGAAGGGATACAAGATAGCAAAAGCGCAACAGGACAAAAACAAACTGGCAGAGTATGCCAAGAAGATCAAGACATTGCAGAAGGAATTGGGGATAGCACAGTCTTCATTTCCTGAAATTGGAATCTGACGCCCTTTCATGTAGATGAGCAAAAAACACTGTAATACTTGGCGCTGTCCTAGTGCTCGTATATAGCGACGACTCTAGTTCCTGCCTTTATGAGCATCGGCCCTATCATTGTTGTCAGCGCTACAGCCATTCCAATTATTGGAAAGAGCATATTGCTTATTACGTTTAGGTCTTGACCTGTCTTCAAGACAATGAAGGAAAACTCTCCCAGCTGTGCCATACTCAATCCCATTCCAAGTGCATATTGCCTGTTAAATCCAAAGAGCCTCGTTCCAGCGTATACGCCACCTACTTTGCCAAGAACTATTCCAGTTGTAATGACAAGGACAGGAACCCAGTACAAGAAAATTGAAGACATGTTCATCAGTGCTCCAATCGTTACAAAAAAGATTGCAGTGAAAATCTCCCTCGTTGGGGAGATCAAGTTAGAAATTTGATCGGAGAATTTGGAGCCAGCTATCACCACACCTGCCAGAAAGGCGCCCGTTGCAGCCGAGAAGCCTAGATTGTATGATAGAAAAGCAAGCCCAAATGCTATGCCTAGAGCAAAAGTGATTGTGATCTCATAACGTTCAAGTCTTGCTATTAACGCAAATATTTTTGGTACGGCTATTGTTCCCAAGGTTATTGTTCCGCCTATGAAAAGTCCGACCTTTCCCACCGTCCACATCGCATTGACAAGCTGGAATGATTGCGCTACAACGTTTGCATGAATTATGCTGATCATAACCACTGCAATCAAATCTTCTATGACAAGTATTCCGGTCAAAACTACAGAAGACGTTGCGTCAATCTTATTCATATTCTCAAGCACCTTGATAATGATTGCAGTTGAACTTACCGAAATAGCGGCTGCAAGAAACATGGTGTCATAGAATGACCAACCAAGAGCATACCCCAACGCAAAGCCGACGCAGAGCATTACGACGACTTCAATTAAGGATATACCTATTCCAAGTTTTCCGACGGCTCGAAGTTGAGATAGTGGAAAAGATAGTCCAACGCCAAAAAGAAGCAGGACAATAGCAATATCTGAAAAGTTATTGAGCATATCAGTATTCTTGATCAAGCTAAGAGGCCCGAAGGGACCGATTAAAATACCTGCAACCAGAAAGCCAAGTACCATGGGTTGTTTTAATATGTAAGCTATGGCACCTACACCAGAGCATACAATGAGCAAGTACCCTAGGTCCCCAACCAGCTCAATGCCATTTGTCAAATGGGTATCTTCCAAGAGACAATTCCTAGCCGTTTATAGAGCAAAGTCAAGATAACTTTACTTGGTACTTATTAAGTTCACAGGATACGGAGAAGAGGACACACGTTTGCTTCCGAAACTTTCTGTTTTCAGTCTTGCCATGACTGATCTAGACCAGATCTTGGTCGTCTGGAGGTTTAACCATTAATCGAGAACTGCTAATATACCGGTTGGGCCAGATAGCACCCACGCCTTGCTAAACAAATGGATAATCATTTCCTGTGCCTTTGCCATAGCGACAGTTTTATTATCTTTAATTGTTATAAAAGGTGCAGCAAGCAGTTCGCATGAATTTTCCAGTGTCCCTGAAAACATCTACAGCGAATGTATATCAAAGTTTACACTAAATGTCATGGATATCCAATGTCAGAATCATTACTGGCAATTTGACACCCCAGATGAGATAAAGAGTGCAGTATCTTCGGCGATAACACAATATCGGAGCGGTGACGTGCCGCTTGCCGCACAGGCCATATTTGGGCCGGTGACGGTAAACATATACCAGTATTCCGACGGCTCATTTCAGATAGGCTTTAACAATCAAGATGGCGAACAGAGATACTGGATCCATGAAATTTCCAGCTAGACACCCATAATTGCATCTCCACCGGAGTAGCAGCCACGACCAAACGCATAGAATGAATAGACGATACGTGCACTAGAAATATATACTAGGGTTCATATTCGTGCTCCAAATTGGAGCCCAGACAGAAGGACGCCCAAGTTATCAGCGAAATTCTGCTTAGAGCCGCCAGTGAGCCTGATTTCAGAAACGTCTTGATAAAAGATCCATCGACAGTGCTGGACCAGTACGATGTATCTGCCGAGGCTAAACTAATTATCAGAAAAAGCATAATGGATCTGGTACAGTAGACCGTCAAACAATCAATAAAGCCAAGATAAAAAAGAAAAGTAAAAGGATTCATTTCTTCTTTCTGCTATTGTCCAAGTACTAAATGCAGATGAGCAGTAATGCGAAATAAATAATAAGAATGAAGTGAATTATGGCAAATGTCCAGTGTCCATCTTGTTTAACAAAATTACTGAATTTTATATCGGGTAATGTCGCATACTCTTGTACCGTAAGATTGCTTAAATATAGTTAAAGTTTTGGTAGGCACTTTCTCTGCGATGAACAAAGCATCAATAGCTCTTGCGCTTGGACTAGTTTTAGTGCTCAGCTTTATAGCTGTAAGCCTAGAAGTGGCCCTAGCACAGACATACGCCGCACCAACTGCTACAAATAGTACCACTACCAATACAACTTCGACAGCGAGCTCTAATGCGACCAAGACAGCCAGTGCAAACAGCACCTCGGGCTCAACCTTTACTGCTAGTGGCAGAATAGCTTCTCTGATCTTTGATACTGGGCAAAGCACCGCTTTAACAGGAACTTCGTCAGCAAATAATACCTCTGTATCAGCATCAAATTCGACATCAACAGCAAACTCTGCATCCACCGTTAATGCAACCAGTCCTGTCACATCTGCCAATACAACGGCTGCGAATGCTACATCAACATCTAATGCAACGTCTACTGCTACAAGCTCGGCAGCCGCAAATTCAACATCATCAACATCTACCAATGCTACTTCAACAAGTGCAACAGGCACTACCACAGCTCTGCAACCACCATTCATATTAGCTGGATCTTGGAATCTGAGCGTAAATAATGGCAAGGTTTCTGACTTTAAGGCCAACTTTACAATGGTTCATGTTGATGGAACAGAGCGCCATACGCACGACATAACTAACTTCAAACCCAATAACGGATCGGCTCCTGTTGTACTCCAGAGTAACGGCACCACAATGATTTCTGGAACTGCTGACATTACCTTAAATGGCACCACAAAATGGACAGGCGTGAATGTATTGATCTCGATAGAGAAGCAGAATGCAATGAGCATTGTCGTAAGTTCTGCAACAACAGACAACCACTTTAAAGGGCAAGCAATATATGGTGTAGTTGACTCGTTGCAACAATCCGGTACCACGACCTCTTCGACCTCTGCTACATCTGTCGCATCAAATGCAGCAGGAAACATTACAAGCACCCTGAATAACCTAGGAAAAGGAATATCGAACCTATTCTCAGGAAACAAAACCAAGTAGCATAGTTGGCAACTTGCTGCAATACTTGCAGCAGGGTCACCCATTATTTTTATTCTATGTACAAGAACTCAATTAATCATCGTTTCTCATCATGTGTATCATATTGCCAATAAACGAAAACCAGTCACCAGAAAAACTGCTGGGGATTATGATATTTGCAGAAATCTCTGCCACCATAAATACGAATGCTGGCAATACTAACACTAAAATAAACAAAGGATTGATTAGCGATATCTTTTCAAGCAAAGACCTATGCATTGTAATGTCAAGTACTAGCATTCTCGATATTTTGTGGTACTCGTCCCAAGAAAATAAAAAATCTTTGCTACTTGAACCTGTAATGGGCCTATAGAAAGTAATAATACTATCCTATGGCAGCCTAACCAGCCCTTTTCCAGTATACCATCTGTACACTAGGTATCCTGCTGCAATTATAGCTATTGCTATAACTAGCGGCCTGAGCAGGTAAATTATAGCAGCTGCAATAATTATCAAAATTGCAATTATTGCCAGATCGACAATGCCAAGAGCTCTTGCCAATAGCTAACTAGCGGCGTTATTGGCTATGAATATTTATTGATATTATTCTGCAACGTTGCCTGTGCAGTTGTTTTCTACCATCCTCTACCAGCTGAATCCCTTGCGTGATAGTAGAGGTACTGCTGAGCATACCCTGCATACCTGCCAAAGTGCTTTCTTGAATTTTCGGATAGCAACTGATATTGCTTTGGTGATATCTTTTTTGATTTTACAAAGCCACTGCGTAAAGATGGATAATGGTCAAAAAGAGTACGGGTAATCCAGACGTCTATTGGAAAGGCATCCAATTTTTCAAGTGAAAATAGTAATATGCAATCAGCTATCTTGTTCCCAATTCCATACATCTTCAAAAGAACATTTTTTGCTTCGACGTAGCTTTGTTGCCGAAGCGATTCAACATCCACTACTCCTGATGCAATCATTTCTGCAGCTAATTTGATTGCCTTGGCTCTGTACCCAAGGCCACAGTAGCGCAGTTCGTTGACAGTAGCCCTGCTGATGGTTTTAGCGTCTGGAAATGTAAAGAATTCTCGTCGGTCAACAGTTACACTTGAACCAAATTTTCTGCAGATATTTAACAGCATTCGGCGTATCATGGATATATTGGTATTGCTTGCACAGATGAATGAAAATATGCATTGAATCGGATCCTGTCGTATCAGTCGCAGACCAGGATATACACGAAATAGGCCTGATACTAGTCGGTCATGCGATAGGCTTGTAATAATTTCATCAATATCATCATCTAATCGAAAAAAGCTCCTCTCCCAGAACTTTGTTTCTGGATAGGAAAAGAATTCTACGTTGACTTGAGCTTGCTGGTCCTGAGGTTCGTCAGTACCGCTAATTTTTGTAAATTTTACGACACGGTCGCCATGAATTCCGTACCATGAATTGTCTATCATTTGCCACAAAAAGACCTGGCCACTATTTATGCTGATTTCCGGATTAAATGATCCGGATAGACGATATGTTGATGATGTACGCAAATTCAATCAATGGTATTTCTCTTTCCTATTGAACGTTTCCTGTTCTGCATTGCGGTGTATAAGCAGATGAGATTAAATAAACGCAGTTATATCCTTGAATAAGTATGAGTGCAGAAGGCGATAATTCCGATCCAGTTGAAGCTTTCAAAAAAGTTGTCGAGAAGGGAAGCGAAGCTCAGCGCGAGTTTACAAGACAATTTTCTACTATACAGCAAAATGCAATTCAGAATTTCTTTTCTATGGTGCAAAATCTGACTTATTTTAACGCAATGTTCAAGACAACTGTCCAGAGTGGCGGAAGGATCTCCATTCCTGAGGCAGAGAGACAGGCCCTGAATATAGAGGATGGAGATTTAGTACAGGTAATTGTAATCCCAATAGAACGAAGAAGAAAGGAAAATAAGACATGATGTTATGGAAGTGTCTATCACCTAAAGTTGCTCAATATTGTGGCTGGCAAACTTCTGTTATCGAGTAAGCCGTTTACATGAAGTTAATATTTGTGGCACCATTATCAATCCGAGCTTGCTTCGCCTGTAAGAAATTTCAGCACTATTCTATTAAATGCCTGAGGCTTTTCAACATACGGAGTGTGACCGCATTCCTTCATAATAACTAGACGCTTATCTGGAATCTCTTCATATGCAGAGGCGTATTGAGGTGGTATCATCCTGTCATTATCTCCCCAAACTAGCAGTGTTGGCGAAATAATCTTGCCCAGCCTGCCTTGAAGTTTCTGAGCATATCTCATTCCCAATAGGGTAGACATGAAGGCATATTTTGCATTCGGAAGCCTCATCCTGTTAACAAAATCCATTATTGTTTCTTCTGTGACGGCATCAGAATTGTAAGCCATATCGCTAAAAGCCTTGAATGCATTTTCATAGGTAGGATACAATGCTGCCATGATATACTGATCCAGTACAGGAGTCGAGGTCTTCATAATCCCTGCAGGGGCCGCAAGAACAAGCTTTTCTACCTTATTTGAAAACCTTATGGCATACTCTGTCGCAAGGTGGCCGCCAAAAGATGAGCCCAAGATGCTGCATTTTTCAATTCTAAGCTCATTTAGAAATCCTTGTAAGAATTCTACGAAAAAGTCCATGGTATATTCCACAGTAGGCTTGTCGCTATATCCAAATCCTACAATATCTGGAATAATGGTGCGGTAGTGCTTGGAGAGCGCAGGAGCAACCTGAAGCCACCTTTCAGCCGAAGCACCAATTCCGTGCAAAAGAACCAGCACCTTGCTAGTGCCAGTTCCAAGGTTATCATAATCTAGATATCTTATGTTATAGCTGTGTACATGTGCTATCTTTTGCCGCATAGCCTGCTCCAGCAAGAGTCCATACTAGTTGATATGCCTTAGTTAATAATTCATGCTATTTTGAACTTTTTAGGCGTCAGTTAATTCATATATGCTCAGGCTGCCCTTAGCCTTGTTGCCTGCTGCAAAGGAGATATCTATTAGCCTGTCTGAAAAAGAGATACATCCTGGTCAGGAAATTCAAGGCATTGTAACGCTAAACTATGTCGGCAGGTTCGACAGTGTTGTCATCAACTCACAAATTGAACGAACAAGCGACATATTTACTTATGTTGCATTGAATGGAAAGAAAATAAACTATCCTTATGCAAGGCTTTATATTCTCAGGGCCGACCTTGGCGATAGAAAGTCAATAGAATTTACGGCTAAAACGCAGCATGTCCCACTAGAAGGAAATTCTTCAAATGCAAAATTTCGCGCATCAATAATACAAGAGCACAAAGAAGTATCTAGCGATATTTCTTTTGTTAAGCTGTTGGCCTCGTGATTATGCCAGCAAATCTTGTGCTCTCTATTACAAAACGAAATTGCAATGAACAAAGGAGCGTTATACGAAGCTCCTTACTACAGAGATCTTGCCTTGCATCCATGGATGCGGCTCACAATGATAACTGTAATCTCCGTCTGTCGTAAAGATAAACTCAAAAGTCTTGCCAGGATTGACAAAACCATTTCCTGTTGTGTCCAAATGTTCTAGTGAGTTGAATGGTCCGCTAATAAGGTCCACATACTTGTTATCTGAAGTAACGGTATGAGCTACAGAATCAGTATTAGTCCATACAATCTTGCTATCTACTCCGAGTGATACACGTACAGATTTTGGATCAAAGTTTCTTTGCTGAGTTGGGTTTGACGCTCCTGCCCATATCTTTATGTTAGTGGTCTTTGGCGGGTGCAACACATTGTCGGGAAGAATAGGTTTGGCGTTAGCCTGCGGGATGTATATGAATTGATAGTATCCTAGGCTAACTGCAACGGCTACAATAAATGTGATTATGCTTATGCCGCCTGCGTGATTGTCCAAATTCTATTCAATACCTCTTTTTGATCCCATTTTTCCAAATTGGTACAAGCCTGCGGCCTGTTCAGCAGTATAGTTGAATGGCTGACTTGGGTGATTTAATATAATAATATTGTTATCCATTTTTACCTAGATCCTGTGTGTGGGCTTACCATTACCAATACCACTTTTTTCTGCATTTATCTCTTGTTGCCTTAAAAGGTCATTGTCGATTGATTGGTTTGAAGGTGGAATCTCCGCATTACTGGCGCCTTTTACCTCCTGAGGGCTGTATGACTGTTGAGGTGTAGTTGATGCCTGCTTTTGTTGCGGGGGGATCTGAGGTGGTGGCTGTGATGTAGCTGCTTTGGGAGGTGGTGGTGAGGCTAATGGCTTCTCTGCTGTAGGTCCGGGAGTTCCCGGAGCGGGCTTTGGAGATACTGGCACAGGCTTGGCAGCAGGTGGAGCAGTCGGTTTTGGTGGTGGCGCTTTTGCCATTGCTCGTCCGTATCTGTAAAGGTGGAACAATGCTGCAAATACTAGAACTATTACACCCATGAGGAAGAGGGAGTAATTCTTCATGCCGTTCAGTACTGCATAATATGTAGCAATATTGAGGTACACTTGGAAACCAAGCAATACTAGGAAAAGTGTATACAGCCATCTCTGCGATATGTTTATTGCGCCTTTTGAACCTGCTTTCTTTGGCTGCAATTTCGCGTTAGCTTCTGCATTTTTGGCAAGCTTGATCATCATGTACGTGAACCCAAACGACAGAGGCACCAGCAAGACCATGACTGTGTAGAAGAATATAGGATCTATTACGAGCCTCTCAAGCAGGGCCTTGTGAATATCGGGGTCAATGTAGTATCCCCAGTATGTGGTAACGAGTATCTGAGCAAGACTGGTTATGCCGATGGCGGTAATTATGGGCCTATCCTTCCATGAGAATTTCTTGTACCTGTCTACAAATGGTATTACTAGTAATGTGAATATGAACAGCCCCGGCCATGCCACACCTGTTACAAACTTGTCATACATTGTCCTGAGAAATGCGTAGAGTCCTGTAAGATAGAATTCAGGTACCGTAATACCCGGTGGAGTTGAAGGATCAAACCTCAGTCCTAGATCTACTGGGAAGACGCCTCCTGTGAGCATGATCGCCCCTACTACTGCCATTACCATGGGCACGTCAAATACTAGGAATCTGGGGAAGTGGACTGCCATCAGACCTATTAGGGTGATTGGTAAGAGAAAGACGTGAAATGCATAGAATCTAAGTATAAAGTCATGGAAGCCCGCACCAAAGAATGCGTCTCTCATTTGTGGCCCGAGAATGGGTATAGAGTTGGTAAGCGAAGCAGCAATAGATATGGCAAGCTCTGCCCGTTCACTGAAAATAATATCATAGCCTGTAAATGCTTCAAGTATGGTGAGAGTTCCTATCAGTATTCCTGTTACCCATAGTATTTCATTTCTTATTTTGTACCTGCCGCTAAAGTACTGGTAATACATGTGAAGTAGAGCCAGCATCACCATTGCATTTGATGCATGGTAGTGGATATTGCGTATGTGGAAGCCGTATGGGATGGTATTGTTTATTGTCTGGACGCTATTCCATGCTCTATCCAAAATAGGCTCATAGAACAGCATGAGTAGGGCTCCTGTAATACCCAAGACAATAAAGATGACAAAGGTAAGCATGCCGAGGAAGCCAAGAGGATTGACGAACCTTCCTGGGAAGGTAAACTTGATACCCATGAAAATAGTTCTCTCTAGGCCGGCGTACACCCACCGGAAGAACCTGACTAGGCTGTTCTCATACGTTAAGGTAGCGCCCATATCCAACTATTCCATTCTTGTTAGGATCCCACGTCGGGGGTAATATCCAGATATCTCCATTACTATCAATTTCAATATCTAATCTTGGAAGGACATTTGATGGCGGAGCCTGTAGAGAGGCTGGGCCTGCAAATGCTTTGCCTGTCTCCATGTCATACATACTGCCGTGACACGGACACTCGCCTCTCTTTCTTCCCGGGTCGGGCCAGTACTTCCATAGACACCATAGGTGGAGGCAGACCATGCTATAGACCCTGAAGGCTGATACATCATTTTTGTCACCGCCAAGTTCCACAGGAAGCCTTACAAACTGCCAAGTTCTGAATGATTCCTTATTGAGTACAGCGTCATCGGTCTTTGGATAGATAATGGCCTGAGAAGAATTAACCTCAAAAGTCTTGACGTTCGCTTGAGTCCCATCTGGAAGCTCCAGTTTTTGTTTTCCTGCAACATTTCCTGTCGGATCAGGCAGGAACTTACCCCAATCAACAAAAGGTGCAAATGTCATGACCGTACCGGCCGCAGCCATAAGCTTCAAGAAGTCGCGCCTCGATACCTTTCCTCCTGAATTTGGAGGAACTTGGGTCATACAAGAAAACAGTTTCAGGATAACTTATAAACTTTTGTCATGAAGACCATTCGGTCTAGCATGAACGATATCAGACCTTTTGAATGTCGGCCCGAGTTCGCAAAGAATGAACCATGGGTCTCCCTACTTTTGCCATACTGTCCCATCGAGTTTTGCATATTTCAAATACGCCTCTCCTTTGTCAAGATTGGAAACCTTTGCATTCTGCAAATTTGCCTCCACAAAAACTGTCTGGTAAAGCTTACTGCCCGTCAAGTCGGCTTCCTGAAGATCTGCCCACATAAGATTCGTGCGAACGAGAGTAGAACCTGCCAGCCTGCAACCCTTCATTTCAGAATACATCAATAACGCATCTGTAAGATCTGCCATATCAAAGTTAGAACCGCTAAGGTCTGCCTGAACAAGATTAACTTGCATCATCTTGGCATTAGAAAAATCAGAGCCGATGGCTGAGATACCATTCAAATATGCACCAGAAATATTCTTGTTCGCAAAACTCTTTCCATTGAAATTCAACTTTGCAGTCAAGTTTTGCATTCTCCATTTATTGAATTCTCCAACCTTCCCGTCTACCAGCAAGCGAAAGCCTTCTTCCTGATCAACCGAGGGCATTACCTAAAATTGCGTCCTTTAATACCCCTAATTAACCTTCAAAGATACTTCAAAGACTTCATTTCCAGGGGTCTATTCCTTTTTGAAACCTAAGTGCATCTACCAACCCCTCTGCATAGCCTATACTTAGCACAGCAAGATCGAATTTACCTTGCTGGAGGAATCTTTCTGCATCAATTACATAGCATTCGGCATTATCAAGGATTTCAAGCATGCCTTTCTTGCTATCATCGACTCCTTCTTCTCTTAGAATATCTCGCATCCGCTCGACGGCCTGCCTTGTCCTTGGAGAATACTTTTCTATCATGCGGACAGAACTTCGAGTAACAAGAAGAGAATTATCCGACGGAGCATCAAAGCTTTCAGTAAGCGCTGCAAGTGAATCACTCTCTGTGAAGTGAAGCCGGCCAGTGACAATTATAGAGTGTGGACCTTGACCAAAACTTGTTTTCGAAAAGGATTTCACACTGCCTGAAACTATTCTCTGCCCTTCCGAACCTATTCTGGAAGCAACCACGGCAAAAGTATCTTGGCTTATTGCTCCCTGTCTTTGATTCTGCTCTTCTTCTAATAGCATCCTGAATGCTTCAGAAGGATCCAGAAAAAATTCTGCCGTCACTTGACCTTTGCATTGATTATACTCAGTTAGTATCATCGTATGGTTACCGAGCAAGAGATTGTCAAGAACTACATTGTAAACACTTACTGCGGATTGAGATTCAGACATTATGGTGACAGTTTTTCCAAATTTGTAGGCGTGAAGTCCTGTTTCGCCAATTATAGAATAGATTCCAGATGCTGAATGCAGTATTTTAGATCCGATTGAATTTCTTGCAGCCCTGATACGCAATTCGTTGTGAGTTGTAGCAATCATAGGGTCCCCGTATGTTACTAGAGCGACATTCTGCTGCCTTGCCTGCTCTAGGATCTGCCTGCCGTCCTCAACAAACCATCTTTCAACAGGATCTATGTTCGTGCCAACAATTGATGCAAGATTCTGAAGATCCTGCTTGTCTAAAGGGCTTGTAAACCTTTCAACATAAATTATATCACATTTCTTGAGAATGTTGACCGATTGAAGTGTCAGCCCTGTGAAACCACCAATACCTGTTCCCACAAAGTAGAGCATATAGATTATTATTCCAAGCCTATACTACTATATCTTATTATGTTGTCCTGTAAAGTTCTATAATCTCAATACCATGCAGTGCAATTAAATCTATTCTATTCTATCTTCCTCTTTTGCGACGCTCTAGGGCTTTATCTTCTTTTGATGGTGTATTCGGGACATATGAAAGAGTGCCCTAGTAAAAACATCTATACTTGTAACAAACTCGTCAATGTTTACTCTCTCTTCTACTGTGTGCGAAGCATGAGGGTCTCCTGGACCATAAGTGACAACGGGTATCTTGAATGTATGACCTAATACATTCATGTCTCCTGTGCCGGTCTTTCTAAGAAGCGTGGGCCGCTTTTTTCTCATGTCAAGTACAGCCAGAACCAGTGCCCTTACTAGTGGTGATAAGTGGTCCGCTTCAAAAGGTTCAGTCCTGTCTTCAACTCTGTAGGTTGCTTTTACGCCCTTTTCGTCTGCCACTTTGGTAATGACACTATCTACAATTCGCAGCACCTTTTCGCATGACATGCCAGTCGGGATTCTGATGTCTAGGGTTATCTTGCATTTCTGCGGAGTTACGTTATGGCTTGAACCGCCTGTTATTTCAGTTAGGCTGCAGCTGATGGAATTTGACCTACTCTGCGCTGTGCCGGTCCGCTTGATTTCATCCCGAATTGCCTCCCAAAAACCATACATTTCCTCGATAGAATTTCTGGCAAGCCAGGGCGCACTAGCATGCGCGCTGCTGCCCACATCGCAAGTGAGGCGGATTGCCAACCTGCCCTTATATGATATCGTAATGTTGTCTATGCCTGAAGGCTCGCCAAATATGGCATAGTCTATTCCAAGCTTGCTCTTTACCAACTGCTTTATTCCGGCAGCATTTCCCTCTTCGTCTACCACTCCTGCAAAGATAACAGTTCCGCTCTGTTTTGGGAATTCTGAGGCTGCAAGAAGCATAGCTATCAAAGGAGCTTTGGCATCAGATGCCCCTCTGCCATAAAGATAGCCGTCATCTATCCGCACCGGAATCTGACCAGGGACAGTATCCATGTGGCCGCAAAGCAGAATCCTAGGCTCGCCGCTACCTTTCGAAGCAATGACATTTCCCACGCTATCTATGTGAACCTGCTCAAAGCCAAGCTCGTTGACGCATTTGTCCTTTATTAGGTTAGCAAGGGAAGCTTCGGATCTTGACGGGGTATACAATTCAAGGGCTCTTTTCAGTAGCTCTACGGCATAGCTTGGAGAAACCAATTCCTTTTTACTTTCCTATCTTTAGGGCATAATCAACCATCATTGAAGGGATATCGACTCCGGTGACCCTGACTGTGTTTTTGAATTCTGTAGTATTATTAACTTCATGGACCACTAGTCCTTTTTCCTTGTCTTCCATCAGATCAACTCCGACTATTTGGCCTCCGACTGCGCTCGCAGCTCTGATGCAGATCTCTTCAAGTTCGCCTGTGACAGCGCACATTTCAGCCCTGCCACCTAGCGCCATATTCGTCTTCCATTCGCCTTCACCGGAATACCTGTATATCGCTGCGGCCACTCTATCGCCAATAACAATGGCTCTTATATCCCGTGGCGGCCTTTCCACAAATTCTTCGAAATAATAAATGTGATACAGAGGGAACATGTGCTCCCTGTCTTCTATAACTGCACGTGAAGCATCTTTATCCCTCAGCAATGCAATGAGCCTGCCCCAGCTTCCAATCGTGGGCTTTATAACTGCAGGATAACCAAGTCTGTCAAGAGCTTGCATGGCGGATTCTTCAGAAAATGCCGATACTGCTCGAGGAGTTGGAACACCTGCCCGCTGCAATTTCATGTGTGCAAAGAGCTTGTTGCCGCAGTTGGTCGCAGCTTCTAGTGTGTTTATCATCTTGGCTCCAAGACCTTCAAGCGCAGCAGTTGAATGAACACTTTTGAAATAGCTTACACATCGCTGCATTATTACTACGCCCTGATACTTTGAGTTCCCATTATTGTTCAGGTCAACAAAAAGATCCTTGCAATCAACATTTGCAACTTCAATCCCTTTTTTCTTGGCGGCTTCGTACAGCGCCTTTTCTTCCCATCTTATATTATCATAAAGGATGGTGAGGGAACGGGTTGACGTTTGGGAATCTGCTGAATGCATATCTATATTTGGTATTGGCTCTTGTTTCACTGACCCCAGTCCTCGCCCACTACCTGAGCCGGCTTTATTTCAAATGCATCTGGGCCTTTTTTGCTGCTATCTTTTGATTTTACAAGCTCGTATCCTGCGCCGCAATCAGGACAGGTAACGATCTCTCCTTCTATAGAGTCTTCAGGAACTTTGATCTCTGCATCACATTCAGGACATTTGACCATGTTGATCACTCTTTTGGTTTTACTTTCATTGGTGCATCGTTAAGTATCTTTCTCTCCAACCTTTCATCAAGATACAGTTCAAGTATATCTCCAAGCCTCAATTCTTTTAATCCTTTTGCAAGAGTCTCAGCTTCATGCTGTCCTGTTTCAAGGCCTAGCAAGGAAAGCAAGTATGCAGCGCCATTTTTACCGGCCAGTTCACCAAAAACAATCTTGCGGCGGTTTCCAACTGTTTTTGGTTCAATAATTTCATAGGCTGCAGGATTCCTCAAAATGGCCGCAAGATGTGTGCCAGCCTTGTGCTTGTATGCACTGTCTCCAACGATGGGTTTTGATTCCGGAGTTAAAAGACCTGTATATTCTGAGATTGTCCTTGAGAGATCCTTTAGCATGTGCAGCCTCAAGTCGTTATTTGACCTATAGATCAGCATAAGTGCTACTGCCGTCTCCGCAAGAGACGGTATGCCTGTACGCTCTCCAAATCCATCTATTGTAGTATGGATCTGATCAGCTCCTGCGTCGCAACCAGCCAAGGCATTTGCCAGCGCCAACCCGACATCATTGTGGCAGTGGACATCCAAGGAAGTCTTTGAACTATCTATGCTGTCACGTACCATCTTGACAAGGGTGAACATACCTTGAGGACGCATAATGCCTACAGTGTCCGGTATGCTAATGCGCTCAATACCCCGATTACTTACCTCTTTGCACATTTCTATCAGAAAATCAGGCTCTGTCCTACTTGCGTCTTCCATCGTAAATCGTGATTTCAAACCATGGGACTTGATGTAATCAACTACTTCTAGCGCCCTTATCTTGGCTTCCTCTCTTGTTATCCTTAGTTTTGCGGATAGGTGAATATCCGATATTCCCATATAGGTTGCAACCCATGTGGCTCCACAATCTATGGCAATGTCTACGTCTGACTTGATTGCGCGTGTATGGGCTACGATATCTGCTCTCAGACCCTGCTTTATGATTGTCTTTGTTGCCTCCGCATGATCCGGTGATACTACTGGGCTGATCTCTATCTGATCGACTCCAAAAGAATCAAGCATCCATGCTATCTGAATTCTCTGCTTTATAGTAAATGATACGCCTGGATGCTGTTCGCCCTCTCTTAAAGTGCTATCAAGTATCCGTATCTTTCGTTGACCTGTGCTGGTTCCGTTATACTGGTGTGCATAGTAGTTTGGATCGCTAGATCTGAGAGACATTGCTTTTATTTCACTTTTCAACTGACTTCGGACGAAATATAAACCTTATCGCAACGAAAATAGCGAATCACATCACATAAAATGCGCAAATAGCGTAATATAGATGTTGACAGACGAAAAACAGATAACCTGTCACAGCTAGGTTGCGATAAACTATGACGTAATACCGCGATTGTCAGCTGGTTCTTAGGTATTCTTGTACAGAATCAGAAAGGCTCTTGAAAGCAGTATCTACTTTGTCTATCCTCTTTTGGATCCCTGTCTTAAACCCCGACAAGCTGCGGATACTGAGTTGAATCGCCTCTTCTTGTTCCTTGGGGTTAGGCGACCCCAAAGATGAGCGCAATGCGAGGGATTTTACAGGCGTCACCTCTTTTATTATCTGCATGAGTTCATCTGCGTCTAATTGGCTGCCTTGTTTCTTTACTACCTGCGCTATGTCCGGTGCTCCAAGCATAGCAAGTGGCATGTTACCTTTCTGAACCGCCTCTTCTACAAGCGATCCAACAATCTTGTGTGCAGTTCTAAACGCGAGGCCTTTTCGTGCAACTAGCTGCTCTGCAATGTCAAGAGAAATTGCGTAGCTATTCTTGGCCGCATCTTGCATTCTGCCTTTGTTAACTTGTATCGATCTGACTACCTTTTCCATTACTTTTATCGACCCACTTATTGCAGTAGTGGCCTGCCAAATCGCCGGTTTAAGGTCCTGCAGGTCTCTGCTGTATCCTGAGGGTAGACCTTTTACCGTACAAAGTATCCTGACAAGGCTGCCAATTACAGATCCAGATTTTGCTCTCACAAGTTCAAGTGGATCCGGATTTTTCTTTTGTGGCATTGCACTTGAAGTGGAGCTTTGTTCATCAGCAAGCTCTATGTAGCCAAATTCTGATGTCGACCAGAGAATAAAGTCCTCTGCCACTCTCCCAAGAGTGGTGGCGAGCACAGACAGCGTTCCCACGTATTCAATAAGAGCGTCTCTTGAACTTGTGGCATCTATGGAGTTTCGGACTACTGAATCAAAGCCAAGGAGTTCTGCTGTCATCTTTCTGTCTATTTTTATGCTTGTGCCGCCTATGGCGCAGGCACCAAGCGGCGATTGGTTTATCCTTCCGTATGCAATGTAAAGCCTCTCCATATCTCTGAATAATGCATCAGTATATGAAGTAAGAAAGTGGGAAAATGTCCCGATCTGGGCTTGTTGTGTATGGGTATACATCGGCATGGGAATGTCTTTGTACTCCTCTGCCTTGAGCAACAAACTTTCAATCAAATTCGCAAGAGCAAGACAGAGATTGTTGATATCGTCACGCACTTTCATCCTAATATCTAGGATCACTTGGTCATTTCTTGACCTTGCAGTATGCATTTTGCCACCTGCATCCCCGCCTGCCTTCTTTATGACATATGACTCGATAGATTCATGAATATCCTCAAACTCTTCGCCGTCAGCAAGGACAATGGGATTTTCTTTAATCTCTTCGAGAGATTTTAGTATCTTTTGGAGCTCGGTTAGCGTCAAGTGTCCCATTTCATAGAGCATTATAGAGTGAGCTTGGCTCCCGACCAAGTCATAATGAAGAATAGGGTCATCGTCTTTCATTGAGGACAAAAAGTTCAATACATCTTTGTCGAGATTGCCCTTTGGCCTAGAGCGGTACATATTATCTGGGCAATACTATTGTTTATTTTAAGATATCAGGATTCCCAAAGTACCTTCAGAATGTGTAAGCGCGGCCAGCAGTTAGTAATAAGGCTAGTAGCAACGCTTAGGTTACTATGGTGAGCATCATCAGCAGATCATAGCAAATGGTTTATCGTCTTGTTAACAGGTACGAGCTTTTGGCCTGTTATATTCATGTGTCCATTGTGCTTATGGAAAATCCGGCAGCATTCCAGAGACTCATCGAATACCCTTCGGACCTGCCAGGCTGCAGCAAGATTGTCCTTGGAGGAAAACAGCTTCTCTACGTCTGCTCAAAAAGAAACAATGGAACTTCCTTTGTAGTAATCCTTGGATTCTTTTCTGGCCAGAAAGAGGATATCATTACTAAAGACCTGATAGAGCCTGTTCAAGAAAATGAGAAGATGGACGTAGAGAAAGCAATCAGAGGCTCATCTAATGCCCCATTTTCAGACAGTCGTTTCTTTTTCCTCTAAATTCTATCTGGCCTTTTTAATTCTTAACTATTCTAGCCGTTGTTTGTTTGTGTCCTGCCAGCGCTTGCATAAACATCAAAATACGCTTCTTTCTTCTTATCGAGCTAACGCTGGACTACTGTTCGGTGTGCAATGGTTAAATAGGGTACAGGTCAAATCTTTACATGTCAATGAGTCAAGACCTGCAACAGATTCGCAGAAACATCTTTGATGAGCTGACAAAAATTGTAGATCCGGAAATAGGTGTTTCTATAATGGAACTTGAGCTTGTAGACAAGGTAGACATCCAGAACGGACAGGTTAGTGTTGACCTTCATCTGACGAGTCCCTTCTGTCCTGCAGTATTTGGTTTCAAAATTGCCCAAGATGTTAGAGATAACATTTACAAATTACCGGGGATAGAAGGAGTCAAAGTCAACGTAAGCAACCACTTTATGGCAGATGCAATAAACAAACAGGTAAACGAGAGCAAACCTCCTTCAAAGCCACAGTAATTCTGCCGGGATGAAATGGCCGCTCTGCAGACAAATTATGCAGATTCTGTAATTAGCTCAATTACGATAAGAAAAAGCAAAGGTATAGATGATTTGCCTACTTGCTGGATCGATTCTTCAACTGCGCTATCTTTTTCTCGTTGCTTGAAAAGCCCAGCATATGGCCTCTGAGTAGTTGTATGCCCAGCGCTGGGTCAACGCCCTTTGGGCAGACTGCGCTGCAAGAACCTGCAAAGTGGCATCTCCATATACCGTGCCTATCATCTATAATCTTGAGCCTTTTCTTTGACTCTGCGTCTCTGCTATCGGCAAAGTATCGATAGGCCTGAGCAAGTGCTTGGGGACCTGGGAACTTTGTATCTGTTGCCACCGTTGGGCATGCAGAATAACAGAGACCACACTTTATACAATACGAAAATTGCAGGAATTTATCGACATCCTCTGGTGATTGCTGAAATCCTGATAGCCTTTCGTTTGAGCTTTCAACAGCTTTGTTCTGTATGTAAGGCTGCATCTCCTTGTGGTGAGCAAAAAACTGACCAAAGTCTGTAACCAAGTCGCGTATAGCAGGGAAGTTAGACAGAGGTTCGCACGTTATGGTGTCATGCTCAATCTCGGAGATCTTTGTATAGCATGCAAGTCGTGGTATTCCATTTATCTTCATTCCACAAGAGCCGCATGATGCCATCCTGCATGAGTACCTGATAGCAATACTGTGGTCACTGTACTGTTTTGCGTACAGTAAGGCATCCAGAACAGTAGTCCAGCGTTGGACAGGAACCTGAAATGAATCAAAATGGACTCCTGAGCCTTGGCTTCTATTTATTCTGGAAACTCTGAGCGTTACTGTTCTTTTATCTTGCTCGCTCATCCTCTGAACCCTCCGACTTCGACATGTGAAGCCATGTTACAAACCCCTCCAGAGCAGTGCAAGCATTTCCCTACACGCAATCTGTCTTCCATTGCTCATTCCATCCCGAGACCGTTGGCTATGATTATGGTTCTGGTTCCATAAGCGACTATGGCCATCATTGCAGCTATTGTAACAATTGTGACGCCATCCTCCCAAGCTTTGTTCTGGCGTAACTCAAGTAAAATTATCCGCAGGCCGTTAAAGCCGTGGATTGCAAGAAGAACAAGTATGGACTCTAACAGGATCGCATAAGGAATATTGTGGTAATTTGCAATTACATTCCCATATTGAAGGCTCATGCCAAATGGCATTACAAGACGCATCAATATGTGAACTGCCACCATAAACAGGGCGGCAATTCCTGTCATGTAATGGATCTTCATTATCTGGCTTTCTTTGAGCAATCCTTCTCATTTTCTCCTATAGATTATTCTCCGCCAAACAAAACCTTTGCACCATAAAGCATAGCCACTGCAGCAAGTATTAATGCGATCCAGATGCCAGACCTCTGCCTGTAGTTTAGAGAGGCAGCATCATAGGGGTAGTCAGGTCTACCTGGCTTGCCAAGGCCCTTGCCGCCGTGAGTAAATATCAATCTTATGCCATTTGCTGAATGGTATGTGCTCATGCCAATAACAAGGAGCAAGATAACGTGTCCCAATGGTGTTTGGGTAAGCTGCAACATAGCAGCCCAAGCATCAGGACCTCCTGTAAGCGAGCTGGTCTCGTAAATATGTCCTATAAAGTAGCCCAAGAGGCCAACTCCAGTGAGCCGCTGAAGCCAGTATGATATTCTCTCCCAGCCATACCTTGAGGGATTAAGCCAGCCCTTCAAGCCCTCTCGGTTATTGCGGTCAGATTGGGAATATCTCTCATTATGGGAACCTTTGCTGTTGTGCTTTTCTGTTCCTTTTGACGCTTCCATTAGTATTTTCTCTCCACTGGAGCATAGCGCGTAAATATTACGGGGTGCCAAGCCATTTTTGGTCCATCGTTTGTATTGTAAGCAAGTGTATGTTTTAGAAAGTTTACATCGTCTCTGGTTGGGTAATCTGTTCTTGCGTGTGAGCCCCTTGATTCCCGCCTATTCAAGGCCCCAATTAATACCACCTTTGCGACTCTTAACATAGAATCTAATTCCATTACGTTTATGAAATTAGTATTGTACTCTTTTGCACTATCATCAACATGTTTCCAAGTGCTATCTTCAAGTTCTGACACCTTTTTAAGTGCCTCGGATAGGCTCTGCTCGTTGCGAAATACATACGCCTTTTCGTCCATGGTATCAGTAAGCTGCTTTCTGACCTCGTAGGGATTCACCTGCCCCTTTCCTCTGAATATTCCATCATAAATTCGCTTTTCTTCCTCAATGACCTGCTGTTCCGAAATAGATAGTGCAGATCTGTGGTCTAGGGCATGGTGGGCAGCAAGATTGCCTGTTATCTTGCCCCATACTAGACATTCCGCAGTAGAATTTGCACCAAGACGGTTTGCGCCATGAGCGCTATTGCATGCCGCTTCACCGGCAGTCCATAATCCATTCATTTCAGTAGCGCCGTTTACATCTGCATGAATTCCGCCCATCATATAGTGACACACTGGCCTTACTTCAATAGGCTCGTTGATAATGTCAACGCCAGAAAACTTGATGCCAATCTCCCTTATTCCAGCTAGACGCTCGTTTATCTTGTCTGCACCAAGGTGCCTCAGGTCCAGCTTAAGGCAGTCTGCTCCAGACTCGTGTTTGAACCCCTTTCCCTCCTGGATCTCTTTTATCATCGACCTGGATACTACGTCTCGCGGAGCAAGTTCAAGTTTACTTGGCGCATACTTTTGCATAAATCGTTCTCCTTTGTTGTTGATAAGGTAGCCCCCTTCACCCCTAGCACCTTCAGTTATTAATATCCCCGAAGGCATAATGCCTGTAGGGTGAAACTGTACAAACTCCATATCCTTGAGTGCAAGACCTGCCCGATAAGCCATATCAAGTCCATCAGGAGTAGAAGAATACGCATACGTAGAGAAACTGTAGATCCTGCCGGCACCGCCTGTGCAGATTATGCCCGCAGGGGATTTGAATTTGACAAAATTACCACTCTTGATCTCTATTGCAGTCAATCCTGCAAATGAATTTCCTTCACTCAGAATTGATGTGCAAAACCATTCATTGTAAAATCTGATATTGTCATACTTGAGGCAATTATCGTACAGGGTTTGCATTTCGTAAAATCCTACCTTGTCTTGCGCAAATGTGGCACGCGGAAAAGAATAGCCTCCAAACTTTCTCTGTGCGACCCTGCCATCCTCCCTTCTTGACCAAGGCATTCCCCACTGATCCAGCTGGTAAATTTCATAAGGGATTTCTCTTACCAGTCGCTCTGCAACGTCTTGATCTGCCAGAAAATCACTGCCTTTGACAGTGTCATATATATGAGATTCTTGATTATCGCCTTCTTCTTCAAACAAGACTGCAGCCGTTCCGCCCTCGGCTGAAACTGAATGAGAGCGCATCACCTGAACCTTTGATATCACAGCAATATCCAGCTTGCTAGACACAGATGCGGCAGATATCGCAGCCCTCAAGCCTGCAAGGCCAGAGCCCACGATAACAATATCGTGAGAGATAGTATCAGTCAACTCTGTTGTTCACCTACGCAGACCTGCCTCATTCCCTGCCTTCTTTTGAACTTGGGCTAGTTGTAATAAATAAATATCTTTTGCCACCGCAAACATCTCCAGCACAACAAGCAGATAGCATCTGCTAAATCAGAAACATTAGATATCAGTTCAAATGTGTAATGATCACCTGAGTTACTTTCCTCAATAATTTATTATGTGAGTCAGAGACACAGAGTAACCAATGGCAGCTGACTATAAAGTAATTGTTGCAGGAGGAAGCGTTTCGGGACTCTTTGCTGCAAGGGAATTAGCTGCCGCTGGTATCTCGGTTGCAGTACTGGAAGAAGATCATGAGATCGGCACGCCGGAACATTGCGGCGGGCTTGTAAGTATGAATGGAATACGGAATCTTGGAATGGTGCCTGATGCGGGTGTTTTACAAAACACTGTTAAACGAGCAAGAGTGTTTTCCAAGTCACATGATTTTGAGCTTGATGCCCAAAAGCAGCAAATTGTTGTGATTGATAGGAGGGCGTTTGACAAGCAAATAGCGTTTCAGGCACAAAGAATGGGCGCTGACATCAAGGTGAGGTGCGCAATGCGCTCTGTTTCAAAAGGCAGTGGTCGGTATGCTGTGAGTACAACAGAAGGCGAACTTGTCTGCGATTATTTTGTCGATGCCAGAGGCGTTGCTTCAATAATTCACAGGAATAGAACAGGCATACTGCAATCGGCTCAATATGAATTGTATGCACCGTGGATAGAACATGATACGGTCAAGGTGATGTTTGACAGTGAAAAATATCCCGGCTTTTTTGCATGGATTATTCCCACAGCAGATGGATGCGGTAAAGTGGGAGTTGCAGGCAGATCAATAAATGCCGCCCGGTCGCTTCAGTCGTTTATATCTAGCATGGGGTCACGATATTCTGTAACAAGAAAAATCTATGCTCCGATATGGATAATGGGACCTTTGGAGAGCTTTGTAGACGGAAGAACAGTCATTGTGGGAGATGCTGCCGGCCAGACAAAGCCTACTACGGCAGGGGGAATATACTCCTGTGGAATGGGTGGAATATTCGCCGGCAAATCAATAGCCTCGGCAATTGAAAGGAAAGATGATGCAGAGTTGAGAAGATACCAGCAAGAATGGTCATTGCTTTTCAGAGAAGAATTTCAAAAGATGCTCCTTGCAAGAAGGCTACTTGAGCGGCTGGATAATAAGGCCATAGATGAAATGTTTTCGGCAATACCATCTGATAAACTTGGAGAAGTTTCTGCAGTAGGTGATTTTGATTTTCACTCAATCGCCCTTACAAAACTTCTCGGAACAAGAACTGCGGTAAGGGTTGCAAAGGCAATTTTGGGCAACGAAATTAGGCGCCTTATTGATTAGAAGGCCGCAGATTACGCAAGCAAGCTATAAATTCGGTTGTTGAGCTTCCACCTAGCAGTATGTCGAGACCATTGCAATTGCCCGTCTGCACTTCATGCAGCAGGCCAATTATGCCAAACGACGAATGTGTAAAATATTATTGTCCAAATTGTGGCTTTGTGTTAATGTGGCGCTGCGAAAGCTGCCGGGAATTTGCACGTCCATACAAGTGTGTTGGATGTGGTTTCGAGGGCCCATAGGCATGGCTAGGCTCGTTGCGAGGATCCGGATACTGCCTGCGGAAGCTGAATCCAATTTAGACAGGATCGTCGGCTCTATGCAGAGTGCGATCCCACAAGGAATGGAATTGAAGGCACATGCAAAGGAACCTATAGCTTTTGGACTCAATGCAATCGTGGGCGATTTTCTGTTGGACGACGAACAAGGGCAGATGGATCGATTAGAAGAGTCTATCAAAAGTATTGAAGGGGTTGGCGAAATTGAAGTTATCAATATCAGCAGGCAATCAGTGAAAATGAAGTAAGCAATAGATACAGGATAAGATAATAACACAAAGGTGTGCTGAAAGTGGCCAGGTTGCCGGGGGTTATTGCGGGAATTTGAAAAAAGTTCGCGAGGATAGCGATGACCCGTCTCCGGTCATACAATTGAAGGTGGCAGAAGCAAAGCACCGTGACGTGGGAAAGAGAAGGGCCAGAATAGACCCGGAATCTATGCACAAATTTGGCATTGAACCAGGTGAAGTTATAGAGCTTATCGGCAAAAGGAGCACAGCAGTGACGGCCTGGCCTGCAGACGAAGAAGAGCAAGAGGCTGATATCGTCAGAATAGATGGCCAGACACGCAAAAACGCCGGTGTAGCATTGAATGACCTTTTGGGGATAAAAAAAGTAACTGCAAGATCTGCCAAGGCCGTTATCTTGATGCCGCTTGGCAACAACACGATAACAGTAGACAGGGAATTCTGTGAATTTGTAAAAAATAGGCTCAAAGGCTTTCCAGTAAGTGAAGGCGACGAGATCTCTGTTGTAATTCTGGGCAATCCTATGGACTTTCGTGTCGAGAAAGTGACACCTCGGTCAATAGTCAAGATCGAGCGTTCCACTAGGCTTAATATAATGGCAGAAAGTACGGCAGACAAAAAACCACGCGTGACTTATGAAGAAATCGGTGGACTGAAAGAACAGATAAAGAGACTGAGGGAAATTGTAGAGCTTCCATTACGCCATCCTGAGGTTTTCGCAAGGCTTGGCATCGAGCCGCATAACGGTATACTCATGTACGGATCGCCTGGCTGCGGCAAGACCCTGATAGCAAAGGCTCTGGCTTCAGAGTCTGAGGCGAACTTTTTCATTATCAACGGCCCCGAAATTATGAATAAATATTATGGTGAGACAGAGGCCAGACTCAGGGACATATTCAAGGAAGCAAAGGACTCGTCTCCGAGTATGGTGTTTATTGATGAGATAGATGCCATTGCTCCAAAAAGGGAAGAGGCTTTTGGCGATGTAGAAAAACGCGTGGTCGCACAGCTGCTTGCTCTTATGGATGGTATGTCTGAGCGTGGTCAGGTAATAGTTCTTGGAGCCACAAACAGACCTGAAAGCCTAGACCCTGCACTCAGGCGTCCTGGAAGGTTTGACAGAGAGATAGAGATAGGCGTACCAAATGCAGAAGGAAGACTTGAGATACTTCAGATTCATACGAGAGGCATGCCTCTTGCTCAAGATATCGACCTGCAGGCACTAGCTTCTGAGCTAAATGGCTATACCGGGGCTGATATCAAAGCATTATGCAGGGAGGCTGCTATGAAGGCCCTTCGCAGGTATCTGCCAGAAATTGACCTTGAAGGAGACAAGATCTCCCCTGAGACTCTGGAGGGAATGGTCATCACAAATAGAGATTTCAAAGAAGGAATGAAAGAGATTATTCCCACTGCAATGAGGGAGTTTTACGTAGAAGTCGCACGGGTGAAATGGGACGAGGTTGGAGGACTCTACGAGGCGAAACGCATTCTTCATGACAACCTTATCTATGGAATAAAAGATCCTGACGGATTTGCATCTATGGGCGTAAAGCCTCCAAGAGGGGCGCTACTATATGGTCCCCCCGGCTGCGGCAAGACCCTGATAGCAAAGGCTCTTGCTACGGAGAGCAGTGCAAATATCATAGTCGTGAGGGGGCCAGAAGTTCTGTCAAAATGGGTAGGCGAGTCAGAGAAGGCTATAAGGGAGATTTTCCGCAAAGCAAAGGCCTCATCACCATGCATTGTTGTTTTCGATGAGCTTGATTCTCTGGCCAGACCAAGGGGCGGAGAAGAAGATGGCTCCGGGAATGAGCGAGTCTTGAGCCAAATCCTCACAGAGATGGATGATTCTGGGAGCGCCGGTGTAGTAATAATAGGCATTACAAATAGGCCTGATCTGATAGATACATCACTATTGCGCCCGGGCAGGTTGGATTTGATAGTCTATGTAGGGCCGCCAGACGATCAGGCACGTCTGGAAATACTGCAGATCATGACCAAGCCTATGCCTTTAGCGCCTGATACAGATCTGAAGGAAATTGCACAGACTACAAAGAACTTTAGTGGCGCGGACCTTGCAGCGCTGTGCAGGGAAGCTGCAATCAATGCGATGAGAAGCAAATCTAACAAAGTTACAAACTCTCACTTTGTCGGAGCAATGCGATTAGTAAGACCATCAATTACAAAGGATGTAGAAGATTGGTATGAATCTATCAAGAAAAATATTACCTACGCTATGCCAAAGCCTATTGATAGGGCATTTTACGGGTAGTAGCTTTTAGACATAAAGCCACAAACAAGGATAGGTTAGGTTAAACCTATCCTAAAATTAGTTCTCTTATACTTGATACAACCTAATTGAAGACAATGGCAATTGACAAAATAGTACAGGGTAAGAAGGCTGCAGGCCAAAGCAAGCAGCCAGCAGAAAAGTCATGTATAATTAATGAATATTATTCATCCATCCATCCATCCATCCATCCATCCATGAATGCATATTCGTCATCAATGAATATTATTCATTCATCTACGCTTGGTTTATTCACAGATTCCTTCGTGAAAATATATTGGTTATTCATTCATCCTGTGCTTGGATTATTCATTTATTCA
>JAJPHM010000018.1 GCA_021325295.1 Nitrososphaeraceae archaeon
CATGCCTGCCTGCTGTCTCTTTTCTTTGAACTTGGCATCTATTGGTCCTTCGGCTTTTGAATAGGATGTTCCAGTGCCTGTCAGGGATATGGTGGTGTTGCCGCCTGAAACTGATGGTGCTACCATTGCCGGTTGAGGTGCAGGCTTGGGTGCTGCTGATGGTGCGGTGGGCGGTGGAGGAGCAGTGGCACTGCGAGCTTTGGGGTTCTTTGCCAGAGGGGTCATCTGTGCAAGTTTTTCTATTGCGGCGGCAAGTGAGAGCTTTTCAGCCTTTTGGAAATAGGCAATCATCTTGTCTCCAATCTTTGTATTTCGAATAATGGTATCAATGACCATCTTGGCATTTTGGTCAGCCTTTTGCCGGTAATTTTTTACCCAGTAAGGATCACCAAAGTATTCTATCTGTTTGATCTGGTAGATAAGATCCACTACTTCTCCAGTTACAATCTCTACAGTGATGCTCATATCAACAGAAAGGTCCTCATGGGTCAGCGGATCCTCGCCTTTCTCTGTCCATGTATAGGTAACATAAATCCTGTCAGCATGAGTATCTAGTTTAAAACCCGACGGCCTCAAGTCATTCATAATTGAAGAAAAATCTGCCTTGTCGGTAATTTCTATGGGCATTCTGAAAATGCCCAGCTTATTTCCATGCAAAGGATAAACGCCTCTCTTCGCAACTTCAGATAGCATGGTCCAGACACGATCCTTGAGCAGGACAGACATGTTTTTTCCTAAAGTACGTAAATTGGTATCGCCTAAAAGGCTTTCGTTCAGGTAAGGTCGATAGGGTTTGTCTGTAGTATGTTTGTATGCATGTGTATTCTGCCTGCCGATAGTAGGCATATTATATCATATCATATTTTTACAACTGTTCCAAGATGCAAGTTGATAGCCGGATAGACCAAGAAACAAATGGGATGAAAAGGCGGATCAATCATCATCGGGGCATGTCATTTCCCTTATTGCCCTGTATTTCCGTTCTATCTCTTCTGCAATCTTTGAAACTTGGTCAAGTGTATGGTCTGACTTTGGAAAGTACCATCTGATCCCAACCCTGTGCCCTATTCCATCCATATCGTATATCATCCCTTTCTCTGCCTCAACTCCGTACTTTTCGTCCAAGCCCCGCTCCTGTACCTCCAGGCCGCGCTTGGTCTTGTCTTCAAGTACCAGGTTAGACATATCATCATAAATGAAATAAAATTGACCTTTTCTTATAGGCTGCTGTCCCTGCATACCAACTATAAACTACACTTGGTGACCTATTTTTCTATCGGGTTGCCTATCATATTGCCCCACTCTGTCCAAGATCCATCATAGTTCCTTACTGACGGATAACCGAGGAGGTATTTCAGCACGAACCAAGTATGCGAAGACCTCTCGCCGATTCTGCAGTAGCAAATTACATGCTTGTCAGGTGTCACGCCCTTACCCTCGTAGAGCGCCCTTAGCTCCTCTGGGCTTTTGAAAGTGCCATCCTCCCGAACTGCTTGCGCCCAGGGGATATTCTTGGCGCCCGGGATATGCCCTCCCCGCTGCGCATGTTCCATTGGATACTCCGGCGGGGCAGTAATCTCTCCACTGAATTCCTTCGGCGACCTGACATCTACCAGAACTGTCTGTTCTGCTTTTTCAATGGCCCGCCTTACGTCTGGCATGTATGCACGCAGCCCTTCATTTGCAGGCTGTGCTATGTACTTTGTCGGCTGCACAACAGGCTCTTCCTTTGTGTAATCCCTCTTTTCGGCCTCCCATTTTTTCCGTCCTCCATTCATGATTGTAACCTTGTTATGGCCATAGTACTGGAACACCCATAAAGCAAAGGCTGCAAACCAGTTGTTAAAATCGCCGTAAAGAACAAGTTCAGTGTCAGGCAATGCTCCGACCCGGGACATCAGAGATTCAAACTGCTGTTTGTTAATAATATCCCTTCTTACAGGGTCGTTGATGTCTTTTTTCCACCATACGAGATGTGCGCCGGGAATATGTCCCTGCCTGTACGCGTTTTCCGGATCATAATCAACTTCAAGTATTCTTATTGCAGGATTCTTGAGGTTGTTTGCGACCCAGTCTGTCTCCCTGAGAACTTCTGGATGGGCATATGAACTTGTCATACAGATAGATGCTATTGTGGTCTAATACTAAAGCCTTTCTTGGTAAACTGCATTTGCTCCCTTTCTCATCTACAGCAGAAACGATGGATAGCAGGTCTGACCTGAGTGCGGAATGAAGGCCAGCTGAGCGGACTACTGCCAAATGCATTTAAGAGATGGTCATTGCATAACCTATACAGCTGTCCAAGCAAATGACACCACCACAAGCAAAACCCATACAAACAGCAGTAATTGTTGCCAAGCTCAACAGCAAGGAAGCAGAAGACGCTGCGGCAAAAATCTCCGGCTTGCTTGCGGCAGGCAAAGTCAAGACATACACTCTTCTTCCTCTAAAGGTAGAGCATGGTATTGCCCTTGCTCAGGATGATTTGAAAAAAATCAAAACCGACCTTATCTTTGCAATAGGAGGAGACGGTACCACCCTGAGAGCTTTTAGAAGCTTTTCAGGCGATGCCCCTGTAGTCAGCATGAATATCGGTGGTCACAAGGGCATCTTGTCCGAGGTGCAGATATCTTCACTCCATACCGCTATTGATGCAATACTTGCTGGCAAGTATTTCTTTGATTCTCGCATAATGATACAGGCAACAATTGGCAGAAAGGTACTGCCGCCAGCCCTGAATGATATCCTGATAACAAGGGCCAATTTGACAAGGACGCCAGTATTGTCTATAAAATTGCTGGACGATGAAATAAGCCAGAGAATGGATGGCATTGTAATCTCTACGCCCACAGGTTCGACAGGTCACTCTTTTTCCATAGGTGGACCGGTACTGCACGAAGGCCTTGGTTGCCTTATTCTGACTCCTGTTGCATCAGTCAACAGGATGCCTCCGCTTGTAATTCCCATAGAAGAGATCTATATCAAAAGCAACATGGATATGAACTTGGTAATTGATGGTCAAGAGGCCTTCAAGTCAGAGCCTGACCAGATAGTCAGGATTTCACGTTTTCCACACGATGCCCATTTTCTCCGGCTCAGGAAAAGTGGAATGAGGCAGCTTACAAAACTTGGATTCTAGTCGCAAAAAGGGCTATGTACTGGATGCCAGTGCATTCTATTCAGGAGTACCATTTCTGTCGTCTTCTGACCATGAATATTATACTACCGATCATGTATTTGACGAAATAAGGCATATCAAAAGATCATTTTCATTTCTGGATGCCCTCATGGATTCGGGCAACCTGCGTATTCTAAACCCAGCAGAGAATTTTACGAATGCTGCTCTTGAGGCTGCGAAAAAGACAGGCGACAGTGCCAAGCTTTCTGCAGCAGACATTTCGATACTTGCGCTTGCAATGCAGCTGGAAATGACATTAATCTCGGACGACTATGCCATCGGAAACGTCGCGCCTTTACTGCATGTGGATGTAAAGTCGATAGGCAACAGAGGCGCTACGCAGGCAAGAAAATGGACTAGTTATTGCAGCGCATGTGGAAGAGCGTTTGATAGCAAGATAGTTGAATGCCCTCTCTGCGGAAATAGGCTCAAGCGCAGATACAGGAAGAGAAAGCAGCCCCAGAACAACAAGTGACTTGACCTTCACTTTTTTTATTTTATTTTATTTTATTTTATCTTGAATGCTTTTCCTGTTTCAGACTCAGGCATGCAGCACTTGCAACAATAACAATAACAACAGCAGTATTTTCTTTGGTATCTGTTCCTGCCTCTATCCATGCTTGCATATTTTCTTGACAGCACACATGCATCCGTTCTGTTCCACCTATTCTGCCGCACTCGGCTGACCCTTGTTTTCTTCCTTTTCAGCTTCAAAGAGTGTTTTCTGTGCGATGATGGACTCATTGTCATTGCAGCGCACATCTAGAACCTTGCGTACCTTTTCCGCTCTGGAGGTTCCAAACCCGGGAATCTTGGCCAGTTCTGCTGCAGAAGCGTTCAGGGCATTTTTTGGCGTGCCGAATTTTGCCAGCATTCTTACTGCAAGCTTATCGCCTATGCCCGGCACTGAGGAAAGCACAGACAGTTGCTGGATATATAATGGGTTGACTTTTCTTATCTTTTTAAGAAGAGGGCCCGCGGCCTTTCCTTCCCGGAGGCTTTTATTCACTATGATAGCCAAGAGCTGGGCTGTATGCTCTGCTGATGGCGTGTGCAGAACAGGAATGCGAAATTCAAGAGCCACCGTTGCCAAAGCATCAAAAGCAAGTGGCAACCTTTCTTTCTGTCGACGATCTGCACTTTCTGGTAGTTCTGCCAAATCTTCAATATCACCCTCAATCACGACCAATGGCTTTTGATAGTGACTGACCAAGTCGCCGCACTGGACAAACAATCTTCCATCGTATACAGAGTTTACCAGATCACTGATAGTTTTTCTCTCCACCGCAGTCTCTGGAGACACGACATAGTCGCCGACCTTCAGCTGGGCAAAATCTATTGTGGCTCCTGCCTGCCGCAAAAGTTCAGGAATTCCGCTGTTTCTTTCGCGTTCGTCGACTACAATCCTTATTCTAGGCTGCACAGACTACAGAACATGCTAATAATCATCACATAATATAATATAATATAATATAACTCATGTAATGCAGTTTTGTTTTTTTGCACAGTTGTTATTCAATTGCAGTTATAAGTATGAAACTTCACAGATATGCAGATCGTGGACGTCTAGCTGTTTAGAATATTTTTCTGCGGCATATCAATCAGCGACCCAGACTGGTTGCCAGCCTATTCTGCTCTTGGCTTTGGACCCGGCCCAGCAGATGGTCCGCTAGCTCCTCCCTGAGCACCCCGGATCATTTCATTTATCTTATTTTCCACTTCCTTGAGGTTTTCCTTTACCCGGGTTTCCTGCTTTGAAAGCACCATGAGCCGCGTATTTGAAAGCTCTTTTTTCTCCTCCAGTTCTTTGGTGACATCTTCTTTTTTGGCCTTTATCAGCACAGAACCGGCGCTCTTGTAGACTGTATCTTCAGGTCCTGCCTTTTTCAGTTCCTCAAGTGCTCTTTCCGTTTCCACGGACTCTACTTCAAGCTGCTGCTTTTGCATCATTATTGCCTGAAGGTTCTGTTGTAGTTGCTGCAAGCGCGCAACCTGCTCTCTCAGCCATGGTGGAAGCTCTTGGTCGCTCATACGAATACATCTGTTTGAAGGCACCAACATAAAATCTAAACGTTATATCCCGCTTGGCCTGACCTGCGCTGTCCTGTCTTGGCCTATCAGAGGCTCATCCTGCTATGCACTTGTAGGAAGCATCTGCAAGTCGCAGATATGAGTTGAGTGATGCCCTTAGCGTGGCAATATCCTTGCTCCTTATATTAAAAATCATGGTTTTTTGCTCAAGCGAAATCTTGGCTTTGGTGCCAGGTTCTGCAAGTTTTCCCTTTGCTCCCATGTCTGGCTTTAGTGCGGCATATACCGAGGCCAAGACAGCAGAAGTGTGTTTGTATTCGAATGCAGACAGACCTTTATTTGCTCTAGGCTCCTCTGTCTTTCCTATTCTTATTCTAACGTCAGCCCTGCAGCTTTTCAAGGTCAATATCGTATGCACCAGCCGCCACCTTGTAGCTGCATTTGCCGCAGTGCCATATCCCGGATGCAACCCTGCCAAACCGTTGTGAGCCACATGACGGGCATCTGCGCTTGCGCTTGAGCGTCTGGTAAACCTTGCCGTATCTTTTGCGTACTGTTGCCCCGAATTTTACACCAAGCCCCGGAAGGCTTGTAGATCCCTGTTTTCTCTTACTTACCATATCCAGTCAACTCTACTATTTTTGCTCTGATCTCCTCTCCTTTAACTCTTGAGGCTTCTGCGGCTTTTTTTATCTGGTCAATCGTAAAAGATCCTGTATGACCCTTCTGCAATGCACAAAATTCACCTTTTGAGTTTGTCGTTATCGTGATTCTGGCGTCCATACAGGCTTCCTCTTCAGCAGTTGGGTCCACAAGCACTACATCGCCGATTCTTACAGCTGTCAGCGAAACCGGTATGGTCGTTATCGGCGTTTCTTGTGTTCTGCCAGTGTCTGTCACCTTGCCATCCTGCATTTCAAAGACTGGAAGCTTGCTGCTGAGCAGCGCAGAGACGACGGCATATGATGTGGCATCAAAGAGGTTCCCGTCTGCATTGATCACGCTGCAATCGACAAAGACTGTATAGACTACCTTGCCCGGGACAAGGACGAGCTTTTCAAGGTCAATCATCTCCGATTCTCTTATGCCTCTGTCCACCACCCTTGCAAGTTCTACGGTCTCTTCATCTGGTGGACCAGGCTCGACATGGGGCGACGCTACAGGAAGAACCTCTGCAGAGACTATCAGAGCACCTTTATTTTCCAGGCCTTCAAATGGCTCGCCTGTCTCTACCTTGACACCTGCGATAACCTCTGTGTCTCCCAGCTTGACTCTTGCAGAGCCGTTGGCTTTTTTAATTATATCAAGCTCGATTTCAAGAGGCCGCAGCTCCCCAAAATCTCTGCCATCTAGTCTTTTGCTCTTGGAGATTGCGTCCCACATTTGCTGCTTGCGCAAATGTTCTACAATTATTGCAGAACGTCTAGATGAGCTCATTGTTCCTCTTTCAACTCCAGTTCATTCCCAAAATATTTTTGCATCAATGCCTGCTTTTGGATCTCATAGACCATCCTGCACCCTTTTATTGCTTTGTCTAGGCATTCGCTAAACTGCTCCGGCGTCAGCACGCCATCAAGCTGCATCAAGGTTACCTGATCCAGATGAGGCATGTAAGCTACTGGCATATCCGCGCCTCCCTCCTTATCCTCGGTATCGTTGATGTCAAGCACCACTTTGTCATCTACCTTGCCTGCGGCACATGCTGCCACAATGTCGCGCATGTTTATTCCTGCGTCTGCCAAGGCCACTGATGCAGCAGTTATTCCTGCGCACCTAGATCCGCCATCCGATTGTAGAACCTCTACAAAAACATCTATTGCGGCTCGTGGGTAATCTTCAAGAATAAGAGCAGGCTCGAGAGCCTCTCTCATAACTTTAGAGATTTCAATCTCACGCCTTGAAGGAGCGGGATTTTTGCGTGTATCGGTAGAAAACGGCGACATGTGGTACCTGCACCTAAGGACGCACCTATCTGGTAGTGCCATATGTTTTGGATGTACTTCTCTTGGGCCATAGACTGCCGCCAGGATCTTGTTTCTCCCAAATTCTATAAAGGCTGAACCATCAGCATTCTTTACCACGCCTACCTTTATCTTGACAGGACGCAGCTCATCTATGGTCCGGCCGTCAGTTCTTTTTCCATTTTCGTCTATCAGATTTCTTGTCTGTGTCATTTACAATTTTTCACCTTTCTCAACTTCAAGTTCTTCTTCTACCTCTTCGATGGCAGTTTCAACCTCTTGTGATTTTGGAGGAGCAGTGTTTGGAGCCTGTTCCTGAGTCGTTTCCGGCACGTTCAATAGAGCCCGTATCTTTTGCGTCAGGTTGGCAGTATGTGCTTCTTCCTCCACCATCCTTATTGCCCTTACGGCCAGCTTTGTTCCTTCAGAATTCCTTCCAGTAACCACAACTATGCCGTTCTGCCCAATAAGCACCCTTGTCTGAGTAGCCTGCTCTATGGTCTGTATCATCGAACCTCGCTTTCCAATGAGTCTGGGCACACGCGTTGCAGAAATCTTTAACAGTTCACCCCTTGGAATTTTGCCCAGGTCTTTTTCCTGCAGAGTGAGCATAGGATCCCTGGTTCTGTCAAAGGCAAGAATTCTTGCTGTAATCATGTCGCCTATCGCCAAGTGTTTGCTCATATCGTCCCTTGCAGGTGAGAAATCTCTACCAAAAACGTCTTGTGCCGGCAGGTGCGCCGAGAAACAAGAATTGATATCCACTTCCCATGAAAGCGACGAGTGGTCAATTATCTTGCCAATTACCAGATCGTTGACCCGTGGGATGTAGACTCCTGACAGGGGTATAACCTTGGCGCCGTCCCTCCCCACTTCAGCAATCCCTATCCGGGTAGCAATAAGCATATTGCCAGACCTGATTACGTTTGACAGCGGCCTAAAGTTTCCTTCAATGATTTTATCGCCAGGAATAACATATTTTCTCCTTATTTCTTGCATTGGTAACTGTTCACCATCCAATCAGAGCCAAAAGCTCCACCAAATAATGAGTACATTTTTTCCACTTCTAGTTCCATGTTTGTCAGTAAGAGCTGACTTATATTTTAAGTGTCGATCGTCAAATTTGGACATTTCAGAACAATCTTTCTATTTCTTTCTAACTTGGTCCTTTTTCCTTCTCTCCAAGATATAGGGAGTGAGCCGGGCTGAAAAACAAAAACAGCACCATCAGCTCAGCTCTCCTTTACGTCAGCAGAGCCTCTTGTGACAGAGCCGAGCCTATCTAGAAATGCAGCCTTTGCCCCAGCGTTCATTTCAATCGTAACACGAAGTGAGCCGTCAGAAAGCCACTGCTCGTCTTTGAGGTCGCCAGTCGTCTTGAGTGCGCTATAAGACTGGGCAGAAAATTGTGGTGGGACGGTAACTACAAGTCGAACTGTCTCTGACTTTAGTGGCAATATTTTCCGCAGGGCATCAATCACAGCCTTTGCCTGATCTTCGGCCCTCTTGAACGGATCCAAAGAGACTCTTGCTTCATCCATTGCAGCTTCTATTCTCTGCACAGGGTGAGGAAGGTGGGTTCTTGGATCTACAAAGCTTTTGTTGATATACTGTACAATCTGTCTGCGCTTTTCTTCAACCATCTTTCTCCGTTGATCGGTTGTGAGGTTAAGCTCGCCACGGGCTAGTATCTGCCTTGCGATCTCTGACTGGTCTGTTGTCTTGAAATGCTTCATCAATTTCTCGCCCGAGGCGCGGGAGCCTTTGTTTGCATCAGAATAGATTTCATCCGATACAAGTACGCTTGAAAGATCTGACCTTTTTCCAAGCTTGTACTCCAGCGCAGGGTCCGGCTTGACAAGAAGCTCAAACCTGTCGCCGTCTAGCGTCAGGCGGACAACTGTAAATTTGTCAGTCATTGGAGCATCCGTACAGGAGTCTCTTGAGCTATATATGCATGCATTTCAGGCCAAGACTTGCCATCGTGCATGTGCAAATAATAAAAGAGCCCTTTTTCGAAAATTTTCAAATTTCGGTACATTTTTAAATATCTTTTGCCGACTTTAAAAACGAAGTATTGGTCTCCCCTTCTATCGAAGTTATCGAAAAATCAAGCAATCGGATCACTGTCAAGTTTGACAATATTCCAAGGCAATATGTAAATGCCCTCCGGAGGCTTTCAATCAGCGAGGTCCCAACTCTTGCCATAGACGATGTCGTCATGCTGGAAAATTCCTCAGTTATGCATGACGAGGCGTTGGCGCACAGGCTTGGCCTTATCCCTCTGCGGACTGATCCAGGAAGATTTGTAATGCCCCACGAGTGTGACTGCAAAAGCACACTTGGCTGCTCAAAATGTCGCGTTCTGCTTGTTCTTGACTCTGAAGCAAGCGAAAAGACAAAAGTAGTAACTTCAGGCGAGCTTGTGTCCGAAGATGAGCTTGTCAAGCCAGTGAGCAAAGATATCCCTATAATTGTCTTGGCTCCAAGCCAAAAGCTGAAATTTGAAGCGTATGCAAGGCTTGGAATCGGCAAGGACCATGCAAAATGGCAGCCGACGTCTGCAAGCATCGTCAAAGACGGCAAGGACGAAAATGAATCTATTCTGATAATAGAGTCAAACGGCGCACTTGCTCCGGAAGAGATATTGACGTTAGCAATGGACAAGATGTCATCAAAGATAAAGAATTTCAAGCAATCTATCCAAACTAAGTAAGGAATGCTGCTAGTGGTCAGGTACATTTATTTGGGGAGCCAGAATAACGAACGGCCGTAAAGGGAGAAAGAAAAGGTAGCGGCGCATGTTTACCAATACTCTTGTCAGCGAGACAGGCTGGATTTTACGAAAAGCTAGTAAAGAAAGCAAGGCCCCGATCTGGAAGGCAATCGAGAGAAAGATCACAGGCAGAAGAGCTAATAGAAGCGAGATCAATGTCGGCATGCTGGCAAAAGTAACAGAAAATGGGCAGACTGTAATTGTTCCCGGAAAGATTCTGGGCACAGGCTCAATTGGCCACAAGTTGACTGTTTGTTCTTTTTCAATTTCAGAGGCGGCTGCTGCGAAAATTATCCAGGCCGGCGGAAGTGTAATGAATCTAAAAGACTTTATCAAAAATTACCCTGATGGAAGAGGAGTGCGCATAATTGGCTAAGGAAAAATCTCAGGCTCAGCCCCAGCAACCCAAGACAGTAGTAGTTGATGCGACAAACTGCATCGCAGGTAGGATGTGTTCGCACGTCTCGAAACTTTTACTCCAAGGAAATAGAGTTACCATAGTAAATGCCGAGAAGGCAATGCTTTCAGGCAACAGATACAAAACTATAGAGCTATACAAAGAACACTTGGAGATTAATTCAGTAACAAACCCAATTCACGGCCCGTTTCACCCAAGGAGGCCTGATACCCTCATCTCAAAGATGGTCAGAGGCATGGTTCCAAAGCAAAAGACCAGCGGGATAGAAGCGTTCAAGAGGCTCAGAGTGTATATCGGTGTGCCTGAGAATGTCAAATCAGCAAGCATGAAGTCGTTTGAAGATTCAAAGATAACAAGACCTGAATCGTACTATATCTCTGTTGGAGATGTTTCAAAGCAGATAGGCTGGAAAGGAAGGACTATTGGAGGATAGGATGAAATGAACAAAATAGACTTGTATCCAGGTCAGCGCAAATCAAGCCGCGCAGTAGCCACAATTTCAAAGGGAGCAGGCAGGATAAGAATCAACAATGTTCCGGCAGAAATGGTTATGCCTGAGGTAGCCAAGGAGCTTGTGTTAACACCTGTCAGCCTTATCGGAGAGATAAGGAACAAGGTCGACATCGATGTACAAGTGCAGGGAGGAGGATTTATGGGACAGGCATTTGCTAGCGCAGTTGCCATTTCGAGAGCTCTGGTAGGCGAGGGAAAAGGCGGCAGGGATCCAAAGGATCATCCTCTCACAAAAGGCGTGCGCGAAGAGATCAGGAAAAAAATCATCGAGCATGACAGACATTTCCTATCAGGAGACCCAAGGCAGAGCGAATCAAAGAAATTCGGCGGACCTGGCGCCAGGCGCAGAAAGCAAAAATCATACCGTTAGCCCGCATTTTATTTGCTCTGCTTTTTTATCTACCTGCATTATCATTAGCACAAGTAGATAGGCAGGTAAAAGACAGGAAATCCCCCTACTGCCGGCCCGACAACAGCTAGCCTGGATGGGCCCATCATATTGTATATGGTAAATCACTTATTCTGGGAAGAGCGGCGCTCTGGCGAAAGATAGTGTTCCGCAAGTTTGTTGCTATAACACTGACTGCAAAGGTATCCTGATATGTTCCACTCCGGCATCGGCTTGTACCGGAACGTGATACTATTGCCGCACGTCGCACACTTGAGGCTGGCTTTGTCTCCCATGCTTTCTGCGGTGGATACTGGATTCAAGACATGATAAAAGCATTGCAGTCAAAGAGGCACCAAGTCTTTTGCAGAGTACAGCGAACGCTCCATGCAGAATGGACATATGAAAGCAAAGACCGCATCTTTATTAAAATCCCCTGCAAGTGCTATTTCCTGCCTTTCGGTGTCCACTGCAGGAATCAGGAACTTTTTGCTGCAGTTCTTGCACTGGACTGCAGCTTGTTTGCTATCTGATCCATTAGGCGTCAACCCAACCTAACCCACCAAGCATGAAGCAAAATGGTAAATAAAAGTGGCTTTTGCAGCACAGCCGGCGACAGTGCTTCTTAAATGTATGAAGAGATTATTTATTGTCACAGGATACCTGGTGCAGAAGAAGCGCAATGTCCCCTAATTCCATATTACTGGTAGATGACGAGCAAGACATTGTTGCGATTTTCAGGAAATCTCTTCAGAACCAAGGGTTTGATGCATACGGCTTTACAGACCCGATTCTGGCGCTTGAACATTTCAAAGCAAATCATCCAAACTATGGCTTGGTAATCTCTGACATAAGGATGCCGCAAATGAACGGAATTGAACTTGCCAGACGCATCAGAGAGATAAAGCCTGAGGTAAAACTGCTGCTCATGACTGCGTTTGAATTGAGTGATTTTGATTCAGACCTGCTTGATTCTTTAAAGGCCAATGAATTTCTGAGAAAGCCCATTTCGCCAGCAGAGCTTGCAAACAGAGTAGCAGTATATCTCAGAGTAGCAAGCCATCAGGCATAGCAGGCACTATTCAGCACAATAACGCCAAGCATAGCCTCTGTCAACACTGCATCATCTGCATTTATTCTGTTGCTCCTTTTCCGTTCCTTTTCTTTCAATTCCTTTCCTCCTTCCTTTACTTTTTCTTTTCATTTTTCTTTTACATTTCACCAATATTGCTGCTTAAAGAATTAATATGGGAGCAGTCGAATAGGCCATAAAATGGGCTCTGTTGGAAAAGCTGCTTTTTCTACTATACTTGTCCTCGGGGCAATCACAGGAGTGCTTGTCTATTACCTATTTACAGAAGCCACACCTGTAGCTGGCAAGGTAATATCACCATTTAGGGAGAACATTACTGCGTCATCTGGTTCCAGTTCTGGTTCAGGTTCAACAGCCAAAGTGCCTATTGACGAATCAAAGTACGCAACCAAGGTAGCAATCCAGATCCTGAAAGGCGCTGCAGTTCAGGGTAACCCAAACTTTGATCCAAATCCCGCCCAAGCAAGCTCAGATGCGTTAATAACTTGGACAAATAACGATGAGGTGCCTCATACAGCGACCAGTGGCACTGGATCATCTGATACAGCCTCTGGCAAGCTCTTTGACTCAGGCATCATATCGCCCGGCGATAAATTCAGTGTGCCGGCAAGCCAGCTGGGTCCGGGAGAGCATGACTATTACTGCCAAGTCCATCCATATATGAAAGGCAAGATAACCATTCAATAGTCGCCCTGCCATCTTGGCCTTACACTTTTCGTTACGATTTGTCTTGGAGGGCGGGCGGACAGATACATTGCGCTTGGCTAACTGGCAAAGCCAAGCTACTGTACTGCAGCCCTCCATCAATTTCACATATCCTTTACTTTATATTATGTGCGATAGAAAAAATCTATGATGGCATTTCTAGATATAAAGGATTTACATGTTAGCATAGACGGTAAAGAGATACTCTCCGGTCTTGACCTTAGTATTGACAGGGGCCAGGTGCATGCCATAATGGGCCCAAACGGTTCGGGCAAGAGCACTCTGGCAAATGCTGTTCTGGGCCACCCGAAATACACTATTACTTCAGGCGATATCCTTGTCAAGGGCGAGAGCATTATTGATATGCCCACTTCAGAGAGGGCAAAGAAGGGAATCTTCCTCGGTTTTCAATACCCGACAGAAATACCAGGAGTAGGCTATAGCCATTTTTTGAGAAACGCATACAATAATCTGAACAAGTCCCTGAGCCAGGAGCAGGACAGGGAGGTATTTTTGACCGTGAGGGAATTCCACGAGTATGTAAAGAAAAACCTTGACTCGGTAGGCCTTGACCCATCATTTCTCGGAAGGTACCTCAATGAAGGATTTTCTGGTGGAGAAAAAAAGAGATCCGAGGTAATGCAGATGCTGGTACTCAAGCCGATTGTTGCTATCTTGGATGAGCCGGATTCCGGGCTTGACATTGACGCAGTAAAGGCAGTCGCAGAGGCAATAAACCGGCTTATCGATACAGGCGCAGGCGTTGTAGTGATAACTCACTATGCAAGAATACTCAGGTATCTTAAAAAGCTGGACCATGTCCATGTCGTGGCCAAAGGCAAGATAATCAAGTCCGGAGGGAAGGAACTTTCCGAGGAACTTGAGGCAAAGGGATATGGATGGCTTGGCCTTCAGGACAAGTAGGAAATCAGGACAGGGTATTGTGGCAAAGGCCCCAGATCACTTGGGCTTCTGGTTTTGATTTAAATAAGGTTGGTTCTGTTCCACACTAGCAGATGACAGTTCAGGGAAGTGAAGAGTTCGAATCTGCACAAAAGTCACGCTCTAACACATTTCTCAACTTTTCCTTCTTTAAAGTAGACTCAAAGTGGCGCTGGCTCAATGAAATAGGCAAAGAAGAGGCAGCCAGAGAATTTGCGAGCTTGATAGAGGTTGCAAATACAAAGATGAAAGTCCGGACCTATTCGACCCTCGGGTTAAGAGAAGATGCTGATTTTATGCTCTGGATGATCTCTGACTCGGTTGAAAAGATGCAAATACTGGCCTCAAAGATCTATTCAACAGTTCTTGGCAAGTATATCGAAGCCACGTATGTTTACCTGTCCGCCGCACGCCAGTCAGTATATTCCAAACCTGCAAACGTAGCTTCAGGGGAGACTCCAAAACATGATGGAGGTACAGCGACAAGCACTGAATATACAGTATACCAGCGCAACAAAGAAGGCACAATCGTGCCCGGCTTTATGACAGACCTGCCACCACTGAAATATGCCATTGTTTACCCGTTTGTCAAGTCAAGAGAATGGTACCTTCTGCCATTTGGCGAGCGCAGAAAAATGATGGAAGAGCACATCCAGGTGGGAAGACAATTCCCGCAGGTGAGGCTCAACACCAGCTACTCGTTTGGCCTAGACGACCAGGACTTTATGCTGGCTTTTGAAACAGAAGACCTGATGGCATTCCAGGAGCTTTTGATGCGCCTGCGCGAAACGCAGGTAAGCAGGTTTGTAATTACCGACACTCCAATGATTGTCTGCGTTTATAAGGGAGTCGAGGAAATCATAAAAAGTCTGGGATAGTGCAATGCAGGCACTAAAGGAATGGGCTATTGTTTGCGCCGCCCTTGAGGAAGGAAGGCAGACAATACTTTTGCGCAAGGGAGGCATCTTGGAATACAGAAAGGGCTTTGAAGTAAAGCATGAGAAATTCCTCCTATTTCCAACTTTTGAACACCAGGCCAGAGAATCAATCAAGCCAGAATATGCAGACAGGCTTGAACAGATCCAGAGAGCAAAGCCGCAAGATACAACAGCAATAGTGAGCAGTTTTGCTGAAGTAAAATATGTCAATGAGATATCAGACAGGGCCCTTCTGGCAAGGCTTGGCAGATACCACATATGGAGCGACCAGTACGTTAATACGAGAATGGATTATAATCCAAGCAAACCCATGAGTGTTATGATTCTTAGGGTCTTCCGCTTGGCCAAGCCACTGCACATAGATGTCAGGCCAGAGTGGGCTGGCTGCAAATCATGGATCCCTTTGGATTCAATTGAATCAGAAGCTCTTCTGCCGCAGAGGGCCGAGCCGGCTCTTGATGAACCGCAGTTTAGTGAAGCGCAACAACGCATAATGGGAGTACTCCAAAATTGAAATACAGAAGACTTGGAAAAAGCGACATAATGGCAAGCGAGATCGGCTTTGGAGCGTGGACCATCGGTCTTGACTGGTGGGGAAAAAAGATTGACGATGACGAAGCCGTAAGGATGCTCAAGCGCGCCTATGACCTTGGGATAAATTTCTATGAAACGGCGGACATGTATGGGAAAGGCAAGAGCGAAAAGCTGATCGCAAGGGCCTTTGGCAGCATGCGCGATAGCGTAGTGTATTCAACAAAATGGGGTTATGATATGTACAATGCAGAACAGGTCGGGCATAGCGAACTTCCGCAAAAACATGATCCAGAGTTTCTGCGATTTGCCCTGCGACAGAGCCTTGAGCGATTGCAGACGGATTATCTGGATGTCTACAGCTTGCATAATCCCAAGATGGATGCAATAAGAAATGACCGGCTTTTTGACGCTCTGGATGACCTGCAAAGAAACAAGGTTCTGAGAGGCCACGGAGTTGCGCTGGGGCCGGCGATAGGCTGGAAGGAAGAAGGTATCAGTGCAATAGAGAACAGGAATATCTGCTGCCTTCAGACAGTATACAACATCCTTGAGCAGGATCCGGGAAGGGAATTTCTAAAAACCTCAGAAAATCACGATGTAGCGATTATGGTAAGGGTTCCTGATGCCTCAGGTTTGCTTACAGGCAAGGTCACTGCAGAGACGACGTTTGACAAAAACGACCACAGGAGCTTCAGGAAAAGGGAATTTATCATTGAAGCCGTGAAAAAAATTGAAAACATGAAGCCGTTTGCTGATGCCCGCGGATGGAGCATAACAGAGCTTGCCATCAAGTTCATACTCTCTCAGCGCCAAGTCTCGGTAGTCCTTCCCACAGTGATCAGCATAGAAGAGCTGGAATCATTTGCAAGCCTGTCTGATGGAAAATACCTTAACCCTTCTGAAATAGCCGAGATTGAGCGCATGTATGAAAATAACTTTTTCGTCAGCCCTGTAGCCCGCTGACTTCCTTTTCTTTCCTTCTTTTCTCTTTTTTTATTATTTTGTTTTGTCTTATCTTGCCTTTTTCCTTTTTCTACCAAACCAGACTTGGCAATAGAGCAGAAGATGTAGGATGGGATAGGATCAGAACTTGTAGCAGGTTTAACTATCTATCAATTACTGGCCATAAGGCAAACAAGCCAAGTTATAGTTTCAGTCCAAAAGAATCCGCCATTTCTGCGAATTGCTGGTATCTTTGAAGATACTCCCGTCCCTTGGACGTGATAACATATATCCTCTGTCCTTCCAGTGTCTGCTCATTTATCAATCCAGCCTGCATCAGCGTAGTGGATACCTTGACTAGCCGGTCGTATGACAGGTTGGCTTTTCTAAGAAGAGATGTCAGGTTGATCCCCCCTGTACCAGAATCGCTGGCTATGCGCAACACATCGCCCACAATCTTGACGCTGTTGCGATACGAGATGACCATCCTACTCTAAAGCAGGCAAGCTGTGTATAATAAGCATTGTGTTATTGAAGCTACACACACAACCTATAGAGCCATCTTCTAGAAAATTCTTACTAGCCGAGCAATGCTGATTGTAGTCTGAACAAATCTTATATTCAAAATTATCCGACTAGGTGCCATGGCTAACAATAAGCCAACAAATGGTAGCAGACTAAAAATAGTATTAATTTCAACATCAATACTATTAGTAGTCCTAGCTGCGATGGCAGCATTAACAATATCAAATAACCAACAGACTGCAGCTGCAGTTCAAGTCAACCAGGCGATTGAGACTGATACTGTTAAGCAGAAATTTAATGAGGGATTTATTTCACATTTTGTCAGCTCTTATGCCAATATACAAACAGTTGAAATGAAACGTGGAGAAACGTTAGTGGTTCCGATAACAATACAACATCTCAGCAAGAATTTGAATGAATCAGTAACTGTGGGCAACTTCCACAATGAGGTAAGGAATTTTATGCCTTCTGCGTACAAAGGGATGACAAGCCAGCAATTTTTAGATTATATCGAAAACGCGAACAATGCCGGCAGCATATTGCCAGGTGAGATCAATGTTAATAATTTCATCACATTCTCTCAGCCTAGTGTAACTCTAATTCCCAATTCAACTGGGACAGTACTCTTGACAATTTCTCTTCCTGCTAATCTGCCCGATGAGACTGTGGGAAGATCGCTTGAAATAGGACTTGGATATGATATCCAATCACATAATCTAAGCATTGCTGGTAGTGCAGGAATTGTTACAGTCAAGGTGATATCCTAATGACATCCAGGATATCTCGTTCGACCCAAATATTCCTTCTGACAGCTATTGTTGCAATCCTAATCTTGCCAACTACTTCACTGCAGTTCATGGCTGCTCATGCCGAGAACCCATATGTAGGAGGATATGCAGATCCTGGCACGTCTTATCATATAGACAGGGCTAGCATGTTTACACAATTTAGCGCCATAGGTACAGGCCCGGGAAATGATTTACTTTCAGTATTGACTGTAGCAGGGACATCTAATGCTAACGGTGTTAGCGGAGTAAATGGCTTCTTCTACCAATCTGTAGCGCAATGGGAACATAGTGATGGAAATATATACAATGTTGGTCAAGTTTGGGGACCCTCATGTCTACAGAATCAATGTTCGCCAGAGGAAGTTTGGCCCTCCAACAATAACCTTAGTCCGAGCCAAGCAATTTGTCTTGAGAGTAATAGCATTAGAGTGGCTGGCAGTATAACATGGATAAATGGAAGAACACAAGTAAGCTTTGGGCATGAATGTCTAAAGACGGATGGTTCTGTATCTTACCATTCAGTAACATACACCCCAGTAACTTCGCCAGTAGCAGATAACAGTAAATATTTTATGGCTGGTACATATGGCCCTTGTACTGATCAATCCTGCAGTCCACAGGTAGCTGCAAAGGTAAAATTCTATCAATTTGCCGTAGAATCTCCTGCGCCTGTCGCAACGAAGTTTAATGCCCTTCACTCTCAGTTGACCTTCTATGATACGGCAGATGGATTATCTAAGAGATTGGTAGATGTCGAAAGCGAAAAAGCTAGTTACATAAACCTTGACTCAGAAGCTGGATGGTACATAAGCTCGACTGGAACTGCTAACATAGTAACAGTAGGAGGATCAAATAGTTATCCGAACGTTCATGTTAATTCTCAAGGAACCGATAATACATTGCCACCAGGCTATGCAAATTGGTATAATGATGGTCAATCTACATGCTCAGGATCTGGCGGAGCATGCTACAGCGATGGTCAGTTACTCTGGAACGGAAATACTGGAGCAGTTTCAACAATAGGAACTACATCGGATCCACTTGCACCAGCACGCAGCGGATCGTTTGAAGGTGAAAAGCGTGTAGTCCTTAGTCATGATGGATCAACCATATTTGCATTCTATTACGATACTGGCAACGGCGGGATAGTTGAAAAGACCTCTACGAATGGAGGAAGCTCATGGGGCTCTCTCGTGTCTTTGAATACAGGAACATTGGTATCTGACAATAACAGATGGTCAGTCTCCTATACCTCATACCAAGGTACACAATACATCTATGTATTCTACTGGATTCAGGGGAATCCCGATACAGGAAATACTCATTTTAAGTTTCTACGAGGAACAGTGAGCTCAGATGGAAAGAGTATATCTTGGAGTTCACCAGTTGAACTTGGTTACACGTCTGCAAATACTTCGGCATGCGGAACGGGAGGAGCATGTGCAGCTGTAGTTTCAACGACCGATTCAAATGGAAATCTTTATGCAGCATTTAGATTCATGCCCGGCGGACAGAGCGACTTTTACTACCAAGTAAAGGTATCGACCGACGGTGGATTCGATTGGTCAGACTCTATAGGTGGAACAGATACAGGCAATACTGTAAGACCTGTTATGGTGCTTGCCTCTTTAAGTTCAGGAGGTATGCTTTTTGGAGCAGCCTATTATAATAACAATATATTTTACTATAGGGTCTACACATCTGGTTCTGGCTGGAGTGGTGTTAACACCCAAACCATCTCTGATTGGACTTCCTCAGAGGACAAACAACTTTCGGCCGATACTGACCCTACCACAGGGAATGCCTATGTTGCATACCTTAGTAGAGGAACTTCTGGCACTCTGAAAATTATGGATTTCACAAATACAGGAGGTTGGAACGGAATTGAGACTGCAGACAGTAGCATGTCAACTCATCAGTTACCTTCTATTGATATAACTGCTGACGGCACGATACATGTCTATACTCTAGCAGGATCACCTCTTACAGTATACGAAACTGATAAGGCCGCAGGATCTTGGGCACCGCCAGCTACACCTTACGGGACTTCATTTACATCTCCTGACCAGCTGACTTCAACAATATGGTATCCTAATGGAATATGGCAAGAAGGATCCACTGCCCCCTACAATGTAAGATTCCCATATGGCTATTAAAATCCTCTTCTTTTTTTATTATTATTTCTATAGTATCATTTAGATTCTACTTGTAGCTAATTTTGGATCGCTTGTCAGATATTAACATCAAAAGGATAATTAGAACCATAACAGATGCAACTAAGGGAAGTGATGATGAGGAGAATTCAGGCATGGTATATCGTTGTTGAATCATATTGTGAACTGGAACTACTGCAAATAAGACATCAAGATGACTAAAATTACTTGGGCTATTGTCTGTCCAGACTACATATACGCGATTTCCAACTATCAATTCTTGAGCAAGATTTGAATTACCAAGATTGTTGCTTATATTTAAGGGCTTGACAAGGCTAGTGCCGTTATCATAACTTGTGGTCATTAAAATATCTGCACTTCCATTTGATAAGTCGCTCCATACAACGTTTACAATATTACCCTGTTGCCATGTTGCAATTTGTGCATCGACACTCTCATTACTTAATATTCTAGCTCTATCAAAAGTAGCTCCGTCATCTGTGCTTCTCACGAAGATAAGTTGGTTGGATGTAGAATCTCTAGGTCTATGTTCATCCCAAATTAAATAGATATAATTGTGCACAGCATTCATCTGTGGTTTAGATGCAATAAATTCCGAGCCAGATAGTTTATCAGCATTATAAAATGAACGTCCTTCATCTATACTCCTTCTGAATAGTATCTGATTATTGTTGCTTTGCCAAAGGGCGTATACATCTTTACCGGAGGCAGCAATAGACGGATAACTGCATGGACACGAATTACTTTGATTTTCATCTATACTTAGAATTGTATTATTTCCAAAAGTCTCTCCATTGTCTATGCTCTTGGTGAAATATACCATATTTCCACCGGCATCAGACATAGGCTTTGCTAGCCAAACAACAAAGATACTATTGTCCTGCGCGAATATCTGAGCCGCTCCTGCGCCGCCTACTCCATGGCTCAAGTTAATTGGTTTGCTAAAAGTTGTCCCATTATCTAAGCTACGAGTAAAGAAGAGTTCATTGCAATCTGGATATGCTCCCTTAATGCATTCTGTCCATATCAAGTAAATCTGGTTGTTAGATATGACGAGCTGTGGGAATTGGGCTAAAATTGTATTGTTTGTAAGCTTAATTGGTTTGCTAAAAGTGATCCCTCCGTCTGTACTCTTGGTGAAAAGGATGCTAAAATTGCCATAGCTTGCATCTTGCCATGCTACATAAACATCATTGCCATTTGCAGCTATATTTGCCAAATCTGACCTTCCACTGTTTGAACTCAGGTTAATGGTCTTTCCAAATGTAGATCCATTATCCTGACTTTTCGCAAAGGAAATATCGCCATTTCCTACGGACATATCTGTCCAGACCGCGTATAGATTGGCGTCTTCCACTGCAATACGTGGATGAAAAGCAGAAATGATGCTGTTGCTAAGATTCGTTGATCTGATAGGTGTGGCAGATAGATCTTTGACAGACGCAGAGCTAATTTGGCTGCTACAAGAAAATATAAGTAACCAGAAAATAAGAGTGGTTAGCAGAATTGAGAGGGAACGGTTTTGAAAGATTGGAATGGTATATCTGTGAAAAATAACCCTCACTAACGTGATCACTTTCACAAGACATATAGCAATTATTCTATATGATAATATCAACAATAACTAAAACTATGAAGACTATTATCATAATGGAACGATAGCTACTTGTTAGATACATGGCAGTGCACCATCAAAATTGGCAGCTTGCCAAGATATGGTTTGCCCATCTAGATAATACCTCCATAGGCTGCATAAAAGTCCTTCAGTGTCATGTACTTCAATTATGAGTGTGGTCTGTTCCAGTTGTAGTCATGTAATAGCTGGGCAATTACATTGTCATCTTCCTAGTAAGAGCCTATCCCAAAATTATTGACAAGCTGGTCTCATTTGCATGACAGGTACAGATTTAGCTTGCCATCGCCTCCATATCGTGTGTCCATCAAGAAGAGGTACCACACAGAAAGAAGAAGCGACACAAAAGAAGAAGATAGGTTGTTGAGCGTACCAATTCATGGCATAATCAACAGATTCAGAAAGCTGCTTGTCAGGTATGAAAAGAAGTCGCAGAACTACTTGGCGTTAGTACAGCTGGCATGCTGTATTATAGTGTACAGAAGGTTGATTTTGGGATGGGCTCTTAATTATTGCATGCCTGCTGTTTCCAAATGCTCAAAACCTCCTAGCCAGCATAAAGAAGGCAACCAATATGCTTGAAATCTCACCGAAAGCCAAGATACTTTGCGGAAATTCTGGAGCAGTTACAATTCCGTTTTTATCTATACTCCACTTTATATCATACTTTGGTGCTTCGTATGGATAAAAGGCAATTTTTGGATTGTCAATTGTAAAAATAGTGATACGGGTTTGATATACTCCCTTCTCCAAAAGTTCAGAACTATTGATTGAAATAGTGTCATTATTGGAATTATGAGAAGCTACCTAAGCATCAAAATACGGTTCTTGAGTAGCATTTACTATGGTAACAGGAAGATTTCCTTGTTGAATATCCAGCACAAGTGGACCATCTTTCGATTGAAACAGATCAGTTAAAATAGTCGTTGTTTTTCCATCGCTTTCAACTCTTGTGATATTTAGCTCGTACGTAACCCAAACAAATGTTCCGTAATCTTTAGAGTCAAAAAAATCAAAATATAGTTTGATACCTGTAGTATTCAAGTTTTTTGTTTAATGTATTAGAACTCATAAACAAATCCATTTCAGAATAATGTCATAGCATATCGCCATGTTGAACTCAGTTTTACCCAGCAATTATAGAGCTATTGCTTTGTTATGCCATTTATGAGATGGCTTCTAGGAACTAAATAACTGGTTGCATTAAATCTCAGAGCAGCTGTCCTATCTCCAAGTGATGCATGAGGTCCACAAATTTCACATACTTGCCCTAATGCTTTGTGGTCATATGCAGACGAGGCTACAGAGAATGCAGCCATCAGACACAATGCAATAGTGAAACCAACAATTCTTCTAGTTAGCAGTATCTCAAAATAGGTGCTTTGAGCCTAAAATATCTATTCTCAACTGAGTGAGTTGTTCATCTTTATCCAGCATGGGTCCTTGTCATTCAATATCCATTTGAACCCTTCTTTCCTTCCTTCCATCGTCCATGGAGGGGGGATAAATGTCAACCTGTAAGAAAAGCAACTTGACTGAAAAATCCGTTATACTGATTCAAAGCAGTAAAGGAGATAGATTATGCAGGCGTGAAGTTTAAGGTTCAAGCTATCGTGGAGTGCATTATTTTTTGAATTTTTGATAGTCTAGGAACTTAATGAGGAATATTCAACAGAAGCGCTTCTGGAGCCGAAAAGATAATACTGTATAATTACGCTTGGTTAATCGAAAATTCAAATTCGTTGAATTCAAAGTTAAAGAGAATGAATGTTTATTAACATAGTAGAATCTATAGTAGAAAGTTTCAGTAATATCTCTTCATATATCTTAAATATTGCAGGAACCAAAGTTTGAGAAAATGGTTGAAGTTAATTGTAAAAGTTCAACCAAAAAAGCAGATGCCTTGAGAGTGGTGAGTATTCAACGTTTGAAATCTGAGAATGCTATTCCAAGCCTTTGTGAAAACTTTCATGGTAACATTAACTGGGATGTAGCAAAACGATTCCTGTATATTCTGTACGTGGAAGGAAAAATGAAAAAGACAAATTTGGCAATGAAAATGGGTGTTAACTATGACACTTGTATGAGGTATATCTTGTGGACCAAAGAAATTGGTTGGGTTGAAGAGGAGAATAGGTTGGTTGTCCTTTCTGATATTGGATTGTTCCTGTGTTCCCGAATTTTCAAAAGCTTATAGTTCTAGAAGAAAAATCCAGAGTTTCATGAATTCATGATCTGCGCAATGTAGATTTGCGGTACAGTTCCTCTTGCCCTCTTCTTACGAGGATAATTCTGCTTGCAGGTATCACACTGAGATTTTCTGACACTTTAATAAATTCTGGCAGCGGCAACTCGATTATATTTTCAAAGTCTCTGTAGCTTATATAATAAAGGCATGGGTTGTCAGCATACAGCGCCCTGCTGAAAATTTCCTCAAGCTTGCCTTTTCTTGCCAACGAGCATCGATTCTAATTCTAATTATTCTGTTGTTTATTCTATAACCGATTGTCGCTGGCTTTTATTCTATTCTTCGTGCTTGTAATTCAGCAATCCGCCAGCTTCTATTATTTTTGCAACAAGTTCAGGGAACGGCTTCATGGGATACGACTCGCTTTTTGTCAGGTTGGTTATTTCGTTTCGCTCGAGGTCTATTTCCAGCTCGTCGCCATCAGATATCCTGGTCACAGCAGATTTTTCAACTTCTATCGGGAGGAGATATCCGCCGTCCACAGCATTTCTATAAAAAATTCTTGCAAACGAAGTAGCAAGGATCGCCCGTATACCTGTCTGCGAAAGGGCAATTGGAGCATGCTCTCTGCTAGAGCCGCAGCCAAAGTTGCTGCCAACTACTAGAAAGTCTCCCTTCGACACTTTTTGGGCAAATTTTGGATCGAGCCCTTCCATCGCATGTTTGGCCAGTTCTGCATGATCGTGTATCTTCAAGTAGGGTCCTGGTATTATTACGTCGGTGTCTATATTGTCCCTGTCGTATTTGTGAACTCGGCCCTTTAGTTTCTCTTTGGATTTCAATTTGCCTTTGCATCCCTCGGATCAGTTATCTTGCCTGCCACAGCAGAGGCAGCAACTACTATGGGCGACGCCAGATAGGTCTGCGATTCCACATGCCCCATCCTTCCAGGAAAGTTCCTGTTTGTGGTGCTGATGCACACTTCACCTTTTGCCAGAACACCCATGTGGGCGCCGCAGCATGCTCCACAGGTGGGAGGTCCAACAACAGCTCCGGCTTCCATAAAGATATTGATAAGACCTTCCTTCATTGCCTTCATGTAAATAGACTGCGCAGCCGGGAGTACCTCTGTGCGCACTTTGACTTTTCTTCCCTTGAGGAACCTGGCCGCCTGGCGCAGGTCTTCGATCTTGGCCCCGGTGCAGGAACCGATGTAGGCTTTGTCGATCTCTGTGCCGGCAAGCTCGCGGGCAGCTGCAATGTTTCCCGGAGAAAATGGCTTGGCCACAATTGGCTCAAGCCTGTTTATTTCGTAAGTAAATACTTCTGAATATGCCGCGTCCTGGTCTCCCATAACAGGCGTGTATGCTGCATCAGTTCTTTCTGCAAGGTAGTTGTAGGTAGTCTCGTCCGGCTCTATGATGCCATTCTTGGCACCTGCCTCCGTAGTCATATTTGTGAGCGTGAGCCTTTCCTCCATAGAGAGGGATTTTGTTACACTTCCCGTAAACTGCATGGCCTTGTAGTTTGCACCATCTGTCCCGATATCACCTATGATTTTCAGTATAATGTCTTTGGCCATGACATAATCTGGCTTTGTGCCTTCCAGCCTGAACAGCATAGTCTCAGGCACCCTGAACCATATCTTGCCATTCATCAACACGTATGCCACGTCTGTATGGCCAAGGCCTGCTGCAAATGCACCCATCGCGCCGGTGGTGTTTGTATGCGAGTCGCCGCCGACGTAGACTTCGCCAGGAAGCACCATGGCCTCCTCATGGGATAGCGTATGACATATCCCATACTGACCCATTCCATACTTGAAATGTCTTGTTATGCCGTATTTTTTGGTAAAGTTTGAAAGCGTGATTACATTTTCCGCAGAGACTCTGTCTGCTGCGGGAACAAAGTGATCTTCGGTAACCCAGACCCTGTCAGGATTCCAGATGCGCTCTAGCCTCTTGCCTTTTTTCTCCCATTCGCTAAACACCTTGATAACCCCTGGGCCTGAAACGTCGTGCATCATGACCTTGTCAACCTTGGCAAATATCACATCTCCGGGAGAGACTGATGTCTTGGCAGATGCCCGGGCAAGTATCTTTTCAGTTATAGTCATTCCCAAAATAGAATCAGCTCGCTCTCTTGTTCTTGATTGTTTGCAGATTGGCAGATTAAAACCTTTAGCAAATGAGCTGTTCCTGAAGGGAGGCAATGTAAAGGACGCCAAGGAAAGAAAGGGATGGATGGATGAAGCAAGAGGCAAATCGGCAAGAAAGTAAAGCAAGAAATCATCAAAGGTGGATAGATACACATCCTGCTACCCGCACATCAATGGCAGAAAACCAAAAAAATGACTCTACATTAACCACCGGGTGTGGAGGTTACTGCCATACGCCTGCCCCGAGAATCTGGTCAGTTCGATCTATTCAAGCATCTGCAATTGTCTGCAGAGTTCAAGGACGGCGACATACTGGTTCTCTCCAGCAAGTACGTCTCGGTCAGTGAAGGCGCACTGGTCAGGCTATCATCTGTGAGACCGAGTGCCGAGGCAAAGCTTGCAGCCTCCAGGTACCACATGGATCCGAGGCTTGCCGAGCTTGTGCTCAGGGAGTCTGACTATGTGTTTAAAGGCGTAGCAGGGTTTCTTCTCACGATCAGGGACGGCATGATAGCTCCCAATGCAGGAATTGACAAATCCAATGCTCCACATGGCTTTGTAATTCTCTACCCCGGCGATCCGTTCAGGTCTGCCAGCAACATCAGGTTAAAGTTTCTTGCAGAACTTGGAGTAAGGCTCGGTGTTGTCATAGCAGATAGCCGGCTGATGCCGACAAGGATAGGAACAACTGGTGTGGCCATAGCATGTTCCGGCTTTGAGCCTGTTGAAGACCAGAGAGGAAGAAAGGATCTCTTTGGCAGTGTCCTGCGTGTCACCTTCAAAGCTGTGGCAGACAGTCTGGCTACCATGGGCGTTGCTGTAATGGGCGAGAGCAACGAATCTACTCCTGCAGCCCTTGTACGAGGAGCAGATGTCACTTTCTCAGACAGAGAGATAGGCTGGCAAGACATGGCGGTGGATGCATCTCAGGACATTTACATGAGATACGAGAAACCAGACAAAAGTAAAGGTAAAAGTAAGAGTAAAAGTAGAATGAAAACTATTTAACCAATATGCGATCCGGTACAGGCAGAGGGTTTTAATATTCCACAATATGGAACAGGGATACAGAAAACAAATGTCGGAATTCTTGACCAGATACCCAAGGCGTGTCAGTGCAGTTCAGGGCCTGCAGGATTTTATACGTCGAGAAGAGATAGACTTTGATCACCTCAGCCTGATGGTCAAGATAAAAAAAGACGAGATAATCAATACACTGATCTCGGAAGGGTTCAAAAGAGTCAAGCTTGAGAATAGAAAGCCCACCCAGATAGGGAGTGGCTTTTCAAAAATACTCAGCAAGCCGTGGGAACTTCATGTAAGGCTTCTTGATATGCAACAGGGCCTGATAGCGATACAGGCAGAAGTAGAGATCTCCCGCAGATACATCCAGCATATCAGGTCAGTGAGAGCGCCTGTCATTTACGAAATAGAGTCGATTCTAAAGAAACACAGCATAGAGTATCGGATATGGAACGCAAAGATCAGGGACTATATCACCAGCGTGATCGACAACCACCAGATAAGACTTGATGCTCCCAGAGTGCCGCCGATTCCATGGAAGCATATGGTAGGATATGCAACCAGCATGTCGATAATCTATGCTCTAAAGTTCATCGGGATCTTACAGTAACCTAGAACTATTCAGCTTTGCACAAGTATGCTGGCGATAGCTCGGTTTCTTGACCTTAAAATCCAGTATTTTGAAAGAAAACTTGTTCTACATGGTATAGATTTATCTACTATTGTAGTATCACATTTTTTGCCCGGCTCTCGGGGTCAATCAGCAATGCCTGTTTGTTTAGCGAAAGAAGAGTAAAGCCAAGCTAGGTAAGGTGAAGCGGAGTGGTAAAGCTAAAGGACAAAACTGCAGCATTTCGTCATTTTGGCCTGTCGCCTGCCGAGATAGAGATAGTTTACGACACCCTCAACAGAACATTCACTGTGCAGGAAACAATGGTGGAGAGAGAAGATGAGAAGCAAGATGCCGGTACGGCGGAACCCGGAAAGAACCAGTACATAAGCCTGCTTGAGATAGAATTTCCGATGCCATACAAAGAGTCTTTTTTTGAAGCCTTTACCATAGAAAGCTGGTTCAAGATAAAGGGAATAATCAAGGAAATGAAGCGCCGGAGAGGAAGAAAGGGGCTGAGGGCACTTTTGATATTCGAGCAGGCTGCGGCCAGCTCTGCGCAGGAGAGTTTTCCTTCAGTTGTATTTGAGCTTGCAGCAAGTGGAAACAGGCAGTTTGAAATGGGAATTGAAAAAATAGAATACATTGTCGACATTGTACCTGTCCAGCTTGCCTCCATCCCTGCCAGAACAGAGCGGGTATGGTACTCCTTTGACGAGGTAACTTACAAGTGGGCTCCTGCTTTGGCGCTGGCAGATGGTGTGGAATATATGCTGAAAAATAACGAATGGAAAACATCAATCAAAAAGAACCAAGAAAGCAAGTAGCACTGGTTGGTTTCAGATTTTGGCTTGGTGACGACTTGTTCGCTTTGCTTTTTCTTTTTCTTTTGTTCCGCCCTTTTTCCTCAGGCTTTACTTTAGCTGATCTACCACAGAAGACTCGTGAAGGGCCTTTGAAAGCTCGCGGTATTTTTTGTCAATAAATTCAAGTGACTCTGCCAGTTTTTTTGACTTGCCATACTTGAAGCGGATAAGCTCCCTGTGGCGCCAGAAATGCTTTCCATCAGGAATAGCGATCGTCGTAAAATAATCTGGTCCTTTCAGGGAATCAGGAAGCTTGATGCTGTGAGGAAAGAGGTACTCGGCAGTAAACCATTCATCGCCGTCAGGATAATCGTTTCCTGTCGTAACGTCAAAGTAGAGGTGGAGGATGTCTTCAACAGTCAGCCCGTCTTCCGATACTACAGGGTGCTTGATCGAAGATTTGCGATAATCCATCTTGAGCAGTCCGGGCTCAAAGAAGCCCTTGATAATCGCCCTCCGAAAGATCTCGTTTGACTCTTTAAGGTTCAAAGATACTATACCGGTGTATGTCCATTTTATAACCTTTTTAATGAAAAGGCTGTAAATTTTACAAGGTGTCTCATACAGGCTATTCACTAGCAGTGAGCAGCAATTGGCAGGCAGTAGCTGGATCACATGCTGTAGAATTTGTTGGGTTCAAAGGAATCAGATGGGGTATGGTGGCAGATTTTTCTCTCCCAGTTTTGATCTGTAAATTCCGAGCAATTAATATTATGTGGCGAGAGCAAGAACAGCTGCAGTGCGGGGGTCGCCTAGCCTGGTAGGGCGTGGGATTGCTAATCCCATGTCCGCAAGGACCCGTGGGTTCGAAACCTCAAAGCAGGGGCGAAGGTCCCACTCCCCGCGCTCTTTTAGCAAATGCCTGCATTCGTTGTAGCTGTTAATCACTCGACAGAAATGTTACCAGAAGAATGGCATTGCAGCAGCCTTCAACAAGAATCAGATCATAACACACCTAGCAAAACAAAACAATCTTTTATGTTACCCTGATACTAAGCAGACGGGCTCATGGTTCAATCCGCTCCAAAAATAGACATGCTTGCAGGCATAGAATGCTATTGCACAGATTTTTCCGGAATTGGCGGATCAATAAAGCAGAGCAGTTCAGATTTTGAGGTATCAGAGATGGTACAGGAATCGCTCCTGCAAGGCATATCGCCTGTTTATGATGAGCGGCACCGCTATCCTCTCTATATCCTAGAAAAAGAAAATATCGACTCAAACCATGCTTTGATTGAAATCCAAAGAAAGCTTGGCATAACCCTGAAAGTAATGGGTATAAAAGATGCAAAAGCAGTAACAAGACAGTATGCCAGCCTGACCAAGGCAGCAAGATATGCACCAAGGCAGGCCACGACAGACCATGCAAGAATAGAGCTTGTCGGGTTTACCACAAGACCCATTGACAAAATGCATCTGGCAGGAAATCAATTCAGGATTGCCATCCATGACCCTGTGTCGACAGACATCGCTTCCTTTGTTCCGCAGATTAACAACATAGGCAACTTTTATGGCCTGCAGCGATTTGGAAGTGAGCGGCTCGTAACCCATTTGGTTGGCAGGGAAATTGTCAAAAGAAATTTTGACATGGCAGTTGAGCTGCTGCTTTCATACACCACAGAATATGACACGCCGGCAAGCAAAGAGATAAGAAACAAAAGTGCCGACCCAAAAAACTATCCATATCTTGTCCGCAGGCTGCCAAAAGGTATGGATATAGAATATCATGTTATGTCAGCCCTTGCAGCCGGCAGGGATGCTATATCTGCCCTGCGGGCTATTCCCATCACGATCAGGCGGCTATTTGTTCAGGCATATCAGGCATACATCTTTAATCGCTGCCTCAGTATTGCCATCGAGGCCGGCGAGAACTTGGTCAAGGCGCAACCCAATGATCTATGCTTTGAGATGGAAGGCCCTGTGACTTTTGGGAGGATAATAAAGTTTGATCCTGCTTCCAAACACGACATGGTTCCAGCTGTCCGTATGGCAGGTTATACTTTCCAGCCCGGAAAGGGAAGATTTGAAACAATTACAAAAAAGATCCTTGATAAAGAGGGAGTAGTGGCAAAGGATTTTTACATCAAGCAGATGCAAGAGCTGAGCCAGCAGGGTGGATTCAGGCAGGCACCATTGTGGTGTAGAGATTTTGCATTCAGTAGAACACCAGTAGTCGTGTCTTTCAGGCTCCCGAAGGGATCGTATGCAACCACTCTGCTACGTGAGTTGATGAAGCCCAGAGACCCAATAAGGAGCGGGTTCTAAATCAAATAGGCCGTCATCGTTAGACACAGGCAAGCTGCTGATTAGGCTGGACTGAACTTGGAAGCAGTCCAAACAGATTTCTTTTTTTCTCTCCGTTGCCGTCAACAAGACTAGAATTCCAAATAGCGCGAGTCAGCAGCGTGGAAAAGAAATGGGAGTAGATAGAGGGGAGGAGGAGAGCACATTATTCTTCAAAGTATTTTACGCGTTCTTTCTTAAACTCCCTTGAGCTGAACAGTATCTGATAGTCGTCAACTCCAATCTCCTTTGACATTTCTTGTGCCATCTTCTCTGCTGCCTGAAGCGTCCGCGCATGTACCATGCTAAACAGGTTGAACCGCCAGTCAGGATATACCGGCCTTCTGTAGCAGTGACTTACCTGAGGAAACGCAGCCAGCTTGTAGCCTGCTTCGTCAATCCTGTCTTCAGATACATTCCATACCACCATGCCGTTTGCCACAAATCCTGCGTCTCGGTGGCGCAATATTGCAGCAAATCTGCGCATCAGGCCTGCCTGCTCGTATTCTCTGGCCTTTGCAAAAAGCTCTGCCGTTGAGACTCCCAAGCTCGCTGCCGGCTCTTTGAATGGCTCTGGCACAACTTTTAGATCTTTTTGCAGCTCGCGGACAAACTGCTTGTCACGCTCTGTTATTTCGTATCTTTCCGGATTCAGCTCCTTTACTTTGTCTGTTGGCGCTGGCTTTTCTGCATCCTCGTTTACCATGTCAAGCTTGACGCCAATCTTGTAGAGCTTGAGAGTAGGCAGGATGCGATACTTTATCACACCATCAAGGGTAGAGAATTTTTGTAGCTCATCCTTCATATTTACTCCAGGAGGCACAGCAAGAGTAAACCACATGTTAAACTCGTGGTTTCGTTCATAGTTGTGGCTTACTCCCGGATGCATATTTACCTGCTCTGCTACATAGTCCAGCCTGTCAGGCCTTATTGCAAAGGCGACAAGTGCGCTTTTGTATCCAAGCCTCCGGGTATCAAAAATTGCATTTATCTGTCTTATGAGGCCAAGTGAGCGCAGAGCATCAATCCTGTGCAAAACGTCCTGCTCTGAAATCCCATGCCTGTTTGCTATCTCCAGATATGGCCTGTCGACAAGAGGAAAGACCCACTGGATCTCGTTCAAAAGTTTCCTGTCTATTGCGTCAAGCTCCTGTCTTGCCTGCATTGTTTGGCTTGATAGTACGCCTTTTCTATTAAAAACCTATCCTGCTTTTTGAGCCGGTGCAGAAAGGCAAGACAATGTAGAGCTGAAAAGAAGAATATGCCTTTGTTTGTTCGGCTGTTTTCTTATCTTTTCTTCAAATACTTTTCGTCCGAGCTCTTGTTTCCGCTGACCTGACCAAGAGCTGCAAGTGCTATTCCTCCGCCAAGCATCGCAGTGGAGGCTAATTCAATAGGCACTCCGGGCGTGTCAAGTCCAAAGTTCGGAGTCTTGGTCGAATCATATTTGGCAGCGGCCGGAGTGTGCGACATGATATAATCTACGACCACAGGCATTGAATATACGTATCCTGCTATGGCAGCAGCTATTAACGCTCCACCGATTCCAAGCAAAACGCCACTAACCATGTCCTGCTTCCTATCCTCTTTTCTGTCAATATAAATGAAACTGCAATATAAAAATTTCACGTATGCTTACTTTGCTTTACCTCCTGCGCGCTCGATAAAGCAAAGTAAGCTAAACCAGGGCACAATCGAATTGAGTCAAACTGATCTGCATCTGCTATCATGTTGCGCTGGCATCAGGTTTTTTGGATTGCTTTGCCGCGCTTTTTGTCCCTTCCATATAAGCCATAGTGGTGGCAAGGTTTCCAAAACCCATCGAGTTTAGAGATTCTGACGGAACCAAGACTACAGTATTCCCCTGTGACTTGATTGATTCATAGAGCATGTTTGACTGCCTTAATGCGTATGCCACAGGATTATCAGAATACACTTTGGAAGCTTCCTCGAACTGCTTGGCTACCAGGACCTCCGACTCGCCGTATGTTACTCTGGCATTCTTCTCCCGCTCTGCCTGCGCCTGCATCGACATTGCAGCCTCAAGTTCTTTTGGTATAATTACCTGCCTTATTTCCACGCCTGTCACCTCTATTCCCCAACTGCTTGCTTCACTTGCGATTACAGATTTTATGTGCTGGTTTATTTCTTCCCTTCTTGAAAGGACATCCTGGAACAGCGATGCGCCGATGTTATTTCTGAGGGTTGTCTGTGAAACCTGCTGGATCATCTCATTAAAGTTTTCCACATTCAGTATCGCATCACGCGCTCTCTGTTCGATTATCCTGTAGCGCAATATTGCGTCTATCGTAACAGGGACATTGTCTTTTGTCAGCATCCTTTCAGCCTGAAACTCGCGCACCTTTTCCCTGATGTCTACTACCAAGATATTGTCGGCAAAAGGGAGCCTTGTTTGAACACCGGGGCCAACCTGCCTCTGGTACCTGCCAAGCCGAAGGATAATCCCCCTTTCATACTGCCTTATTATCATCAGAAATGAAGATGCAATTATCGCGATGCCAAGAACAAGGGCAAAATAGCTGATTGCATCGCTTCTTACCGCAGAGCCTATCGCTGTTCCTGCAACAAGCACTATTGCACCCACTATCACTTGGGCCCCCGAGCCTTTCTGGCTGACGAGCCTGTCTGCAAACCTGACTACACTTGAATCCAACCAGTATTTTATACAAAGAACACATTGATTAGCTTTATTGTCGCTGGATGGAATCAGTGTACTACCACCAGCAGGTCAAGCAAGTCGGCAGAGGTGCCAATTCCGGTGCTATCAGAAAATAGATTAAAATTAATTAGGCCTCTGGTCAAGACAGCTACGGAAGGAGGCGGATCGATTGGTCAGTACCTTGGCAATCGTAGCTCTCGCCGTTGCTATTGCAATATCTGTCGGTGTCAATTACATACAATACCAAAAATCAGCTTCGCTTGAGCAGGCGATCTCTGACCTGCAGACAAAAAATGTAAACCTAGCAGAGGAGCTTAACAGGACTCGCCTTTCAATTGTCAGTACTCAAGCAGGAGAAAGTGTAAGCAATAATAACAGTAACAGCAGTAGTAATAGCAGCCACATTCAGCAGCTTGCTGGTGCGACAAACAATAACAGCACAGCAGGCAAATCCACAAGCCAGTCAATAACTGCTGTTGCGGTCAAGACAATAGTAGTAAACGACGGATTTTTCCAGACAACAAGTTACGAGGGTGCCCTGATGGGAATTACGGTCGATATCAGACCCGGCGGTGGCCTTATCTTGGTGGACACGCAGGTCCCTACAGGGGTTGACTTTCAGACTTCTGCAAGGACTGCAGTCAAAGTGGCCCAATCAATCACAGGCGCCGACCTGTCTTCAAAGGATGTAATCTTTTCTATAACTTCAAAGGGCAATGCAACCGACCTGCAGGCAGCAGACGGTCCAAGTGCAGGAGCTGCAATGACGGTTTTGCTGGTGTCAGAGCTTGAAGGAAAAAAGCTGAACCAGAAGGTACTCATGACAGGCACAGTCGAGCCTGACGGCTCTGTAGGTCCTGTCGGAGGCGTTGCAGAAAAGGCCCAGGCGGCCGGCAAATACGGAGCCAGCATATTCCTTGTCCCCGCCGGCGAAGCAACCTATCAAGCCGAGTCCTGCCAGCAGAGGCAGGAAGGCCTGATAATATACAAGACATGCCAGTACGAAGACAAGCCGCTTTCTCCCCTTACAGAGCAGCTTTACAAGATGAAAACAATCGAAGTCCACACAATCAAGGAGGCGCTCGGTTATTTTGAAGCACCCTGATTATATACTGACATGGCGGCATGCCAAAATCTAGGAAACAGGATGCTTCATAGGTTGTCCTGTTTCACCTCAATTTCTTTTTGTTTCTTTTCGTTGCTTTCTTGCCTTGGCGTGGTTTTCCATTCTTTTGCTTTCCTTCTTGTGCTGTCTAGACACCAGCTATTCTGCTTGCAGTCCTTTCATGAGCAATATGATTATCCTTTCCAAACGGGTGGCCGCCAAAGCCATGGCGCATAAGTGCTATTGACCTGTAAACATCACTTCCATCCATTCTTGATTTGAAAAGCTCCATCACCGACTGTGTGATCACAGGTATTGGAATCTCTTTATCTACAGCGTCCTGGACCAGCCAGTTTACCTCTCCTGTATCTTCAACATAGCTTGGCACGTTGTCTATTCCTTGTTCCCTTAGCCCTTTTTCCATAAGCTCAACAAGCCATCCCCGTATTACAGAGCCATGTGACCAGTTTTTGAAGACGGCTGCAAGGTCAAGTGAGAACTCGCTTGCGCGCAAAAGAGCAACTCCTTCTCCTATAGACTGGAGCATACCAAACTCTATTCCGTTATGCACTAGTTTTGTAAAGTGCCCGCTACCGGGCTGGCCGGTGTACAAAAAGCCATCCTCGACTGCCAGCGCCTTCAGCACAGGAGCCGCTATCCTGACTCCCTCTTCTTTGCCTCCGACCATAAAGCAGGCACCATTCCGCGCTCCGTCAAGGCCTCCGCTTGTGCCGCAATCAAGAAAATAGATCCCTTTCTCCCACATCTTTTTCTCTCGCCTGATCGAGTCTATGTAAAAAGAGTTGCCGCCATCCATGACCACATCTCCCTTCTCTAAATATGGGACAAGCTCATCCAGAACCTGATCTACAGTCTTTCCCGCAGGCAGTGACAGGTATATTGTTCGCGGATACTCAAGAGCCGATGTAAAGCTGTCATAGTCGGTTACAACTTGTACACCTTCCTTCACAAGGTCCGGTTTTTCGGATCTTGACTTGCCTACAACTTTGATGTCTTTATCCCGCGCTTGCAGGGCAAGGTTTCCACCCATCTTGCCAAGACCAATTATTCCAAGTTGCATTCCTGTTCTCCTCCTTTCCATATAATCCCAATCAACCCACTTGGTCTTCCTTTCCGGTGTAGCCACCAAAAGCAAGAAATTCAATCATTTCAGTTCCGTCGTTTGTTATCGAGTGCTGTTTCTTTTCTGGAATGTAGATTATGTCGCCATCGCGGAACCTTGCATTCTCGCTTCCTATCTGAATATGACCCGAGCCGTTTATGATATAATATACTTCTTCATGGTCCGGGTGGCTGTGTTTCTCGTAAGACAGGCTGGGCTGCAGCTTTGCAAGTGAAACATAAGTTATAGCCTTCAGACACTGAAACTTTGGATCGGTCTCGGCATCTATATCGCCCTGAGTCTTTGTAGCCATCGAAAGAAGCCTCCAATCAAGCCCGCTTTTGTGGGCAATGACAGGCTGAACGCTCCGCCAGTTTCTTACAATTGCCAATACATATACGTACGCAGCAAATTATTTGATGATTGTACTATATTGGTATCACGCGTTGGCCTGTTTGTTTGATTGATTGACTATTTGCCATTGCAACACCTTGCAACCTTCTGCATGACCTTTCCGATGTTCTGACTATTACCTACGACTATAATCCAATTGTCTCAAACGAGCCATCCTCTTTTGCTTTATAATATATGTACGAGCTGGCGTCAGCTGGCGTAAAGATCCCGACCTCTGCCACCCCCGGTATGTTCTTGAGCCTTTTTTGGTGCTGCGGGATGTCAAGCTCATTGGATGCAAAGTCAAATGAGGTATCAAGAATAAAGTTGCCGTTCTGCGTAACGTAAGGGTAGCCTTCCTTTAGCATCCTCATCTTTGGTCTTCCGCCGGCATCTTCCAGTTTTTTTCTTACAATGTGCACAGCAAAAGGATTCACCTCGATCGGCACAGGCCATGTAAATGTCCTGACAAACTTGTTAGATTCCGCCGCAATAACTACAACCCGCTTTGTCCCGGAATGGATTACTTTTTCCCGCAAGAGCGCGCCGCCTCCGCCTTTTATCATGTTGAGTGTTTTGTCAACTTCATCAGCCCCGTCAAATGATACGTCAATCTCCGGTATCTCGCTTTCATTTACCACCTTGAGTCCGCTGCACATGGCTTCTAGCTTGATCTGAAATGAACTCGGGATGCACTCAAGGGTTTCCTTGCCATCAAAATCTGCCAGCGCCCTTACAATGCAGGCTGCCATGGGTCCGCTTCCCAGTCCGATAACCTGCCTTTTCTTTACAAATCGCTTTACTACGTCCTGGGCCAAGTTATCAGCAGCGTGCTGAAATTTTTCAGGAACCCAGTTTTGCCTTGATTCTGTCTGACTCATCATAGCCCGGTGTTAAACATTGGTCAACCGCCGATTAAAAGATTCCAGCGATTCTGACAGAAGGACAGATGACAGCCTTTTTTACCATTCTAACTGATTGAAGATAGGATAGGATAAGGCAAGATTAATGCGTAAAGACAAGAACAAGAATGCAGGCACAGGCAACGCAAATGGCTCCAAAGCAGGGAGCAAATCTGGCAGGCGTGTTAGCGTAGCAATAATTGGCTCGGGTTTTGCCGGCATGTCAGCAGCGCTTCTGCTTGGAAGGTACCTTGTTGATACAATAGTCTTTGATGGCGGGCGCACAAGAAATTCAGCCACCAAGCATATCCATGGATACCTCGGTCTTGAAAATATTTCGCCAAAAAAATTTATCGAAATGGCAAGGCACGACGTGTCACAGTACAGGTCTGTCAGGTTTGCGAGGGCTCGAATTGTACGAGTCAAGAATCATGGCGAATTTTTTTCTGCCACGACAGCAGACGGCAGGACATTCAGATCAAGATATGTAATAATTGCAACTGGAGTCAAAGACCACAAGCCTGACATTGAAGGATTCTCAAGGTTTGAAGGCAACGGCGCATGGCACTGCCCTCACTGCGATGGATTTGAAAGCAAAGGCAAGAGGCTTGCGATAATCGCCTCCATGAGTGGCAGTATATCTTATGCCAAGGAATTTCTTGGGTGGACAAGAGACATTACGGTTATTGATGTTGGCGGCCACCTGCCGCCTGACCAGAAAAAAGAAGCAGAGAGCCTTGGAATCAGGACTATAGAGAACGACAGTCCTGTCAGAATTACTGGCCGGAGGGGCAGGCCTTCTGCAATCATATGCAAAAGCGGTTTGAAGTGCAATGCAGATGTTATCTTTTATCATCTTGGATACGAGATACAAAACAATATCGCACGCCAGCTTGGATGCGAGCTTGACAAAGATGGGTATGTAAAGGTCGACAAGGGACAGCAGACCACCATTCAAAGAGTACATGCCGTAGGCGATATCGACACCGACAGACATTATGTAGCTCTTGCCTGCGCAAGCGGTGCCCTTGCGGCTATATCTATTTACGAGGATATGTTAAAAGAAAAAATTAAAGTTTTGAAAAGCAATAGTTAATCAGCTGGTTGGCTGCCGGATGAATTGAATAGATATAGGAGACGTCTGACAGCAAAGCGAAACAAATGGGAAACAAATGCATCGCATCAGACAGCATCAACTAAAAAAAGAAAATGGTAAGTGATCCAATGGTTTTTGCTTCAATAGTTGTCAGTGAAACTCAAGCTCTACTCCCCGCGCTGGGCTGTAATTGAAGAGGTAGATCTCTTCCTTTGCCAAGGGAATTCTGGACAGTAGTCTGCTACATCTGGGGCATTCCATAATGTCAGACCTGCGTATGCTGAGTGCAGATGCAGACCAGAAGCAGAAATCGCAGATAAGGAATTGTTTGGGAAGCGCCGGCCTGCCAATGACAACAGACTGTGCATCGGGTTCATTATTGTAAGCCAGCATAGATGGCACTGCTTTTTAACCTGCCTTCTTTTCTTCGTATCAAAATCACCAATTAAAAGTTGTTGGGGCTATCTACTAAGAAATTATTATAGTGTTTTCATGCAGAAGAGATAGAGAATTGCCTTCAAGTACATAAGCAGCCTTTATGCCGGCAGGATTGAAAGCGACGAAAAGGTATGACAGGAAGATGGCAAGGCTTTTTATCAAGCAGCCCTGAGATGACGCCATGTCCCAATCATACTGGCTGTTCAAACAGGAACCCGCAACATACAGCTACTGGCAGCTGGAAAAAGATGGCAAGACAATATGGGACGGAGTGGCAAATAACTTGGCTCAAAAGCACCTCCGGAATGTCAGGAAAGGTGATAAGGTTTTGTTTTACCACACAGGAGGTGAGAAGCAGGCAGTAGGGATTATGGAGGCAATATCTGATCCGTACCCCCAACCCGATGGATCAAAAGTAGGAGCTAGGTCGCACAGCGAAAAAGATTCCAATTGGCCTGTGGTCGTTCAGGTTAAGCCTGTTGCCAAGCTTCCAGAGCCTGTTGGTCTTCAGAAGATAAAAAGCGATCCTGCGTTTGCAAGCTGGGAACTTGTACGGATTCCCCGGCTCTCTGTCATGCCTGTGCCTCCAGCGATGTGGAAAAGGCTGATGGAAATGGCGCATGCAGGGTCTCCGACCTGACATGACCAGATCTTGTTTGATTTCTCAGAGCGGGCAAATCAAGTGAGCAAGTTATGGTCTATTCTTCAAGTAGATTTTGACTGTCACTCAATTAACCTGAAGGTATACTCTGAATCGTTGGTTGCTGAAAGGCTTAAAGACATAAAGCAAACTGCTTCAGACGCTGTAGAGATAATCAGAGAGCTTGGGTCACCCGATGTTCAGGACTCTCTGGATAAAATAAGAGACACTGCTCAGACTGCCAGAGAGATAATCGAGTCACTCAAGACACCCGAGATGGTCAGAAATATTGAAAATATTCGTTTGATGTCAGAAGCTGTAGAGAGCACAGCTGCCAAGATAGAAAATATTACACTTGAACTCAAACGGTCCGGCGTAGTTGATGCTGCTGGCAGCGCAGTCAAATCTGTCAGTGGAGGAGCAAGTTCAGGCACTTCTACCCAGAACTCTATTGCTGAAACTGCTGCCGCTATAAGAGATATGCTTCGGTCAATCGCAGAGCTTGCCAACGAATTGAGAGCAACTGTCTCCGTTTCAAGAAAGTCAGAATCAGGGATTATTCGCAACACAGAGGAAGCATTCAGGGAAGCGTCTGGTGCGTACCGCAGTATTGCTGACAGTGAGTAAGAAATGGGAATGGGTCTTCTTTTATACAATGACAACGTAATATCTGTACATGCCAGCCAGTGATAATAATACTAATCTAGCCAACAATAAAAATTCCAGACAGACAAACCCCACTCCACAGCAGACAGCTGAAACGATCAGAACCATTGCAAATAGGATCCGCGAAGAGTCAACCAGAATGAAGGAGACTATCAGAGTTATACGCGAAAGCGGTGCAATAGAGGAGCTGACCGAGGCTATCAAGGAAGCAAGTCTTGCGGCCCGTGACACGGCAAAAGAAATCCACGAAGCCGCAAGAGATCTCAAAGAGCGTGGAGTGATAAAGGATACGGCGGCTGCGGTAGAAGAGACGACTATGGCCGCAAAGGAAACTGCAGAGGTTGTGAGAAATACTGCACGCGAGACTGCAGATGCAGCTCCCAATACTGCAGATACTCTGAGAAAGGCCGCTGGGAGGTTGAAATCCCAGAACGAACAGGGCAGTAGCTGAAGATAATCCATTATCTCCTTTTTGTGGTGCTGCTCTTCAGGTCAGCTGCTCTTTATATTGACTATTCCAATACTCGTCAATTCCGATCCTATACCGTATCCCACCAAGGCTATGCCGGTCCCAAGCCCTGCCATTTCTATGCCTCCCCTTATCCAGTTCTTGCTGGCCATTCTGGCCTTTATTGCCCCGATAATAAATGAAGAGAAAACAGAGACACCAATGGCTATCCCGATTGCTATCGGGGAAGATATCAACCCTGCCTTGACTATGAAATACGGGATGATAGGAAGTATCCCGCCCAAGAGAAACGAGCCAAACATCACCAGAGCGCTTCTCAGTGGCGAGCCCACTATATCCAGATTGAGTCCAAGCTCTTCTGTTAGCATGGTCTTGAGCCAGACATCTTTGTTTGATGTTATCTTGTCAACCACCTTCGCTAGCTCCTCGCCCTGGAACCCCTTGGCTCTGTAAATATCCTCTATTTCCTGCTTTTCCTTATCCGGCAGATTCTCAATTTCAAACTCTTCCCTCTTTATCTCCGACTCCAAGATCTCTCTCTGGGACTTGACAGCAAGGTAGTTCTGGACAGCCATTGCCTTGGCTCCGGTAAACATGCCTACAAGGGCTGCAAGTATTATGACATCTGCTGCTGCGAATGCTCCGCCCACGCCAGCCACAATTCCAAGCGATGTATTGACGCCATCTCCAAAACCAAATACCAAGTCTCGAATGTAGCTGCTCTCCTTGATGTGTGGCTCGACATGTGTGGAGCTGGTCAATTCAAAACTCACTCACAGACAAGCTCACGTTCAACCATATCAAGATAACTGATATTTTGCATGCGATTCTTCCAGACCATAGGCTGCCAGAGTGCAACGAAATATCGATGGATACTGTATTAAACTATGTAGCAGAAAAGAAGCCGCATGAGCGAACACGGCAGGCCAAAAGCAAGTTCAAGACCAAAATACTATTGCAGCATGTGTGACATGTCCTTCTCCAGCGTCCTTGACTTTGAAGAGCATAACAGAACGGATCACAAAGTAGCTGATGCTCAAGCCGCATAGTGGATAAGTCAAGGTTCTGAACCTGACCCATTCCAGCTCAATTTAATCAACACAATTCGAATCAGGTGTCACTGCCAGCGGCTATGCGAGCCGCCTCTTTTCCTTTCTCTTGATCTTTCCAGAGCTGAAGCTAGGCACCTACCTTATCTAATTTGACAACCTAGCCTAGCCCGGTCCAGCTACCTGCCGATTTAATGCAGCATTAGACTTTTTCCATTATGCTATCGGAAGTCACGAATTCGCCTATCTGGTTGTATATCTTTAGAAAGCGGTTGCCCTTGTCTGTTGTCTTGTACACTCTTTCTCCTTCATGGTACTCAAGCAGGTTATTTTCTATCAACACTGTAAGGTATTCCTTTAGCTGCGCATACGACAGGAAGGCTTTGTACATTATCTTTGTCTTTGTAGCTCCACCATTGGCAGCTTCTAGGATTTGAGCAGTTATGTCAGTTCTGCTTCTATATTTCATATTCATACATAATTACTAGCAACCATAAAAGCTTCTCGATGGAATCTGATAGGAGATTTATCTGTCCTTTACTTCCCCATTTATTGCCTTTTCGATTCAACTTCCAGTCGTGTTAAGTTAAGCACAGAACCATAGATGTGGTTGTTCTTCCACATTGTACATTGGCATGAACAAACGTGAAAGAACACCCACTGAGGTAGTAATGTACTCACTGTATTTGTACTTTCTAGGATTATCATTCAGGAGTACAGCCAAGGCAATAGAACCATTTGTTGATGGCGGCAGAAGCTACGTCGCAGTCTGGTACTGGGTACAGGATATACAACCAAAGCAGCTATACCCATGCAGAAGAGTAACCGCCTTTCTGATAGACGAAACTCAAGTACAGATTGGAGGTAGCGAAGCCTGGGTGTGGATAGCGACAGAACCAGTACACAGAACAGTGCTTGCTATCTACGTCTCAAGACATAGGAACATAATGGTCGCTGAAGTATTCCTTCGGTCTCTGGTACGGAAATACGGCAGGCATCCGGTATATTCTGATGGCGGCACTTGGTATCCAGATGCCTGCCGAACAACGGGGTTGGAACATAGGCTGTATTCGTCATATGGAAAGAGCCTGCTGGAAAGGGTGATTCAGTATTTCAAGGACAGAACAGAAGGGTTTGACGATTACTATCCATGTACTAGGAATGAATGCAGTCTGTCGCATGTATGGAACTGGATTGGTCTGTTTGTGTTTATGCACAATGCCAGGAGAGCTCGTCTGAAATTCAGATTGTTAGCTAGGTTGTTGGGAGGTGATAGTATGGCTTAACTTAACACGACCCAACTTCCATACTTCAAGTATTTTTCCGTTCGCAGAGGTTAAATACCGCAGCCCTGCGAAACAGGTCAGATAGATGTCGCCAAAAAGGCGTGTTCTTTTGATGGCCGTAATTTTTGGCATGGTAGGAGTAGGCGTAAGTATCGTCATCATAGCTATAGGCGGCGGATTCTCCGGGCCTGGAGCGTCAATTATCAACCCACCAACCTCAAAAGACATTTGGACTATAGGCGATAACATCCACAATGGAATGGTACTGAACTACTCACTTAGCAGCATCGGGCCGGCCAGTTCACTCCAGTCTGCGACGGTCTCGATCGATTTTGTGCAAAAGGTGGGCGAGGATTGGAATACAACCTTCACCATCATAAACGGCACAGGTGCAAAGGCACAGGACACACTGGTCATGTCAAACCAGCTTACAAGGAAAGGTGAGATAAGCGAGCAATTCCGGCCTTTCTTTGAGCCAGTCCAGTCTTCGGTTCTTGCAATAAGTGACATTGCCATCGGGCCAAAGTACCTTGTGATAGGGGCACCTTGGAACACGATACTGACAGGCTCTGTCTCTGTTCCTATCAGGGTGACTGACAGGGAGAACCTCCAGACACCAGCAGGTACCTTTGACTCGTACGTCCTTAGCTACAAGTTGAGCTCAAATACAAGCAAGATCTGGATTGCACACGGTATCCCGACACCTATCAAGGCCGAGGTCTATGACGCACAGGATCACCTTCAATACAGGTACGAGCTGACAGGTCTGCAGAATGGCTCATAACAATCAGGCGATGTCTCTAATCAGCCATGCAAGGCAGGACCTATCGTGATTAAACACAATAATAAACAAGCCCTTTTTTCCTGCAGCGGCAGGTAAAGCAATTTTACTGCCTTTTACTTTACAAGGTAGACGTTCTGCATCAGCCAGTCAGCGTATCTTGTAACGGGCTCGTCTATTCTGCACCACAGATGAATTGATCCTGGAAGGACTTCTATTCTGCCGTTTTGCAGCAATACCTTGACACCTTCTTTTCCCTCGTACATGTAGGCATCCTGAGCCTTTGATCCTGGCACAAGCTCAACTGCCTTGTTCTTTATGGCTTCCCTCGGGACGGGAAATGTCTTGCGGAACTTGTCGACCACTATTCCTATATTTTCAGTTCCATATTCGTCTAGGCTTGCTATCTTGCGGGAATCAGGAAAATGCAGCTGCAGGTTGACCCCGAACCTCGAGCCGGTAAAGAAGGCAATTTCGTTTACCTTCTGGTAAGCCAGATTGGGACTTTTTTTCAGCACTGCCTGAAGGGCATCTCCGTTATAGGCAATATTGGCTCGAAGCTCGCCAATGATTCTTGAAAAGAAATTGCAATCTGAATTCATGCGACTAAAGCTAGTTGCGCAAGCAGGATAATAAAATAACCTGCTTTCGATCAGCAGTGCAAATTATTCACATTTTTAAGACGGGTAGCAGCGATATAATGGTGCGATGTTTGCCTCGGATTCAGGGTCTGAGCGGGCGACAAGCATAGAGGATTACCAGAATACCTGCAGCGAATTCATAATTGACATAAGCAGAGACTATAAAGATTGGGTGGATAAATATCGGCTTGAAAGCAGCGAGGCGGCATCCAGAAAATCTGCAATAGACTTTATCGTCAAGACTACAAACCAATGGATCCTTCAGTATGCAGATACGATAAAAAAAGTCGACATTGTCATGAACGACGGCATAAACAAAATGGCCGAGAGCACTGCAGGATATCCGTTTCAACTTGAAGTATTTGTGAATAATTCAAGTAGATATACTACGCACCGATCAGGAAAGATAAAGCTCAACCTAAAAGCCACACCAAGAGAAGGCAGAGTCGTCAGGGTCGGCAAGTATCACAAGGACCAGATTCTGCTGATAAGTTCAAGCTCGCCGGTCGGCTTTACACTAAGTCAGGAAAGCATGAAGGGCGCAGACATACTTGACGATTACATTGTACTTGATGCATCTGCATGCAAGGGCCGGGACCTGATTTCGCTGACAGCAGTGGTTGAAGAAGTTGAAAGAGGGCAAGGAGAATACGTGACAGAAAGCAGAGGATTCACTACCTTGATACTTGTCACTTGAATAGATAGTATCAGGTTCTTTCTGGCAGAAAAAAAGGTTAAACAATAAGATCAGACGCATGAGAGATAGAATGCTTTATTTTATGAGCATTTCCAACCACTCAACCAGATGCAATACCACAAGGCTGCAATAATCGGCCAAGAGAGGGCAAGAAAAGCACAGATGAAGTTGTTTGACTATACTGGCTTTGCCATGCTCACATATACCATAAAGCAGGGCAAAAACGGATTTGAGCCTGTAGGTGAAGAGAACCTGGCTGCCCGTCTAGTACGAGGAGACGAAGCCATGCTGTTCATTTGTGATGCTGACGGCTATGCTAAGGCCCAGTCAAAACCACTTCCGTCGCAAAAATGCGACGAGATATACAGGAAAATGCTTGCAGATGGCATGGCCGAGTTTAGCGGACAGGTCAAGACTGTATCCTGACCTACTTTTTGCTCTGTTCTATCTGCCATCTGGCACAATTCTGGTTCCTACAAATGGCTTTCCAATCACAGCTTTTCTTATGTTTTCTGGAGTTGACCTGAGGACAAATGTAGCAAGTTTGGACCGCTCGATGACTTTGAGGGCGACTAGGTCCATAAGGTCGTAGGTGCCAGCCGTCGAGCTACCATTTTGCAGAATTTCAAGACATTGCCTGATTGAAATTTCACTGAACAGTTTTGCGTTTGGGTTTGTGTTCGGGTCAGAGTCATAGATTCCGTCGACATCTGTTGCATTCAAAAACTTCAACGCATGTACCTTCTCTGCTATCAGCGCAGATGTCGCATTTGTGCTCTGTCCTGGATGAAGTCCTCCGCATATCACAATCCGTCCAGAGGCTGCAGCTGCAGCCACCTGCTCCAGATCCTGTGGCACAGACGTATGCGCTTTCTCACCGAGCGCAGCGACCATTAGCTCTGCGTTAAGCCTCGAGACTGCTATTCCCATTATGTCAAGGCTGGCTTCATCAGAGCCAAGTTCTCTGGCAAGACGGATATAGTGACGCGCTACCTTGCCACCCCCGGCTATGACTATTGGCTGAACCTCGCCGGATATATCGTCCAGCATTGCAGCATATGCTTTTAGAGTAGTGCTGCTTGCATCAAAGCCGAATATGCCTCCTGTGAGCTTGATGACAACCCTTTTGCGACCGTTTCTGTCATCTTCTATCCTGCTTCCAGTTCTCTTGAATGTCATTATTGAAAACTCCTGATTTTTACCGCTGGCACTTTCTTTGTTTTCATTTCCTGCATCATTCTACTCTACCTAATCCTCAACATACAAAGCATCATGGCTTCCAAGCACCTTTTTAACAGATCGTCGAACTGTATCTCTATTCTTTGCTGTGGTATACACTCTGAGCGTGTCAAAAAAACCTGAAATCGAGTCGATAAGCGGGATTTCCGAAATCGGCATCTCCTGCGCCCTGCCCTTGTCCACAAGCAGAACAGAATACATTTCCTCCTTTGTCGGAGTAAGTGGCATGGATGGAGTTCTGGAGGCATCAACAAAGACAGAGTTATCATCGGTCCCTGCCATGTCTGCAATGCGGGATTCTAGGTCGCTCAGAACTTGTCTGCTATACATCTTTTTGTACATCTTGTCACGCTTGTAGACCAGCTTTTCGTATACACACTTGAGCAGCTTTCTTGACCTGTAGTCAGAAGCAAGCTTTGCGGCTGCTTTTTCTCTTGCGCCACCATTTCTTTCCTTTCCATCTGCTACTAGGCAGAGCTTTTCAAGTGTCACCTCGTCTGTGAGTCCAAGATAATTTTCAAGCGATGTATCTGTGAGATTGAGCTTGTCGTCAGCCAGAATCATCGAGCGCAAAAGCATCACCTCTGCAGATCTAACTGTCTTGTGGAAATACACCGCCTTGAACATTTCATATCTTGATATGAGCATCGATTCAAGCGAGTTGAGCGACGAGCGGTTTATCCCGAGCCGGCCGCCAGCAACTTCAAACGACCCAATCAACCGATTGTAGTCTATCTTGCCGTATTCTGTCCCGGTGAAAAAGCTATCCCTTGGAAGGTAGTCCATCAGATCCACCGCAAGTCCCCCAGCAATCACTTCGTTGAGGAATTTTACTTTTGACTGGCCAAATGAAAGCCGGCATATCTCTGCAGGATCGTATCCACAGGCATTCAGGATATCACCTATTTCGCTCTCCATGATTATCCTTCTGCCCATATCCTCGTGGCTTTTTCTGCATCTTGTTTCAAGAACCTCTTCAAAAAGATGAGAGAACGGTCCGTGACCTATGTCGTGCAGAAGAGCTGCTAGCCGAAGTTGCTTTACTATTTCACAGTCATCTATTAAGCCCTTAGCAAGCAATGTCTCTCCGGCAAACCCGGCAAGGTGCATCACTCCAAGCGAGTGCTCAAACCTAGAGTGCTGGGCGCTTGGATAAACAAGATGTGCTCCGGCAAGCTGCCTGATGCTCCGGAGCCGCTGGAATACTCTGGTGTCAATTATGCGCCTTTCATCTTCGGAGAACAGGATGTAGCGGTGGACAGGATCTGTGATTTCGCCAACAAACTTCAATTTGGATCAGCTAGATGATTGATTGATTGACAGACAGATAGTCAACTCTGGCACTGCATGATAAAAATCAAATTCAGAATCGGAACTAAAGCTAAAACTTGACGACCTTTCTGACAAGCTTCATCACTTCCTGGTGGACCTGTTCTTTGCTTTTCTCGCCATCTACCAACTTCCATCCAAACTGCTTGCCAAGCCTGCGGTATGCCTTGTGCACCTCGGCGACAAACTTTTGGTCTGACTCAAAGCTGTCCGGCGTTTCCGATCCTCTCTTGGTCGAAACCTCGGGGCTGACAGTCAATACAATAACCAAGTCTTCTTTTGGAAGCCCCTTTTCGAGCCCAGTCAGCCAAGAAGCCGCAAGGCCATTTGAAATTCCATAGACCAGGTTTGACTGGTAATACCTGTTGAGTATGACTATTGTCCCGTTCTCTACCATGCTTTCAATTTCTTTCTTTTTCTCCCACCTGTTGGCCGAAAATAAAAGATGCTTGACCTCATTTGGGTAATCACGCTTCCCTTCGAGGAAAGCCTTGATCTCTGTACCAATAGGAGTAGTATAGTCCGGAAAGTCGATTACCGCGCAAACCTTGCCAGCTAACTTGATCGACTCCATAAGCATCCTTGACTGGGTTGTCTTGCCTGCTTTATCAGACCCTTCAATTACAATTATCTTGCCACGGGCCAATGCTATTCTACCGCTCCCCTGACATCGTCACCAATATAGAACAATAAAAAGATGTTGAGCGTCCATGGGAAACTGGTCTGGTAAGATATGCTAGATTTTTGTATTTTTCGCCTGATATTGACAATTCCAAGATTAGTTCTCTTCTATTGTAACAAATTTTTTGCACAATTTGCAGCTCAATGAATTTTATTGAAAACAACCAACAAATTAAAATATTATTCTTCCATAACGTTTTGAAGATTGATGGCGGCTCGCCAGGCGGTAAGCTAGCAGTGAAGGATGAAAAGTCCAATATTGCTATATTTGACACATTCAAGACAAGCAGGCACAAGTTCACAGGCGAGGCCAAAAGGCAGAGGGGGATAATAGCCCACCTTGCCACAGAGCAGAGTCCAGAGCTGAGGACAAGAACCTCAATTGCCCATGCAATTGCAAAAAAACACGGCATACTGTGGCAGAATATCTATTCCGGGATTTTTAGGGACCTTGATGAGGTGCTTATACCTGCAGGGGTCGTAAGGGAAGGCGGCAGATTGCCACTCAGACGCGGCCCAAAAGCACTCCAGCTTGAAGGGGTGCCATTTTATGAGTTGACTGCCGGCGGATTGCTTGTTGCAGCAGCCATAGAGGAGGTTGGCGAAAAGAGAATGAAGATGCTTGAAGAATGCATATCCTCAATACCTACCAGCGACCAGAACGACCGAACCTTGCGAGAAGGAATACTTCTTCTTGTCAGGATCGCACCGCAATTTGTTTCCAAGATAATAAATGAATACATTTACGCGTACAGCACCGGCCTTATTAACAGCATCGCTCCAATAGACTATTCCAAGATGAGGTCCGTGATATCAAGCAGGGTTGCAGTAGAGAAGGAGCTTGTTGAAGCTTTTATTGGCCTGCAGAGCGACAAGGAAAGGGATCTTGTGCGGAATTTTTTCAAAGTCGTTACTTGATGGCTAGTGACCCTCGTAGCCGCAGGCTGTGCACCTGTATTTTTTCGATTTACCCTTGCAGCCCTCGCAGCGCCAGATCCTTGCATTTTTGCATTTGGGGCAGCTAAAGTTTTCTGCCATCTCTCCCGGGTGGACTTCTCTTCCACAAGCGTTACACTTGGGCATTTCATAGGAACCTGCGTACATGTAATGCATGCTATCGCACAAGCTTACTTTTTAGTTTTGTTGTCAGGAAAAGAAAGATAGGCCTGCAATATTGTCGGATTTCTCGCAGGGGAAGACAGAGCTAAAAGGAAGGAAAGAAAGAAAGGATTTATACCATTTAGACAAAGAAAGAGTGAGTTAGCATGGACATAGGTAGATACGTCACCAGAGAAGTATTGAGGGAGATCGGTACGAGATCCCGAGAGTTTTACGAGTTTGTTCTACCTCCAATAGACATGGTAGAAGACGGAAATGATCTGGTTGTTACAATAGACTTGCCAGGATTTGCAAAAAAAGACATCAACCTCAGAATAGTGGGTAACCAGCTTCATGTTAATGCAAAGCGCCAGCAGGATGAAAATGTCGGCACAGTGTATTTTAGGCACAGACCGCTGACGATAGATAAAAAGATATTTCTGCCCATATCTGCAAAAGATGATGAAAAAGTTATGGGCAAGGCCACATATGACAATGGAGTCCTCACTGTAAGGATCCCAATTCCAAAATCGACCAACATCACAATCACGTGACGACAAGTCAGACTTGCTGAAGAAAGCTGCAGGCAGAGCAGCCAAACTCTTCCTTGCTCTTGCCTTACTTTTTTATCGCCGCTACAGCAATTGTGATGCCGGCTGCCGCAAATCCAAAATATGGCAGCGTAGAGTTGTATGGTATCATAATTGCAGATCCTACAAACAGCGCCGACGCAAATATGCTTGCGGCCAAGAGCCTGCCACTTCTCCTCTCGCTTGCCTGCTGGTCCTGCCTTTCTAGAAATGTTTTCAGCATAGGCGCAATGGTTGCTGATGCCTCCAGCCCCTTTGCAATCCTTGCGGCCGACATCTTGAGCTCTTCTATGTAGGCGTCCCGTACAAGCCCTTCCTCCTCAAGTAGCCTTGCGAGCACTTTGACGAACTGAAATTTGACCTTATGGTAGTGGTAAATCCCTTCTATAATCGAAGTCATTCTCATGTAGAGCGCAAGGTTCTTTGGCAGCTTGAAAGGAAATCTGGTCAGCGTCTTGTTTGCAAGATCCATCAGGGCCCTCACTTCCATCCTGTCTACTTGCCTGCCATGCATGGCCTGTATGCTAAGACCTATGCCACGTTCGACTATGTACCTGTCAACAGCTGGGTCCAGAGTGCCAAGCTCAAACAGCACATTGACAGTTCTTTCTGGGTTCTTGTCAAGCAGGCTAAGATAGAGCCTTATCAGCCGCAATCGTGTCTCGTTGTCGAGCCGTCCTACCATCCCAAAGTCATAGAGTATTATCGAACCATCATCTGCCACTGAAACGTTACCGGGATGAGGGTCAGCATGAAAGATGCTGTGATGCAAAAGCATCTTGAAAAATAGCCTATGCACAGAAGTCACCAGCTTTGCCCTGTCGATGCCCTTGGCTTCCAGCGCAGGTATGTCGGTTATCTTGATCCCCGGAATATACTGAAGCGTCAGCACATGCTTTGAAGTTCTTTCCATTACAACATCAGGGATAATCACTGACGGGTCGTTGGCAAGATTTCGCTTTATCGTCAGGAGGTTCTCCGCCTCTATGCGGTAGTCCATCTCTTCGTGTATGGTCTCTATAAACTGGGCAAGCATCCCCTCTGCAGAGAACCGGAGGTTTGGATCAATAAATCTAGTCGCAAGCGGCAGGATCTTTTTGAGGACATGGATGTCTTGTTCGACTATTTGTTCAATGTTAGGCCGGCTTACTTTTACAATCACCTGCCTTCCGGCATATCTTGCCAGATATACCTGTCCCAGACTGGCCCCGGAAATGGCCGAGGTGTTAAAATCATCAAAAGCCTGCTCTACTGGCCCGATTTCGCTTTCAATCATACCCTTGACTGCTGCAAAAGGGGCTGGCGGCACGTCATCCTGCAGCTTTGCCAGAACCTCCAAGTAAGGCTGCGGAAGTATGTCTACCCTGGTCGATAGCCACTGGCCCAGTTTGATATATGACGGCCCTAGCTCGATAAATGCGCGTAGCGCCCTGTGGGCGTGTTTTTTGTATTTTTCTTCATCAACGTTCTTGCCCTCTTTTCTGACCCACTCTCTTCTATCTCTTCGCAGGCTCAGAACTATTGGAAGGAGCTTGACAGCGATTCTCACAACGTGCAGCCCGGAGGGCTTTTTGATAGCCGGAGGACTGTCAACTCTGGCGTGGATTCTAACCTGTGCTGTGTTTTCCATCTGCTTGCCCATCGACCTGCCTTTCTTGCGCTGCTTTTCTTCCCTTCTTTGCCATACTCGCTATTGTATAGGTTAATTTCCCAGCAGAGGATCCTGCCAGATACCCGGCGATGACGGCATCAAGCAGAGCTGCCCTTTCATCTTTGCCCTCTGCTCGCTTTGCGTTGTATACCATAGATCCAACCTTTCTGCCTGCAAATGCTGCAGCAATTCCTGCAGCAAGATATTCCGGGGCATCGACCAGCAGGTGTCCAAGAGGGTTCGCCCTTGGGTCGACCCGGTCTGTGTGAACTGTGTAATAATCAGCATATTCCCGAATGTGCAGATTGCCGAACCTATACTGCTTTATTGCTCCTTTCCTGTCGCCAAGATGCGTCTCTTGAAGATCCATGACCGGCCTAACTGATTTTGGGACAATAATATTTCCGTCCTCGTCGGTATACTGCACGCATCTGAAATGGGTGAAGATGGAATATAAAATTAGCGTGCAAACAATTTGTTTGCACCCATGTGACGATAACTATTTTTGCGGCTCAGAGAAAGAGGTCGAGAACGCAGTCAGCAGCGCGCTTTTTTGCCGCTTACTTTTGATTGGCGATAATAATGAGAATGCGAGCCTCACCTGCATCTGTGATATATGCACTGGTGAAAGAGATAGAGGTCGAATCAAGGCACACGAAATGAAATGAAATACTTTATCAACCCAAGTAGATCGATAGATGAGTAGGCAGAGAGAGTGGCAGAAACAGATGGAATCAAACGTCGAGATAATCAAAAGTTCCAGAATCTATTCCGGCAACATTTCTCTCAGAAAGGACAAATTCAGAATTGGCGGCAGGGTAGTCGAAAAGGAAATTGTCGAGCACATGCCGTCTGTAGGTATGGTTCCTGTTATCGGCGATGACTTGGTGCTTGTTATTCAATACCGCCATGCAGCCGGCCGTGCCCTTCTTGAAATACCTGCTGGAAAGATAGAACAAGGCGAAACTCCAGAGCAGGCGGCCTTTCGTGAAATGGAAGAAGAGACAGGTCATACTGTTGGCAAGCTCATACCGCTCATCGGCTGGTTTATGGTGCCTGGCTATGCTACGGAATTTATGCACCTTTTTGTCGCAACAGACCTAACCAAGAGCACAAAGCCCCAGAACATGGATGACGATGAAGATATCGCTATAAGAAAGGTCAGCTTGGATTCCGCCGTTGCCGATTGCATTGCCGGCAAAATTGCAGACTGCAAGACAGTGGCTGCTATACTTGCATACAATGCGCTGCGGGCAAAATTGCAGTAAAGGCATCGTTTAGTTTAGGTTCTGTCGCTATTTTGGTAGCCTGCCTGCCACCTATTCACTCTGCCTCGGATTCATGCGAATGGAGTCTTCTCAACGCCTCATGCATCTGGTCCCGAAACAGAGTCAGCCCTATCCTTCCTGCATATGGCTGGCCTCTGGCCAGCGACTCTGCCATGTGGCTGACAAACTCCATGCTTACCTTTGGTGGCATTGGTGGCTCAAACGGGTCAACATAGGCTTCAACCAGAACCGGCCTTTTCTTCTCCGCCATCGCCATGCGCATAATAGATTTGACCTCGTCAGGCTCCCTTATTGAGTATCCTTTTCCGCCGCAGGCATCGGCAAACTTTGCATAATCTATTGGCGAGAACTCTATTGCATATTCCGGATTTCCCAGAAATGCCATCTGTTCCCACCGTATCATGCCAAGTGAATTGTTCTTGACTATTATCACCTTGATTGGCAGGCCATACTGTACTGCAGTTGAAAATTCTGCCATGAGCATGTTGAATCCGCCGTCGCCGACAAATGCAACGCACTGTCTATCAGGGTATGCAATCTGCGCAGCTATGGCATATGGAAGGCCATTTGCCATGGTTGCAAGGGTCCCGGATAGCGAAAATTTCATGCCCTTTCTGAGGTTGATATGCTGAGCGGCCCAGACAGTATTCGTTCCTGAATCGGCAGAGATTATTGCATTATCTTCAAGCTCTTCCGAGACAGCGGCTGCTATGACCTGTGGTTTGATAGGCTTGTCTCTGCGTGTGCTCCGCTCCCTCATCAACTCAAGCCAGCCTTTCATCCCCTCCTGCTTTGATTTCAAAAAGCTATTGTCTCCCTTTCTCTGCAGCAGCGGAAGCAGGGCAGAGAGCGTAAGCCTTGCGTCTCCCACCAAGCCCACTTCAACAGGATACCGCAGACCTATCTTGTCAGGCCGGATATCAATCTGTACGCCTCTTGCCTGACCTGGCCGCGGTAGGTATTCAATGTAAGGAAATGAAGTTCCTACCATAAGCAGAGTGTCTGCATCGGCCATTGCATCAGTAGCTGGTGCCGTTCCAAGCAATCCCAGTCCGCCAATGCAATATGGATTGTCGTCCGGCACAACTGCCTTGCCCAGAAGTGCCTTTATAACTGGCGCCTGCAGGGCCTCGGCTGCTGCTACCACTTCATCTCCTGCACCTAATGCACCCTGCCCCACAAGCATCACGACTTGGTGGCCAGAATTCAAGATATCAGCAGCCTTTTGCAGCATAGCTCCATCAGGAACCACTGCACTGGCAAAAACGTCCGACGTATGCCCGGCAACCTTGTGCCTCGAGTATCTGCCTTTCAACTTTTCCTCCTGTACATTTATGGGTATAGTCAGGTGACTAACTCCCCTTCTCGCAATAGCTGTCCTGCAGGCGACATCGACTGCCATCTCTGCCTGCTCCGGCTCGCTTATCATGCTATTGTATACTGCAACATCAGAATACAGCTGGAGCAGGTTGACGTCCTGCTGGTAATCAGAATTCATAAGGTCGGAATATGTAGTGCCGGTGATGGCAATTACTGGCGTATTGTCAAGCTTGGCATCGTATAGGCCATTTAAAAGATGAATCGCTCCCGGGCCTGATGTGGCGACACATGCACCCAGTTTGCCTGTGTATTTGGAGTAGGCTGTGGCCATAAAGGCCGCCGATTCTTCATGTCTTACCAGAACAAACCTGATCCTGTCCTTTCTTTTCCTGAGGGCCTCAATAAAACCATTGATACCGTCCCCCGGCAAGCCGAATATGCACTCTATCCCCCAGTCCAGAAGCGCTTCTGCAACTATATCAGCCGTCCTGAGGTTCTCGTATTCGTCCATAAATGGAATACACACTGATAGCATAAGTGGGTTATAACTTGACATAGGTCAGGCTGTGGCCTATACAATATTCTACGTCATCAGCATGCAAGACAATTTTCTCCTCTCCACTGTCACAGCAGGAGCACTGCAATTAGCCAGTCGGTCAGTCAGTTAGTTATCCTATCAACTTGTTTATTGTTCTGGCAAGCTTTACGTCGTAGTTACTTACTGCGCCACCAATATCATGTGTTACAAGATCTATTGTTACCTTGTTGTAAACGTTGCACCACTCCGGATGGTGGTTCATTTTCTCTGCTTCCATAGCTACTCTGGTCATAAAGCTAAATGCCTGAACAAAGTTGTCAAACTCAATTGTCCGGTTCAGTTTGCCCTTTACGATATGCCACCCTTTGAGTTTGGAAACCTCGTCTTCAATTTCTTTTTTTGACAGCTTGCGATATTCTTCCTCTTCTTCGTTGCTTCCCATTCCTTTATTTCACTTCACTTATCTAATTTCACACCGTGTGATATAAGCTTGGTTGACCTGCGATGCATTTACATAAAAATTCGTCAATCAAATTATCCATTAGCATTCATTTATTCGAAGAATTACCTTTTAATTAAAGCGCTTCTACATGCTTGAATAACGGGCCGCTGGTCTAGCTCGGTTATGACACCGCTCTTACACAGCGGTAATCGTGAGTTCAAATCTCACGCGGCCCATCTTATCCAGAACAATAGGAAATACAGTACAACAAGTATAGTCATCTGGTATTATGTTTGTTACATTATTTGGTCTTTGCAGTGTCGTAAATTGGCCTGCTTTCTACGTGATGCTAGACTTGAATCTTGCGGGACTAATGTAGTAGGCAGAATATAATATAGATCGATGCATAGAGAGTATTAGTCTTAGCCCATATGGCCGTACATTCAAAATCTCTGCATTCGTTTATTTCACATTAGCTTTTTAGCCGCGCTAAGCACAATTGCATTTGCTTGCAAGCTAAATCAAGATAACCTATTTGCTACAAGAATTACCTAGAAAATGCTATAAGAAACTTGCATACCAATAAGATATGTATGTCGCACTCGTACCACAATGCGACATAAGCAAGCAAGTTCTGAACCAGTTGTTCGGCACGGCATGCTGGGGGCATCTGTAGTTGGGATTATAGCTCAATTACCATCTTTGCTAACTAAAATCAGTCAGCAATTTTCTTTTTCCATTCTAGTCATTGTGTCTTTAATCTCGGCTGTTCGACTTGGAATAATCTCGCTGGCTTTGAATTACTGAGCAAAAAAGAACTGATTATCCGATCAGCCCAAGCTATTCCAGCTGCTGATCCTCTACCAGCGGCAAGATGACATAGTCAGAATGACCAGACATCCTCCTGTGGTCCACAAGATCTCCCGTGAACAAATAGACAGACCTGCACTCCTTGCAGAGATATACTTTGTCGAGTTTCTCTACCTGCGTAGCGATTGGCATTCCTTTTTCCACACAGGCAATTACTAATTAACTTGTTTGGTGTTATTTTCTATAGGTTTTTTTGTACTCTATTTCAACTGGACAAGGTTATTTCTCTATAGACTATGACGGATGCGGAATGTTACTTGGCCCGGATTATCTTTTCCGCCTGCGGACGTCTTGCTGACCAGATACTTGCCTACTCACTTGATACCGTGTGACGACATGTCTTAAAGGGTTGCTCCAGCTGCTACCTTGGGAAATGCAGCCAGACAACTCACTCATCAATCGCAGAATGCAGTGTGATGCAATCCAGTCCAGTCCAGTCCAACATCGGATCACTGACCTATATGCAGGCAAAACTCTGCCAGCATAACCAATGCCTAGGGCGCCGCCAGATAGCAGTGGCAACATAAAGTCGGTCAGATGCACAAGGAAACTGTCCGGATCTGCGCAAATTTCTGGTTATAATGCTGCAAGGTTTGCTCAAAATCCCATCGGCTGCCTGCGGCAGCTCTTTTTTCACGCTTGCAGCTGATTATCAGGCACGATAAAACTTGGCAAGTGCAGAGCCTTATTGCAATATACAAGGCCAAAAACGCTGAAACCAGGCGGATAATTCCCGTAAATTCTGTTAAAGAACAGTCGCGTCAGATAGACCGCGCTCAGGATATCTGCCTCCGCAACCAAGGCATGGCTCAATTTGAGCGTGCACTTGATGATATACAAATCTATGTTAGTTGACAGAGTTTTTGCCACCTGCACAGTCTACCTAGGCAATAATCTAGTCTAGACTTGTGGCAGCTCTTTTCCATTTCTACATGCTCGATTCTATTTTATTTTTTGATTTGATTTGATTTTGATCCAATTTCATTCAATTCAAAGAATCTGAATCATATCCACTCAAACTGCACAGGAATGTAGACCTTTTTTCTGGCATCTTCCAGGCTGCTCCGCTCAATTATCAGGCCCTGGGACTTGAGCTCTTCTACGGCACTCTGTATGGTCCTCCTTGGCAGGTTGGTCAGGTTCATAAGCTCGACCTGATCTATCGGGTGCTTTGACTTCATGACAAAGTAGACAAACTTGGCCCCCGGGCTCCCCTCAGGATTTTTGCTAAGATGAGAGACGCTAAAGGCCGCCTTTGTAGGAAAGCCTCTCCGCAGCGACTCAACTGACGATACAGCCTCAACCCTGACCTCGGCTAGGTTTGTCCGCTGGCCAAATTCTGCAATCAGTGCAGATTGTTGCGACTCTAGTGGCGCCTCAAAGATAAAAGTGCTGGGGGGAAACTTGGCTGTAAGGGCGCCGACAAAGTTCCATCGGACAGAGCCTTTCTCGTCATATATGCCGACATTTATCCCCTCATTTGCCTCCAGCACCACTTTGTCTGACCCTAGCTTGACACCCTCTTCAATCTTTGACAGGAGAGTATCGAGCTGCAGCTGATGCCTTGGGTCCTTTTTCCCTACCTTCCATTGAAAATCAAGTCTCTTTGCCAGTATACTTTCGGTAATCTTTTTCTTTTGCTCAAAGTTCAGGTCCGCGCTGTTTTCACCAACCTCAATTATGTCAAAGCCCACCTTTGCAGCTTCGCCAAGGAACTTGTCAAAGTCATCTTCAGCTATCATGTATTCAGAGATTGTGCTTCCGGTTGAGACTTTGATGTCAAAGTTATGATAGAACTTGATCTTTTTCTTGAGAGTATCCTCAGAGATAAGAAGCGGAAGAACGCCATATATTTTGACTACGTCAATAAATGGAGCAATGGTCTCAAAGTTTTCCCTGTCCAGGCCCTCAAGCTTGTCGATTATGTATGTGCGCCCCTCGCTCCTTGGCTTTTTGACATCTACCCTGTTTTTGGCGTACTCCTCTAGCAATTTTAGATAGTTATATGCAGATTTGACGCATATTTTGAACTTTCGGAAGATGCATAATCAGCCAAGGTGATGCAAAAATTGGTATATTTCTGCATGCAAAATGCATTTTTTGCATCTATCAGATAGATATTATCTCTGCGGGCCATGCAGATACATATGAATAACAAGATCAAGCTTGGAATTGCTGCAGCCATTATTGCCGCAGTCATTGCCTCGTCTATTGTCTCTCTTCAGACAAAAGCACCGCTACCTGCTGCCAGCAACGCTGCGGCAGGTGAACAAAAAGTGCTCAGGGTAGGCTACTTTCTTAACATAAACCATGCCCAGGCAGTCATCGGGCTTGGCAATGGAGACTTTCAAAAGGCTTTGGGAGGCGTGCAGGTCCAGACTCAGGTCTTCAACGCAGGACCATCTGCTATCGAAGCTTTGATTGCGAACCAGATTGATGTAGCATATGTTGGACCAAATCCTGCAATCAACGGATACATCAAGTCAAATGGCGAAGCGCTGAGGATTATCTCCGGTGCAGCCAGCGGTGGTGCTGTGTTTGTTGTCAGAAACGATTCTGGAATCGCTTCGGTAAATGACTTTGCAGGCAAGACATTTGCCTCGCCTCAGCTTGGAAATACTCAGGATGTAGCGCTGCGGCAATACTTGCTTGAAAACGGATACAAGACCAAAGAAAATGGAGGGACAGTTACAGTGCTGCCGGCGGCAAATCCGGATATAGTTACTTTGATGATAAAAAAGCAGATAGATGGTGCATGGGTTCCAGAGCCATGGGGTGCCAAACTGGTCAAGGAAGCAGGTGCAAGAATTTTTGTTGACGAGAGAACTTTGTGGCCCAACGGCGAGTTTACGACAGCTGTAATTGTTGCCAGGACTGACTATCTCAATAACAATCCGGACACCATAAAAAAGCTGATTGAGGCCCACGTCAACGAGACAGAGTGGATCAACAGCAACCCTTCAATGGCCAACAGTGAATTCAATACCCAGCTGAAAAATCTAAGCGGCAAGACAATCCCAGAAGATGAGTTGAGCGCAGGATTCTCAAGGCTAAAGCTTACCTATGATCCATCCAAAGATTCGCTGCTCAAAATGGCAGACAGTGCTTACAAGCTGGGGTATCTTGACAAAGAGCCTGATTTGTCTGGAATATACGACCTCAGAATACTGAATCAGGTGCTTGCAGAGCGTGGCCTCCAAGAAATAAAGTAATGTGTGCCAACCAATGACAGGAATAGACACGAGGTGGGACGAGATCGGGTTCTCGGTCGAGGAGGTAGACAATATGCAAAAACTGCGCCAAAACTGCAAAACCTGCATCTTTGAATCACATTATATCAGGTAAGCATCATAGCAACAAGGGATAGATATGGCTCTGACTGATTCTCAATACGAAGGTTATCAGGAAAAGGAGCATGAGCAGGATCTCGATAATGACAGTGATATAATCAGCAGCACTCCCATTGTTCAGGTCAAGCAAGTATTCAAGTCGTTTGGTTACAATAGCAATAGCAGCAGTAGCAGAAGCAGGTCAGGTTCCAAGCCATCCCATGAAGTGCTCTCAGGGGTAGATATAACAATAAACAGAGGCGAGTTCATAACCATTGTTGGCCCTTCAGGCTGCGGCAAGAGCACGCTTCTTAATATTATCGCCGGGCTTGACAAGCCTGATTCAGGGGACGTTTCTGCACGAGCAAATGATGGTCTATCGACTGTGCGCGGCATAATGATATTTCAGGAAGGCGCCTTATTTCCTTGGCTCAGTGTGCAGGAAAATGTTGAATTTGGGTTAAAGATTGCAAATATCCCAAAGCACGAGAGGACCAAAATAGCCAGCAGATATATCGAACTGGTTGGCCTGACCAAGTTTTCAAGATACTTTGTCCACCAGCTGTCAGGAGGTATGAAACAGAGGGTTGCCATAGCCCGCGCACTTGCAATGGAACCAGAGATCCTTCTCATGGACGAGCCATTTGCGGCACTTGACGTACATACAAGGGAGATGCTTTACGAAGAGCTTGTAGGAATTCACAAGACGACCAACAAGACAATACTGTTTGTCACTCACAACATCAACGAGGCATTACTGCTAGGCGACAGGGTACTGGTCATGTCTGCTGCGCTCAGGAACATAAGAAAGGAGTTTGCAATTGATCTTGCCCGCCCAAGAGATCTTGAAAGTCCAGAACTGTACGAGCTAAAGAGGCAGATTCTGGTCGAGCTGGAAGGAGATCTGCAACAAGTTGCTAGCAGAAGATGACCACAGGCAGGATTCTATACAGGCCGGCAGGACAGACACCCAGCACGGCCGCAGCATTGACACCAATGACGCTGCAAATATTGTCCTGTTTCTGGCAGCGTTTCTTGGCCTGTGGCAGCTTGTAGTTGCACTACACATATTGCCAGATACTCTCTTCCCATCCCCTGCATCTACTGCAGCCTCAATTGGCAAGCTTGTTGCCAATGGATCGCTTGTAATAGGAATTCTCACGACTTTGTGGAGGCTTGTTGCAGGGTTTGCAATTTCCATCGTTATTGGCGGCGCAGTTGGTTTGGCAATGGTAAAGTTCAGGGCGTTTGGCAAGACAATGAGCTCTTTTGCAGTGGGGCTCTTGACCTTCCCCAGCATAGCATGGGTTCCCTTTTCCATACTGTTGATTGGCTTTAACGACTTTGGGATACTGTTTGTAGTTGTAATGGCATCTGTATTTTCGGTAATGATCTCCACATATAGTGCGATAAGAAATGTTCCGCCTATCTATTTTCTGGCTGCCAGGAACATGAACGCGAAAGGTATGGCTCTGTTCAGGCACGTAATGATTCCTGCCGCTACGCCTTCGCTTATCGTTGGTATAAGGCAGGCATGGTCATTTGCCTGGCATGCGCTGATAGGGGCTGAGATGCTCATTACAACACTTTATGGTCTGGGTCATATATTGAGTGTTGGACGTGAATTTATCGATATGAACCAGATTGTGGCTGTCATGATTACAATCTTTTGCATAGGCTTGCTTTTTGACAGAATAATTTTCCTCAGGATGGAAGAAAAAGTGAGGACAAAGTGGGGCCTCAACCAGCACAGCGGCGAATAATTGGCGATTTGGGATGAGATGAGATAAGAGATGAAGATAAGCAAATCAAGGGAATGGTCAGGCAATAACCTTTTACGCTAGAACCACCATAGTTATACCATGAGCTTCTGCTATCTATGCAACACAAAGACAATCACAAGGGCATGTCCTCTATGCAACAGACCAACTTGCAAAAGCTGTATGAAAGACTTCCCATTCTCGGAGAGCATGTGCCTTGATTGCGCGTCAGGAGTAAAGACAGGTCTTGGAGGCATAAGGAAGGATAGCGGAGAGATCTTTTAATTTTCTTTTATTTTATTTTGTTTTATTTTCCCACCTATTTTCTACACATAATAAAATCTTGACTGGCCCAGTTAGTCAATTGCCATCCGAAAACCGGTGTGGAGACGGCTCGCTACAATCAAGCATTACACTTTTAACCCTGTATCGAGGATAACGTATCGGGTTTTTAACTTAGGCAAGAAGAAGGTACTCAGTGAATCAGAACTAAAGGAGCTGGTCATGCCCCAGCAAGGAGAGCTGCTTGGCAGAGTAGTCAAGCTGGTAGGCGGCGACAACATTATTGTAAAATGTACAGATGGCAAGGTCCGGACCTGCAGAATACGCGGCAAGATAAAGCGGAGGATGTGGATTCGTGATAATGACCTTGTGCTAATAGCTCCGTGGGATTTCCAATCTGACAAGGCAGATATTCTATGGAGGTATATTGCTGCCCATGCCGAAAAGCTAAAGCAGGACGGGTATCTGAACGGCCTTGATTGATGATTGATACCGTTGACTTTGTGTTTGTTTAGCTAAGAGTAAAGCAAGTCAAGCACACCGGATACCCTTATTATACGGTTGTTTGGAAAACCAATCCATTTGGTAAGGGTTGCAAAGCGCCTTGTTCGCTATAACACAAAGGGCGATGGCGCTATCCCTGCAAGCAGCCAGTCAGAGTCTGCTGCAAAGACGGCCTACAGGAAGCGGATGCAATATAGCTGTGAGAAATGCGGACAGGTATTTCAGGCATGGAAATATCTTCACAAGCATAAAGTCGACAGGCATTCTTATTGATTGATTTATTGACCGATTGACTGCTATGCAACCATCAACGCGACCAAGCTTAAAATAACTTGGCAAACACAGGGTGCCATAGAACATAATATGATGAGTAGCGAAAACATGGCCGAGAAGAAACTGCGCGGTTCTGGCGGTTATGTCATTGCCAGAGTTACTGACGAAGAGCAGAAGAAAGGCAACCTCGGCGGCCCTGAGCTATTCTTGGCTGGAGTAGGCAGGCTGGACGATGACAGATTTGTAAAATATTATTGCAACAGATGTGAAAAAGAATATCCGGGGCAGCCTGACATTGTTTATGATAATCCAAACGAAGACTTGGGTGAAGGCGTGATCCTTCTTGAAAAGGGCGAGTACAGGTGCAAGACATGCAATTATACACTGGCCCAGTATCGCAAGTTTGACACCCCGGAAACTCAAACCGGAATGCAGGCAAACTCAGACAAGTCAGAGCCTGAAGAGAGACCTGCCATGCAAACACAAAACATAGAAATGCTTTCGGCTGCTGGCATCCCTAGCGCTCCTATTGAACAGGCTAAAACTGACAGCTTTTTGCCCATCGAGTCACTTGTAGGCATGTCAGCGTATGACTCTGATGCTATGTTGATAGGCATGGTTCAGAAGGTGGGATTGCGAAGATTGCCCGGGGGAAAAGTGCAGATATCTATCAAGCTGGAAGGCAAGGAAGAAGGAGATTCAAAGGAAGTCATATGGGAAAACATCTCAAAGATTGGGGATATCGTTTTGGTCGGGAGCAAAGCTCAGGAAGGAACCGCCAGTGCCAAGAGCGCGGGGTTATGTCCATCGTGCCGATACCAGAATGAGACTGATGCGGTCTTTTGCGGAGAATGCGGTACAAAGCTTGCCTGAGTAGGTTGAATTAGATGAGTACTTTATTTTAGCCAAAAAGAGAAAGAAATTTTCTCTGTCTGGCCAGCCATAGCTTGTTTACTTGCTTGCTTAGCTCTTCCTCAGGACAATTCTTGCGTCAACCACTCTGGCTCCTTTTCCTTCTTCAAGCACCAGCAGAGGATTTATGTCAAATTCCTCAATTTCAGGAAAGTCAGTAATCAGCTGCGAAAGTCTCTGCAGGCTATCTACTATAGCAGGGATATCTGATGGCTTTTCTCCTCTGGTTCCCCGCAGAAGCTTGATGGTCTTTATCGACTCGACCATCTTTTTTGCCTCTTCCCTGTCTATCGGAGCAAGTCTAAAGACCACGTCCTTTAACACCTCGACATATATGCCGCCAAGGCCAAACATTATGAGCGGTCCGAAAAGAGGGTCTTGCTTTGCGCCAAGGATCGTTTCTCTTGCTGATTTGACCATTTCCTGTACAAGGACCCCCTTTATTCTGGCACCTGACCGGTATTTTCTTGCACTTTCCGTTATGGCCCTAAATGCAGACTTGACCTCCTCGTCGCTTTTGATGCCTACCTTGACCCCGCCAGCATCTGACTTGTGCACTATGTCCGGTGAAGCTATCTTCATCACAACAGGATAGCCAATCTTTTTTGCAGCATCTATACATTCCTGCTCGCTTGTGCCAAGTATGCTCTTTGGAGTCGGAAAGCCATACGCTGATAGCACTTCGTAGCCTTCTTCTTCAAGAAGGTTCAGCCGGCCTTGCTTTCTAACCTCTGCAAAAATATCCCTGACTGTGCTGGTGTTGACTGAAAATCGCTCCGGCTTGCTTGCAGGGCTTGCAAGCCAGGATCCAAAGTTGTACATCGCCTGCAGCGTCCGGATTGCCGGTTCAGCATACATGTAATGCGGGATGTTGCCGTCTGATAGGATCTTTTTGTTCTCGGTCCCTTCGGCCAGTCCCATCAGTGCTGCAAGCATTGTTTTGTTTGGGTGCGCCCTGGACATGTTGACTATTACTTTTGCCAGACCGTTGTAATCAAGCGTGGCAGATGGAGTGCACATCGTCACGACAGAGCCTACGTTGGGATTGGACAGAACTTCAGTGAGGACTTTTTCAAATCTTCCAAAGTCAGCATCCCCAACAATGTCTACGGGGTTTCTTGGGGAGCCGTGTGGTGGAATTACCTTGGCTATGGCCTCCCTGGCAGCCGATATGTCGGCCATTTTCAGGCCATATTTTGAGCAGGCATCTGTTGATATGATGGCAGGCCCTCCTGCGTTGGATACTATCACTACGCCTCCAGCAGGCAGAGGCTGCTTTGAAAAGGCAGTAGCCAGGTCAAATAGCTCCTGCATGGTATCCACCCTGATGACGCCGGCCTGGTTGAATAGTGCATCATAGACTTCGTCAGAGCCCATAAGCGCTCCGGTGTGCGATACCGCGGCCTTGGCGCCTTCGGGAGTCCTTCCTGACTTTAAGACAATGATTGGCTTTCGGTGCTGTTTTGTGATTTTTCTTGCAACCTCCATGAACCTGCGGCCATCGTGTATGTCCTCAAGATACATTACAATTACCCGGGTTTCCGGGTCTTCTGCAAGCAGCTCGAGAACATCATTTTCATCCATGTCGACCTTGTTGCCCATGCTCATGACTTTGGAAAAGCCAATATTCTGGGCAAGCGCGTCTTCGACTGTAGCAGCGCAGATTGCGCCGCTTTGCGACACAAGCGCTATGCTGCCATATTGCGGGGTAATCTTCAGGAAGGTAGCATTCATCATGTTCTGCTGCGAAAGACTCATTATTCCCAGACAGTTTGGCCCGATTACCCTGACGCCATATTTTCTGGCAATTTCGCCCACCTGCCTTTCCAGCTGCGCGCCCTGCTCATCCACTTCCTTAAACCCGGCTGAAACTATGATGGTTCCTCTGATCTTTTTTTTGCCAATCTCTTCCATTACGGAAGGCACAATTCTGTTTGGTGTAGCAACCACTGCAAGGTCAACTTCGTCTGGAATATCAAGAACACTCTTGTAGGCAGCCAGACCAGATACAGTGGGGCTTGAAGGGGTTACTGGGTAAATCTTTCCTTTGTAGCCGTTTACAATGTTTGTAAAGATAGCCTTTCCCACACCGGGTTTATCTGAAGCGCCGACAACTGCAATAGATTGAGGTGCGAGAAACACTCTAGTATTAGTATTTTTAGCATCTGACATTTCTGTTAACTGAAAGTCAAATCAAAGCAAGGTGGTTATAAATGCATATACGATACTATACGATATGATATGATACGATGCAATATTTGGTAAAGGCAGGTAATGATAAGCCATTGTGGAAATACATCACTGGCTGGCGATGGCCTGCACCTTTGTTGTTATCCCTTGTAATTGGCAGATAGCTTTTTTATTCGCTACATATCTGTACTGGCTGTCACATGTCAGACGCTCTGTGGGAACTGGTGCTCATTCCTGCAATCTTGGCGTTTATCTTTTCAGCCTGGGTAGTTTACAATATCCTGGCTGACGTCTCTAACAGAAACATTGACAATGCTGCTCCGGCAACTGAATGTAGGGTCAACTGCCAGCCTGACGTCTATAACGGACCATAACAGCAGGTCATATGAGAAAAGACGGGACGAGACGACACGATACGAGACAGGATGTCAGGCCGCTGATGCTTTTGTTTCCTCCAAACTTGTGTCCGTTTTTTCAAAATGCGGCAGCACTTTCTTGCTGAACGCATGCAGGAAATTTATTTCGTCAGGACTTGTGCTGTGCACATAAACCCGGGTAAACCCTGCCCTGAAATATTCTTCAAGTGGCTTTATGCAATCCTCGATTGATGTTGTTACCTTGATGGCCTGCGCCAGTTTTTCGTCAGGAACCTCTCGCTTTGCCTTCTCCTCCAGCTTTCTCGGATCGCCAATGTCAGAATTGAATACGTTCTTGACAAGAGTCGCACGCCAGAACTTGGTAGATTCAAATGCCCTGTCATAGTCTTCTGCAAAGGACACTTTGAACTCTGCTAGTTTTTCCAGGCCTTCTGATGCCCTTCCCTGCTTTTTCACTTCGCTGTCAAAAGCAGACAGGGCGTCTTTTGCCTCCTCAGGCTTGAGATATGTAATCAGCCCATCGGAGTATTTTGCAGCTACTTTGGCCGATTCCGGTCCTGAAGATGCCATATAGAGCGGTATCCTGTTACCTGGCGGAGTATAGAGCTTGGCTTTGCGGATGAGAAAATATTCGCCGTTATAATCCAGAAAGCCATCCCTGTCTTTGGAGCAGTTGTTGCCTGTACTGACGTTTTCGCCCCACAGGCTCTTTATGATTTGGATTGCTTCTTTTGTCCTTTTGAGCCTAGTTTTTGGCCGAGTCCAGTCAAAGCCAAGTGGGACCTCATTTAGTGCCTCCCCGGTTCCAAGGCCAAGGCCCATCCGTCCGGGATACAGGACATCAAGTGACGCAAATGCCTGCGCAATTATCGCCGGGTGATAGCGGTAGATTGGCGCAGTAATGCCTGTGACAAACTGCATCCTTTCTGTCCTTTCTGCAGCTGCAGCCATCCAGACCCAGGTAAAGTTCCCAAAGGCATTATCGTGCCACCAGGGGTGGAAATGATCGCTTGTCATCATGGTCTCAAATCCGACCCTTTCTGCTTCCTGTGTGTACTCAAGCAGATCATGCATCGAATACTGCTCCTGTGCTGCCCAGTACCCAAGGAGCCCTTTCGGAGTTGAATTTGCAGATCCGTGCTTGTTTTTCATTTCAATATTCATCTATCTCCCCTCTTCTCTCCAGCCCACCAGCCGGTTGCTGACTGGACTGATAATACTAGTTGGCGTACATTGGGCAAAAACGTTTGCGTTTGCAGTAGCCTTTGTTCTGCAAAGTTGACAGTGGGCCGTGAATAACCCGTCGCTGCCAAGCGTGAATAAATGAATAATCCAAGCACAGGATGAATGAATAACCAATATATTTTCACGAGGGAATTTGTGAATAAACCAAGCGTGGATGAATGAATAATATTCATCATATGCACCTCGTGTGCATACATGAATATAAGTCACAACTGGCATCAACATCAGCTACTGTCAGCACTGTAATCTGCGGCCTCTTCTCTGTACTGTAATACCTCGCTCTTGGGCTTTGTTTTGCGCCTTTCTTCTTTGAGGTGGTGCCTTATCTCGTATAATGAGTTGATATCAGTCAGGCGGGAGCGGTTGAACATATAGAGCATGTCCAATGCCTTCAACCTTTCACGGGGACTAGTATCCGCCCCTGTCGCGATGTCCCAAGTGAGCTTGATAATCTCGTCATACCCTGCTTTCCATCTATGATACTCAAACAACCCTTCCTTATCCAGAAATTCAAACAGCACCCTTCTTGTGCGCTTGATTATTGCCTTCAGCTCCCTGCTGACTGTCGGCTGGCTGATTCCAAGCACCTTTGCCATTTCCTTCTGGCTGAGTCCCCTGCTATGCATAAGAATCAGCATTTTGCGTCTCTCTTCAAGCTCAATTTCACTTTCACGTTGCTCCACTTTTTCCAAAGTTTGCAATATTTTCGCTTGGCTTTGATCTTCTTGTGCAGCTGCAGCACTGCGGTCGTCTGTAACGGCCTCAGGCGCAGCAACCCTACCCACATCTTCGTTAATTATTTCGACCATTAGACCTTTACTTACCGCAACTAGGATAAGAGAACTATCTGAGGATCGGTTTGTCGATCCTGCTAGCCGCCGGCCTACCTATCCTCTTGCAAATTTTTCTACTATCCTGCCCATACACTTCGTGGTCTTGTTTAGCAGGTCTATCCTGGCAAATTCATTTGGAGAGTGTATTCTGGCAAAGACAAAGGTGCTGCCAATCGATACGCACGGTGCCCCCAACACACTGACAAAGGAGTACATCGGTCCGGTGCCGGCAGAAGAAACACTGACAACCGTGCTGCCAAAGGTCTCTGCGGCCGCCTGCTCGACAAGCTTTGCAAATGGGTGGTCAACTGGCGTTCTTGCTGCAGCCTCGCCATGTATCAGCCTGACCTCTATGTCGCCAAATCCATTCCTGCGCAGGTGGTCTTTGAGACGTCCAAGCTGCCTTTCCGGCACCATATCTGGCACCAACCGGAAATCGATTTTTGCAAGAGCAGTCGAAGGCAGTACGGTCTTTGCCCCCTCTCCGGTGTAGCCGGATACAAGCCCGGCAATATTGCAGGTCGGGCCGCCTACCATGGCCCTGTTGATTTCAACGCCTTGCATATTGTTGACAAACCTGTCTATGCCATATTCTTTTTTGAATTCCTGCTCGTCAAACGGCTCGGCAGAGATCGTGTCAAGCTCTTTTTGAGTAAACTCTCTGACATCTGCATACCAGTCCTGTATCAGAATTTTTCCTGTGGCATCACGGAGGCTGCTGAGCGCCCTGACAAGCCTCCAGGCAGGGTTCTCTATCACAGCTGCCAGGCTCGAATGGGCGTCGCGTGAAGGGCCTCTGGCAACCAGCTCTACGTAAAGCAGGCCCTTCATTCCCAGGCTAACAATGGGCCTGTCTTTTGCATCAACATAGCCAAATTCCCAGATTACCCCATCGCACCCAAGTCTATCCCTGTAGGCTTTGAGATAATCCTCGATATGTATGCTGCCAGTCTCCTCTTCACCTTCTACAATGAATCTGATGTTGCAAGGGACGTCGCCTGTTGTTTGCAGCATGTACTCAACAGCCTTTATGCGCGTTACAAGCTCGCCCTTGTCGTCTGCAGATCCTCGGCCAAAGACATAATTGCCTTCAACCCTGCCACTGAACGGATCGGAATCCCACAATTCCAGAGGCTCCTCAGGCTGAACGTCATAGTGATTGTAGAAAAGAAGCGTCTTTCCATTAGGGTTTGACCTGGACCTGACCTCTCCGTAGACTATTGGTGGAACAGATTTATCTTTCAAATAGAGCACTTCTGAATGTATGCCAGCTTTTTTCATGATGCTTGCCACAAGGTTGGCGCACTCCACCAGACCCTGCTTTTTTGCAGAAACACTTGGCTGGCGGATGAGCGTTTGAAGGTCAGAGATGATATCAGCCATCTTTGAATCAACTACAGAATCTATCAAGCAATACCACTGAGGATTGCTTTTATTGCAAGTCAAGAAAGATAAAGCTTGCTCCAGAGATTGCTTTTGAGCCTATTCTGTGCGCAAGTATTGAACAAACATGTTCAAAAGGCTGTTCAATAGCCTTTGAACACCAGTTGTGCGTAATTCGTTTATATATAATCGAAGTACAAAACCGTTGGTTGTGCGTGAAATCGAAGTACAAATGACAGGTCTTGTACTTCGATTAATTGTCGAGCATTTTATATAGTAACAGCATGTTTTTTGGTTGCTACTGTAGTCTACAATAGCAAAATTTAAAGGCAAATGATGATAAAATCAAGACATGGGCAAGCATCCTAATCATACGTCAATTACCGTAAGCAAGGATACTGTCAAGGAATTGAAAAAGACTAAAAGGAATGGTCAGTCATATAGTGATGTAATAGCTGAAATGATAGCGGAGAAGAATAGAACAGAGCTGCCAAAAGTGCATTCACTTGACAATATATCAATGAAAGAGCTTGCCAAGCATTCGGGTCAGTATATCGCAGTATATGAAGACAAGATAATAGGATGGGGGGACCATGAAGGTATAGCGTTAGAAATGGCAAAAAAAAGAATGCCCACGGCCGACCCTTGCATATATGGCATTCCTCCTAAAGAAGGCATTATAGCTGGGTTGCAATTTGGCGAACCGAATAGTTGAATATACTTGGCGACCTTTTCCCACTGACCATTTTGGTTTACGGGATTATCCTGTAGCTGGGATATTTTTGAAAAATGCGGAAGGTAAATGGAAGTTCAAGCAATTTCTGGTCGATAGCGCAGCAGATGTCACCGCAATTAATAAGGTGGCCGCTGAAGAACTAGGGATAGAACCGATCGGAGAGGCTTTTTCAATAAATCAGGCTACAAAACAGGGTATCAATGTATACAAAGCAAAGGTCGACATTAATTTTAATGGTGTAATACTTGAAAATGTGAACATTGTTCTTGTTATAAATAATAACTTGCGCATGCCTCTTCTTGGCAGACTGGATGTCTTTGATTACTTTGATGTCAACCTGCAAGCAAGGAATAAAAAGACAGTATTGACGCATTAACTTTGTGATACCGTGAACTACCCATGACTAAAGTCGTGGGCTTCTATTGATTCCTGCTTCCTAGTCCTTTCGAACTCTACAGGCGTAACTTCCCTACGTTCCATAGGTAGCTTCAACGCTTTTATGCCGCGCTGAAGGATATTCAAAGCGGCATTATAGTCTCTGTCCAGTACCAGACCACAATTGTCACATCTATGAATCCTGACAGCCAACGACTTTTGTACTTTATGACCACAGTGAGAACAGTCTATAGAAGTATTAGGTGAATAGACTTCCATGACCTTTTTGGCTTTGTACTTTAGCATAGAACCAAACGTCACCCATCCACTATCCAGTATGGCTCTTGCCAGTCTGTGATTTTTGGTCATGTTCAGCACTCTTAATTTCTCAAGGAATATCAAGTCATATCTTTTAGAATAGATTGTAGATTGCTTGTGCAGAAAGTCCAGTCTCTGGTTCCTTATTCTTTCATGCAGCACTTGCAGTCTGCTTTTGGCTTTCTCATAGTTTGCAGAACCTTTCTGCCTCCTAGATAGATGGCGAGAAGCCCTTCTCAAAGGGTTTAACATCTGCTTCAAAAACAATGGATTCTCTACCTCATGGTTGTCAGAATCATGTACAAACTTGGTTATGCCAACATCAATGCCAACTGACTTGCTGACATCCATGAATTTGAAAATGGGTTCGGTCAGTTCACAGCAAATGATAGCATACCAACGATGCTTACCTTCTCTCTTCACTGTCACCTGTTTTATCTTGTGACCATTCTTTCGTAATGCTTTCAATGCTTTGTTTGCAGATGATATTTTCTTGCCAACCATCTGCAACATTTTGGAATGGTAATTTCTCAGAAAAGGTGTTGTTCTTTTAGCTCTGTCAGAGCATAGTTCATATCATATTCTGATTCACTAGTAAAACCATTGTCAAGAAAGTAGTTGTATACCCATCTGCAGCCATCCAGCGTTTCTGCAAGCTGCTGCTCCTGTAATGCTGATGGATACAGGCGAAACTTGTAGTTGCGCTGATGGAGATTCAATGACATTCGGACGTCCATTCTGTTATTTAAGGCTCGCTTTCATCCCACGCCTGAAGACATGGGTTTTCTCATTCGCTATAGCATAAATGATAACAAATTATGGTATCATAATTCAACCTATGGGTCGGGTTGTGGCAATTCTTCTCTTTTTAGCCTTCAAAAGGCTGAATGTTCAAAAGTTCTAAAATTCTATGCTTGCTATTGAACAATTCCCGTATCTTCAGACCTGAATGTTAATGTACTTTAGGTCTCATTCAGCTGCTTGTGAGATTCTGGTTGCAGTTTGAATTGTCAGTACGGCGAGAAAGACAGGATCGGGTTGGGTCGGGTCAGGTATCAAAGTTACTTTCTATTGGTAATCAATGGTTATAATGACAAAACTTGCTTTTATTACCATCAGAAATCCGGGCAGAAAAGACAGATGTCAAAATTGAATTTAAATGAATTTCGCAGGATAATCGGCTATTCTTACCTTCTCTACATAGTGCTGATAATTCCTGTTAGTCTATTCCACGAGCTCGGGCATGCTGCTGTCTGTTCTGCCAGCGGGTACACTTTTAGCATCTGGCTGGATTTTAGAGGCGGGCACTCTGTCTGCTACGGGGTTTTTAACAATACCTTCCTCATTGGCGCGATGGGAGGAATATTTGGGTTAATTGCCGCATCTGCAATGTTTGGAGTATGGTACCTTTCAGGAAAGTTTGCCCCTATAGCTGTGGTCGGGTCAGCCTTTGCACTTGACCAAGGCCTGAAAGTAATACTGGAAACAGCCGTGCCGAGGCTTTATGCAGCAGGTGCATTTGACCTGTCAATAACAGTCCTGCAGATTTTGTCTGTAGCGTTGTTTGCAATTTACTTTGCAAAAAGGCAGATGTTGCCCTCACTGAAGGAACTGCAGAGATGAATGTCGCAAGAAACTCCACCTTTCTCTATCCTGCAATTGCCTGAGCTCTGCTCAAAAAGAGCGACATAATCGCCAAGATATGGCCCACTCACGGGCCTTGTAACCTTCGGCATATCTTGCTTCTTTCTGTGGCCTGCATCAACCACAAACACAATCAGCCTGCTTTTCTCTATGCTTAAAATAAGCCGATACTCTCCAGTTCGAACCGAATACAGAATAAAATGAAGATCTAGCTTTTCTGCTGCTGATTCTTTTCTCTGTCTGTCATCTACTTACTTACTGCCATCACTCCAATCTTGATACTTGGAAAAAATCTAATATAATACGGCAGGCCCATCTGCAAGTAAGAAATATTGGTTGGTTAACTAGGCGATGCGAATTTTCCTTGCTGTAGATCTATCTCCTTCAGCTGTGAACACTATCGAGTCACTGCAACATGAAGTATTTGCCGCCGCGGACTGGAATCAAAGAGATGTCAAGGCAGTCGAGAAGCAGAATTTTCATTTTACACTTCTGTTCTTGGGCGAAAAAAGCGACAGCGAAGTTGAAATTGTAAAGGCCAAGATTTCGGATTTGAAGTTTGAGTCATTTACAATCAGGCTTACCGGTCTTGGAGCATTCCCAAAACCAAATTATGCAAGGGTGGCTTGGGTTGGTACCGACGTGGCAGGAGGCCAAACGATGCGGCAGCTTGCTGCCGACATTGTGTCAAGGGTGTCAAGCATAGGCCCGGGTTTTCAACAGGACAAACCTTTTTCCCCGCACCTTACCATCTTCAGGGCCAGAGCGGGAGGGCATTTCAGGCTGGATAATGAAATTATTGCTGGCTATAGCGGCAAGGAGTTTTGCACTGACATAATAGATAAGCTGCACATCAAGCAAAGTGACCTTACTCCTTCTGGACCTATCTATTCCAACATTTATACTGTCGCTGCAACTACAGTAGGCGGACGCTAACCAGGATAGGAGAAGAATACTCTTGCAATGTATGCGCAATAATGAAACCGCTGTTGGTACAAGCTTGGAATTTAGGGCTGTATGGGAGTAGCTGATAGCATGGACTCTGAATTAGACTCGACTCTATCCCAAGCCCTCGCATTGTGCGAGCCATCTGCAAAAGATGCCAGCAAAATTACCCGGATTGCAGACAAGGCAAGAAAGTTGGTTCTAGACTATGTATCGCATACCAACAATCAGCAAGTCAAAGATGTCGTTTTTGGCGGGTCTTTTGCAAAGGGCACATGGCTGAAAGGCAGTGCTGATGTTGATATTTTCATCAAGATGAATCCAACGCTGAGTGAAGACGAGTTTGAGCGTATTGGCATCGAGATCGGCCGCGAAGCGCTGAAAAAATACAAACAGTATATGCGGTATTCTGACCATCCGTATATCGAGGCCTTTATCAGCGGAGTAAGAATCAATCTAGTCCCATGCTATGATGTTGAAAAAGGGTTGTGGAAAAGTGCGGCCGATAGATCGCCCTTCCACACTGAATACATTGTGAACAACTTTGATGAAGATAAAAGGAAGAGCGCCAGACTGCTCAAGAAATTTCTGAAAGCGATTGGAGTTTATGGAGCTGAAATTGCAACGGCTGGATTCAGTGGCTACGTCTGTGAAGTGATGGTCCAGAGGTACGGCTCATTTGTCAGAGTTATAGAAGCAATGTCCAATATCTCTGAAAAGCAGATTGTGGCCATCAGTGACGATTACGACAAGGATATAGTGAAGGGCTTCCAGAGCCCAATGGTAATAATCGACCCCATAGATCTGAGGAGGAATTTGGCTGCTGCGATTTCACCAGAGAGCGTTGGCAAGTTTGTACTCGCATCCAGGGCATTTATGAAAAGGTCGTCAATTTCATTTTTCACAGAAAATGGAAACAAGAAGGAAAAGAAGACCAAAGGTACTGGCAGGTCAATTCTGCTGCCAAACCTGCTTGCAATAGAATTTGAGCACGGCAAACGCAGTCCGGATGTGATCTGGGGCCAACTCAAAAGGAGCATGAATGCGATATCAAAGCAGCTGGAAATTGCAGGCTTTACAGTAATCAGGAGTAGATGTATCACAGATGAAGAGCGCTCGGCGGCATTTGTCTTCCTTCTGGAATCAACCACATTACCTTCCTATATCGAAAGAAAGGGCCCGCACATCTTTAGGAGAAAAGATTCTGAGAGCTTTATCGACCTCAACAAAAATACTGCAGAAACACCCATGATGTGGGTAGACAGTGATATGAGAGTAGCTGTCCTCAGCAAAAGAAAGATAACAAGTGCAAAAGAATTTGCACGGAATATATTATTGACTGCCAAGATTGAAAATAGCGGTGTCACTAAAGGAATCGTATCAGACATCAAAGCCACAAATCGAAAGGTCCAAATTTATACAGGAAATGAAAGGAGATTATCAGGACTAGTGAAGAAGGCAGTAGATGACATTACCACAACAGAGCGCCTCATTTTCAAGTAAGCCTGGCTACCAAGAAGCCCCTAGAGCAGACGAACTTGATCTGGATTCACCAGAGCTTGCAAGCATTCTGACGTACCCTCGCTTTACACCTGAAGATTACCAGGCGCGGAAAAGGGAGGCGGAATCTCTTGGGATAACTTCGGTAATTCTTGGTGGCAGAACTACAATAGGTGGATTGAAGATAGCTGGAAAGGGATGTGTTGGAATAGTTGTCAAGGCAAAGGTAAATGGTAAAATCTATGCATTGAAGGTGCGCAGAACTGATGCAGATAGGAAGACAATGCTTCAGGAATTTGAGCTTCACAAGCTGGCAAACCAGGCTGGTGTCGGTCCCATGCTTGTGGATTGTTCGCCAAACTTTATTGTAATGGAATTTGTGGACGGTCAGTCGATAATAGACTGGGCAAGAAGGAAAAATGACAATATAGGCGTAACCGAAGAGCAGACCCGCAACCTAGTAGTTTCCATTCTTATGCAATGCCACAAGATGGACAGAGCAGGTCTTGATCATGGTGAGCTGAGCAGGTTGAACCACCATGTTGTTATTTCTAATGATATATCCGCTTTCATAATTGATTTTGAGAGCGCAAGCACAAAAAGAAAGACCTGCAATGTCACTGCAGCCGCTCAGTCCATGCTTCTCAGCGGATCTCTTGCCGTCTACATCAGAAAGATGTTGAGAATGGACTCCAGTGGCAGAGACTGCGAAACCAGCTACAAAGAGACGATGGTAAGGATGCTCAAAGAATACAAACAGGAACAGACATCGGCCAGATTCCACAGGATCCTTGACTTAATCTAGCAGGAATGGAGAATATGGACAGGAAAGAATCGTCCAGGCCAGAACCCCTACATTGAAGCATTCCACCATTCGATAAAGAAAGATTGCATTTGGCAGCATGACTTTCAGACATATCAAGAAGCAGATGCTATAATTGCACAGCTATTCCACGGCCATATCTGGAAAGTTGCTCATTATCTCCAGATTGTCGCCTTGGTATATGGCATTGACTTCTATGCAATCACGGAACTAGTAAGATGCAAAAATTCAAAAAGCCAGTAGTGTGGCTGCACGGTCTTTTGAAGGTTCGGTAAGAAAGACTATGAACTGTCAGCTGAAAGAAAAGATCGTTCCTTTATTCAAAGTCTGTGCCTAATTGCCATGCCAGCTCCAATAGCTCCTCCGATTCCCAGCGTCATTACTAATGCTGAGAGTGATGAGGCAAATTCGGGAATTGATAGAATATTCTGTACTCTTTCCACTTTATCAAAAGATTGACCTGCATCAGCACTTGCTCTTATGACTAGTTGCTGCTGTGGATTGCCTGGCAGCATTTGAGAATTGGTGCTATTTTGCCACAAGACATACACATTACCAACATCTGATGCTGCTATTTGTGGATACCATTCTAGATACGGAGTATTGGAGGAAGAATAGATTAAAGATGGATTGGCGGAAGCAGTTGCGTTTTCTAGGACGGCCTGAAACAAGATAGTATGTCCATCTGCATTTGGAGTCCAACCAAAATAAAGCTCTCCATTTCTGGCTATGGCTAGGTGTTTCGGGATTGGGTAAGCGTTGTTTCCAAAATCCCTAGGAATTGCTGCTTCTATTCTGTAGAAGTGGTTTCCTCCGTCTGCAGTCTTTATAAGATAAAAATCGTAACCGGTACCACTATTTGCCATCCATGCTACATAAGCGGTGCTGTCGTAAGCAACCATGTACGGAGAATCATACAGGGATAATATTGTATTTTGAGAAAACTCTGCGAATAAATCAGCAGTTTGGCTGAAGGTCTTTCCATAATCAGCACTGTGTGCAAAGCATAGGACACAGCTGCCATCTCTCCACGTTACGTACACATCGCTACCTGCAGCCTGGATATCTGGGTTCTGTGGCGTGATGCAGGTTGCGTTGTTGCTACCATTACTCTGATTTCTAAAACATGTGCCACTACCTGATAGGGATAGAGGATCATTAAATTTGCGTCCGCCATCTGTACTCTTTGTGAACATTATCTTCGATGGACATTCTGGTTTGGGTCCAAGTGCTGAACCACAATCATAACCTTGGGCAGCTTCAGACCAAACAACATAGATGTTCTGGCCCGATGCTGCAAGATGCGGATCTGAACTATCTTCGCTGGAGTTATTGCTCAGTTTGACAGGATTACCGAAGCTTTTGCCCCCATCGCTGCTCTTCTTAAAAAATATCTCGTAACTGCTCGTACTTTCATTAAAACTGCTAAAGGCAATGTAAATAGAATTATTTGTATTGGCAATTATCTGATAGGCACCTGTATAATTCCCAAGGCTTATTGGAAGAGTATCACCGAAACTAGCTCCGCCGTCATTGCTAGCCGTAAGAAGAATCCTGCCAGAAGAATCATGCCATGCTATGTAGACATTCTCTTTTTCCTTCCCGTTTCCACCTATTACCATCTGCGAACCTATTGAACATCCTGAACTAGTTTTATACAGGCTAATTGTGTTACCGAAGCTTTTGCCCCCATCGCTGCTCTTCTTAAAATAGAGGGTGTGGGTTCCCCCAACTGTGCTGTTTATGTAGCCAGTATCTTGCTCCCACATCAGGTATAGACTATTTCCAGAAGCCAATGTTGTTAGAGAATTTACTCCTGGTTCAGGAGCACAAACTGCCTCTACTGGTTTGTTTACTGTCGTAATCAACGCTGGGATAAGCAAGATAGAAGCAAAAATGAGGAGGAAACATTTCCCTTTTCTTCGCATGCAAATACCAGAAAAAATCACTTTAAATCACTTATGCAAATCAAATGTGCATAATTATTCTTATTGATAGACATTTTCTTATCCTTATGCATAGCTCAGGCTCTATTGCACATATCTTGAAGAACCGTATATGAAGTAGGCTGTTGAGCTGGTTCCAAAATTTGCATATTCTCTACTCTCACTGGCATTTGCAAGGACATCGTCACAATACTTGCAATACCATACAAATCGCAAATCCCAAGTAAGCAAATCCAAGCTTCATCAGCATCTTTGCTCTTGCCATATTTGTTGCGGCCTGTGCATAAACGGCAGAAAGACCAAATATTATAGGACACCTATTGCAATAATGTTCCTCGCCAGAGCAATAGTAGATAATGCTTCTCCATATGGTTGTGGAAGAACAGTATTTACAGCCAGAATAAGGAATAGGCCCACGGTAAGCATTAGTAAATCAAGATAAAGTAATGATAAATGCATAATATTCTTCAGAATTGGCTTCTATGCTTAACTGTCTTTATTTTATACTCTAAACAGAAGTAGATAACGAGGGGTCTCCATATGATAGACATAGTTTATTCCTTTTCCTTTCATTCGAATTCCTTACTTTACATCAACATATACTGGTTTTCCTGTATCCTCAGTTTGCCCTGAACCTAGGCTATATTCAGCCTGTACCAGTACAATGTGTACTCCTGGTACTGCTTGACTATCAGCACTGAGATGGAGGTTGATTTTGTCTAAAACTGGAGACAATATGCTATAATCTATCCCATGTTGTGGCGGAATAACAACAGATGTCTTATCAAGGCTTGCATGGATGCCATATTTTGGAGGCTCAGCAGGAGAATCTGGGTCTACAACTACAAAATTCCAAGTTTTCGTATCAGCATCGTTACTTCTTATACATAGGGGCACTGTCACTTGACTGTTATTATTTCTATACACAGGAATAGGATTTTCTCCTGTGCCTAGAGGACTAATTGAGCCTGTTGTATTGTTATCATACTCACCGCAGATTGATAGATCAAATGTCGTTCCAATTATCTGAAAATTATGAGATGTAGTATTATCATCGATGCTTGGCGATAGAGAAGAGGGTGCAGCGTTAAAGTTAGATGGATGATATAAAGAAGAAAAGACCAGAATTAGCGCAATTACAGATGCAACTCCCAATCCGCAAATTATGATAACAAATAGATTTCTTGTTCTACCTTTATTTTTTCCATTATCAGGTAAATCTACCACAAATGCTCACCTACTTTCATGGGCCTATCACACATATCTTGAAGAACCGTAGATAATGAATAGTATCTGAAAGGTTGACATTAAACATCACTTCTGTATATCTACATAAATTAGCAGTCCTTGGCCACTAAATAGGCTACCCCTTGCAGGATCTATAGGACCATTCAACTGAATATTGATGACATGAAGTCCCATGGTTGCATCATTATCAGCTGTAACATATACGGACACACGGTCAACTACAACACTAGAATCCGAGACGTTATCACGAATGGGTTCAAACGCCGGAAGATCTAACACCCTTGTACTCAATGTTATATTGAGTCCTTGAAGATCACTATCGTTATAGGTTGGATAGGAATCTGGTCTTATGAAAAGTAGGTCAGGCTGAAAGTCCAAGCTATATACGCACACATGGACAACGATAGGGTCTTTGCCCCCTATCTTTACTATAGCCGGATTAGACTGATCACCCAACGGAATGGTTTTTGGTGCGTCAAAGAAGAGGCTGCAATTATCTATTTCTACGCCTGGCGAGAATCCACTTTGACTTTCATAAAGGTCTCCATATTTGACGACCTGCCTCTGTGCCGTATCATTTTCAAGCGGCCTTGCTGTGCCATTGACTACCTTATAGGGATAGTTAAAACCATCTTCATTACTGACATAATTAGCATAGATATCTCGCTCAAACGATCCTGGCCCAGGATATTGAAGTAAAGTGCTGGTAAAGTTTTTCCAAACAATCACATTTTGCGAACCGGAAGAATTTAGGTTGTACGAGTAATTGCCTTTCACTTCAAAGATGCCATGCCCATTTACCATATTATCCCAAGCTATACCAGAGATATTGCCGCGCTGCGAAACCACAGAGTCATTTAGGTACAATTCTTTTGGCAAAGTCATTGGAGCTGTTGGAGGAACAACCTGATTTACCTTAACAAATCCAGAGAACATGGTAAAGTTATCAAGCGACACAGTATACTGAATTGACCTCAGATAAACAGGTATGATATTCATATTATCCACTTCAATGAGAGATTGGACCAGTGCCTTGTTGCCAGCTATCTTGGTTGCATTTATTGCTCCAATACCTATCCTTAACCCTTCGATATGAGTTATGAATCTCAGGTTAAACGACGATTCTGAATCAGTGAGTGTCCATATAACGATGAGCTTCTTTCCATTGTGTTCATGAATATAAGAATTGGCAGAATCACAAACAAGAGTATTTGTGTCTCTATTACCAGTGCTGCAGCTCCAGCCCTTCATAATGTGAGATGCTAGTATAGGAGAAGAAGAGTCAATTTCGATATGGTTAATGTCCTTGTTTCCATTATAAACTACAAATACAAATGAAATAACCCTTCCATTCTCAAGGTGTTTTGTGATGACCTTTTCAATGTATCCGCCAAGTGTACTGTCAGATTGGGTAGTTTGCGAGCTGTTTTGATTACTGCTGGTGGTAGTGGCATATGCCCGAGCGTTCCCAATTTCACAAATTAGCAATCCAGCGATTAGTACAAATGCCACGAGTCTGAAGGCTACTTGGCCTCGCATTTGAATGGTCAGTATTGGTTGGGTCCCTTTTTGCCTTATGTCCAAGACCTTACTGTGCACATTTTGGGAGAGATATATAATGAATTAGGTTCGAGGCTGGTTTTAGAATCTGTTCTTACATAGTTCTATCTAATTCAGACGTATTGTCACAATACTTGTATTACCATACAAATCGCAAATCCCAAGTAAGCAAATCCAAGCTTCAGCATTTTTGCCCTTGCCATATTTGTTGCAGCCTGTGCGTAGATGGCAGAAAGGCCGAAAATTATAGGCACCCCCATTGCGATGACATTTCTGGCTATGGTAATAGTAGACAATACTTCGAATGGCTGTAGTGGAATTGTATTTATAGCCATAATAAAGAATAGACCCACGGTAAGCATCAATAAATCCAGGTAAAGTAACGTGAGGTGCATACTAATACAATGAGCCAGTGGAATTAAAATAATACTACTGGCCTAAGGGGGTGGAATAGGCATGGAGACAAGTATATGTTAATCTGTCTGGTAATAAAGTTTTGAGATAGGTATACAATGTGCATGTAAGCATAAATAATACAACAGGCTTTTCAGCTTCGATTGTCTAAAAAAACGATTTTACTAATAGCTGCCTTTACTACAATTGCAATGATTCTGTCAATTTACTACTATTATAACTACCCTCAACAACAGGCAGCGCCTCCACAGACACTTCCAAAAGAGGGAGGAACATCTGTATTTGATATCCCTGAAAAAGTAGAAAATGGAGTAGCAAGTCCTATCTATAATGACACAGGCCAGAAGGAAGTACTTGTGCTTAACCGAGGCGAATTTGCAAAAGCCCCTATAGGTTCTGAGCCTTACTTTGGATATTGTATACAAAGCTTTCCTGATATATACGATGGTTCTTCTCCGATAGGAACCAGTGACAATCCAATATCGGTAGAGGTTGGCTCTCAAGATCCAGCGACGATTTCATTCTGTGCCTATAACGGTGATACTCGAGATGCCCTTATGAACAAGACAGATTCACCCTATGTATGGTATCTGGTTGTGCAGCAGATCCATGAATCTCAACTTAATCCTAATATTTCTACTTCTCTTGAAGGACTAAATTTCTCTTTGAGTACCAGAGTTGTAAGTTTGCCACAAATCAAGCTTGATTGGAAAAATGGCAATATTACTCAAGTTGAGATCACTAAGGAAACCATATATCTCTATATCAGAGCCGATGAAAATGCAAAAGAGGGAATACATGTATTTGGGCTAGATTTTATGCACCCAGATAGCAATACTGGTGGAAGCTTTCAAAATGACGTGCCAGCAATATATGTTAATGTTCACAAGTAATACCATGTAAGTTTGGATTATTGGTTCCGTTATTATGCAATTAGGTTTTAATCATCAAGGTCCTATTACGTATATCTTATCAATTCTGATATAATTGGTAGTATCGAAAGGACTAGCTCCAAAGTCTGTCTCTTCATAATTCTCAAATGCAGCAGTACCAATTGCATAGACATATGGAATAGCTACATATCTATAGTTGGGATCTAGCTTTGCCTTCACAAGTGCATAGGCTTGGTAAATGTTAATTGGTTGAGGATCTCCCAAGCTTTTACTAATGGTTACTTCATCCCATAGCTGTCCCCAACTATTGCTGCCACAGCCTGATGATAAAAGACATCTATAGATCTGGATTCCAACTGTCACACCACCCCCACTATTTCCCTGTATGGTACCATGAGCATAAAAGACTACTCCCCACTTTAACGATTTGTTAGATATTATTGTGGGAGAATTTCCTGGAGTTGGATTAAAATTAAACTGTACCGATGAATAAGCCGGATCATACGGCGGAGGAATAATGAGATCCGTTTTCGGAATTTCATCCAACCATGCCTTGCCAATAGCAGCATTCCAATAGGTGCATACTGTATCGTCCGCAATACACCGACCGGTGTTATACTGAGTATCATGGAATAATGCTAGAGTATTGGAGTATGGTGGAAATCCAAAAACATAGCCACCAAATTTAAGATTGTAATTACTACCATATGTCTCAGTCCAGAAGAAGCTAACTGTGCCTAAACCAGTGGTAAGACTGCTAACTGTATTTCCTACTATATTGGTTAGAGGGCTACTGCAAGACTGCGATGACTGCCAGATGCCATTTAACTGGTAGCATTCTACAATATTGATGGAAAGAATATTGCTAGAAATAAAGAAGACATGTGCATCGCCTGTCGGATCAAAAACAATGGATGGCAGGGCATTTACAAAATATATCGAGCCAGTATATAGGGTAGTAAAAGTAAGAGGATTACCATTACTATCAAATTTAAATGCCATTACATTCGAAGAGACAATAGAGCTAAGGTAAACAAGGTAAGCATTGCCCATCTTATCGCTAGCCGAAGACAGTTGCCTGACCTGATTTTGTGTCATGCCCGCATTTGAGGAAGTTGACTCACTCAAAGCCCATGATGCTCCATTATATACGCGGTATTTAAAATTGGAATTCGATGGTGTTGAATATGCAAAAAGCATCTTAGATGAAGCAAGATAAGTTAATGTCAATGCTAATCTGCTACCAGTGCCGCTTCCAGTAGAACTCTCCCCCAGAGAACCAAATGCAGACTTGCTAAAGCCACCGGAAGTTAATATGATTTTGAAAATCTGATACTTGTAGTCTGAAGCTCCATTCTTCCAATAACTGAATGCCGCAAAAATATTATTACCGGATATGTCAGGAGAAGCAACGGCAGCCGCGCATATGCCAACACCACCTCCACATGGTGGATTTGAAGATGCAGTAATATCTGCAAGTGATATTGGTGAGCCCCAGTTAATAATTGTGCTAGAAACCGCGCCGGGCAGGGCATAGAGATCCACTGTAGTTCCGGATTTTACTTTTGAATAGAATATGAAAACATATGGAATGCCTGAAATGGTTGAAAATGCTATTGTCCATCTATAATAGTCTGAAGCAATATTGCTGACTGCACTTGAAGTATATCTAACTGGAGTCCAAGTGAAGCCATTATCATAAGATATTTGATAGTCTATCTCCTTATCTTGGCTGTTGTAGAAAAAGCTATACAAGCTTATGCCATATTTGAATATCCTTTTTTCACCTTCGTACGAATCCGAAATCTTTGGAGATAAAATATACGAAGTGCTCACTAGCACATTTGTCGTTCCATCATACATCAGTTGGTATGGTGAGGAAGCTCCACTTCTCCACATAGCTCCTATAGATGAAGGGCCCGCCAACTGTGCCGTCAGCTGGTCTGGATAATAGAAATCAGTACCATATGGTGCAGAAGGGCCTTGCCAGCTACTTATCCGCAAATTGTCAAATCTTGCAGAACCAGAAGTTGTGTTTTCAATTAACCGCATAATCATGCTGGCAGTGTTTGCAGGAGCTATCCAAGATGCAGATAGGTGTTGTACGTACCCTGAAGATGAGGCTGTTGCGACACCGCTTGCAGGTGCCGAGTTATTTGTCAACCAGTTGCCATTTGCATCAAGAAAGTCTAAATCAATATTGGCAAAGCCGGAAGCCACAAGGACATCAGCTTCTAACGTATACAGTTTCCCAGGTGATGCATGGATAGGCACCGACCTAGTATCTCCTATTCCTGGCCTGACAAGGTCGATGGCACCGCTGATCGGCACAATTGTATTAATACTGGCACCTCGCAAATCCCAGCCTGTCCCTATAGTCTGGATATCCTGCTGGCTCAGTGTTCTATTGTATATCTGTACGTCATCTAGAGTGCCATTGAAAAATTGGCTTGTACCATTTAGACTGCCTATGAACAGATTATTTGTATTTACTGAGGTAGAGCCGGAAAGTGAATGCGTATTTTTCATCACACCATTAACGTAAAGCCTGAGATTGCTGCCATCATAAGTTCCAACAATATGGTACCACTTGTTGGCCTGAAGAGCAGATGTGTCAGTTACAGATGTCGGGCTGCCTCCAGTCCAGACTGTGAATTTGGCTAAATTGCTCGAATCCTTTTCGAGTGAATAAGAACCATCTTTACGAATTATAGTTCTGGTATCGTTTGTCTGCTGGTTCAAATTGACCCAAGATGACAGAGATAGATTGCCAGATAGATCCAAGCTGGGCGAATCAAGCACTTTAACATAGCCGTGAGATCCATCCAGCGATAGGGAGAGACCCTTCACACCACTTGCATAAGTGGCGTTGCCGTATGCAGTGCCATTATTTGAATTACCGCTGTAATCTAGGGTACTGTTGTCAAACGGCCAGTATGCTGCTGATGGATAGCCCAAGCCAAGGTTTATCGATTCAAAGTCAGGGTTTGTAAGTTGTGTTTGATTTTTCTGTGTGTCGTATACTATGTTGTTGTACAAGGTGTAGACATGCACAATACCGTCGCGTGAAACAGAGATCGAAGGCAGCCAATGGGTTATTGTGCTATCAGCAGTTTCTATTCCTAAATAATTCCCGTTTGAAGAGAAAGTTGCCAGTTTTAGATTTCCTTGGTTGCCACTTGAAAGGAAAGCCACGTAGGCTGTTAGCTGGCCATATGACCCTCCAAGACTGAGAGTGTCAGATGATATCTGCTTCACACTGTTTGACGAGCTGCCTGTGCTTATCGTATTTGTAGAGCCCCATGAACCCATGTTGAGTATTCTATAGTAGAGATTTCCGCTTTCATATGTTGAATATGCAAAAAGCATCCTAGTTGAATTCAGATAGGTAAGGGTTATTGGGAATGGGTTAGAAGTACCAGAAACATCAATAGTGGAAAGTGAGGTCTGCCACGTGCTGCCGCCATCAGCAGAGTCCAGAATTTTATAATGCCAAGCGCTGCCGGATTTCCACCTGTATGCTGCATACAGGGTCGAATTAGAATCTGAAGCCCCCGCTGCGGCTGCACAGACGCCTGTTGGATTGCATGAGGCATCATTTACTGCAGAAAATGAGGTGACAGTACTTACCAACACCAGACCGGTATCCAGAGCTTTGAATGTCTTTTGGTAAAAGTTAGTGTTGGATCCTGATACTTGGTAATACAAAAGAGCTATTCTATCAGTACCATTGTAGCTTGTGCGAGCCACAGACCATCTAAAGGTGTCACTTGCAATTGTTCCTGTTCCTGTAGAAGTAGGACTGCCGCTCCATGTGTGACCATAGTCATGCGACTTTTTGTATACTATGTTAGAGCCATCGTAATAGAACGCAAATAATGTGTTGTTGGTGTTGCTAACAACCCTTCTTTCACCTTCAAAGTAGTCTGCATAACTTGGAGAATTCTGAACTGTACTATTATTTTCAACTAACCCATGGTCTACCATTCCAAATTCAATATTGTAAGGGGATGTGCTTCCCTCAGTCCATACTGCTGCCATCATGCCATCCATAACTTGAGCATCTGTTAGCTTGTCTGTTGTATTTGCTGTAGTACCATATGGTACAAATGGCGATTCCCACACTCCCATACTCTTTCTAGTATCGTAAATGGTCCTGTTTACCATTGAATTTATGTTGATATCTCCGTTTGAGCTGAAAATTATGCTGGGTAGCATATGATTCAGAGTCTTGTCTGCTGTTTCTGTTCCAGCAAATGTTCCATTGCTGTAGAATTTAGCAACTTTTAATGCTCCGCCTAGGTAAGTTGTAGATGATATGTTAGTGTAAGCAACATAAGTATATCCGTCAGTCCCAGTAGCCGACGATAGTTGCTTTGTGTAATTTACAATCAGCCCGACATTTCCCTGACTCTGTGCCGAGCCCCAAGCTGTTCCGTTAAAGACACGGTAGTACAGGTACTGGTGGCCTGACAAAGCATATGCAAGGAGCATCTTGCCTGAGCCCAAGGAAGCAAGTGTTATAGAAAATGCTGCAGTTGCTGTAGAATCAAATGTCGGTAACGAGTTTACCCATGTTGTACCATGGTCAGTTGACTTGTATATTACATAAGAATAATCAGTGGAATTTGCCGACTTGAAGTTAAAGACAACATAAATAGTTCCGTTGTCGTCTGTGCTTGCAATGGACCCCGCGCATACATTAGCAGGAGTGTTACCACACGTGCCGCTAGCGCCAGTAGCATATGTTAGTAATGTGGAAGAGCTCCAAGTGATGTCAACGCCATTGACAGTGCCAGTCTTTGCATAAAAGTTGGTATTGTTTCCTGAATATGTCCAGTAGAATACATGAATATACTGCGTTCCGCTATTATCAGTTGAAGTTGTCAGGGAAAACCTGAATGCAGAGATTGCTAGTGTCCCGGTTCCCAGAGATATTGCAGAGCTCCAAGTATCGCCTCCGTTGTCTGATGTTCTGTACGCAAGACTTGTACCACTATAATAGAATATGTTAAGCCTCTGAGTAGTCGAATTGGCTGTAGTAATTACCCTTTTCTCTCCATCAAAGACATTGTTGTATGAGGGAGATATCCTGCCTGTTGCTGTAGATACTAACATCGGGTCTATAACAAATGGGCCATTTACAGGAATATCAATTGCAGATTTCTCCTCATCAAAAGTCATGTTGTGACCAGAAGAGATGGCGTCAGACCAGTCAAGGGCAAGGCTACCCTGATCGTCAGCAATGTTATTGGTTGATTGACCTTGTGATTGTATTATTGCTGTTGGGTTCTGGCTTACTAATTGATTATCAACTGAGGTTATGTTTGAAGATGAGGGCATAGTCAATGTAGGAATGGAATTTGTCAGGTTAGCTGACCCTGAAGTAATTCTGGCTGGATTGATATTTGTTACAAGGAGATCATTACCATCAAGCTGAAATGCCTTCCCGGCATCTACTTGTATTGAGATAGTACAAGGTCCTATGCTTGTACCAGCTAAAATAAACTTGTATGCATTGATATAGCCGCTTGGACCTTCTGAAGGATGCCAATAAATATCGTACTGGATGCCATGTCTGATAACCTTTTGGTCAACCGTTGTGCTATTCTGCAACAGTGTAAAATTGCCTTGATTTTGTCGAACATCGAGGGCATAGGTATAGCCATTGCTATCCGAAATCATGGTAGTACCATCGGTATTCCATGTTATGGTTAGATTACCTGTTGTGTCGACCTTCCCTTTAAACAAAAGTGTAGGATAGCTGATGGACCGCGTAATACTATTCATGGTAGGAACTAAAGGTTCACCTTTTATCAGTAGAGTTGGATTTGCAACTGTAATAGTATTGTTGTTGTTTTGTGATTGAGTGCCGTTTGTTTGTGGTTGCCGAGTGGTTGTAAAAGAAGCAGAAGATGATATTGTATTATTCTGTACCAATGAAGAATTGCTGCTTTCAGATCCAGTATCGTTTTTCGAAGAGGAATTATTGCTGCTGGCGTCTGATGTAGAATTGCTCATAGCATTACCTGAAGATGTCGAATTAGTAGATCCGGATTGGCTAGAATTACTTATGATTCCAACGACATGGGTGTCGTTTACGTTTGAAGAATTTGTTGTTGGAGCCGTTGAATTATCGGCTGTCTTATCCTTGTTAGCATTTGATGAAGAATTAGAGTAATTGCTTGATGTGCTGTTAGAAGATGCATTACTCTCAGCACCAAAGCTCATGAAGCTTGTGCCAGAGTATACTGAAAAGCATAACAGAAGAATGAGAAAAGAGCATACAAGTATATTAAATGTAGAAATTCTCTTGATTTTCGTTCCTGAATTATTATCTAGAAAATTATTCTACCTCGATATTCTCAGCAAAGACAATTATAAAAGGATTCTCTAAGGACAAATTTCTTGGTTATCTACCATAAAAAAGGAAGATTTTCTTATAAGCTTCTGAAAAATCAGTAATTACCATCCATTTATGACTAGGCTATTTGGTGCGTCAATACTGCTTTGGCTTTGGCACTCAGGCTTTCTACTATTTGGCTAGGCAAGCAAACGATCAGCTAATAATGTTGCAATAGTTTGATAGTTTCCATGCGGGTCAATAGCCCTAACTGACTTTCTCTGGATAACTAGCTGTTACACAATGATGTATTTACTTTTAGAAATCTAACAAATTATTTGCATTTCAACAGTGCAATGCTAGAATTCGTAGTCTTCTAGAATGTCAATCTATCTTTCTATTCATTAGATTTCTAGATGTTCTCTAGGTTCTTTTCAAATTTGCAGTTCATAACATAAGATTAAAACTATCCGTTTGCTATTTTATAAATCGCGTTTTCGCATAAAAGAAGTGATGGACAGACGGTAAAACAAAGACAAAGAATAGATTTTAGCTGGTCAAAGCTCAAAGCTATCGAGCATCTGTCAAAAGCGGATAACCGTCTTGCCGAAATAATCAGCTCAGTCGGGGCTTGTGACATCAAGTTGCGCAGTGATCCATTCAGATCGCTGGTTGAATCAATTGTATTCCAGCAACTTTCAGGAAGCGCTGCAGAGGCCATACTTTCCAGGTTCATCGCTCTGTATGGCAAGTTTCCTTCTCCCGGACAGATACTGTCAACAGAAGATAGCAGGATGAAGCAAGTGGGGCTGTCATCAAAAAAGGTAGAATACATCAAGGGTCTATGTTCACGTATTGTAGACAGGGAGCTGGACCTTGGCCAGCTGCGCAACATGGGAGATGAACAGGTAATCGGCCAGCTGATAGAGTTGAATGGAATCGGCAGGTGGACAGCAGAGATGTTTCTTATATTTCACCTTGGAAGACCTGATGTTTTACCACTATCAGATTTAGGATTGCGCAAGGCCATCCAGAGAGTGTATTCGTTTCCTGAACCTCCGCCGCCGGCAGTAATGATGGGTTTAGCAGAACCATGGAGGCCATTTAGGAGCGTTGCAACTTGGTATTTGTGGAAGTCACTTTCACAGTTCAAGGGAATCGGCTAGAAGGTAGGAGGGTAGAAAGAAAGAGACGGCAGTAGCAGTCTGCTACTTGCTGCCTACCACCTTAGGACGATTTCTGAATCTCCTTTACTCTTCCGCGGCCGGTCTTTCTTGGAGCAATATTACCGACTTTGCGGCCAGGTGGAGTAGTTCTGCCAACTGATGACTGGCGTCCGATGTGCTGGTGTCTTCCTCCGCCGTGTGGATGGTAAACGGCAGCCTGAGCAATACCCCTGACTGTAGGATAGAGCCTTCCGTGGACTTGCATGTACTTTGCACGGTTTCCTGCCTTCAAGAACGGCTTTTCTTTCCTTCCGCCGCCGGCTATTGCGCCTACCATCGCCCTGCATTTTGGGTCCAGAGTCAGGAATTTGCCTGACGGAAATTTTATAGTGACACCGCCGGTTCCATGTGCAAAAACGATTGCAGAAGAGCCAGCTGACTTGATTAGCTTTCCTCCATCACCTTGATTTTTCTCTATATTGCAAACAAGAGTTCCATCAGGGACAGATTCCAAAGATAAGATGTTTCCTGCCCTTGCTACAGTGCCAGCTCCAACCTCAATGCTGCTTCCGACAGTAGTACCTTCAGGAGCAGGAACATAGGAGTATCTTCCATCGTCAAACTGAATTCTTGCCAGTGGAGCATCCCTTCCACGCTCATGAACAATATCAACTACCCGTCCAATATGATGTTCGTCTAGCTTGAAATTTGGGTACTTTGCTGGTGCAAGCTTGCCAATAATAACGGCTCGGAATTGCTTGCCTCCTCGACCCCTTCTGCGAACAAGTGTTCTCTTGCCCAATTGTTGTCTATTGGAAGCGGGTTGCATGGTGATTTTAAGTTTATGTCTCTTATCCATTGAAAACTTGCAGAATTAGCAGAATGGTTGACCGATCAGCAAGTTTTTGGTTGAATAAATAGACAAGAAATTTAGGGCTTGGACAAGACACAATAAACAATTCCACCTGACTTGATGACTCTATGTGGAACAAATAGGCTACAACATACATCAGGCCTACCAGTCGCTAGTAGATAGTAACAAAGTTTGAATCGAACTATGATAGGATTGAAAGGTTGAGAATACCTCTACTTTGAATGGGTATGTGTTCTGTTTGAATCGAACTATGATAGGATTGAAAGTTCCACTTGTCTCTTCAATAACTGTCATTGTTATAGTGTTTGAATCGAACTATGATAGGATTGAAAGAAAAATCAAGAGAGGAGCAGATAGAGAAGGATATCAGTTTGAATCGAACTATGATAGGATTGAAAGATTTCTCGAAGAGTTTACCAATGTCGTTGATGTAGAGTTTGAATCGAACTATGATAGGATTGAAAGCGAGATAGGTCGATTGGAACATTACTCATTTATTCTGTTTGAATCGAACTATGATAGGATTGAAAGAGGAAGGGACGCGCTAGAACTTCGCCTAAGCAATACGTTTGAATCGAACTATGATAGGATTGAAAGGAATGTCCTAGTTGTTTCGATGTATGTAAAGCCGCGTTTGAATCGAACTATGATAGGATTGAAAGTCTCTCCACTCTATAGCCGGACCATCAATATTATGTAAGTTTGAATCGAACTATGATAGGATTGAAAGTCCATACCTGCACAGATGGTCGCAAAAGTTACCTTCGTTTGAATCGAACTATGATAGGATTGAAAGGTGAGCTGAGCGGATGGCAGACCTGCTACCATCAGGGTTTGAATCGAACTATGATAGGATTGAAAGGTATCACAAGACAAGAAGGGACATTGGATTTGTAACGTTTGAATCGAACTATGATAGGATTGAAAGTAGCTATCGAGAAAGAATGATGTTATCTGCGAATTTGTTTGAATCGAACTATGATAGGATTGAAAGAAACAGGCAAGCACATTTGTTGAACAACGTGAACACTGAAAGAGCGTCAGGTGATGAAAAAATATAGCGGCATTGCTAGGAACTCATTCTTCGTAGATTGGTTTGCCATCAGAGGTATATTTCTTGACTCTTTTCTTGGTGTTATTGGATACTGATGATGGCGCTTGCTTCTCTTCTTTTGCCTCGATCCGTGATGCACTTGGTTCTTTTTTCTTTATCAGCTTGCTCAGAAAGCCCATAAAGTAACTCGGACTACGCATATTATAAAAGCAAAACTTAGCAGAGTCTTTGAGTATTCATATACGCTGCATAGTTCTCAATTCTGCCTGCAAGCGATCCTTTTAGGTTTATTGTCCATAAGTGAAGGCACGGTCAATAGGCACGGTTCCGGCCCCAGGCCATAAATCGCCTTGTATTTAAAAGGCCGGAACCAATTTTTCCTCCTTGTAATGTTGACATCCAAAATATCGTACGGCTGCATACTTGGTCTACCTGCGGATGCTCTTGAGTATATCAATACCTAAATAGCAGTATTTCTTGCCGCCTGCCTGCAATACCAATACCACAAAGCCCTACTTCCATAAAAAATATATGATTTGGTTTGCCCGGTTACGTTATTAATGAAAAAAGCCACGATGAAGGAAGGTATAGCTCTTCCAAAGACTAACCCACGTTGGGGACTGGAGGAAGAGACTGAAAACTTTGCTCAAAAAGTCAAGCTTTTCAGACAGCGCAAGCTCTCTGATGACGATTTTCGCAGATTTAGGCTGCAGCACGGTGCATACAGCTCCAGGCTGCGCATGGACTACAGCATGATGAGGATCAAGATCCCTGGAGGAGAGGTTACACCGGAGCAACTTGAGAAGATTGCAAGCCTTTCTGAAGCATTTTCGATAGGGTCTGCTCATGTCTCAACCCGCCAGAATATACAGCTCCACTGGGTCCAGCTAGAAGATGTTAGCGAGGTAATGAGGGGGCTGGTGGAGGTCGGATTAACAACCAGGGAAGCATGCGGAAATACCGTCAGAAACGTAATGTGCAGTCCATTTGCAGGAACATGTGCTGATGAAGCATTTGATGCAACGCCGTACTCCAAAGCAATAGCCAGATTCTTTCTGAGAAACACAATGTGCCAGAACCTTCCGCGCAAGTTCAAGATTAATTTTGCATGCTGCGAAAAGGAAAAGCACAGTCTGGTCAGGATAGCAGACATTGGCCTTGTTCCGGCCATAAAGGATGGTGCGAGAGGTTTCAGGGTCTACCTTGGTGGAGGGCTCGGCGCTGCTTCGTTCATAGGCCACCTGCTTGAGGAGTTTACCCCGGAAGACATGTTGCTTTCAACCTGCATGGCAACCATCAGACTGTTTGATAGGCATGGCAACAGGGAAAACATGGCTCGAAACAGGATGCGCTATCTGGTGCACGAGACAGGATGGGAAAAATTCCAGAAAATGGTGCTCAAAGAGCGGACGGCGGTCCAGATGACTTTGGCTCCAGCTACGATTAAAAAGTTCGACGTCAAGGCAGAAGAGGATACCCGTCAGCTGCCAAAAGCGCCAAGAATGACAAAGTTGCCGATGCTAAATGATCAGGTGACAAAGTCAAGCCCGGCATATGAGAGATGGCTTCACACAAACGTGCTGGCCCAGAAGCAGGAAGGATATTTCACGGTGTTTGTCACACTCGGCGCGGGCGATATCACTGCAAGCCAGCTCCGTGTCCTGGCAAATACTATCAGAGAGTTATCGGTTGAAGGCGTTGCAAGGAACACCCCGCAGCAGAATTTTGCAATACGCTATGTGAAGGGAACTGACCTCAGGCAATTTTTCGACAGGCTGGCGTCTGCAGGCCTTGCAAACCCCGGCGCGCTGACGATCGCTTCGGCAGTAGGTTGCTCCGGAACCACGTCATGCAATCTTGCAATCACAAATTCACACAGGCTTGCTAAAGAGGTTCAAAAGAAATTCCTAGAGCTAGGATTGGATACTGATGACAGCCTGAGGGATTCGACAATCAAGATAAGTGGCTGTCCAAACTCCTGCGGGCAGCACGAGATAGCCACCATAGGGTTCTTTGGAGGGGCGTCAAGGGTTGGCGGTGCAATGACCCCGACATATACCATGTTGCTTGCTGGGAATGCCAGTGAACTTGGCAAGGCGGTTATGCGCGTTCCGGCAAAGCGTGTTGTTGCTACCATCCTGAAGATAATAGAACTATACAAAAACGAGAGAAGCTCTGGCGAGACCATGAGCCAGTGGATAGACAATGTGGTAAAGGGCCAGGGCAAGGGAACAATAAAGGATGCAGAAGGTATGAAATCAGCACTGGAGCAGGTTATCCAGCTTCCAACGCCAGAAGTAGATCCTGATGCATACAGAGATTATGGAAGCGATTCTAGGTTCAATGCCAAGACTGCAAGAGGAGAATGTGCAGCCTGAGCTTGTGCTCAAGCGTGCTATAGAAAGGAAAGCTAAAGACGGAGAAACAAGAATTGTCAAAGCAAAAGAACAGATCCGCCTCAAAACAGGCCAATAGTGACACTAACCAAGGTTATGTCCAGCTTCCCATTGTCTGCACTGCAGATAACCTGAGGATGCTGATACGAAAACGCGCTGTACGTGTAGTAGATGTCAGAAGGCAGGAGGATTACCAGAAGGAACACATTCCTACTGCCGTTTCACTTCCACTGGCCAAGCTGCTGCAGGACGACAGCCCAGAAAAGGTTGTTGAAATTCTGGAAAAACTTGGAATATCCGATTCGATGCCTATTGTAGTGTATGACGATACGTTTGGTGCACTTGCAGCCAGGGTAGCGTGGACATTTCAGTATGTGGGCCATGAAAATACCGCGCTGCTAGAGATGACTTTCAGTCAGTGGAAAAGCCTCGGATTGGAGACAGAGACCAAGCCTAACGAGTTTCCAGCAGCCAATCACTCGCTCAGACTTAACAAGGAAATATTTGCAGATGCATCCTATATAGAATCAGCGAAGGGGCAGACTGACAAAATACTCATAGACTCCAGGGAAAGGCTAAACTTTTTGACAGAACATATCCCCGAGGCAATGAACATCCCATATACAATGCTACGTTCTAATGGCAGCATACTGAGAGACCCGGCGGAGCTCAAGAGATTCATGGAAAATAGAGGCATACCTGTAGACTCTGAAATAATCACATACTGTGGCAGTGTTGGAACGCTCTCGGGTTTGGCTTATTATGCGCTCAAACTTGCAGGCGCCAAGAATGTCAAGCTGTATCCCAAGTCTTTCAAGGAATGGAAAGCACTTGGCAAGCCCAAAGAAGAATTCAAGGACGCCAATTACTGGGATCTGTCAGCGGAATAGCAAGTCTATCTATCTACCTACCTACTAATAATCGACATTGCAGTAAAAATAGGTATTGCAGTGGTACGTGCCCAGATAACCAAATAATAAGGCAAGATAAAGATGATAAACAGTGTTCAGACAAAGGTTATAGCTTGGTTATGACTTTACGTGAGAAAAGAAAAACGCTCATTGTATGCTTGACAGGGATGCCAGGAGCAGGCAAATCTACAGTTGCATCTGCGTTGAAAGAAAAAGGCTTTGCGGTAGTGACAATGGGTGATGCTGTAAGGCAAGAAGCAAAGCGTCAAAATCTCGATCCAACAGATGGTAACCTTGGAAAATTGATGTTGAAATTGCGCCAAGACCTTGGGCAAGGTGCGGTCGCCCACCTTGTATTAAAAGAGATACAAGAAAGAAACTTGAATGAAAAGAATATCGTAGTTGATGGCATCAGAAGTCTGCCTGAAGTTGAAGTGCTGAAGACTGTGGGGCATGTAAGGCTGCTGGCAATCCATGCCTTGCCGATGGTACGATTTAAGCATCTTAAAGACAGGGGACGGTCAGATGCCCCTGCAAGTCCCACCGCATTTGAGGAGCGTGACAAAAGAGAGCTGTCTGTTGGAGTGAGCGAGTCCATTGCTCTGGCAGATGAAGTGATATCTAACAACAATATAACAATTGAAGAGCTGAAGGAGAGAGCCCTTGCAGTAGTTCAGAGTTGGCTTGATGAAATCAAATTGCAGAACCAGAAAAGGGATACTGGGTAATTTAATTTGGTTTATAATGCTGGTTTTGATGAAATAATTCCACGTGAGAAAACCACCAATAACCTCCCCAATTGAATTGAAGGTAGAAGCAGCCGTTAATCCATCAGAAGATCCAGAAAAAGTGATAAAAGCCATTTCAAATGTTGTAGATGGATGTCTGCCTGAGGTTCGATATGGAAGCCGGGCTATTGGAAGAGCGGCAGGCACGCAGGCACTCGAAACAATTTACGAGCAAGTAAGGTCCAGATCTGCAATGGGTGTTCTCAGAAGAATGCTGCTTGATAACCGCTCAGGGAATAGTACATGGTTTTATTTGAACAAACAGGCCGCTGCAGCAGGTATCGCAGTAGTAATAGAAGACGAGCAAGAGTCCCCTCTTGGACCAATAACTGTAAGCATAGACTGTGAGCAGCTCGATGAGCTGGTTGATTGGCTTGTACCGGAACAATAAGTTATTGATTTTGCCAGCTGAGACATAACCGGCAGCTCTGCAAACCTTTTTTACCGGCCTTGCTTGGTTGGACATCCATGGAAGCATACTGCGTAAAGTGCAAGGCCAAAAGGCAAATGAAGGATGAAAAGCGCGTAACTATGAAAAATGGCAAGCCGGCTACACAGGGTATATGCACAGTCTGTGGAACCAAGATGTTCAAGATAGGCGGCAAGTAAATAGCCTCCCCAAGAGCAATCAGGATAACAGACCAGAGTTAGTTAACGCTAATCCCATTTTGTCAGTTTTAATTTTTTGTATTCAAAGACAGTATTCATTCAACCAGACTGGGTAGCTGGTATTGTAGTATGTCGTCTTGAACCGCAGAAAGAAATGGAATAAAATGGAATGAATCACCTGCACCATACTCTAAAAAAATTATCATCAAATCCAAACTCTGACCAGATAGACCAGACTTTTCATAATATCATCTGCAGCGGATCATAACCCAAGGCATAATACCTCGATTAACGCCATTAGAGGTGTTTGATACGAATCAGAGACCTTGTCAAAAGGTATGGAACCATCACTGCAGTAGATGGTTTGAACCTAGATATTGAAGAAAACGAGGTCTTTGGTCTTTTGGGCTCAAATGGCGCTGGCAAGACCACTACTATCCATATGCTTGCAACGCTGCTCAAGCCTACATCTGGTACAGCCACAGTTAACGGATATGATATCATCAAGGAACCTAGCAAAGTAAGGTCTAGCATAGGGATTGTTTTTCAGGCACCAAGCAGCGACGATATGCTGACAGGATATGAAAATCTCAAGCTCCATTCAATGCTCTACAGTGTGCCACGCCACGCAAGAGAGAACAGAATAACTGAAGTACTTGAGCTGGTTGGACTTTTAGACAGGAAAGACGATCAGGTAAAGACGTACTCTGGCGGCATGAGAAGAAGGCTAGAGATAGCAAGAGGGCTTTTGCACAAGCCCAAGGTGATGTTCCTCGACGAACCTACCTTAGGGCTAGATCCTGGCAGTAGAGAAACAATGTGGAAATACATTCAAACACTGGTTGACGAGCAAAAAGTAACTGTCATCCTGACAACTCATTACATGGAAGAAGCAGACATGCTATGTGACAGAATCGGAATCATTGACAAGGGCAAGATCATAGCTCTTGATACACCGGCAGGCTTGAAAGCAGGGCTTGGTGGCGATGTTGTCAAACTCAGGACAAAAGATAGAGATGTCGACAGGATAGTTGGACAGTTTGATTTCGTTCAAAAAGTGGAACATAGCGATGGTCTGGTCGTGCTGTCTGTAAAAAATGCCAAGCGTGCCCTTCCGGTACTGTTGCAGCATATCGAAGCAGAATCTGCTGAATTTTCAAGCCCTACTCTAAATGACGTGTTCATCCAGTTAACTGGTCGGAACATCAAAGAAGCAGCTGAAGGGGGTTTCATGGAGAGAATTGCACAGTACGATTAGGGAATTTACAATTGAGGATAGGTTTGCCAAGATATACGCCCTCTGGCTTCGTGAATTCAAGGTCTTTTTGAGAGAAAAGAGCAGGCTTGTTGCCTCTACATTTACTCCCATTCTGTGGCTCTTTGTAATTGGAAACGGTATCGGTTCAGCCAACCCATCAACTATCGGAGGAGTGAACTATCAGCAGTTCATATTTCCGGGCATCGTCAGCATGTCGATTATCTTTACCTCTGTCTTTTTTGGCTCGTACATAATCTGGGATAGAAAGTTTGACTTTTTGAAGAGCGTCATGGTAGCGCCTGTGAGCAGAGGAGAAGTTTTTGTAGGCAAGGCACTTGGAGGCATGACCAACTCGGTGATACAGGCTGCAATTCTGCTTGCAATAGGCGCAGGAATCGGTATCGGTTTTACACCACTATCTATTCTGCAGACAATTGCAGTTGTCTTGCTCCTGTCGTTTGGCCTGACATCTCTAGGTCTGGCACTTGGAAGCTATATGTACAGCTTGGAGGGATTCCAGATGATTGTAAGTTTTGTAGTCTTTCCTCTGTTCTTTCTGTCAGGGGCGCTCTTTCCGCTCAGCCATCTTCCGAGCTGGCTTGGCGCTCTGACGGCTGCAGACCCGGCTACGTATGGAGTAAGTGTGATGAGAAGTGCAATTCTTGGGATTGGAAGCGAGGCTATTGGAGTAAACGCTGCAATTCTCGTCGCATATACAGCAGGTTTAGGTGCATTTGGTATCTATTCATTTGGCAGAATGAAGGCAGTTTAGCGACGTTGGAAAAGTTGTATGTGGGCCAGCAGGATTTTGCTGTAGGTTTAAAAGTGGTAGCATAATCCTCCTCTCCGAGGGGCCATAGTCTAGCTTGGTCTAGGATGTCAGAGGTCATCTCTTCCGAGATGATCGACGAGCCTGGGGCGCTGGAGATCGTGGGTTCAAATCCCACTGGCCCCACTATCGTATTGGGGTATAGATAAGACGGTTGATTTTTCACCCTTACTATCGTGCATATGCTGGTATTGACGGTAGTATGCAGGAAAGGTTATAGCTTAACCTCGGTTAACCTAGGTTAACCATAAGATGCCAACAATAGGTGCAAAAGTTAGCCAAAAAGAACTAGAAGCAATCCAAGAATATGCTAATCAGTGTGGAGAAACGATATCAAACCTGATTAGAAAAATAGTAATTGCAGAAGCTACAATGCTAAATGGCGGCCTTGTCGATGAACATCCGGAATATCAATGCAATCTATCGATTCCATGTAACATCTCTGATAAGAAAGAAGATGCAATGCTAGAGGAAAAGATTAACACAATTAGAAGGATTTTAGGCTGGCGAGAAATTAACCTGACTTTAAATTCTAGAAGTTTTGGCAGAGATAGAATTGTATCCGTTGTTATGATGGGTGTCTTCCCTTCTGATCCAGTTCGTCTTTAACTATACTTTCCAATTCACTGAGGGATACAGGCTTTCGGATAAAGCGCCTCACGTCAACATTTGGAAACATTTTGTGAAACTCGTTATAGTATATCTCAAAAGCTGTCATAAAGCAGACTTTGAGCTTGTCATCCTTTTTCTTCAGTTCCCGGTAAAGCTCAAATCCACTCATTTTGGGCATCCTTATGTCAAGAATTGCCAGATTGTAAAAGTCAGGTTTAAAATGATCCAGCGCCTGCTGGGGCTCAGTGAATGCATTAACGTGATAGCCAGCTTTTTCCAATCCCCTCTTCACAACAGAAACAATATCTTTTTCATCGTCAACAATAAGAATATTCTTCTGACCATTCTCCATTTGTAAAAGTCGATTACTATGTTATTTAACAACAGGCAGAAAATTATCTATAGTATTTTATTGCAATAGCTCTCTATTGCAATTGTTCATCGTCTGCCAATTTTACTATGCCTGCTCTTCCTGCATAGTTACCAATGCAAATTCATCTTCAATACTACAGCATTGGCAGTTATCGTATATGCAGTCTTTTTTAGAAGCATGAAAACAGTATTGGCATTTGCATTGCAATAGCTTCTGACTTAATACTAGGCTGGTCAATCAGCAACATATTTTTCAATTTCAAATTTAAGCAGAAGGTCAGAACTTTCTTCAAAATTTATCTGGCAAAAGTAACTACATATTAGCTGCTAGCTAACGTAGCAAGAAAGTATTTCAGAAAATCTATTCCTACTGCATATCTAGAGGCAAGACCATAGAGCTTTTGGATTATTTATGACCCAGCAGGTACAATCCAAAAAATCACTTACTCAAGAGTTCTTTGACTTTCTCAAAACATTTGGAGTTATAGGACTGGCCATAGCATTTGTTATAGGAGCTGCCGCATCTAAAATGGTCACAGCTTTGGTGACAGATATTATCAACCCATTTGTCGGCCTATTTTTGCCAGCCGGTGATTTAGCAGCAATGTCTGCCAAAGTAACAGGAACATCAGGTGCAGTATCAGAGTTCAGATATGGCGA
>JAJPHM010000044.1 GCA_021325295.1 Nitrososphaeraceae archaeon
AGGCAAGACAGTTGCACCTCAAATACATGCATCAAAAGGTACAGAGATATTTACGCCAGAATTCAGCGACAAGTATATCCTGGATGTTATTGTGCCGGATTCAAAGGTAGATGAAATCATCAGAGTTGTCAGAGCAAGTTCTAGATTTGGCAAAATATTCATCTCACCAATAACCAGAGCAGTGGACATCGCAACAGGCAATGAAGATGAAAGAGCAATATGAATAACGTCAAGCAAACTGGCATGATGGAAACGACATTGGTTCTGTCATGCAAATATACCGTTGATGTTATTATTGCAGATTCATTGCACACAAATCAACAGCTTTTATACTGACATAGCTGTTAGTAATCAGAGAAAGTCAATATGCAAAGGCCTGATTGGGACCATTACTTTATGCTCCAAGCCGAAATTGCAAAGCTGCGCTCAAACTGTTTAACAAGGCACATAGGTGCTGTGATTGTAAAGGACAACAGGCAGATAGCGACAGGATATAATGGTACGCCTCCAGGTATTAAGAACTGTTTTGAGGGGGGCTGTCCTAGGTGTATAGAGCGGGTAAACGGCAAGATAAAGTCCGGCGAGGGCCTTGACAGATGCCTCTGCACACACGCAGAGGCAAATGCTATTATGCAATGTGCATTATTTGGAAACGCAGGTAGCACAAAAGGGGCAACACTTTACAGCACGTTCGCTCCATGCATAGAATGCAGCAAGATGGCGATCAGTGTAGGCATATCAAGAATAGTTGTGCTGACAGACTATCCGGAGGATGGAACAGGCCTATTGAGTAACGCAAAGATAAGCCTAGTCAGGCTGGACGCAGACAAGCTAAAGCCTTGGATTTCTCAGCTCTATCATGATTCTAATTCTAATCCTGCCAAATAATGTGGTAGGTGAAATATTGCCAAATTCGGCGCGACCTAGAATTACAACTTCTCAAAGGTAAATCTTACTCGAGAAAACTAATGGAATTAGGGGGCCGGTTATGTATTAATGACATCCTGATCTATCTAGCTTCATGAGCGTTCTCTCTATCAATAATTGGGCAGCCCAATCTCCGGATAGAGTCCTAAGGCAAGATGATAACTGATCCACAGTTAATGATTGGCTAGAGAGTTGTAAGCCCATTTTTGTCAGGTGATCAAATAGTACCTCGCTGCCCCTTTTGCCAAGAATAGAAGCTGCCTCTTGAAAGGCTTTTGCAAGTGGATGCCCGCTTTGATACTGTGTCATATCATGTTGTCTCCACAATTAAAATGGAACAACTTTTGCATTGAATTATACTGTCTTGAAATTGAAGTTGACATGATTAACTGTTACCCACATTTCCTATTGCTCTTTTTGCCAGCAGCAGTACTGGTCATGTCATCCTTTCAAACAAGTACAGAAATGTACCAATCATTGCTTCATTATTAGTATAGAATCCAGAGAGATTTTTTGGGTCCTTGGCCTCTATAATAATCAGCATTTCCTTTTCATCGAATATTACAAAATTAAGAGGTATAGGAGCTGCAATATTCAGAGCCAGTAATTTGCTTCCTGCTTCTCCAAGGTCAATCCTGGATTGCGTCTCTGGCATCTTTAACCTAACAGAGACTTTGTTTTGGGTGAGCTTTAGAAGGTCGTCTGTTATTTCACTATGGTACAAGGTTGATAGCATTTTCTGGGTAAAGAATGCATCAACTTCCTGTTCAGCTGTAGAGATACTTCTTTTCAAGCGAGTCATAATGGATTCAGCGCTTAGTATTTGGTACTGGTTGGCTTCCATATCTTCAAATTCTGAAGTTATTTTTGAAATCCTGTCAAGCTTGTCTTGACAATCTCTCTTTGTCTGAAGAACACCTTTTAGCATCTCATATTTTGACTGCACTAGGTGGTCAACTACATCATCAAAAGACAGAGCAGAATATTTTTGTGGCTTTGAAAATGTAGTCACAGCCACGCCCTTTGCCAGCAATTGCGATAGATAACGGTATGTATCGGTGCGTTGAATCTTTGTATATCTTGATATGTCACTTGCTGTGCTGGCTCCATGAGTCATCATATAGACCAGAATTCTCGCCTCATTTGTACCAAGATCCAGTTTCTTCAGTTCATCGATAAGCTCTTCGTACACTTGTTCTTCTTCCATGCTCAACGAGGTTCTTAATTCCTCCGCTGTTGCACTTGATTGCTCTAATTTTGTGTTTATTGCCAAAGTTTCCTTGCCTGCCATTTTAATGACACTACAACGCACGGTAACAGAACATTGATTATTCAATAGTTGTATGTAATTTCAAATACTTTGTAGCTGTTATCTTGACTGACAAAGAAGCGGCATTATATCTCATGCTATCTCAACTATCTCACAATCTCATATTTTCCTTTTTACAAATTAAAACAAGAGATCAAGTGATAATCTATCTCAAATTGTAAGTGATACTTCTCTTATGAAAACTCGATTCTCATTCTCAACAGCAAGCCCAATCACGAAATGTGCCGTCTCTTGATTCTCATCGAGGCAAGAGTATGAGAAGGTTAATGAGATGGCAGATAAGGCAACCCTGCCATATCTGCCATGGTAGAATATTCTACATGCTAGTTGATTTATGCAAAGTCTATCCAGAAGCGCTTAATGGCCGAAAATAAAAGGTTCAGAATAGGAGCCAAAAGACGAGGAATTATAGGCATTGAGGCAGCTATCGTTTTGATAGCGTTTGTTATCGTAGCTGCTGCCCTATCGTTCGTTGTTCTTAACATGGGCTTCTCTACAACACAGAAAGCAAAGACAACAATCGGATCAGGACTGCAAACATCAAGTAGCGTCGTATCAGTGTCAGGCACAGTGGTAGGACACCTAAACTCTACAGCAGCCGCACTCGACGTTATAACATATCCGCTGAAGGTCGCATCGGGTAGCGAGTCAGTGGATCTTGAGAAAAGTGCTGTGGCAATCAAGTATCTGTCCCATACGATCTCATACGACAACATCTACAACGGCACTCTAAGCGACAAATCCTATGGATCACTCTCAGCCGCACTAGCTCAAGCAAAGACCAATGGTCTCATCGACCAAAACCCACTTGCAACTTCAGGCGCCAAGAATCCATCAAAGACAGTAGCTATTATCTACTGGAGCACAAACACAAACAACAACAATGTTTTGGACAAATCTGAAACAGCAGTACTTGCAATAGTCTTCCAGAACAGCGATATGCCAAAGGCACTTGATGAGGTCACAACAGAGGTTACGCCAAGCATTGGTGCACCATTGACTGTGACAAGAGACATCCCAACACTGACAGATTCGTTCCAAGACTTGACTTAATCGAGGTGCATTTTAATGAACCTCACCCCCTTTTCTTTTTTTCAAGGCTCAACTAAGGTACGTGTAGGTATTGCAGCCGGAGGTTCAGCTGCGTATTACGGATGGTTGTATTTCTCTTCTCCCAGTACGATTACTAGATTAATCAATATCAATTTCAGTGCATCAGATCCTCTGTCATCGATCAGAGGACTGGATCCATTATTGTATATCCCACCTGTTATGATTGCAGGCGGCTTTTCAGCTTTGCACTTGCTATCTAAAAGAAAGTTCTTGCAAGGTCAAAAGCCAGCAAAAAGTAATCAAGGTGATGCAGATGTAACGACCGGCAAGGTATTATCATCTGGAATTTCTGCTCGCCTCACTGGTGGATTGATAAAGAAACTTTTTTTTTTCAACGTGGCCAGTCGCAAATTTCTGGAGAATCTAACAATATGAGCAAGAAGACAAGTCCTGCACCCGCTGGCGAGCCAGCTGTTGTGCCACAACAAAATGAGCAAAAGAAAGATGACATAAGCCAGGTACAGCCGACAGCTCAGGGCAATCTGACTGCAATAACCGATCTAATAGAGAAGAAAACGACCGTGGTAACAGAAGAGGTAACGATACTCAAGAAAGAAATTGAGTCTTTTAAGGATAACATTGAACAGATAAAATCAGAGCTAAAGCAGGCGACATCTACCTTCGAGTCTTCACTGGTTGAGCTCAAATCGTTTCAGGCAGAGATGATAAATCCCATAAACTTCATGAGAAAATACATAGAGACACTTGAGATAAAGAATCTGTCCGATCCTGCCAATACACTAAAGCCGGTAGAGAATTTAGCCAACATAAGTAATAATCCATCTAAATCGGCAGCATCGGGTACTGCCATTGCACAGACTCACGAAGAAGCCCAGAATTATCAAAACAGGGAGTCGGGTATCAAGCAATTTACTGCAGATCATCGCCAGCCATCTGCAAAACAGAGTAGAACGTTTGTGGAAGACGATGACGACAGCAATGGCAATTTCTCATCAGAAAAATATCAAGACTATCAAATGGAAGCTAGACCTGTTTCACATACAATGGCACGTAAAAATATAATGCCTCTACAGAGACAAGCTACCAACAATCTTGGACAACACAGCCAGATGATAGCAGAGTCAGTCAGACTTCTTACACCAGGAAAAATAATGTCAATCGTTTCCATGGTAGATGAGATTCTGGCAACAATGGGGCCCGACGGTATTGAGCTTATTGTGGAGCAGTACAGGGCACTTGGTATGAAGCCAGAAGAGGAGAGGCTCATCTACGGTGTTCTTCGAATGCTAAATGAAACAAAGTTACTGACTGATGATATCATTGCAATGTTTTATCGGTTCGGCCAAGTCCTTGGAATAAACGATGAAGAAGCGGAGCTTCAATACATGAAACTGATTGCCAGCAGAAGAACCGGTAGTAGAAAAAGCAATCCTGCAAACGGCAGGAAAAACCCGGTTGATGGAGACAGGTGAATAATTCACAATGGGCTCATTTATGATAAGCGAAGGCATTGTCCTGATTGCGGCAGTGATCATTGCAGCTGGATTCTCTGTTGTAGTTCTTAACCAAATGGGAATCTTTCAATCGACATTTAGCACTGCGTCTTCAGCTGAAAGAGATATTGCTCTGACAAAAATTAAGACAGTGTATGCGACCAACACCTCATCATCAGAAGTTGAGGTATGGGTCAAAAATGTTGGCTCGAATCAAATAACTTCGTTAGACAAAATGGACGTGTACTTTGGAAAACTATCGAGCTTGCAACTTATTCCCTATGTTGCATCTGGATCTACTAGCCCTTCATGGAACTATACCAATACAGGGTCCTCTAGTACTGTCTGGCAGATGACTGATACTCTTCAAATCAAGATTGCATGCGGATGCACAATCACACCAAACGTCTCATATGGAATAACAATCGCGACGCCAAATGGAGTTAGTGATGATTATGTATTCTCGGTATCATAGTAATATGTACAACCAAGGAGAGACCGACAAGAGATGGGAATAGCTGCAGCTCTATCTGGCGGCATAATTATGATGATGGCAGTTATCGTGTTTGGGATATCTCTTCCGACGATGGTTAGTGCCAACGAAAAATTGAATCGAATTTCACGAGATGAAATGGATATGCACGATTCTATTGAAAAAACCAGTATAGCGATCTCTTCCATACAAGCAAATTTAGTTAGTAATACAATTCAGTTAACTGTTCAGAATACAGGACTTACAAAACTCTATGATTATTCGAAATTCACTATATTAGTCACATATAACGGCAGCTCAAGCAACAATATTCTCAATGGCAATGCGGTCACACAAGTAACAGAGCAATTTACCTACGCAGGGATATCATCTAACACACCTTCAAATGGTCATTGGGTCATATCGACTTTCGTAAATGATGCCGTAGATCCACAAATCCTCAATCCTGGAGAATCGATGCAAATAACATGCAAACCAAGTGAGTTTATCCAACAAGGCAACATAATAGCAATTGTTTCAACAGACAATGGCGTGATATCCACCAGCAGTATAGGAGTAGTGTAAGCAGATGGTATTGGAATCAATATCTACATCCAACGAGGAAGTCGATAGACAGCTTGGTGGAGGGCTTCCTATTCCATCTCTCATTTTAATTGAAGGAGAGCACGGAACTGGCAAGAGTTCAATGGTTGCACAGTTCATTAGGGGTTTGCTGAATGGAAACAAGAAGGTACTTTTTATAACTACCGAGAGCGGGATAAAAGAATACATTGAAAAGATGAAAATGATCACATATGATTTCAGGCGCGACTTTCTTCAAAATAGGCTGTCAATCTTACCTGTAAATGTAGATGGATTATCGTGGTCCCCCAAGCAATCCAAATTACTGTTACCTGTAATAGGAAGATTCATCAGCGTAAATTCCAAGAAGGCAGAGGTAACGGTAATTGATTCTCTTTCCGCCCTGACTTTGTATTCAGATTCAAATACAATCTTGGATTTTTTTACAAAATGCAAGAATTTCGTTTCCAAAGGTATGACAGTGATAATCACGATGCACCCAAAAGCAGTACCGGAAGATGTGGCAATGAGAATAAGGTCAAGTTGTGACGGCTACATGCGAATAACCCCTACTACAATCGCAGGCAGAAGTGTAAAGGTAATGGAAGTAGTAAAGCTCATTGGGTCTTCTTCGCAGGTAAGTTCACAATTTAGCTTCGATGTCGACCAATCTTTTGGAATAAAGATAGTGCCTCTGTCAATGGCAAATGCATAGAATAGATGGGAGAGATAAAAAAATTGAACAAAATTTCCAAACATCCCTCGTATGGCTTTTGGCTAAACGATGTGCTCATGCAACCTTGCAGGAGGAATAGCAGATGCTGAGAAGTAAAAAATCAAAAGAAGCAGACATGATAGGAGTTGTATCTGCAGATATCAGCGGAAAATCAAAAAAGACTGCACTTCCAAGGCAAGTAGACGAAACAATCGTCTATTTTGCGCTGTTTTTATTGGGAATTTCTACCGGCCAGATCCAGCCCACAGATCTGATAAAGACCGCCGGTGCTGCCAAGCAATATGGTTACTATTCTGAGATCTTTTCAAAAATAAATCTCCTAGGAGTCAAGTGGCAGTATGGATTAGCAAGGGCATGTGAAATGATTTCATCAGAAGTAAAGGACGGCGAGTTTAAGTTATTGTTAATGAAATTGGCGCAGGTGCTTAGGCTTGGCGAAGACCTGCGAGTGTTCTTTGAGCAGGAATCGCAAGCCGTCATGAACGGATACATTGCAGCGTACGAAAGATCAATGAGGTCTATGGACATGCTTCTCGAAATGTATTCAACTATGATGTCGACGTCATCGTTTCTTGTAGCATCCATGGCGCTTCTTACAATGATCTCAGGAGGAGGTAATGCCTCGCAAATGGTGATAACTGTTACAATAGCAATCACAATTGGGCTTGCAGCCTTCATGTTTATGGCATACTACTTCTTTCCAAAAGACCGGATTATGGTAAAGAGCGGAAATCCAGAAGTTGCAAAAATAAAGAAAATGGTAATCATGTCATTGGGATCTGGAGCAGGCATCGGTGCTGTCTTATTCTTGCTTAATGTACTGCCGACGCCAATAATAATCTCGATAGCTGGTGGACCGTTGATTGTCCCCGGTCTACTTGCCCGAAAGTTAGATGCAAAGGTCAGAAAGTTAGACGATTACTATCCGGCATTTGTCAGACACATCGGAGATGTCTATTCTACCGTCGGCTCGCTCGGCCAATCCTTAAAATCAGTCCTCAGAAGCGATTTTGGAATTCTATCAAAGTATATCGAAGCAACTGCAAATAGAGTGATGAGCAGAATAGGAATTCAGGATGCGTTTGATTTATTTTCACAGGATACTGGCAGCATATTGATTTCTTCAGGCAATACCGCTATTGCAAACGCCATGATGAAGGGCGCAGACATGCTTGCAGTAGGATCAAAGTTGTCAGATATTACTACAAAGTTCCTTGAAATCAGACGGAAGAGATTGCAGACTGCAAAGGCATTCGAGTCTACAATCATGATAATGCATGTATTAACACTGGCAGTCTTTAGCCTAATTAACAGACTGCTTCATTTTCTTGCACAATTCTTTGACATGCAGAAAACAGTAGGTGAAAATGCTGGAAACTTTATTGCATTCAGTCCAGGCGATCCTGCATTGATGGGCAGCATTCTTGCTGTACTGGCAATAGTCCTATCAGCGATAAATGCCATGGCATTAAAGGTCTCCCAAGGGGGGCTTTTCCACACTATCTGGTTTAACATGGCCATACTGCTTATCGCAGGAGGAATAGTAGTATTTGCAGTGGATGCATTTCTGGACAATATGATAGGGGGCATTCTCAACATTTCACAGCTTGTTCAGACGACATCTTCAGGAGCGGGAAACAGCTAGAAGATAGGTGGAAGAGATGGCAGAGCAGATTACCCAGTCAAATGAAAAGAACGCTGCTATAGATCAGAAACTTGCAGAAGCTATGCAAAAGACCCCGTATCTTGGAGACTATATATCAGCCTTTATTCAACGTGGAAATCCACCTCCAACATTCTATGAGAAGATTGACTCTAGTCTCAAGAATCTGAAGAAGCCGAACTTGGTATATCCAATAAGTGAAAATACGTTCATTCATATCAATGCCTTTGCATCAGATAATGATGGATACTTTGAGTATCAGGTAATAGGGCCACCAGAGCCGGATGGCAGGCTGATTTCTGCGGTAGATAAAATGTTCGCTGTTTACGCAGGATCTTGGAAGCCACCAGACGAACTTCAAGAAAGGTTCGCCCTGGTAGGCAACTTTTTGGAAAAAATATGTGTCAAATCAAACAGTCCTGTATCGTATGACAAGATCGATATAAAGAAGGCCAAGCAGATTGCAGTATACGAGAAGGATTATGAAAATCTCAAGTACCATTTCCTAAACAAACGTGTAGGATTGGGTATACTGGATCCTTTCCTTACAGATCCACATCTTGAGGATATATCCATTGTTGGTGCAGGCAATGTATATGTCGTCCATAAAATATTTGGATCTCTGAAATGCACTGTCTGGCTTACCTTTGACGATATAGATGAGATGGTGATAGGCATGTCGGAGCAGTTCGGCAAGACTATCTCTCATGCAAAGCCACTTGTTGATGCGACGCTGCCAGAAGGCTCCAGAATCAACATAGTGTTTGGAAAGGATGTAAGCAAACGCGGAACAAATGCGACCATTAGAAGATTTGCAAGCGTGCCATTATCGATCACACAGATCATTAACTCCAAAACTCTGGATGCCCGTGAAGCGGCATATCTGTGGATGGTAGTGGGAGAGGGGTTGAGTGCATTCATAAACGGAGAAACAGCGTCAGGTAAGACCACTACAATGATGGGCATAACATCATTTATCCCCCCTACCTGGAAGGTCGTAAGCATAGAAGATACTCCAGAGATTACGCTTCCTCACAAGAACTGGATAAGTGAAGTTACGAGGGATACAGGGAGCCCATCGTCCAGTGTTTTGATGTTTGACCTGCTCAAAGCTGCATTAAGACAGAGGCCTAACTACATATTGGTAGGCGAGATCAGGGGTGCCGAAGCCAACATTGCTTTCCAGGCAATGCAAACCGGTCACCCTGTCATGAGCACTTTCCATGCAGCGCAAATGTCGTCTCTTATTCAGAGGCTGACTGGCGAGCCAATGAAAATTCCAAAGCCAAACATTGAGAATCTGAATGTCGCGCTATTCCAAGCGGCAGTTCAAGGAAAGGATGGCAAGCCGATTAGACGAGTCCTGTCCATTAATGAAATTGTGGGCTATAACGGCATTGCAGACTCTGTAATGTTTATCCCTGTCTTTACCTGGGATCCTTCAAGTGACACTGTAACATATAGAGGCAAAGGCAGCAGCAACCTGTTTCTCACAAAGATTCTCCTGAAGAGGGGTCTTGCAAGAAAGGACGAGGGAAGCCTATACGAAGAACTTGAGTTGCGCACAAAGATCTTGGAACTGATGATAAAGAAAAAGATATTCAATTACTATGATGTCTATGATCGTGTAGTACAGGCCAAGGAAATTGGCCTAGCGGCGTTCAAAAAGGAACTTGAGACACTATAGCTAGGCTTTCTGGTAGATTCTCTCTCTAAGATAGATTGACCTGAACTTGCCAAGCAATTTGCCCATCAACACTTCTGATTGGCCGATCGCAAGGTAGCCATGTGGTTTTAGAGCTTTATGGAACTTGTCGATTAGTTTTTCTCGACTTTCTCTATCAAAATATATCATTACATTTCTGCACAGTATCATATCAAAGTCTGTCGCTGGAGGTTCTGTCTTGGTAAGATCTGCTACATGGAAATCAACAGACTTTCTGATATCTTCGCTAACTTGGTAGAACCGTGCGGTACTAGAATGGGGGACTTTAGGCGATACTCTTTGAAAATACCTTGACAGCAGATTCTGTGTTACATTTTTGAGACTAGTTTCTTCATAAATCCCTTCTTGCGAGATACCTATAGAACTAGAATTAATGTCAGTTGCAAATATGCCAAGCCTGCAGGAAGACAAGTTCATGGCATTTTGATCAGCATTTAACAATTCCCTGACAAGAATGGCAATGCTGTAAGGTTCTTCGCCTGTAGCACTGCCAGCGCACCAGATTTTTATTTCGGGCGTCTGTGAACCAGTCAGACGACAATTATCAATTATCGAAGGAAGTATATTGATCCTGAGCCGCTCGAAGAATGACGGGTCTCTGAAGAATTCGGTTACTGTGATCGAAAATGACGAAATCAACTCTGTAAATTCATTCGGATCTTTTGACAGCAGCTCAGCATACTTTTGATAATTCGGTATTTTTCGCAATCGCATTCTGTGCTCTAATCGCCTTCGTATGAATGGAACCCTGTATTTCTGCAACCCTTGCTCAAAGAGTTTGTTCAAAATTGCGAATAGATACGGATCTTCAATGGTTTCTTGTTTCAGAGTCACAGGATTATGTCCTTGCTCCCTTTCTTTCTTACAATAACCTGTCCAGTATTTACGTCAAGTCTTACCCATCTGCCTTGAGCAGAACCCACGTCCTGTCCTAAGACTGGTATCTTTCGCGATTCGAGCAATAGCTTGATTTGCTGCAAATTGCGCTGGCCAATATCGAAAAATACATCTTCACGTTTGTTTTCATTTGAAAACATTCTTGCCCCGCCTGCGATCTTGGAAGCCACTCGAGTAAGATTGGCGCCTCTACCTATCATTTCGTCAATAAGTATGTTGAGCGCATGATCTCCGTACTTTGCTTGGTAATCATGTTCAGGAGGAGACTTGCCTTGACTGTCTGGAAGCATTATATGCGCCAAACCGCCAATTTTTTTGACAGGATCGTGGATACAGAGTGCGATGCATGATCCAACAAAGGTTGTCAGCATTGCATTTGATGAGTCAGTAACGTGCAGCGAACCCATCTTGACCTCTATCTCTGTTATCCCTCTCTGTCCTATCAAATCGGTTCTATTCTCCATTTGATTTATTGGCATCAAATGACATTGCTAGCTTTAGGGCATCGGTTATGCCGATAAAAATCAAAATCTTTATTCTTATACCTGATGCCTCCCCAATAAACTGGGCTTCTGCGATTATCATTTGGTCTTCTTGGGATGAGATATCTCCTATGGGAAACTCGATAATCCCCTTGAGATTATCCATTGCAAATCCAGGAGTTGAACAGGTCAGCCTGAAACCCGTATTCTTTGAGATGGCGTTAAGAAATGAACCGGCGAACAAAATATTTCCTACTTCTGAAATAGAAGACCTTCCAAGACCATCTATTTCTTTTATATTGTCATTTCCAAGCAGTCGTCTGGCAAGCTGTCTTGCTTCGTCATAGGTGAGAAACATCATCATACCTGCAGTAATGTCACCTCCTGATTTCAGATATACCGCACACACTTCCCCGCTAAAAATACCGACTAACTGATCCAAGAATTGCGGCTTTGCTTCATTGAGCCTTCCAAATGAGTATTGATATTCTTCGCCAGTAAGCATTTCAAGTGACCTGGATGTTCCCGCCACTATATGGGATATAGTATTTCGGAGCTTTTCCAAGCTGGACTCAGAAATCTTTGGATTTGGAAGCTTGCTGCTATTCTTTATTGATATTTCCATCCCTTGTCATCTCATCTGAAGTTGCATCAGGTCAAGTATCAGCGCAACCTTTCCATCTGACAGAATTGTCGCATCTGACGGTACATTTGAAGAAAGGTCGTATCCCGTTTTATCAATATGCTTTATTACAATGTCTTGCTTGCTTTCAAACGAATCAACAATCATGCCAATGGGTTTGCCGGCCTTTTCAGCTACTATAACCGTTAACTTGTTTGTGTTGTCACTTGTGCTGTTGTCAGTATTTATTTGAGCAGGTGACTTTTGTGTCTGAAGCACATCTGCAGCATGAACAAGAGGAATAACCTTGCTTCTGAATATGATTACAGGTCTGCCCTGAATTGTCTTTACCTGATTTTGATCGACTTGAATAGTTGCTAGAACATCGGATAGCGGTATAACATATTTTTCACTTCCAACTTTCACAAGCAAGCCTCCAATTATTGCTAGACTCAGAGGTATAGTCAAGGAGAAAGTGGTTCCAAGATTCTTTTCTGTCCTGATCTTTACGGTTCCTCCTACGGATTTAATTTTATCAATTACTACATTAACTCCTACTCCTCTGCCAGAGATATCTGTGACTTTCTGTGCTGTGGAGAGTCCAGACGTTCCTAACAGATCCATAATTTGCTCTGAAGACATGGCATCAGCATCTTGTCTGCTTATGATGCCTTTTTCTACCGCCTTCTCCTTGACCTTATCTAGGTCTATACCTCTTCCATCATCTGAAACTTCTATCGAGACCTTATCTCCGACCCTGTGTGCCTTGAGCTTGATTGTGCCGGAACCGGGTTTGCCAAGAGCCTCTCTATCCTTTGGCATCTCTATTCCGTGATCTACTGCATTTCTTAGAATATGCAGCAGCGGGTCAGTTATTGCATCAAGGACAGTCCTGTCCAATTCTATACCTGTTCCTTCCATTTCCAGTCTCACTTCTTTTCCTTGATCTGCAGATATATCGCGTACCATTCTCGGGAAGCGGTCAAAAATTTGTTGGATAGGTACTAGCCTGATCTTCATTGTGTGGTTTTGGAGAGCATTTATCAGTCTCTCAAGATTTCTAAGCTCCTGTTTGTATTCCTTTAGATTGGAGTCCAAGACAACCTGTTCAAGTCGCATTCTTGCAATCATGATTTCCCCGACAAGGTCAACCAACGAGTCCAAGTCCTCCATTCTGACTTTTACTGATTGAGTATTGATATGAGCAGATGTGTCAAGCCGGCCGCCATAGTTCGTAGAGGATTGAAACGATGGCTGAGTTGCAAAATTATTATCAGCCGATTGGGCCGCTGGGGACTCCGGCCTTTGGTCGTATTGCTGATCGTTTTGATGTATAGATTCCTGATTATTGCTTGTCGTCTGTCCACTGGTTAGCGTCAGTGCAGCGTCAGGGGGCAGATTCTGTTTGCTTTCTGTCTTGTCTGATTCAGCTTCTGCAACTTTCGCAAATTCTTCTGTGAATTTTATCAAATCGACAGAACATTTCTCATCATTTACCATCTTCTCCAAAAGGTCAAAAGAATAAAAGAAAAAGTCAGTAGACTGTGACATCAGACGAAGCTGTCCATTTCTAAATTTGTCAAATAAATCCTCTATTGCTCTGCAAATCTGTCTGATCTGCTCATATCCCATAGTTGCAGCCATTCCCTTCAGCGTGTGGGCAGACCTGAATGCCGAGTCCAGACACTCTTTGTTTTCGGGGTTTTGTTCGAGTTGAAGCAGGGCCTGATTTAGATTCTGTATGTGCTCGTTGGCCTCTTGCACAAACATATCTCTGTACTTTGAAAGGTCATTACCCGACATAATGTTGCACCCCATTTTCTTGTTTCATTTCGTGAAAATTTTGTTTTTCCAATTCATTTACGTAGCGAATAATAGTCTGTCCTATCATTTCAGTCGGCAGCATCTCATCTACTGCACCAATATCATAAGCTGCCTTTGGCATGCCAAACACAGCAGATGTTGCCTGGTCTTGAGCAATGGTCTTGCCACCTCTCATTTTTATCATCTTCATACCAAACGCCCCATCCTGCCCCATTCCAGAAAGTAGCACTCCAATGGCGTTTGAACCAAAAACATCAGCTGCACTTAACATAGTAACATTTACAGAAGGTCTGACACCTTGTCTCTTGCCTGATTTATCCAGCTTTATCCTTCCTTCAGGCGTGAGTTTAACATGGTAGTCTCCTGGAGCTATGTACGCTGTACCATATTCAAGCGGATCATTTTCTCTTGCTTCAGTCACTCTAATTTCTGAAATTTCGTCCAAGTGCCGTGCAAAGACCTTGGTGAATGGTGCGGGCATGTGTTGTACTATAATAATTGCAGCATGGAGACCCGGAGGAAGACTGGAGAATATTTCAGTAATTATTCGTGGTCCACCAGTTGAAGATCCAATTATGATAACATTTCTTACTTTTGAAAAATGTAGATTTTGACTGTCCACATGACAGATTTCGATAACTTTCTTTCCTTTTCTTTTGGCAGGTATGAGCGTATGAGGATCGACTTTTGCGGCAGTTTCAATGGCGGATATTAGTTTCTCCTTTATCTGACCGGTTCTATCTGAATTATTCTCACCGCTATCTGTTGGGACCAACGGAATTGGAATAAAGTCTAGTGCTCCCCTATCAAGACAATCAAATACTATGCTATTGCCGTCAAGTTTTCGGTCTGAAGGCGAAATACCCTCTCCATAGCTGCTGACAACAATGATGGGTAATGGATTGCAACTAGCTATGACTCGTTCGATAAAGGTAATTCCATCAACATTTGGCATCTCCAAGTCAAGTAATACCACGTCAGGCCTGATTAGACCAATTTTATCAATGGCCTCTTTACCATCACGTGCTGTCCCACACAACTCAAACTTGTCAATAGACCTGATAATATCTGATAGGTATTCTCTTACTAATCGTGAATCATTGACAACCATGACTCTGATCCTTCTGTTCTCCAAGACCAAGTCGATCATCTGCTCCGCAATAGTCTGTTTATCACGGTAGCAACCATTCCACGGTCAAATGGTTTGACCACATAATCCTTAGCTCCAAGCTTTATTGCCTCCTGGACAGTATGCTTTTGTTCAACAGAAGTAACCATCACCACTTTAGCCCCTGGATTTATCTGTAAAATTATCTTAAGTGCTTGGATTCCATCTGTTCCTGGCATGTTGATATCCATGGTAATGATATCTGGCCGGTACTTCTGGTATGCATCTATGGCTGCCGCTCCATCCGATGCTTCGTAAATATTTTGGAATCCATTGGCGGCAAGAATGTCTTTAAGTACCGCCCTCATAAAGGAGGCATCATCAACTACCAGTACCTTGGCCGTACTTCTATCTAGTATGGACATCTGACTTTGGCTCCTGTATTTTCGCACTGCCTTTTGCTTCGACCATCTCATTTCCTGCAGTTCCGGCTGTTGTGTTGGAATCTGCTTTGCCGTTTAATGCGAAATTGAAATCCTTGCTGCCAACTGTCCCATCTTCTGCGCCATCCTTGTCCATTTCTAGTAAAAGTTCCAAGTCGATAATGACATACAACTCGTCGTTTTTCTTTACGATGCCTTTGATATATGGCGCCGTTTCGCACAATACTGTTGGAGCAGGTTCAATATCAGACTGCGAGATTTGAGTGACTTCATCAACTCCGTCTACCAGTAGCCCGATGGTACTTTTTCTCACCTGAGCAACAATTACCTTGTCATTACCGTCAGTATCATATCCTTTTGTAAGGTTACCGCCGGTTTTAAAACCTAGAAGTCTCTTTGTATCAATAAGCGTTATTATCTTGCCCCGCAGATTCATTACTCCAATTACGTGAGCAGGTGCGCCAGGAACCCGGGTAATGTTATCTTTAGAAGCTATTTCACGTACCTGTTCGACATTGACGCCATATGTCATTCCTTTTTTTGTGCTAACATCATAAATGGTGAATAAGACTATCTTGCAATTGCAGCCCTCCACTTTTGTTACAAATGATTTTTTGGGCGAATACTGGTGATCTGGATCTATTTGAGTAGTCAAGATTCGCTCTTTCCTCCGCTTTGGTCAGCAGTAAATGAATGAATTTGAGCATCCGAGACTACACTTTGCTGACCAAAGTGATCCTTTTGTTTTAATTGAGTAGAATCAGCGCTCTGCCTTTCTATTGTCGAGTAGCTTGGTGGCAGCTTGAATCCAGATAGCATTTCCTGCAATGATTTGCCGAGACCTTCGAAGGCATGGATAGCATTGGTTATCTCCTGCATGCTTGCGGCCTGCTCTTCTGTTGCAGCGGCACACTCCTCTGTCGCTGCTGCGTTTTCTTCTGCGACAGATGCGATGCCGGTAGCCCTTTTGCTTACTTCGGCTACGGCTGTCACCTGATTCTGTAGCAAAACATTTACCTCTTTTATTGTGTCATCCAAAGATTGAACTTTCTTTGCGATATCATTTAGCGCCATAAGGGCTTTGTTGATGATTATTTTGCCTTCCACAATTTCTTTCAGCCCCTGCTCTATGGTCAGAGCAGTTTGCTTGGCGTCCTGTTGAACTTTGCCAATGAGTATTTCTATTTCTTCAGAAGACTTGGATGAACCCTCTGCCAAGTCCTTAATTTCATCTGCCACCACTGCAAAGCCCTTTCCTGCCTCGCCTGCTCTGGCTGCCTCTATGGCCGCGTTTAGAGCCAGTAGATTTGTCTTTCTGGCAATCTTCCTGATGACATCCAAAACAGAAGATATCTTGTCGCACTGAGCGGCCAGGCCCTGAATGTTCTCTGTGGAGGTATGGGAAACATTGATGATGCTTTCAATTTTTTCCTGCGCCTTAGTTGCAGATTTTGAGCCCAAGGCAGAGGCCTTCCCTACTGCAGTAGAAACAGCTGCAGTCTTGAGCATTTTGGAAGCAAGACTTTTCATGCTCCCATTAAGATCCTCCGTAAGCTTGTTTATTGCGTCAATTTCCTCAGCCTGCTGCTGAGATCCCTTGGCTATCTGTTGAACTGTCATTGAGATTTGCTGTGCAGAAGTATTTAGTTGCTCTGTGGAACCTGCAAGCCCAGATGAGGAAAGAATTATGTCTCTTGATGCAGATCTTCCTCCAAAAATTAGTTCTCTAAAATTTGATATTACACTATCAAGATTCTTTTGCAGTTCACCAATTTCATCGTCAGACTTTTCAAAATCCAGTTCTTTACTGAGATCCCCTCTTTCCAACGCTTCAAGCAGTTCGCTAATCTGGGAAATCCTTTTGTAATTCGAATCTTTAATTGCTACTAACTTTTGGTGGTCGTCTTTTTCCGCCCTAGCCAATGCATTTTCAGCTCTGTCTTTTTTCTTCGTTTGTCAGCAGTTTCTGTATAAGAAGCGAGTGCCAGCCAGAAGAATATGTTTCGTATCCTGGTGAGAATGCATGTGCGATACAGCATTCAGTGTTTTCATAATTTGTGATCATAAAGCCCTTCTTTTCTGCAAACAGAGACTCGCGGCCATAAAACTCAATATGACCTTCCAGTACTTTTTTGCGAGAATCTGCAAGCAACAAGCCGTCGTTGTCTACTATGCATATTCGCGTATTGGCCTTTTCTTCATCACTGATTGGAGTATTTTCAATTATTTTCTGGGCTAGAGCTTCCCAGTTGAAGATCACGCCAAGAACCCCGCATACTTTTCCCTCCTCGTTTAAAATAGCACTTGAAAATACAATGGCAAACTGGTTATTGACAAGTGAGCATCTATGAACAGACTGAAAACCAAATGAATTTTCCGAATTTGACTCAACTGCAGAGCGAAACCAAGCGGTTTCGATTTGGTTTTTGCCCACAGATGCATATTGATCAGGTTTGCCATTAGCTATGACATTACCTGACAGATCGCATAACACAAGGTCAAAGTATACTGTATATGAATCAAGTATGACTCCCAGTCTGCGCGAAGCATAATCAATACTGTCTTTGTTTTGGCCAGCGAGGGCATTCACAAGACTTGTGTCTTTTGCCCACCAACGTACATCACATGAGCGTTCGTACAAACTTCTATCGATCAAGTCGATATTGGTAAGTGCCAGATCAGAAAGTCTTACGCCTCTAATACTTGTAATCTGCTTTTTGATAATCTCCTTCATCTCTGCGATAGTACCAAGACTTTCATGTTTCAAATTTTCAGTAGTATCTTCGATTTTCTTGGATAGCTTGCTCATTTCTTCAGCTACAACACTAAACGTCTTGCCTACTTCTCCAGCTCTGCTTGCCTCTATCAGAGCATTTATTGAAAGAACTTGAGTTTCACCATTTATACGCTCAATTTGATTTATTGCAGATTCGGTCTTTTGAGCCAAAACCTCTGTTAATTCTGCTACTTTTTCTAGCGAAAATGTGGATTTGGTACTCTCACTATTCTGCATATCCTTATGGTGCTGCTGTTGCTCCTGCAAGGTCATGGCACAATAACTATTGGCGCCAACTTATAAGGTGCAGTCTGTACCTGTTTCTACATAAAGATTCAGAGATTAAATAACTAGATACTAACGCGTCTTTCAAATTTGCATAATCTACATGTAGTTAATTAGGCGAATACTTCTTTAATAATGGATTTGCACATGCTTCGACATAGGAAGCAGGGTCTGCACAGCTCTTTACCAGCAGGGGCATGGTATAGTCACACATAAGATGGCTCATATTTTCATTATTTCCAAGACACCTGACTATTTCTTCCGTAGCACTCTGATTATATGAATATGCCAGTACTTGTTCAGGATTCATTTGCTGTACCTTTGTGGTTGAATCCTGTGCATGTGCCTCTGGGGGCTGCATAAGTATTGAACCGGGGATAGCAAGATTGATCTTGGCATCGTTTCCTAATGGATTATCGCTGGTAGCTGCTTTAGTCATGATTAATGCTATCCCTAGAACCGCTACCAGTGTTCCTCCCATTATGATCGTCCCGAGCCGAATTTCATCGACCATACTCAGAGTAGCGCTGCATCTCGACCGAAGATAGTATATCTAGATTGCATTAATGATTGAGAACAATTTTATAAAAACTATCCCTAAAATGCAATTGCGAAAATTTATTTCGATATTGAGAGCATTGTAGTTAAGCTTCCACTCCATGTATAATTTATCATAAGCTTTGGTCTGAAGATATATCTAAAGCAGACATAGTGATTGTTCTTATGTCTAAATGCTTTTGCAACTGCGTTTCAGCTTTGGTATTGCATCATGTTAAACTACATCCATAACTAAAAATAACTGCATGAGACAATGTTTGTGTCATATTGATTGTTACGCAATGAGGGCGATATCTAACCTCTCCACATTTCCCATTAATTGGTTGGCGATATATAATGCCCGCACTGTGTTATTCGCATGCGATGATATTAATTTACAAGTAAAGGTTACGTATCAGCGATACGTATTGACAACACGTTTTACTTAAGTAGCCGACGACTTTTTTTTGATATATGGAAAACACTGATCCAAACAGACATCAACAAATACAGTCAAGCCTCGCTGCAATTGTTGAAAGCTCAGATAGGTGGTTGGTACGTCTTCAAAGACGAGAGCGTCGGGTGAGGCTGGCCAGTTCATTCTTGACAGCAAGCCTTCTGTTCTTGCTGGTTGGAGTAATTTCCCTAGTTTTCCAAATCGTACAGGGCCATCTATATGAATACTTTCAACAACCAAATCCAACCATGACTAATCCGCCATCCAAATTGGTGATTGCATTTGCAATTGCTGGAGGTAGTGCTCTTATTGCAGCGCTTGTAAGCGGCTTTGCAACATATTTCTTGTTAAAGCGAAAGCATGATTCACGGCTAAAGTCATTATCCTCAATGGTAACTGAAATGAAAAACAAGATAGATGCCGCAACAAAGGCCAATGGTCAAGGGATAACGGAGAATGCGCTCTCTACAGCAGACAGGATTATGGCATTGCTTCCCCAATTAATAAGAAACAGAAAACAGGATTCCCTCCTCTTCGGTGCCGTTGCGTTTGTTATTGCAGGCGTTATAGCCAAAAATCCTGTAGTGGCCATAATCGCCGGAGTCCTTGTTTGGCTATACTTCAGATACTGGACAAAGAGGATCTATGATCAAGAGATATCAAAGTTTGAAGAACAGAAAAGAGTCTTTGAGCAGCAAAAACACGATTTCTTGGACAGTTTGTGATTTTGTTGGAAAAGCCTGACCTATACGTGGTGGCTCGTTTCCTAGATATAATGTACAGCAACGGCTCCTCAATGAAAAAGACCAATATCCAGATGCTTGTCGGTGTCAATTATCCACGCTTCATGGAATACCTTGAATGGCTAATAAAACACGAGCTTGTAGCGTCAAGCGTTGACGAAGATGGAATAGAGAGAATAAAGCTTACACCCAAGGGCATCGAATCGTACCACAGATTCGTAGATTGGATAAAAGAAACACTGGACAGGGTGAAGATTTGAATGGCCTATGTCAATTTGAAGGCTGCGCCTCCATCTTCATCCCTTTAAAGTGCTGTCATTATTTTCTTTTTTCAGCTAACATTGCCTGCTCATGACTGATATTTTGGTTTGCATTTGTAGATTGGAAGATCCAGAGAATTTATGCTCTCGACTGAAATGTTGTAAAGGAGCGATTGTCGCCTACCGGATCTGTCTTTCAAGCCTGTCCATCTTTTGGACAATCTCCAAGTTCTTTGACTTTATCCTATCCATCTCCTCTCTCAGATAAGACAGTTCCTTAGGTTTTGTTGAAGCATCTCTGATTAAGTTTATGCATTCTTCCGCGACTCTCCTTACTCTATGATCCAAGTCATGCTCTGCGACCACAGTCATGTCTGCTATGGCTTTCATGTCCTCTGCGTCAGCAAATGCCCTACATGCATTAATCCTAACTCGGAACCATTTATCGAAAAGAAGGGTCTTCAGATGGTCAACCACTACCGCATTTCCATTGGCGAATTTTCCAAGCGCAAAAGCTGCAGCCTCTCTTATTCTGGTGGGGTTTCCATACATGCTTTTTTCGATAAGGAGTGTTGCAATTTCCCTGTTTTCCTGGAATTCTTTCAGACCTGCTATTGCCCCCTGGGCTACCACATCCTGAAAGCTTGGTATATCAATAGCTTTTTTCAGGACAGGAATGACCTCGGCATATTTTGTTTTACCCATTGCTGTGGCTGCTTCGCTCTGAACAAAATAGCTACCATCATTCAATAGAATGGCCTCGAGTATGGCTAGTACTTCCTTTCTTCCTTTAAATTCGGCCGACGTTTTGACTAGAGCTCTTCTTATCTTTGGATGGCTTGCAGCAGAAAGGCATTTTTTCAATGCCTCAAGTGCAGAGTCTGTCTTGATAGATCCAAGTGTCTTGGCTGCTTCTGCTGATACTCCCCAGAACTTGTCTTCAAGTACAGCCTGCTCAAGTGCCTCCACCACGTCATCAGAAGAGTACTCTTTGAGAGCACGGGCAGCTTCAACTCGCTCCACTACAGTGCTTCCATTTTGTAACTGGAAGACAAGCATCTCTTTTGGTATCTTTAAGGAGATCTTTCTCAACACCTTAAACAGCGGATCTATGGAGAACCACTTTACGCTAAAGCCCTTATGTACAGGAATATGAAACATAGTTTCTTTGTCAGATATCCGAAGTACAAAAGTCTGTTCATTTTCACCAAGGCTGTCCCCCGACAGAACCATCTTTATGTCCAAGCAGAATTCAAACAGGCGTCCGGATTGAACCTGTTCAATCTTTACCTTGGCTACTTTGCCATTTGAAGAATTCGAGTCCTCAGAGAACTCTACCTTGAGTTCAGGATGCCCTGCCGCAAAGATCCACTGGTCAAAGAACTGCTGCAGGCTTGTGCCAGATTCTAATTCCATTATTTTGCGCAAATCGTCTGTTTCGGTGGTGCCGTTGGAGTACCTCTGAAGATACGTCTTGAGTGCCCTCCTAAAGTACTTGTCTCCAACAAGATGGCGCAGCATATGAAGAACACACCCTCCTTTTTCGTATGAATGTCTATCAAATAGATCATCTGGATGCTTGTAGACATTTGTTACTATGGGCCTGGTATATCTGTTACTGGCCTCTTCAAAATAGTCGTCTGCAGTTTGCATTACATAGTATAGAAATTCGTCTGCTCCTCTGCTTGCTTCCCAATACAGGGCTTCGCAGTATGTTGCAAATCCCTCGTTGAGCCAGATGTGCTGCCAATCACGGCAAGTCACAAGGTCACCGAACCACTGGTGCGCCAGCTCGTGCGAGATAAGGTGGTCGCTTGTAAAATCAAGATGAGCTCTTTTATCATGAATCGTATCAGAGGTGAGCGTGGTACAGCTAGAGTTCTCCATCCCACCATATACAAAATCCTCGACAGTCACTTGGGAATACTTGGTATAAGGATAGCTAACCCCGAGATATTCTTCAAAGAACCTTAACATTTCTTTTGTATGTTCAAACGACCTTGGCGCATCGGTTTTTCTCTCTTCCGGAAAATAATAATAGAGCATCAGGCTACTGCGATATTCTTCTTTCATTTCTTCAAACCTGCCTATTACAACTGATGTGAGATATGCAGGATGCGGAGCAGGTTCTGACCATGTGTATATCTTCTTTTTCCCTTTTACTCCACTTGTGCTTTCGATGATCTGATCTTTTTTGTCTGCAATCTGCTCTGTATTTACAAGAGTCCCATTTGAGATAGCAATAAACTCGTGCGGCACTGCAATCGAAATCTCACTTGAAAATTTTACCTGCGGATGATCGATGCATGGAAACCAAAATCTTGATTCAGTAGTTTCTCCCTGTGTCCAAGCCTGAATCTGTTTTCTTGGATATCCTTCGTCGGGCCTGATAAAATGAAAACCTTTCCTTGGCTTTGCCGAATAGGATATCATAATTTCCAAGGTTTGACCTTCAAGCAGTTTCTCTTTCTGTATGTCTTTTCCTGAAAGTTTGATAATCAACTTGTCATCACGGGTGTGAAAGGAGAGGGCATGAGTATCTTTGCCATACAAACTTGACACAGAGTCTATCTGAAGCTCAGATGCATCAAGGCGGATTTCGTTATCCGTTATGTCGCGTAAAACTGAAATGCGTAGCGACTGCTTGCAGTTTATGGTGCCTGAAGAAAAGTCCGGTTCTATGAACAGGCGCATATGGGTGATTGTAAAGGGCAAGGATGGTGCATAATGAGGCTTGCTTCCGGGAAGTTCAAATTTCTTTTCATGAGTTTCCTGAGCTGCTGTATCACTTGCTTTCTTTTCTGCAGCTGGCAACATTTTCCATACATGACAGATAAATGAGGTTTAATAAAGTAAAGGTCGTTCAATTTAACAAGCAAATCAGAAATGGAGCTTGTTTGCATATCAAACCATGATTTTTTTCATCTTTGCCGGGTGTCTAGATCCTCTCAAGAGACGAGGGATTGTCAACTGATGACAGATCTTCCTGACTGAGGTCATCGCCTGCAATTTTAGCTCTTACAAGCCTTCGAATAATCTTGCCTGTCCTTGTTCGGGGAAGATCGGCCGTGAATCTTATCTGAGGTCGTGCAAAAGTGCCAACAGCTGACTCAACAAGCGAGGATATCTCTTTTTCAAGGACTTCCCTATTCAGTGTGCAGCTCTCTTTCAAGACAACACATGCCACTATAGCTTCTCCCCTCAAATTGTCTGGAACACCTACTGCTACCGCTTCTGCCACAGCATGGTGTGCTGCGATGGCTGATTCTATTTCTGCAGTCCCTATTCTGTGCCCGGAGCATTTTATTACGTCGTCAGCTCTGCCGCGCATATACCACAGTCCGCTGGAATCGAGAAGAACGATATCCCCATGGTACCAGATGCCTCTGAATTTAGACCAGTATGTTTCAATGAACTTTGAATGATTATTGAGCAACCCTCTTGTCATAGATGGCCAAGGCTTCTTTATGACAAGGTATCCTTCGCCTTCGCTGACTTTGTTTCCGAATTCATCAAAGATATCCGCATCAAACCCCGGAACAGGACAGCCCACGGTACATGGTTTTAGCGGCATTATTGGCACAGCACTAAGTATTGCTCCGCCAGCTTCTGTCCCGCCTGAGAGGTTGATAACAGGGCACTTCTTATTGCCGACCTTCTCAAAATACCATATCCATGCCTCCTTGTTTATTGGTTCCCCTGTTGTAGCCAAGATTCTCAACGAAGAAAGGTCATGGAGTGATGGCTCGACGTTGTATTTCATAAACATACGTATAGCTGTGGGGGCAATGCCAAAGATTGTAACTCTGTGTCTGTCTATCAAATGACACCACCTGTCAGGCGCAGGATAATCTACTGCACCGTCATAAACAACTGCTGTTCCTCCAGCTATTGGGCTTCCGTATACTACCCAAGTCTGGCCAGTTATCCAGCCAATATCTGCATACCAGAAGAGCGTATCATCTGGTCGCATATCCACAAGATATGCAGCCTGTTGTGCCGCTATCACAGTAAATCCTCCATGAACCTGAACTGTTCCTTTTGGTTGACCGGTTGTACCTGATGTATATAGAATAAAGAGTGGGTCCTCCGAATCCATGGGCTCTGTCATGCAAAGCTTGCCGCGGCCGCGCCAAGCAAATTCTTCATAAGTTGTGATATCTACTCCAGTTTTGGCCTGCATGTTTTGAAGACTGTCTCTGACTCCACCTTTTGCCGCCACTACAACTTTGGAGACATACGTTCCTTCAATAGCTTTCAGCCAGCGCTTACTGAGATCAATCTCTGTGGATCGACGACTTATCCTGTCAGATGTTATCAGAAGCTTTGCCTTCGAGTCTGCAAGCCGGGAATGCAGTGCCTGTTCTCCAAATCCTGAAAATACAGTTACATGAACTGCGCCTATCTTTGAACAGGCAAAAATTGCAAAAAATGCTTCCGGGATCATGGGCATATATATCCCGATGGCATCTCCTTTCCTGACACCCGTATCAATCAGCGCTCCAGCTAGGGCTGTTACTTTAGCATCAAGGTCGCTATAGGAAACTTTGGTTTCAATGCCTTGTTCGTTTTCGAAAATATACGCAAGCTTGTCGGGCGATTTCTTGGCATGCCTGTCTATTGCGTTGCTCACTATATTGCACCTGCCGTTTAGAAACCATCTTGTCTTGTAAATTTGGTCTGGATTATCGTAAACACTGTCATATTTTCGGAACCATTCAAGACCCATGTCCTCGTTTATTGCATTCCAGTACCATTCCATGTCCCTGGTTGACCTGTCAACCAGTTCTGCATAGTCGGTTATGCCATATTTTTTCATAAAACGAGAGATATTGCTTGCCGTTGCATGCTGCTCAGAAGGCATGTACATAAAATCGTCTTTTTCAGGCAATCTGGTAATGAAGCATTTGTCGCTGTTCTTTAATTTACTTAACTGATTTTACGGCCATCTGGCTTTTGGTAATGCCCTATTGCACTTGCTTTGACACCAATCTTCTATTTTGATGGCTGATGCTATTGCATTCTTTCATCAGATTGGCATTCTACGGGAAAAGATAAATCATGTGCTTCTTTCAAGTTTCCTGCCCAGCATTGGTAATCGAGGAAGTGCGTTATGACTTTGCAGGTTTTCCAAAGTATGCCGATGATTTCCTAAGGGACCTGCTGAGGCTTATGATAATTTCTAAATTGAATTCTCCTCTGAAAAATAAGGTCTCCAAAAACTCTTTTCTTAGCATGATAAGTATGATAGAAGGATCAGAAGCACATGTAGTGAAATATGCTCAGCCGGTACTGTATGTCAAATATCGAGGCGTAGAATTTACTGACCAGAGGATTACATCTCAGTTTGTCAGGTTAAATGAGCATGTTATAGATGTTACCATGGAATCTATTTTTGCAGAATTTGTGAAGAGCTTTGATAGCATGGCATCAACTGCTGAGAGCAGGGTCAGGTGGGGAGTGCTTAAGACAAACCATGAAAAGGAGCAAGACCAAACATCAGAAGAAATTGTATCTAGCAGGGTTGATGCCGAGATGCTCTTTGCATCTCTTAATTCTTTCATTGAATCAGTCATCCGGCTGACCTATCTTGACCCAAAGACCCATCCCGATGGACTCATGGGAACGAAAGTTGCGATAAAGAATGCCCTAGTCACAAGGAAATCTATACATATAGAAATTCTAGTGGGCGAGGACCTGAATATCCTGCGCCTTAACCCGGGCAGGCGCAAAAATGCATCATCAATACTTTTTGGAAGCTCTGAACCAGCAAAAGCAATAATATCTTTGATGAACCAGAGCTAGTACAATATGACAAAATGTGATGCACCTAGACACACAAATCTGATTAGAGGCAGGTTAGTGAGTTGTCACAGTATGCCGCCATCTGTATATTGGTTCATCAGTAAATGCAGTCCGGGGTTTTCTACTGATGTGTGTCTCAGCCGAGGTGCATTTCCTCATCTCGCTGAATAGGCGATCGGTGCAGGTTAGTGTCATCACGAGTCAGGCACATGAACCATTACCTTATTTCATGTAGCCACAGCTACCTGTGCTTGGCCACCACAATTAAAAGTTACTATTGATTCAGGCAACGAGATAAAAAAAGGCTAGCCGCTATTATCGGGAGTAACTTCAGATACTTTCTTTCCAATTGGAGTTGGAATAATCCTAAGCCTTGCATCAGAAAAATTCTTGGCCAGTTCTTCTCCGCCAAAAATTCTATCAAGAAAGACAGCCAGCGCTGCCACCTCGGAATGAGGCTGGTTGCCTATCGCAATATTAAAGTCTGCAATGTCAAAGGCTTCTCTTGGAACTTTCTCAGCGCCTATGACCACAAGAATGGTGCTCTCGTTCTTCAACTGGTCAATTGCTTCGTTAATATTGATGCCGTACATGGTAAGATGAACAACCTTGCCGGAAGGATTTTCTGTTTTCCAGCGCCGCGCCAAGTCTTTCCAGCTCTTTACAATCTTTACTCTGAACTCCTGCCTTCCCCACCTGGTGCAGACGCTGTCAATAGTGTCTTTAATGGATGGGTCCACCTCTGTCATGTAGATACATTCTGCCCCAAATGCCCTCGAGACAAGAGCTGCGTGTGTAGTCATACGATCGTCTCTCACAGGTCTGTAGCCTATTCTTAGCACAGAAACCTGCAGGCCGCCTTTTCTCTTGCCGTCATCTTTATTCCCTTTCATACACTTTCTTGTCCTGCTGGCTGTTGCTCAGTATATGTACATCTATGTGCATCTGACTGTACACCATGCGGCCTCGGGTTCTCAAATACCATCGCACTGACAAATCGTTTCAGAGATTCTATGTTGAAGCCGGTCTTGGCAGAGATTGGCAGAACTCGCTTTGATATGACGATTCCTGCAGTTGCAGCCTTTTCTAAAGCATCCTCTGCTGAAATCAGATCTACTTTATTCAAAAGATAAATGATTCTTGTTTCCGGGACTTCAAATTCATTTATTACCTGCAGCGAGCTTGCAAGCTTTCTCGATATCTCCTCCACCGATTCACTTGCATCCAAAACCAGTAGAACCAGATCCGCATAAGCCAGCTCATCTAACGTAGATTTGAATGCATCAATCATATATGCAGGAAGTTTGCTTATGAACCCAACTGTATCTAGAAGTAAAGCCCTTTTGCCGTTAAAGTTAACTGATCTTGTAGAGGTGGACAGTGTGGTAAATACCCCTTGTCCTGTAGCCTTTGACTCATTGACAAGGGTATTAAATAGCGTAGTCTTGCCGGCCGAAGTATATCCTGCCAGCGAGATTGTCGGTAAGCCTTCCTTTGTACGGTGTATCCTGTAAAGCCTCCTCCGAGTCTCTTCACTTTCCAGTTTTTTCTTTAGAATCGACGCCCGTCTTTTGATGTCGAGAAAATAGACGTCGGCCTGATACTTGCCAAGTCCAAAAAATCCGGGCTGCTCGCCTCGCTTCGCCAGTCTGACTTTTTCACGTGCACGAGCCATTTCGTATCTGAGCTGGGCAAGCTTGATCTGTGTCCTTGATTCTGCTGTGCTTGCTCTCTTTTCAAATATGTCCAGTATCAGCCGCTCTCTATCAATCACGCCAACCTTGCAAAGGCTGGCAAGGTTGTACATCTGTGTAGGTTTGAGCACCTCGTCAAAGATAATGACCTCTGGCTTTACAGTTTCAACCATCTCCTTTACCTCTTGTGCCTTGCCTGCTCCAATTCCGTACTTTGACTTTGTAATGTGCTTCTGAGTAACTATCTTTGCAACCGAGTAGTGTGCCGCATCTGCAAGTGAGATTGCCTCCTTTACTGCCTGGTCTTCAGGATAGGTGATAAGAATTGCTTTGGTGAGATTGATACCGGCTGGCATCCCAGCAGACCTACTCGGCGTCCTTGGCTGAATCGTCGCTTATGCTCGTATACAGCTTTATTCCAAGAAATCTCTCTAATTTCTTTGCCATTGCCTCATCAGGCTTTAATGCACCTGTTTCAAACTTTCTTAAAAGGCCGGCTTTTTCAAGCATTCTTGCCCCAAGTTGTTCATGCGTTAGCCCTTTCTTCATCCTTGCCTCTCTTATAAGCGCAGGAAATTGTGGGGACAATATGGTTTCATCAGCCATTGTAATCTTGTTGTCATGTCTTTTTGACTGTACGGTCTTTTTTTTCTGCGCTACAGGTGCAGCCTTGTAGGGTTTGCCATGCTTTGAGCAGGACAAGCACACATTAAAGATAGAGCCGTCGATAACCACCGCCTTTTTTTCCGAGGTCTGGCGGCCGCAAAGCTCGCAGTAGAATTGTGAAATCGACATAGCCTGAATTGAACTCTCCGGCACGCCAGATAGGTACAACTTGTTAATTAACTGTTCTGCAACCTTGCAGGTCAGTAAGCAAGAAACCGGCCAGCAACATTCAACCTTCATGACCAATAAATATGGAACTCAGACAGAAATGACGGGAAGTGTAAACGAAAAGGTAGCTCCGCCGTCGCTATTATTTTCGCCGTGTATTGTGCCCCCATGTGCTTCTATGATCTTTTTGCACAGAAAAAGACCAATCCCTGTTCCCTTTTGCCTGTTTGATTTGGTCACAAATTTCTGGAATAGCTTGTCCCTAATTGATTCGTCTATTCCTTTCCCTGTATCCTTTATTTTTACCTCTATTGCGTCTTTCAGGTCGCCGCTCTGGCTCACAACCACAGTTATGCTGCCAGAATCAGTAAAGTTGATCGAATTTTCAAGTAAGTTAGTTAGAACCTGATTGATCCTTTGGCTGTCGATCAATATTTCCAGATTGGTGGTTGGTAGATGGAGATCAAGCTCAATTTTCAGGTCAGGCTTTGATATCGCTCGGTGTCTTGCGTCTCTTACCGCATCAGCCAAAAGCTTACCCAGATCCACCTTTTCCTTCTGCAGCACAAACGAATTGCTCTCGATCCGGCTTATATCAAGGATATCGTTTGTGAGCCTGTTGAGGCGCCTTGCGTTCCTCGCAATAATATCTATTCTTTCCTTCAGCCTCTTATCTGTGACCTCATCAGCTAGGCTCTCTGCGGTGAGAAGAAGCGGAAGAATCGGAGTGCGCAGCTCATGAGCTGCCACATTGATAAACTCCTCCTTTATCTTGTCCATCTCCTTCAACTGTTCATATAGCTGCTTTTGCCTCCATAGCGATTCAAAGAGGGTAATGTATGATTGGACGGTCGGCACGCTGTTTGAATATTTGGAGAAGCTCAAAGCTGACCTCAGATCAAACGCGGTATCATTTCTCAGCTCAGAAGTGAAAACATGTTTTCTGTCTGAAATCAGCACAGTGGTAAACAGTGGTTCGTGGTCCCTGATTTCTATGCTACTGGAAGATTCTCTGATTTTGCCTACTATACCCAAGTTCTCGTTATTTACCGGGCAGAGTATTCGCACTTTAGCACCCTTTTTTGAGGCCTCACCGAGGTAATTGATAATTCCTGATGAGAAAACTCTGATGAGGGCCCTTGCTGACGGGAGCAAATACATTACTTCTTTTGTCGCAGATTTGGCTACCCACTTGTATATCCTTATGGCTTCGTCGTTATTTTTTATAATTCTGCTCTCCTCAATCTCTTCGCCCTTTTCTAGTTCATTCAATCTGTCATTAGCTAGAACTGCGGCATCCCAGTCACGCATAAACTGATTTTTGGCAGCTTGAACTACATGCGCATCAGACGAGGCTATCCACAAGTCGTCACCTTCAGCATCGTCCACAGTCTGAAGTGGCTTGCCGTCGACTACGGGCTCAACTATTGAAAAGTATGCAATGCTGTCATCGTATATGACACACCTTTTGAGAAATTCTCTATCTATGTGCCGGATATCTGCACCAGCCTTGATGAGTTCCTTTACCGGTCCAACTATCTCGTTTTCAACATTGGTGAGAATCTTTGAGCTGCCGCCGTTCTTGACCTTTCCTTCAACAATGCCAATAAACGGCCTGTAGCTTTTGGCTAGCTCCTCCCCTGAAACGCAATACAGAGAGTGCTTTGCTGCAGCTGATTTGCCATATGCCTCGGCGATTGCCTGTTTTCTGCCTTTAATGAGTCGGATAAATGAATTACAAAAGTCTTCTTTATAACTTTGTCAGAGACATTCAAGTTGACATACATGCATTGTCAGTGAGAATGCAGCCAGAAAGAGTCGAATATCTTGCATGTCAGAGAGATTCTGCCCTACCTCTTCAGAATCTGCTGCACAGTCATATTCAAGACAATTTCTGCAATATCGCTGGCATATTCCGCAACACGTCGTATATTTTCTGTAATCATCTTGACTCTGTAAAGCTCATTGATGTGATGCAATTTGTTCAGTGTCTGCAATACAGACTTTTCCAAAGCATCTATTTTGCGGGCCTTCTCGATGGCCATATCGGCAGCGTTATAGTCTTGCTTGAACATTGAGAGACAAGCATCATCTAGTACCTCCAGAGCGAAATTGCTCATTACTTCGATCCTTTCTACAACGTCCTTGTTGAGTGGTTTTTGCATATCTATAATATCCCTGGCAATAACTGTGGAGTGATCGGCTACCCTCTCAACCGACTTAGCGATAAGTCTGTAACCCAGACAGTTTCTGGATTCCCTCAGACCTATCTCTTTCAAAAGGTAGTCATTTTTTATGGCTATTTTGAGTTGCCTAATAATGTAAAAGCTGAACCTGTCAACTTCATCGTCTGACTTGACAACCTCTTTTGCCAGCTCGACGTTGTTTTCCTTCAAAGACAATATTGTATCCCTGTGCATAGATTTTGCTATCAGCAACATCCTCTTGAATGCAGCGTCTACCGAGAGATCATGCAGATTGATTAGAACCTGAAGAGTAATACCGCCCGCAGAATCTGCGATTATTTCAGTGCCCATAAGTATACGTCTTACAACATCCTTGATAACTTCCCTCTGTTCTGGCAAAAGCCGGCCTTCTCTCGGTATGACGTTTATGACATTGAATCCGAGGAAATAGATTGCAATCAACTTGCGGGCGAGGAAATATGGATTGTTGTTCTTCATAACCTCAATTACTGCCTCTTTCTGCTCTCTGGATATACGCTTGGTGGAAGGCAGGATCTGGAGGGCAGAATTTTCCTGCCTTGCAATTGTGACGTAGTCTCCCTGCTTTATTCCCATTTCCTGTATCCATTTTTTTGGTAGGGAAACAATGTATGAAGAACCACCTGTATACTGGATCTTTCTTGTCTCTTCCTGAGGGTCCTGATCGCCTGCACGGAATTCCTGACTATTCATGCCAATATCTGACTGTACGATTCTATATATTCACAGCTCTGGCTATATAGTTAGAAGCGGTAAGCTATCTTTATCTTACCGGCAGAATGAAGTTATTTCGAAAAGCCGAAAAAGTGCAGGCAAACCATGAAGCCACTTCCACTGGACCCTCGAGACAAAATAGCCCATCATGTAGATGTGATCTTTGGGCATGGAACATCATCAGCACTAGCGTCAGAACCGGAACTCCAGTTTGAATATTCAAGAAGAACAGGCAGGATAAAGAACTTTAGTATAGGTTCTTGCCTTGCAGCTACACTAAGAACGGACGGAGGACTTGCACTCACAATTCATGGGGCCAAATACTTTCTTTCGACCAGCAAGCAATTTTTGAATAATTGCGTTATTCCGATGCAGGAAGCAGAGCCGTTTATCAGTGAAGGTAGGTCACTTTTCTGCAGGCATGTGGAATGGTGTGGTCCAAATGTACACGCAGGGTCAGATGTTGCAGTGATTTCAAAAGATAACAGGGTGCTTGCAGTAGGAATAGCCCTTGTTGACTCGACACTCATGCGGGATTATCAAAAGGGAGTAGCGGTAAAGGTCAGAGAAGGATTAAAAAGTAGAACAGAGTAAGAAATCGTATGATGCGTGGCGGCAATCGTGAAATGAGGCGCATGCTTGACAAGATGGGCCTTGAAATGAGAGACCTTGGCAATATCGAAGAAGTCATAATAAAAACCGAAACCAAGGAGCTGTACCTGGTACACCCTCAAGTGGTAGAAATGAAGGGGAAAGATAGCACCATTTTTCAGGTTGTTGCCAGCAGCATTGAGGAGAGGCAACGAGAGACACCTTCACTCAAAGAAGAAGACATTGCGCTTGTGATGCAGCAGGCAGGAGTGTCAAAAGAAAGGGCAATTCAGGCTTTGACTGAATCAAAAGGCGACATGGCACAGGCTATATTGAGCCTTACGACCTAACTCATGATAACTCAATCGATGTCTGGTTCAGATGAACCTGTTGGTTGGAACCGTCACCCAAAAAGTTTAAAAGGAATTTTTACCGAGTGTAAGATGATGGAACGCCCCTGATAGGCGAACCGTTACAGCACAGGGTCACGGTGGCAACACTTCACGGTCGACCATATTATAAAATCACAGCCGCGTTGAGATTGATGGACATGCAGTTTGACTCGCTGTCGCCTGAAGAAGCGGCAGCATCTGATGCCAAGGTGATCATTACCACAAAGGACGAAGCAAAGATACTTCAACAGAAAAATGTCATGCTGGACACAGAATTTGATAAATACCCCGCCATAACAAAGGCAAAAATCCTCAAAGGCATAGCCGGCACATATGCTGATGATATGCTGACTGTTGGAATAGACCCAGGAAAGAGGATTGGAATATCAATAATCTATCTGCAAAACGAAATTGAAAGCGTTGTCGAATCTTCACCGGAAGATGCAATAGAGCAGATTTCGGCAGTTCTTGCAGGGATTTCCGCAGGAAAAAAGCTGGTCAGAATAGGAGATGGAGATATGACGATGGCAAGGTTGATGGGAAATATGATAAAATCAAGGTTTAAAGATACTGTAAAAGTCGAGATTGTAGACGAGCGAGGAACTTCGCAGCCCCAAAACACCGAAATAAACCGGCGAGGAGCAAGAGATAGATCATCAGCCAGAGTCATAGCATTCAGGACAGGAAGAGCTTTCTCGAATCGCTTGTCCTGATCATTTACCAGCCAAGTATTCTTAATTTATTTTTATTCTCCAGTGCCAATAACTATTACCTAACCAGATATTTTCTATTATTGTCAACATAGCCAAACATATGCATGAAAAGGCCAAGTTTCAAGATAACAGGTAGTCGAGCAATAATTTTCTGAAGATGGTAGAAGAGTCTGACAGAGCTTTTGGTGCTTGTGCTTATAGGTCTTGAAGGGAAGGAAATGACCGGAGTGGAAATGTCTTTTCCAAAAGGCGGCAGCAATGTCAAAGCTTTGGTCGTCACCGTGCATGATGCATGCCCTGCACTGGCTCCAAGAGTATTCAGGCTAGCCAACGAGCTTGAAAACATGAGCATACCATACAATATTGCCCTTATTCCATTTTTCAACGAACGGCAAGATCTTCCGAGATTTCCGGATTTTGTGGAAAGGATCAAGTCGTTGAAGGCAGAGGTCGTATTGCATGGATTGTATCACCAAGACAAGAGTGGCAAGTTTGACGACTTTCATACTATAACAAAAAGGGTCGCAGAAGAAGAAGCCAGGGCCGCTCTTGAAATATTTATGGAGATTGGAATAGCGCCGAAGGTGTTCATACCACCTGCATGGAAGCTCAATAGAGTCTCAATTGAGGTGCTTGCAAAACTTGGCTTTGTACTTGCTGAAGAGCAGGAAAAATATATACTGATATCAAAAAGGGATTGGAGAAGAGTAAAAGTTTCAAAGGTTCTGAACTGGGATTCGACAGGACATCCAGCCAAAAATATTGGAAATATCGACAGATGCAAGAGGCAATTTACGCGCTTGGTAAAGAAGAAGCCTCCATTCGTTAGAGTAGCCTTGCATCCAAATGATCCACACAAGGCATTGCACGACCAAGAGCAAATGATTTCTCAATTTATTGGAATGGGCTACCGTCCCACGAAATATTCAGGGATTGTGGCGATGCTGCAGAATTTACAACGCAGCCGCTAGATAACTAAAGAAAAATAGCAGAGCAGGTAAGCAAACAGATGACAGAAGGGCCTTGAAGGCTACTGTTGACGGCTTATTTATTCATCCTCAGCACGTCTACCTGACCGCTATGCAGCCAGTCTTTTAGCTCTTCATGAGAAGGCTTTGCATCATGCTTGCCTGCCAGATGCAGATGCAA
>JAJPHM010000069.1 GCA_021325295.1 Nitrososphaeraceae archaeon
CCTGACACATTTATGTTGCCTCCCGGGTCTGCTACCCATGCATTCAGAAATGGCTCCTGGTTTCCCTGCACCTGTACTGTCTGATTGGACGGTTCTATCTTGAGTGTCAGTAATCCATTCTGTGCCTGGAAAAAATCATCCAGCAAAGGTGTGCCGCCACTGGCTATTCCCTTTGTTACGGTAATGTGATAAGTAGTCCATGATATTGTATTGTTGGTCTTGGCATCAAATAATCTAAACTGCATATAGGCATTCTGTCGGCTTTCACTTGTCAGGATAGGCGGGTTTACTTTGACGAAAAGCTGTGCAACTCTGTCGCCCACACTTGCAGGAGGCAGAATCTCCATTGATAAGCCGTCTGCGTATGCCTTTTGATCCATTGATATCTGCAATGCAAGAAGAACAAGTGACGAAAGCAGTGCGGAGGAAAAAATGTATGCCAAAACCTTTTTTTGCCTAGCGGCCTTTAGCACCTGAATCAGGCATGGTCAATTATATTTAATCTTTGATACCACTAATGAAATAAATTATTGAAGATACAAAGGCCTGGCAGGAGCAAAGGTGCGACAAAGAGTGGCTTCGACAAAGGCGATTCTTGCAATTGTTACTGCAATAGCAGTGCTTGTCATATCTGCAACTATTGTTGCTATTCAGCGGCAGGAATCTCCGAGTTCACAAGGAAGTAATGTCCTTGGTGAATCTAGCTCTTCTTTCTCCTCATCGTCTGTATCCTCAGGCTCAGAACATTCACTTACTATAGTCACTGTCTCAAAAAATGGGTCGTTGCTTGCCGGCTCAACATATCTCATTATCCCAAACCCGTTTACAGGGACTGGTAACTATACTGTCTCAGATACGGGCAGCGACAATGCTGCCAGATCAACACCAGGTGTAATAACGATAACAGGACTGCGTGAAGGAAACTTTAGGGTGACTCAAATGTCAGCTCCTCCAGGATATCAAACAGATATCTTTTCCAGAATAGTTGAAGTAAATAATAGAACAGGTGCGTCTGTAGCCTTTACTGATGCCGCTTCCAGCGACATTGCTGCGCAGAGCAGCAGCCCTCAGATTAGCAGTATAACATATACTGCAAAATTTGAATGTGGCACTATTTTTGGGAATGAGGGCCCACTTAGGCCAGGACATTATGATACAGATATTAGCATTTTTAACAGACAGGACTCGCAAATCAAAATCCTATGGAATGCAGTTGTGAGTGACGGTGCTGCAAGCAGCTCGATCCTGAGGACCCTCCAACCGCAGACTGCCACAAGCCTTGTGTGTAATGATATACACCAGGTTATTGGAGATGATAACAGCAACAACACCAAGCTTGTAGAAGGGTTTGTAGTAATTAGCGTGCAGCTTGAAGGAAGTATTGGATCGCTTTCTGGCGGAGGAGCAACAATTGGGCAGAACGGGCAGACAGACCCTCTTGACGTACAGGTATTTTATACTGCCAATGCTCTTGATGTCCTCCCCCATGAAATTTTGGTTGACAAGATCACTTTTTCAATTCTAAATGATACGACTGGCAGGATTCCTTCGTCACTCATTGGAAAAACTCTGGACATATCCATCCCATCAAACTTGACTGAAATTGCTGACCCACAGTCACAAGTAAGGAACTACCTTGCCAAAAACTACAACCTTTCACCGTCTCAAGCAGACGACATCAAGATAAATATTTCAAATGTAAATCTTGGAGTTGGAACAATGATTGACGACCATGCCATTTCCCTATCCAGAGTCCCTGCCCAGTTCAGCTAACTGTGAACAGAAAGGTAGAGCCATTATGTATTGTTATTCTTAAACAATTATTACCTCTCAGCTGTAAAACAATATATTCATCTGCCGCTGCTTTTGTAGCATGGCAAATTTCACACTTCCCACACTACCCTATCCCTACGATGCACTTGAGCCACACATAGACGCAAAAACTATGGAGATCCATCATACAAAACACCATCAGGCATATACCGACGGCCTCAATAAGGCCCTTGGCGGACTCGGGGCGGACTGGCAGAATAAGAACGATATTGTTGAAATACTGAAGAATATTGATACAGTACCTGAAAGCGCAAGAGGAGCTGTAAACTTTCACGGCGGTGGATATAACAACCATGCATTATTCTGGACGAGTATGAAAAAAGGTGGCGGCGGTGAGCCCTCCGGGGACCTTGGCAACGCTATCAAAAAAGCGTTTGGCAATTTTAACGACTTTAAGGACAAGTTCTCAAAAGATACGGTTGCTATTCAGGGGAGCGGATGGGGCTGGCTTGTTTTCAACAAAGGATCTAATTCTGTTCAATTTATAACAATGCCAAACCAGACAAGCCCCTGGACAAAATGGAAGGCGGAGAAACTTGTACCGCTGTTGGGTCTTGACGTATGGGAGCATGCATATTATCTAAAGTATCAAAACAGGCGTGCAGATTATGTGGCTGCATGGTGGAATGTCGTAAACTGGGACGAAGTGCAAAAACGGTTCCAACAGGCTGGACACTGATTCATCCCTATCCTGCAACAAGCAGAAAGGCATTCAGTCAAGTTTCTACTTTTTCTTTTTTTATAAAGCGTTCATAACCTTGGCAAAGCTGCAATCTGTCCGGTTTAGCACTAATTAAATTGCAGAGCAAGAACAATAACTATTTCTTATCAAGCAGCAGCTGGTCAAGAGCAAGTTTGTAGTGGTCTGCTCTGCACGCAACAAACCATTCCCAAGCTTTGAGAAGTTTCAGAAGCATATTTTCAGTTGCCGCAGCGGCCGGCTCTAAGAATGAGGGGCAGAGTTGTTTCCACCTGGCAGCAGTAAAAGTCATCTTGCTTTGCTGTCCAAATCGACAAAATTGATAAATCCATATTTTTCTCTGACTGTCCTGCTGATCTCCATGTTATAATTGTAAATCTTTTTGGAATATTCCTGCAGGACTGGCATCATGCTTTCAACTGAATTGTCAAGATAAAATCCGGGGCAGTCACCAGTAAGCTGAAAGGATGCATGAACCTTTGGCCTTCCTCTGCTGTCAGATTCAGTCCACGATGCAAATGGATAGAGCCAGCAAACACCTGGCTTGTCAGGATGAAGTGTGCATGAACCTTTGCCGTCCAGAAATCTGCATGGAAGCGGAGTGCCATCTTCTTGCTCCTGCTCATCTGCTTTTCGCTTCAACGAAATCATGCTAATAGTAGTAATGATACTGCCAAGCGACTCTTGTTCCTGCCAGCTTGAAATTACAGTTTCATTACCCACAAACTCTGACTTTGACTTGTATCCAAGTTTCTTTGCAATAGTGTCTATATCGCTCCTTGAAAGCGGAAGCCTTCCCTGCCTGTCACAGCAATTGTGACATTCAGGCCAGAGGCATTTCCACAATACGTAAAGCCCCGCAGTTGATAGGTACGGGATGTGGTATATGACCCCATTGACTTCAGTTTGGTTATCCATAACATCTCCTCTTTTGCCCAAATGCAGGTCATATACTTCTGGCGGGACTTTCCATTTCTTTGTAAGTTGATCCAATGCCTGCTTGACTGGGTCGCTTCCTTTCAATCAGACCTCGCTGCCGACATAAATTATAAAGCCCGGAAGTTTAAACGTATGCCACTGTCCATGCTAAAGAGCCCACAAGACCAAGAGATAGTCAAAGCACCAGAGCAGGACAAAGAACAACAACTTCACAAAAGGAAGGGCAAGCATGCATCTTCTACTGAAAATAGGAGGATGGTTTGGGAAAATGTTGTCTGGCCACTTGTGCTTGACATAAACAGGCCCTACTTTACCCTCAAGGAATATCACCTAAAGAGAGACGAGTTTTGCAGGGTAAATGGTGTGGCTCTGTCAAAGGTTGCAGGAGGATTTGTTTCTTTACTGATAAAAGGAATTGTTGTAAGAAATAAAAATATTTACTCAATCCACTATAGGCTCATTCCGTATATGCGCAAAAGAGCCGACCTTGAGTACGGGCTTGTCATCAGGGAAGTAAATACAAAGCGCTAAAATCAAATATCGGTCATGCAGAGCCATCATGTAGCTCGGTTAAAGCCCGGTCGAGCCTGCTTGTGATTATCAATCAGGTGCCGAATCTAGTGGCCAATCTCCAAGGGAGGGCTAGGGATTCCAGGCTCTGGATCTCAGAAGAGAAGAAACCTGGAGACAGCAGTTCGAATCTGCTCCGGGCTACTTCTTTCTTTTCTATGTCCCTCTATCGACTTTACCGGAAATGATAAGGAGACAGATATCTGTTGTTGCCTATTCTCTTTTTTTGTTTTTCTAGTTGATATTGGTTGAACGGCAGATGACAAAAATCTGCCAGCTATACGTGCGGACCGGCATTTTTTATCTCGACAGGCATATCACCAAACTTCTCAAAGTTTTTGACAAATAGCATTGCAAGTCTTTTTGCCGCCGCATCATACTTGTCTTTGTCTGGCCAAGTGCTTCGCGGGTCAAGCACGCCATCCGGAACGCCTGGGCACGAGGACGGCATGGCCAAGTTGAAGATATTGTGATGTACAAAATGAACTTTCTCCAGATCGCCCTTTAGTGCGGCAGTAACCATCGACCTTGTATACTTGAGGTTCATTCTCTTGCCCACTCCGTATGGTCCTCCTGTCCAGCCGGTATTTATCAGGTAAACCCTGGTGTTGTGCTCGGTTATCTTTTTGCCAAGCATGTCGGCGTATACCTTTGCGTGCAAAGGCATGAAAGGAGCACCAAAGCACTGTGAGAATGTCTCCTTCGGCTCGGTTATGCCCCGCTCTGTACCGGCCAGCTTGCTAGTGTAGCCTGACATAAAGTGATACATTGCACCCTCTTTTGTCAGCTTTGCTATCGGCGGCATTACTCCGAACGCATCAGCTGTTAGAAAGATTATCGTCTTTGGATGACCTGCTATACTCGGTATGACAGAGCCTTCTATAAAACTCAGAGGATATGCAACCCTTGTATTTTCTGTCAGGCTGCCGTCTTCAAAGTCGGGCTGGCGCGTGTCGCCATTTACTACGACATTTTCCATTACTGCACCAAACTTGATGGCATTCCATATCTGCGGCTCATTTTCTCTTTTCAGATTTATGCACTTTGCATAGCATCCTCCTTCAAAATTGAAAATTCCATCGTCTGACCAGCCGTGCTCATCGTCTCCAACCAGCCGCCGTTCAGGATCTGCAGAGAGCGTTGTCTTGCCTGTGCCTGACAGTCCGAAAAATAGCGCGCTATTGCCTTCAGAACTGACATTAGCAGAACAATGCATCGGGAAGACTCCTCTTTGTGGCAGCAGGAAATTCATAATCGAGAACATGGCTTTTTTGATCTCACCAGCGTATGATGTCGATCCGATCAGTACCAGTTTCTTCTTGAAGTTTATTATAATGAATGTCTCGGTCCTTGTGTCCTCTTCCTGCGGTATAGCCCCAAAGTTATCACTGGATATAAGTGTAAATTCTGGCCGGTGGGATTCAAGCTCTTCATTGGTAGGTCTTATGAATAACTGTTGCGCGAAAAGGTTGTGCCATGCTCTTTCATTGATTACCCTTATAGGGAGTCTTGTCGCGGGGTCGGCCCCTACAAAACCATCGAATACAAAGCACTCCTTGTCCTCGATGTATTTTTTCATCCTGCGAAATATTCTGTCAAAATTATCTTCGGATAATGGATGATTGACCTTTCCCCAGTCTACTACGTTATGAGTAACTTCATCATCGACGATGTACTTATCGTCCGGCGAGCGTCCGGTGAACTTGCCTGTCTTTACGGACAGTGCTCCGGTTGAGGAAAGAATGCCCTCTTTCTTGTGAATTGCAATCTCAACCAGAGAAGGCACAGAAAGGTTTCTGTGGATCTTGGCAGGCCTGATGTCCATCGCTTCCAGTTGTATCATAGGTCTTGTAGTTATAATCGTTGGGCCGTCGTTTGCTAGCATGGCTTTTACATTGATTTGTATATTTAATCAATTTCCTATCATAATAATAGAAATGAGTTCTACTTGCAGCCTATATTGTGTTCAGTTTTATTCAACTCTCCTGTCCACAACGGATTGACATGCAATCAAAATGGCAAATGTAAATGGAGCAACCACTGTTCTATTAAATTCTATTTTATTATTCATTTTACCCGTATTTTGGCTTTCCTTTGTTTTGTGCCGTACTTTATCCTCAGCTCAGAAATGAATTTGTTTATTTCAGCTGGCGTCAGCAACACCATTTCCTCAGATAAACCTGTAGACAAGCTCTGGTTGAGGGAAACAACTAGCTTAAAAAGATTTAGAGTTAACTCAGGCACCATTTGGTTGTGTAAACGGAATCCTCTTTGGTGGATATAGGCATGATGCGGCGCATGCAGCTGTTAGATGTTAGCAGATGACAACCAGCTCAAACAGTCAGCAGCATTTCTTTTCTTCCTTGCCCTGCTGGCGGGTTGCTTTTCCACTTCGCAATATCATGCCTGATAGGTCAATATTAAAAAAGGTCCTAAGGATTCCTAGGTAGCTTTCTACTGGTGGTGGGATTTCATCCTCGCATGCAACTTTCATGTTCCATGCATTTATCCATATCACCATACTCTGGAGAATGTTTACAAACCTCCGGTACTGTCCAGGAGCTGCCTCAAGAGCATCAATGTACTTTTCGGCAAGTATCCATGCAGCAGTAAAGTCAATGCAGCGGTTGCCATATGCCGCTTTTATCTGATCTCTTATTGACCGGGCGTTTTTGAATGGCTTTCTGCACATAAAAAATGGAAAGTCAACCTTTGACGGAAGCATCATTCCCGGCGGTGACCATATCGTGATAACTCTGGCGCCATCTTGCAGCTCACTTTTGAACCGGCTTACCATACGGCTCACAATCCGGCTGTCCGCAAACCAGAACAGGATGACCGTTGCTTCAGAGATATCGACCTGTCTGATATCTGCATTTATTATCTTGGCATTTGCTGTGCTGGCTATGCGATCATATGCTTTGGCAGCCAAGTCATTATCGATTTCTACTCCTACTGATTTTTTTACTTTAAATTCCCGTGCAGCCAATGCGATAGCGTTGCCGTCTCCACACCCCAGATGATAGAAAACATCTTGCTCTGAAAGCTCGGCAAATTTGAATATCCTTCTCACAGCCCCATCAGACAGAGCGACGCTATCTCCTTTGACTACTGACTCAGGCAGAGAGGAGACGAACTCTTTGATGTCCAATAATCTGTCGCCAACCCGGATTTGTGCTGGAACGTGTATTAAACATTGACACTACTTTTTTTATGCCCTACTGGCATAGATCAGGCATGACGCGCGGCAAGCACTATGTACATGCAGAGATAAGCGTAATGCCATTTGGAAAGGATGTGCAGTTAGGCATGAGCAGAGAAGTAGCCTTGGCATTTGAAGCCATAAGCTCTGTAAAAGGTGTCAGGACGGTTCTGACGCCTATGGGAACGCAGGTTGAAGCAGATAGTGTTGAACAGATTCTGGATGCAATAAGCGCGGCTCACAAGGCACTCAGGTCGGCTGGCGTAAAGCGCACAATATCTACAGTTAGAATAGACGAGCGCAGAGACAAAAAACAGAGCCTTGAGGACAGAGTTGAGGCTGTCAAAAAGAGTTTGGAAGAAAGGCAGAGTTAAGAAAAGAAGGCATCCAAGAGAAATAATAGAACATGATTTACTGGGTCAAAATTCATGGCCAGTTTTAAGCGCTTGTTGCAGATAGATAAATGAATGGATCGATGCAGGCTTGCTTTGTTTATACCTCTACGTATACCGTTCCATTCTCCACTATGACGCTGTATTTGCCCAATGGTTTGAGTTTTTGTGGAAACCAGATAAGGTCCCCTGTAGTTACATCCCATTTTGAACCATGCCATGGACATGTTAGTTCTTTTCCTTCCAGTTGACCCTCATGAAGCTCAGCGCCAGCGTGGGTACAGATATCACCTGTTGCGTAGTATTTTCCTCCTACGTTTGCGACAAGCACCTCCTTTCCTCCCGCTGTAACATGAACCATCTTACCCTCGGGAATATCGCTTGCCTTTCCCACCATTACCTTTGCCATGCTCGAATTGACCTAGGTCACATATTTTAAGCTCACTAGCGGACGAAAGAAATATTCTAGTTTTTGTTGTGCGGAATTGAAGAGTGTGGATAAATGATGTTGAAATATCAATTGCTGATTAATGGAAACATTCTTCTAGAAAATCCAGCCAGCTGTTTTAGCGCAAATGTCCGCTCCTGCCTGTCTATGTCTGAGCCTTCTATAGCACCGGAAAGGTACTTGATGGATTCGTCGTATACCTTGCGAGCCACAGGATATGGGACGCCGTCCTTTCCACCATGCGCAAAGCTGTATTTTGCAGGATCTGTCCAGGATGCTTTTGTCCCATAAACAAGCTCCGCAATAAGCGAAAGTGCCCTCACCGTAGCAGGGCCTACACCTCGGATTGATAGCAACTCTTCATAATTGCGAGGCTGTATTTCATATATTTGCTCAAGGAGCTTCCAATCGAGGTTCCGCGGCATTTCATAGTCTACTACTATGCTGCAGCCAGATGTGGCTGAGATGGGCTGTGTTCCGATCCAAAAATCAAGGGTATCCTTTGGCTTTAATTTCAATTCTAATCTAGATGCCAGTTTGTAGACAGACGACCTTGTATTGCGCGGATCGCTTTTTGCAATGTCAACGCATATTTTTTGGTTTTCTTGAGAGAGTGCCGAAGTCATATCCAGCGAGATTGTCGACTTTGCTTGGCTTATAATTCCCGCATGCGGTTCCAGAACAAAGTTCTGCAAGCCATCAGATATCCAATGATACCTTCTAGCCATTCTCTCTGCAGCGTTCATTCCCTGCTGTACTACTGCCCAGTTGCCACTTCTGTCAAAAAGAAGCACATGGTGGTAAAGTGAATAGCCGTCCTGAATGGCTGCATTGTCAACCTTTGCTGCCATCCTACTTGCGTAGAGTAGATCGTCTATCTTGCGTGATGACAGGTTGAATGATTCTGCCAACCGCGGTATTTCTGATTTAGTCGCAGTAGATTTTTTCCCTTTTCCTCCTGCAATACATATTCCGTGAATATCGGCTTTCAGTGCCTGCCGCAGCACTCCACAGACTACCGTTGTAACGCCAGACGAATGCCAATCGAACCCAAGCACGCAGCCAAATGCCTGAAACCATATTGGGTCCGATAGCCTTCGCAAAAGCTCGCTGGTGCCATACTCATCTACAATTACTTTTGACATTGCGTGAGAAAGGCGGATCATTCTCTGCACTAAATATGCAGGGGCGTGACCGGTGTGGAGAGGAAGCCGGATTGTCGAGCTTTTCAGTACTGGTACGGTACTATACCACATCCTTTTATTGCTTTCTATAAGCGGCAGGGCTCTGTTAACTTAAGGTAATTCGTATAGCTAGGATTGTCCTAGCTGTTCATTGCCATGAGAACCAGGACAAACCCAGCTATAGTAAGGTATGGACTGTACTTGTA
>JAJPHM010000026.1 GCA_021325295.1 Nitrososphaeraceae archaeon
GAGCCAAGGCAAATTATGTCATTGCTGCAGCGTTGAAGAGGATGTCAGCAAGCCAGTGCATTTTGCTAGTCCGCCAGTCCTGTATCACAAGATAATTATAATAGAATCCTAACGTCATCTTAGGATTCCTTATATTATACTAGTTTCTATCATTTTTAGATATTTGACATGAGCAAGACAATTAATGTGTCTAAAAATGAAGACCCCTTATTTGACAGTCGTGTCGACCTAGTCGCTGCGGGAATGCCGGTCTGGATCCGCAATAGGTTAAAGACAATCAAAAGGGAGCAGGCCGAAACCCTGATCAGATATGTCGAGGCCATGCAAACCGAGTTCAATCCCCAACCCAACACCACTACAACAATTTTTAGAAATCTGATTCATTTTTCAACTAAACTAGAGCACAAACCATTCATAGAGATGACCAGAGATGATATCATATTCTACCTCAATACATATAGAAAATCGGAAGAAAAGGATCCATCACACAAATGGATTGGCACATACAACACAAAGAGACGTATTCTTGTCAAGTTTTTCAAGTGGTTATACTATCCCGATACAAATCCAAAAGATCGGCAGCGGCCACCATGCGTCCAAAATCTGCGAGATTTGAAGCGTAAAACTGGAGAGTCAATCTATACAGCAAACGACATGTGGACTCCTCAGGATGATGTTTTATTTTTCAAATATTGTCCAGACAAGCGGATAAAATGTTTCCACGCCATGGACCGAGACACTTCAGCCAGACCAGGCGAGCTTTTGAAGCTGACAATAGCAGATGTATTGTCTGCCATCCATACTGCGCCATCAGGGATCCAATACGGCCAAGTAACTGTAGGCCAGAAAACAAGCCACAGACCAGTTCCGATCATAAATTCGATACCTTACATCAAGGAATGGGTGAACGAACATCCCATGAGAGGAAATCCAAATGCGCCGCTTTTTTGCAATAAAACTGGCAAGAACATGGGTAGGCCGCTGACAGGCAACATGCTTTACCGGATTTATGTTTACGAATTTCAGAAAGGCTATAGGAATGGCAAAAAACAGTGGGTTGAAGGCTACTTTCCTCGCCTGTTAAAGGATCCGTCGGTGCCACCTGAGGACAAGCTTGCAATCGAAAAGCTTCTGCGCAAACGGTGGAATCCATACGTGAGGCGTCATACTGGCCTCACAGAGAAACGTAAAAAGCTGCCAGGCCCGCTTTTCCACCAGTATAGTGGCCATACACTAGGGAGTAAAGTGCCAGAGATGTATACACATTTGTTCGGCAGCGAAGCTTGTGAAACCATGTTTGAGATTGAAGGTGTGATACAGAAGGATCCTGCCAATGCAGAGATATTGAAGCCAAAACCTTGTCCAAACTGCCGGCAGCCAAATGCGCTTGATGCTCAGTATTGTTCAAGCGAAAAATGCAGAATGCCTCTGAACATCGAAGCACACATGCAAGTGACGAGAGAAAAAGAAAAGATGGAGCAGAAATTGAAAGATATGATCAGACAGCAGCTGGAAGAATTGCTACTAGAGCGATATGGGAAGAAGTCTTGACGAAAGCTTTAAGCGTGAGAAAAGCGAAGATTGCGCTGGGGAGGGGATTCGAACCCCTGAGGCCTTGCGGCCACCCGCTTCACAGGCGGGCGCCATGTCCAAGCTCGGCCACCCCAGCACTTTCTTTTTGTTTCGCTTGCCAGCGGGACATACGCCGACACCATTCCTATACACCTCACCCTATATAATCCTTTCTACCCTATTGTCTACCCTAACATTAATATACGTGGTAGTGGATAGGGTAGTCATGGAAAAAACAATTCCTGAAGCACAGGTCTTTAGTACATCAGTGAAAATCGAGCAGACTGCAAAAGGCGCTGCTACGATATCTGTACACGTGCACGACAACGATGATGGCAAGGCCCTGGAGCGTTCGGTCGCTCTCTACAAACAGGCTATTGACTCACTCAAGGAGAAAGGATTAGCAGTTGCCTCGGAGCAGGCTAAATGAAATGGTCGGAGCTATTTCCCGGGTAGTCAAGGCACATTCAAAGAGAACAGATGTCATCAGGACAAGCATACCTGCAGGAGTCAGACACGCATTGAATCTGGAGGCAGGTGATGTCTTGGAGTGGGTTTTGCTGCCACGTGGGGACACTATAATTGCAGAAGTAAGGAAAGTAATGGAGTTAAGGAAGAAAGAAAGGCTAGGCTAGGTCAGGTCTCAGTCTGCTTTTCTGACAATCAAAAACTTGCCTTTCTTGTCCTTGTCAAGCTCCCAAGTTAGCTCATCGCCCCTTTCTATCCCAAGCTCCCTAGCATATGTGGCAGGGATAGCAGTCTTGACACCGTGGTATTTTGAATGAGCCTGGGTTACTTTTGTGATTTCCATGTCATTCCTCTCTACACTTTTCTCTATAGATAAATCATGCTATGAGCAGAAGCGCCGTAGTTCTGCTACATAGTGTCTGTCAGCCAGTTTTTTAGCTGCGAAAACATGTCTTGCATCTTTGCATCTAGCGAACGCATTTCCCTTTTGCGCTAGCAAAGTCATGAATTCAAGCTGTCCTTCTGTGCCAACCATCTTTGTATACCAATCCATCAAGGTTACGAGACTGTAGTATTGCCTCACTTCCAGATTCAAACTGTTGTATTTTGTCATACCTTTACTATTCACATCGCCCTATTTATTTCTATCTATAGATACATCTATAGATACATTAATATATGGTTGAATACATAGTAATGGTGTCGGCTGGTTGAAAAATTGGCTGACAAAAGGGAAGGGGGATGATGAACCGTTTCCCGTCTGACATCAGGAATGATGTCGCCGCTGGGCCTCAGCGGAAGGAGGCCTGACCCCTTCTAATTTTTTATTGCGTGACAGGACAAATAACCTTTTCGGCCACCAACGTTCTGACCCACTTTTTTTTGTCGTGAAAGTGGTCCCAGCAAATTATTCTACAAAAATTTGGTTTTTGAGTGACAGGATTGAAAGATGTCCTTCTTAGTGGCCGCTTGCAAAACATACAGCGGCCTATGGTGGCCGTCAAGGCCCTGGCGGATACGGCCAATAGTGATTCGGCACAAGCGGCGCTGTTCCCACCTTGATTTCAGCTCTGATTTTGTCTCTATCTTTTAGTAGTAAAGCGAGGTTTGCATAAGATAGCCTGTACTGATACGTCTTTTTGTCGAAAGCAAAGAATTGACGCCAGTTGTGATATTTGACGTCCTCGAAAATGACATAAGGCGAAGAAGGATCCGCCTCGTGCAAGTTGTAAGCATAATGCACAAGGTTGTTCGCATCAACATCTCCAGCTCCTAGCAGGTAATTCAGCGCTTCATGAGCCAGTTCATGGCCGTCTATAGAACTGTCAAAGTTCGGATCATCGAAAAAGGCAACATAGATTTGATGCGACTGAAACTCATCTATGCCTATAGCGTTGTTTTGATGCAGAGCTGGATTGCTACCTGATGTGACAGTCAGTTTTTGCAACTTGCTAAATAACTGCGAGTTGTTTAGCTGCTGTATGTAGCGCTGCATTATAGTTTTAATGCAGAACAAGAAACGCTCCTGGTCCTTGACTGTCGCTGACAGAGCAGGATCGAAAACGATGATTCGTTGCAGAAAGCGGTCGAAATCTGACATCTGACAGAAAAAGGTAGGAGAAAAGAAAAAGAAAGAACTAACTAATCTATTGAGCTGGAGCAGGAGTGTTCTGCTGCATTGCTTGGGTCTTCGTGATAGTTGCAGTATCGTTATTGAAGCTCTGATTATACATAAGCACCGTCTGCGCGATATCAGTTTCAGCTACAGACTGATGCAATACACATCGCTGCAAGCTCTGCACGAAATAGGCGGGGTCATTGCTGACCTGGCCGACTGGTCCCTGATATCTCAGAATACAAGAGCATGTATCAGGATGCCAATCGACCTGTACTAAATTTGTCATGGACTTGTGAACCCCAACCCCAGATCTGCTACTGTTGATGCACCTGCACTACCGGAACATCCCAGCGCAACGCTAATCCTATCCCCTGTCGCATATGTCTGGCCGATGAAAGACGATGTGAAAATCCCCGTACTGCCTGAACTCACACTCAATGTGCCAAGATATGTTCCATTCAATCCGTAATAAACTATTAGTGGTGCATTCAGTGTATTAGCAGTCAAACGAATGTTGATGTATGATAATGTGCTTGCCCTAGTCACTGCACCCTCAACGTTTGAGGCTGTAGCAGAGTTGCCGCCTGCCAAACCAAAGTATTGAAGGAAATTATTTCCTGTGACATAGGGAGTGCCGATTATGTGAATTTCCCACTGATAATGTACTGTTGCCCAGGCCAGATCAGTGCCTCCTGCATTGACGCTCAGAACCTGATTTGCAGAACCCATGGCCAGCCTGTCGTATACTCCTGAAGAGAGACCACGAAGGATATCTCCTGTCGAAATCGTTTTGCTCTGCACCTCTGGGATAGCCAACCACGCTGTATTCTCTGCGTTGCGCTGATAGAGCTGGCCGCCTGTAAATCCTGAACCTGTGTATTCACAAAATGCTACCATCCCAGAATGACAGTCAGAATAGATCTGCTGCACGTTTGCCAGTGTGTTGAGCGCGCCAGAACTATTGAATATTTGCAGCTGGTCAAATACAGCATTGAGAAATGAAGATGATGTATTAGAATGCCTTCCTACAGTAAATACCTGAGTATTTGTGATTGTTGTAGTTGTTCCCTGCGCCACCGTGCCGTCAGAGATGGCATTGATGTACAGCTGGATGTTTGTTCCCCTGTTGAAATATACCGTGATGTGATACCATGTCGCTGTCGACAGAGTTTGACTGCTGGTATAGGTGAAGAGTGTTGTACCATCAGACAGCTCGACAACTATCTGGCCTGAAGAGTTGACATATACATCGTATCCGACATTTGTTGAGGCCGCATCGTTCCGCTTTGAAACAATATATCCCTTTGAGGCTGGCAGCGCAATAACTTGCAACCATACAGAGAAACCAAAAGCGGTTGTGGTCTGGTCAAACACTGAACTTGATGCAGCCTGTGCAAACTGTGTAGCGCCATCCAGCTGCATGCCATTGCCATAGATAGCAGCGACAAAAGTGGGAGAACCTGTCAGGGTTAGCGTGTTAGCGCCTTGTGAATCAGAACCATCTGATGCAAAGCTATACCTCGATACAAGTCCAGTTGTATAATCCAGTGCTGAAATGTTGGCGCCTGTATCGACTACAATTGTTTTCCAGTTCCGGCGCTGCCTGGTCCCTTGATCACCATCTAACCATTTTTGACCGTATGAATTGCCCATCTTCAGAAGCCCACCGTCTCAAAATCAACTGCATCAGGAGCATATCGCTGTCCTATTGCCATCACTGTCTGAATGTCTGCCTGTGACAGAACTGTGTTAAAGATGTTGATATCGTCCATTACACCGCCAAAAAAGTTGCCGCCGCCATTGTTTGCTGCGATATTGAGGACTCCTGCCTGCAGGTTTGGTGTAACTGCTACCGTCTGAGAATTGTCCAGCTGTCCGTTGATGTATACTTTCCAGGCACTGACTCCATCAAACGTAAATGCGATGTGATACCACTTATTTGCAGACAGCGTAATTGCACTCGTCAGCTGGAAAAAGCTGGTTCCGTTTCCTATGCCACACTCTATCTTGCCAGATGCCAGGATGGAGAGACTGTAGTTGCGAGCATTGCTATAGACGCTTTTGATTATCAGCGCCTGCAATGCGCCGATAGAATTAACATAAACCCACAGACAGATTGTCCATGTGGTCAGCTGCAAAGATGTGGAATCTGGGACCTGCAGATATTGTGTAGTGCCGTTAAACTGCAGGCCATATCTTGTAACACCAGCTACAAAAACTGGTGAGTTGAAAGCTTTGCCGGTCGACTGAGTCAGTGTTGCATCACATGTATGCTTCTCAAACGGCAACCACAACACATGAGCCGAATCGCGGGGGACATATCCAAGTTGATTGCAAACATAGTATTGATTGTTGCTCACACCATTTTGCAATACAAGGTCTGGGCAGTTAACAGAATCAGATTCGGACTGTTGGTTTTGGTTTGTTACAGCAGAGTCGGTGATCTGGCAGAGGTCAGGATAGATTGGAAAATTATAGTCTGATGTGATGTTTGTAGGAGTTCCCTGTCCCTTCTGCCTGGCCAGCGATATCTTCAGCTCTGAGATGTATGACATTAACGAAAGGTCGTTGTAGCTATTGGTTGGGCTGCTCATCTCTCATCACTGAGGCGTAAAGGTCCAAGACCAGCTTACAGTTGCAGTGTTTGCACCAGATTTGCTAAATGATGAAGATAATAGCTTTCGTGAACCCATCGTGCCATTCGATGATGCGTTGAATATTCCAGTCTCGTTCCACGTGCCGTTACCCTGCCCTATTGAAAAGAAAGTATCAAAATGTGCCATGTTGGAAACAGCATAGGCCGCAATGACTGCAACCCGTCCAAGTTCTGTCTGTAATGTCGAGTCGCCAGCCGTCACAGCATTTGTGCCGGAGCCGACTGCACAGTAAGTGAAATATGCTGTTGAAGAACCGGTGCAAAGCTGAGCGATAAGATTAGAGCCGTTGTTGACTATTAGATTTCGACCTTTATCCTCATAGATGAGGCCTTGACGAGCTTTGCGAGCCGACAAGGAATCTTGAAAGGTGCGAACATATTGAGCGTTGAAACCACGGACAAGGACATCACCTCTCAGTGACAGAGCGGATTTTTGCAAGAGACCTCGTCCTTGTCTAACTGTCAACTAAATAATCTGAAAACAAAAGAAAACGGAGAATAAAGAAGAACTAACTAACTAGCGCCTGTAGTCTGCCCTGCTGATTTCTGCGAGTATAACACTGCAGTCAGATCATAGTAGAATGAGCCTATTCCACCTTGCTCATCGCCCTCAAATGTATATTCGATGCCAGAGATGATGTAATTTGCATCAAACTTGTATTTGCTCAGTTGTTTTCTGATCCTGACACGCTGACCTATGCTAAGCAGAGTGTCGGGAGCGTATACTTTGCATTTGAAAATCTCCTTGTAGCGGAAGAGGTTGTATGTCTCGAACTGGAGCAGAAAAGTCATCGAACGCTGGTCAATCACAAACGGCTTTCTTACGACAGATTCTTGCAGATCGTTTTTGCCGAAGTTGACATTAGTATCATATCCGTTCTGCGCTACTTTCAGCAGTGGTGTGGAAGCAAACACTTCAAAACAATATCCTGCTGTGTTTGTCGTCACTGTCCAGTTCACGCCATCGCTTGACGTTGCAACAGTCTGGCCAGATCCGCCCTTGTACCAGGAATATGTATGAGTTGAATCACCCTGCTTTCTCACGATTATCCAGAATGGTGAGCCTACCACGACTGCTGATGCGATTAATGCGGTGTGCCAGCCGCCACTTGTCGTTATGGCATCTTTTGATATTGTGACGCTGGTAATTGTAGAGCCATTTGGCTTGCCATTCAGGTCATATACCAGGTCCACCTGGCAATCGAGCGGATTGTTGACAATAGAACCCGGTGTCTTTTTGATATACAGAGAGATGTTCTGGATCTGGTTGTATTGTGGTGTAAACTGTACAGCCAGATACTGGGAATCTACATTGTCAGAACCGCCAGATCTATCTTGCTGTGATTGGTCAAGCAGTATGTTATTGCCGCCCAATCCGAGAACCATTGTTTTGTGCATCTCTGCTGAAAGATCGTAAGAGGTGTTTGGCGCAATTAACCCCTTGAGACCAGATGACCAGCTAACAGCTACTGCGTCGGTAAAATCATCTGTTAGCAGGACGCCAGAGTCTGGGGCCTGCGACTGGTCGACCGGCAGAAATTTCATGATAAAATTTTTGTTGGCGTCTATGTAGTGGCAGGCGTTGAGATAGCTGTCCAGTTCTGATAGCTTGTCATCTACATATTCGTAATTGGCCTCAAAATACGGAATTGAGAGGGTTTTTGTAATTCCGCCCAGAATGTTTGCAGAGCTGACAATTACTCCCTGGTCCTGCACTGTAGTGACGCTGTTTCCGCCGACTACGGCCGCAGGCTGTACAGGATACACGTATGCATTTGTCAGGATATCGTTTACAAGGTTGACAATATCCGTGCTTGTGTCAGTCGGATCGGGGTCGTTAGATCCCGCCAACTTGAGCTGGTACCAACCCCTGTTTATCAACCTGTTTTTGAGAACACATGAACCCCAGTCGGGGCCGGTGATATGGATATACATCTCGTTCTGTGTCGGTTCTTCGATTATGATATGCTCGATTGAGCCGAGAAATAATTTTGTAAGCAGGGTGGCCGTTTTGCCAACCCAGATCGTGACCTCGCTATATTGTTGTACATTTTGCAAAAATGCAGAATCAGTCGGGCTGTGAATTACCATATCAAACGTGCCTGCCACGCCAAAATCAGATGGTGGTGTGAAATTGAGTGATTTTAAGCGAAAATCATAAGTTCCAGTAGAGGGTGGGTTAGCGCCTGCTGTTGGATCGTATGTATACACTCCGCCTGCTGAATTCTGTATTGTGATTTTGCATAGAAGTGGCTGATTAGTCAGTCCTGCAAGCTGGCCTGTAACCATAATTAGCTCAACAATCCGTTAAAGCCGTAGCGCCTAGCCTGAGTCCTGAAGTACCTATCCACCATCGACAGAAATTCTTTGTCGCTTCTTATGCTTCCCTGCACGTTGATTATCACAATATTCCCCCCACCCGAACTACTCTGACTCACACTTGGTCTGATGCTTACACTTTCCGCTCCTCGCTCACCGACCATGAAAAGAGTTGGGCTATTGACTGTACCTTCAAAACCCTTTGCAGCTGCTACAAATGGAATGCTTGGCGCAGTTATGGATACCTGCCCAATCTGGCCTATATCGCCAAATATTTTTGCCGGCCCAGGAAGGCGGTCATATGCGCTGATGACTGCGTTGATGGCTGAGATAAATGAGTTTGCAAAACCCTGCAGCCCGCTAGCAATGCCGGAGATAGCACTGTTGAGTACCGAAATCAATCCATTAAGAAATGAGATAAATTCGCCCTTTATTGAACCCCACATAGTTTTCAGGTTCTTGCCTATCGTATCCCAGGTTTGAAAGATTGCACCTTCAATGGTTGCAAGAGATGTTGTGGTGGCAGAGAAGAAAGTGTCATTAAACGTGGACCATGCATGATTCATGTCAGGCATGAATTTTGTCAACAGGTAGTTGGAAGTGTATGCAAGAAATTTCGGCCAATCCTGGGTAAATGACTGCATGACTCTTCCCGCCAAACCGGTTATCTGAGCGGCGATTGGTGCAGAAGCTTGTTGTATTGAATTGGCTAATCCGCTGAAAAACTGCGATATGGCCTTGTTCCAATCATTCTGCGAGCCCGTGAGAGTTTTTTGGTTTGGGTCAAAAGCGTTTGTGATTGCCAGACCTGCGCTCGTACCTAACAGAATAGCCCCCAGTGTCCCGGAGCCAACCACAGGAGTGTTTAGTGTAGTTGCGAGCGCTTTTAGGGCAGTGATAAGTGAATTAACGTTGGGAACTGCATTAACTGCATTAGTGCCAATTGATTTTACTGCATCGGCAACATTCGAAACACTTGTTTTTAGAGTGTTGAAATGCTTTGCAATGTTGATAGCGTCACTTACCATCATAACACCTGCAGATGTGGCAATAATGCCGGATTGCAGATGTTGATAATTCTGGTCGGCTATTGCCTGATTCAGCTCTTTCTGCTTGTCGATGATTTCCTGCTTGACCAACTGTCCCTCCTCAGGCGTATGGATATGCAAAAGCTGTCTCTGCAGCTCTACAATCTCCTCTTTCAGCTGGGATACCTTGTCTGACTGGCCTGCAAACGCAAGCTGTGCAAGGTTGAGCGCATTGATAACTGATAGTGCCGTCCTGGCAGTGCCGGCAAATACCTGCATAGTGTTGTTTAGTTGCATAAGAGCCGGGTGAGAAGCCAGAAAGATCTGGGCCTGCGCCCTGTGTTCATTCGTCAACAACCTGGTATCTCTTGCAAGGTCACGAGTTGACTCGGCAGCCTCTCTTTGTGTTATGATCCCCTGTTTGTATTTGTCCTGGATCTCCTCAAATGCACGCTTTACATCATCTGCACCATCTACAGTGATATTATAACGAAAGGTTGTCCCTGAAGCCAATTAACTAACTGAAAAAGAAAGCGGTTTGGAAGAAAAGAAGAACTAGTAGTTATCTGAGGTATTGGTATTGCGTCCAACTATTTTAGCGAGGTCATACAGCGCCCAACCCCAATAGGGTGATATCATAATCAAAGTGTAGGGCCACGGGATTATGAAAGCTGATACAGTGCCAACAATTGCAGCGCCAACCAGAATCATTATACCTCTTTTGGTATAACCAAGTATGATATGACCCAGTCCGCAGATTAGAGCTCCTAAAAATGCGGCGAGAGGGACATTCTCTTTTCTCAGAGTTGGAGATTTCACACAATAGTTAAGGCTGTTCGCTCCTTATAAAGTGAGCTTTTTTCATTTTGCATCTGCTGGCGATATCCTCTCATCTGCCGCCAGCTGGTCCCCGAACCTGGGCAGGTATCGTAGTATTGCCGGTTCTAAAAAGGGCCTTGGCTCTGCAGGCCCTACATGTTTTGTGAACACCTCTTTGCCGTCTTTTGTAAAGAAATGCAGAAACTTTTTGTTCACCGGATTGACAGGGCCTCTGCCAAACTCGACGTAGGCGGCGTAGGGAAGGTCAGATCCAAACTCGACCGAGTTTTCAGTTACGTCAAAAATCTTGAGCGATCCGACAAGCTCCCCCGTCACCACAGAAGAGTTGTTCTGCAGGTTCGAGCGAGCTTCTGCCAGGATGTTTTCTACCAGATTTACTAACTGTTCTGCAATCGCCTTGCCTGCATTGTCGATTACCTGCTGTGTCAGCTTGTCTACTTCATCAAGCGAGGATTGGTCAAGGGTGATATTGATGCTCATCTAACTTGATGCATCCCTTCTCTTGCGTAAAAGGAGATTTCCTTCTGCCTGTGTTGCATAGCTTCATTCTCTGCCGAAATGCACACCAGCTTCAACTGCACGTCGTAATAGTCCATCTCCAAAAGTTCTTTGTAACTTGAGATTTGCGGGCAGAGCGCATGCATGGTTGCTGCCTTTTTGGCCTCCGGAATGGTCGCAATAACGGAAAGGTTATTCACGATATATGCTATTGCAAGTTTTTCCCTAAAAAATCAGATACCCTCGAATTCGCTTCCCATACCTTTGAGAACAGCACAAACACTTCAGCGTAGTCCATATCCAGTATTTCATCCTCTGTTTTGCCCAGCGACTTTGTAAGCACATCCATCACCAATTTGCGTTGAGGCTCCTTGATGGTCTTTAGCTTGCTGACAATTTCCTCAACCTGCTTCTGGTCCCCTGTCTTTAATCGCTCGTTAATGTCCAGAAACTCTGCAAGATGATCTTCTATCTGCAACCCTTCTTTGTACGACAGCCTTCTCACAAGAGGATAGGTCTTGCCGTTAAATTCGATTGTTGTTGTCAGCGTCATTACGTGATGCTCACCGCCGTGCATTTGCCGTTGTAGGTTTCTGCAACTGATTTGGTGTCGTCATAGTTGCGCTCTTCTGACAGCTTGTCCAGCACTGAATTTGTCAGCGTAATCGTTGAAGTGGCCGTCATCAGTGTCCAGGCAAGAGTCCTTAATGTGGCCGTGTTCTGGTCGCCTGACAGCGTCACCCCTGTCCGCAGAATGGTCAGGGTAAAGGCTATTCTCCTGCCGTGAGGCTGGATGGTATAGGGCGCAGCATTTCCCAGAGTATAGTCCTCAGCAGTGTTGCGGTTGCCGGTAACAGAAATCTTGATTGCGTTGACTCCCGATGAATTCCACTGCACCGGCGCAGAACCACCAGACAGCCAGCTCCATACTGCAGAGCTTGATGGCGTGATGTATGTCGGAGTTGTCAGGCCAGATGATGAGTTAGGTTCAGTTACGGCGATGCAGTGGAATTCTGCAGAGAATGTGATTACAGAGGATATGTCGCCTTCCAGCGTCCAGTTGATGCAGCGAGCGCCACGAAAGAAAACAAAATTTTCCACGCCGTTGAGATAGTATGAGAAAACGAAAGACAACGGCGTAGAAATGGTACCTGCAGGAGTGCCATAATTTGCGGCGTTGATACAGTATTTCAGGAATGTGCTGCTAAATATCGCCATCTTGACCTTGAAGCCTGATACTGTCTTGCCCTGCAGCAGGTTGTAAAGGTCCTCCGGGCCAATCTGGCCTACTTCAATTTCTGAATTATCTCTTGTAAAGGACAGTGATTGTATCTTGCCACATTCGTTAAAAGTGGGTGAGCTGCTAGGTGTTGTGCCTTCTGTGACTTCCTCTATGTATTGCAACTGTTTGATGACTAGCTGTGCTGATGTAACCTTGGCCGACATTTGCTACTATGACCCTCCTTCGGAATTTTCCAGTTTCAGAGAACCATCGCCCTTCTCAACCGAGCAGATCATGCCAACGCCAGGATGCAAAATTCCCTGGCCGTTCTTGGGGTCGTGGACCACCCGGACCCAGGCTCCGGGCTTTTCATAGACGTGGACCAGAGTTTTAGTATTTTCCTGGTATAGATTGTAAGCCAATTTCAAGCCATCAGGATGCTCGCATTTGAGACAGTGCAATGGTTTAGGAGTAGGAGTAGTCATAACAACAGAATCAGTAGCAGTAGTACTGTTGGTCGACACATCTTCGATTTTCGGAAATATTGGCAAAAGAACTAACCTAGCTTGGATTAATTAACTAGATTGTGCTAACCTTTCTGTACTCCACCAGAACTCTTCCAACCACATGATAGAGCGAAGATCCATCCTGGTCATCCTGAGTATCAGAATATGACCACTCTGGTATTCCGATGTACCTTATGCCTTGCCCGACGTTGGTCCTTTTTTGTGCGCATATTTGTTCAATCATACTTTTCATAGCCTGTATCTCAACACCGGGTATCGAGCCATGCTGCAGGCTTTTGACCCAGATATGCACGTTGACGTATTCTGTATACTCGTAGCTTGTCGACCCCAGGACGTCTGCCTGATTGGTCTGCGATAGCGACTTGACGGCCACTGTGTAGAATTTGGTTCCGTCGTAAGTGGAAGAGGTGAACAGGATGTTTGCCCAGCCTACTGTGCTTTCAGTCCAGTTTGCCTGGTTGTTGAAAAGGTCAAGCACAATCTCTGCCACCGTCTTTGTGAAATCTGCCAGCGGTGTTGTGCCTTCTAAGCCCCATGTACTCATTATTTATTTCTCACCATTCGACTATGGACTTGTGTTCGGATCCGCTGATGAAGAGCCAGCAAATCCAGGGGACCGGTATGGCGTAGCAGTGGGGTTGCCCGGCCACGTGTTGTACTGCGATTGAGAGTCAGGCGAGGTGTTCTGGTCGTATGGCAATACCTGTTCTTCTATTATCTTGCGGGCATGGGCCTCGAGAGCATCAGCCTTTTTCTGCCACTTGTCACCCTCAAACATTCGAAGACAGTGGGCGGCAGCCCACTCGCTTGATGCCTGCTGAATCAGGTTGTATGCTAAATCAGACGAGCTCCAGGTATGCTGGGTCATCATGTTGACAAAAGAGTCGCCAAAGGTGATAGCCTCTGTAATTATTGCAGAAGATATGATCGATGTTGGCACATTGCCAAGCAGAGCGGTAACGATAGTGGAATCGCCGTAGACCATGGATGAAGAGAAAGAAAAGAGAAGGAAAAAAGAGAACTGCTTGCTATCCTGGGTTGGCCAATGTTGTTGAATTGGTCGTTGCTGTGTTGGTGGCTGTGGCCGTTCCCGCTGAAGAGGTAATGAGCATAGCATCAATCTGTGTCTTCATTGTTGTCAGCAAGTCATTTTTCTGCTGTAGCTCTTGAGTCAGCGAATCTATTGTTGCCTTGTGCGTTTCTATCTGCTGTTGCAGTTGTGGCACCATTGCAGCCGCCGCTTCAACGCCTTGACCTATCTGGCCTTCGTGATTCCTGAACCAATCTTTTAGCTGGTTTACATCGTTTTTGACTTGCTGAATTTTTGGTGAATGGTAGAATTTCGATACTACTACTGCTATAATGCCCGTTGCTGTCGATGCTATGACTATCACTGAATAGACAAGTTGTAGCGAGCTGTTGACTTCATCTGCTAGAGAAGTGAATGTTTGTTGCTGCTGTACCTGCGCATATGCTTGAATCAACGTTTCTGTTCCAAATATTAGCAATCCTGTCAAGACCGCTAATATGAAAGCTGATTTTATCATCAGAAGTTGGAGAATTGAATCTGAGAAAAAGAACTAGGCTAAGTCAGTAGTTAGGTCAGGAATGCTCCCGCCTGTATCTATCGTCAATAATGGCCACATCCTTGTCGATATCGGCCACTTTCTGGTCTGTGACTCCTAAACGACTCTCAATGCGCTTGATGCACCCCTTGACCTCTTTGATATCAGAGGCCTGATCTCTCGACCGTATCTCCTGCCTGATAAAAAAGGTGATAGTGGCCGCCGTCAGGCCGATGATAGCAAACAGGATATCACCAGAAATTATGATATCTGTCATCTTGCCATAGCCCTCTCTTGTATTTCAAGCAACCGTGTATAGTAGACTGTACAGGCATGAAGTAAACTGTACCACAGTACAGTTGCGAGGTCACGGCTCTCTGTCAAGCTGTGCCGTTCCCCTGTTGTCTATCAGTTCAGCAAATCCGTATCTATCTCGCACCACAGTGACACGGATGCGAACGTGGTGGCCTATCTCGTGAGCTGCTTCTCTGACAAACAGCACAAATCCTGACACACGGCAAACACCAGAGCCATCTTTGCCAGTATTGATAATTTTCGCTGAATATTCCATGCCGACCTGCACAGGTGGAATGCGGTTCTGATACATGACCATGAAAGCAATTGAAATGAAAGAAAAAGGTAAAAAGAGAATTTAGTTACTTCCTCCCTGCTGCGCTTGCTACTGGTGTGCCGACAGCCAGACCTGATAGCAAGTGCCGTTGTGTGGATCCATATGTGCTGTATAGCAGTTTGGATAGCAGATTTCTTTTGAGCAGCCTTCGCATGTCCTTGACACCGTAAACGCCTGTCCGCACTGGGGGCAGCAGCCAGAAGTTGGAGTCGGGGTCACTTGTGATTGTTGCTGGAATAGACTCATTGTGCTTTCATCTCCTGTCTATCAGTCAATCAGATTAGTCTTTTCTGGCATCTATCCAGAACAGGTTGCGATTGCGCTAATCCCTGATCCAAGAGCCGGTATAGTCAATCTAATGTATGTGTACTCAACAGGGTTGACTGCAAGGCCTGCCGCCAAATGCGTAATATCATACTGCTTGCCAAATGATGCCCCCGTTCCCAGATTCAAGCCCGTACCTTCGACCTGGATAAAGTTGGTGTTGTCCTGCGACACTTCTACAGTCATCAGCTGTGATGCAAACACGCCTGCTCCGCCTGAAGCTTGCACTATGATCGCAAGTGCCTCGATGTTGAATGTCTGGATGGTGAATTGCAACTGAGTGTTTGCAGAGCCTACCTGCCGGGTCGACACAACGTTTCTGGCCCTGTCGAATGTGGCGCCGTTGTACAGCCATGGGGCTACCGTGATGGACCCCTGATTCAGACCAGCCCCATCACCTGTCAGGTTAGGAGGCAGAAACTGCTGAATAGGGAAAATTACGTATTGGGAAGTGTTGTCTGGCTGCACATTCCAGGCTGACGTCATGGTCAATACGTTTGCAGTATTTGAAAGGACCTGGTTGAATTGATTTGCACCTGTTCCTGCCAGGATGTATACAACAAATCCTGCCAGCTTGTTGTTTGGAAACCATTTTGTCGTATCCGTAAGGGTGTTGCTGCCGCCGCCAGTTGCAATGCCTGAAATCAGATTTGGAATTACATTTAGTGAAGTCGACTGAATGATGACGTACTGTGAACTGGTGTTAGGATTGGTAGTCCAGTTGCTATCAACCGTTAAAGTGTTGTTTGTATTGCCGATAATCTTTTTTTGCTCACCGTTATTGGTGCCGTTGATGATCACAACATAGGCATTGACAAATGCGTCAGTCTCCCAGCTCTTCGTGGTGTCAGTTAAAGTGTTATTTGTCGAAGAAGTAGCCCAACCGTTGTAAACTTGTTGATAGCTCATCCATGAAGAAGCCCTGAGGGACGGAAAAGAGAACTTCTAACCACTGCTATTTGATGAACGCCTTGTAGCTGTCAGCAAGCGTCCAGTGATATCCATCTTCAATAACCGTTTTTGGTGGAATCTGGCAGCCGTCATCGATCACGACGTTATTGCCTATCGTGCATCCCTGCATGATTACGCAACAGTCTCCCACTCGTATGTTGTCGCCACATTTGAAAGGCGCATGGATAAGCGTTCCATCGCCAAAATGGCAGTCTTTGCCACACACCTCTTCTATGTATCGATAGCCAGGGTCCCCTGCATATCTGCGCAGCTCAGGTGGTAGCTTGATTTTAGTCTTGGAATCGAAAACTACCAGATAGGGTTGCGGGTTTGTGCAGTTGGTAATCAGAACCATCGCCTAAGCAATAACCTCCTTATCTTCTTCAGTTAATTGTATCCCCATATGTCGTTTCAGAAGAGCCGTGACGAGTTTGGATTGCTGGCCTCTAATAGGATACCTGGCATTCAGCCTTCCCTGCACTGCCAGCGGAATGGAAAAAGATTTGGAGCTGGTCCCGGAGAGGTTGATTTCAAGGTCTGGCATTTTTTTTCATCAATCACTCGTTCATTTGGGTGAGGCAGAGGGCGACATACCGCTCTTCTCTATCTGCTGCTTCTGCACCGTCACGTACTGGCCTCTTCCTATCTTGACTACCGTGTCAAAGTCCATGTTCAGAAATTCATCCTCATCAACTTTGAACTTGAATCCGCTCTCCTCCATTACGTAAAAGTTAACAGTAGGCTTGCGGCCCTGCTTTAGGATCTCTAGCGCTTTCTGCTTTGAAAAGGGGATGTCGTATTCTTTGACCATCTCAAAATGCGTCCCCTTTACCTCGCCTTCTGTATTCATTGCATAATTTACCTCGGGCTTTTCTATGACGCCGATGTCCTGCTCAAACGCCTTGTGAGTGTTGCCCAGGAAATCCTTGCCAACCAACTCCCTGTAATAGTAGATGTATTCTTTTGACTGGTGCTTTATGCGATACATCGACACAACAAGGGTCTGCGGCTCTTCTCCTTTGCCACGGTTGGCCATCTTGCATTTTTTCTGAAACTGTTCAAGGTGTATGATCCAGTTTGGGATATCTAAAGGTGGCAGTCCGGCATCTTTTAAAATCTGTTGAGTATCTTTGTGTAAGGCCATTTATGTATGCAGGAGAAAATTAATAATTAAAACTAAAAGAGAAGTAAAAAGCAAGGAAAGAAAACAGAAGGTCGTTGCCGGAGGTCAGTCGACCCCTGTCATGCACACTGCCCTGCCAGACTGCAGTAGTTTTGTCTGACAGAAGTGAGCCGCTCTGTAAAGCTCTGTCATCCTGTTTTCGTCTCTCCACTGTGCTACGAAGGTCGGCCCGTTTGCCCTTACAAATGCATCCCTTGTCCAGACTGTGCATTTTGTGTTGGTCAGGTCGTTGTCGATATACCATGTGCCGCCAATCAGCCGGTCAATCATGGTCACCCTACCGGTTCCGCTGACATCCTCTAGTCTTCTATTGTAAGCTCCACGCACGAATGTGTTGCCGCTAAAATTCGTGAAGACTTTGTTGTGCGACCCTATAGCGAAATCTGACAGGTCACCGCCGTTTCCGCTAATAGTGTCAAAGGTGGCCTCAAAGTCTGGGAACGGATCCCTTGACGACAACCCTGACGATACAGCAGACCAATCGCCTTTTGCTACCGCTGTGGCTGTTTCGATTATTGCAGCCATTACCTTGTTTTCCAACTTGCGCAGCACCCTTGGCGCATTCTCGACATGCAGCTGGAACAGGTTGTGCGATGCTTTCAACTGTGCCTCGTCTGTCAGCCCAAATATTGCGATGTCTTTTGGCAGGTTGAATGTGCTTCTCACATATTTCTGCCTTTCCGGTTCCGCAAAGTACGTTTCTGTTGCCTGTGCATGGCCCTGATAGGGGGTTCCTACATCAACTGACAGCAAAGTCGAGGGGGTGTCCACACTCAGCACCGATTCAATCAGCACCCTCATAGGGAACTCAAGGCCCAGCACCTTGGTAAAGACGTTGACTATATTGATGGTAGAAAAATCGCTGTTTGTTCCTGTAGCTGCTAGTCTGAGCTTGCCTTCCCTTATAGCTCTTTTTCTGATAGCGCCAAACTCCTGCGCAACCCGCAGCCATCGTCCCTGCCACGGGTTTTCCATGTCTTCCCGCTTTATCTTGCCTGCCTTGTACAACCCAATCTGTTGACGTGCTACCTTGACATCAAAGACAGGTTCTTCCCATGTTGGCTCTGGGCCATACGACATATACCCAGTGCCACGGTAGATCATATCTGTCACAGGGTTGTGCCACAGAATTGTGTTGCCACGTTCTACCTGTTTCTGCTCGGCCCTATCAAAGAGCGGGCCGCTTTTTTCTTCTTCATACTGGAATGTTGATGCTGATGCTGCTGTTTGCGACATCTTGACTTAGAGACCTCCTATCATAATCCTGATTACATCACCCTGCGCAGCCGCAGTCGGTGCTACTGCAACTCCTGAAGCGCCTGCTGCATCTGAATCACCGTTGCCTTCAAGCTCGTGAGCCAGATATTCTCCGACTATCAGTTTTGCTTCGTCTCGTGCAGTTTTGATGCCAACCGTATCGTTTGTCACAGTGTTGGCAGAATACGCAACCACATAGCCCGCTGTTGCTACGGCGCTGTTGACTATGTATGACCCTGGATTGATTGCACCATCTGCAGTTACATACACCATTGCACCTTTGTTGCGCACAGCCTTGATTACTGTAGTCGATGAGGCCTTGGTCTCAAGCGCAACAGCCCAAGGGCCTATCTGTTTTGCCGTTAGTGGACATGTCTGGAAGCCGGTTGATGTATACTGCAGGAGGTCGCCAGCATTGATTGCTGCTGAAGTTTTTGGCAGGTATTCAACTACGCATGTCTGGCCGAATATGTCGCCTGTTGTTGCGACCATCAGACGTCAACTCCTGGCATGAATGCCAATTGCTTGTCGCCGTTAGATTCGGATTCAAAATTCATACTGTCATATGGGAATGTGCTAGCGGTCCTGACCTTGGCCTCGTATGTCTTCCTGTCTTTTGCAGAAGCTACATAAGGCGCCACGATGGTCTGGAAATCCGGCTCTGACAGGTTCATGGCTGTCAGCTTGTCAATGAGTGCAGTGCGTGATTTGTCATCACGGATAACGTCTTTGGTGATTATGCCTGCGATCCTGTGACGTCTGTTCTCGCCTTCTAGCTTGGCTACCCTGCTCTGCAAGTCCTTTGCCACCTTGGCTTCTGACCTGAGCTTGGCGACCTCCTGCTTGAGGCGGGCATTTTCAACTTCTAGCTGAGCAATCTTTTGCTTCTTTGGAACAACATCAGAGTCGCCGCCTTCGCCTTCGGCATCAGCGTCAGCCTCTGCATCAGCAGTCTTTTTCTTTTTCTGTTGCTGCCATGCCTCTGGCCCTGTGCCAGTATCGCCATCGGTGGCATCGGCCTGATCTAAGGAAGTGTTGTCAGGATGTGAAGGTCCACTATCCGGTTCTGTTGAAGGATGTGGATTGTGTTCACTCGCATATTTCTCGGCCAACCCGTTTGCAGTGGGGCGGCCATTATCTGTTTGACTTGAAGAAGAATCCATCTTGGATGTACGTGCAGTTCTGCTTTTGCGAAAAAGAGAATTATCCTTTGGTAGTTTTTTCTGACTAGAATTAATTATTAATCGAAGTTTGGCATAATAGTTTTTGATTGCAGCTGCCTTGCAGAATCCGCAATCTTGTATATCTTTCTGTTGTTGTTTTGCTTTCTTGAGCTTGGCGTTTCTCAATTGTAGCAGACAATCCCGCTCGCTTCCCGTGCATTGCGATGTGATATGCGCCTTTACTGCGCCGTATGCAGGTTGGTCCACTGTGGCCAGGTGAACGCCTGTCCACCTCTCTATAGCAGCTTCATTTTTCACCGGCGCGGTTGGATAGATAGCAGGCGAGACGAAAGGTGGAATGTTGGCAGCCTGAACTCCTGCACGGTAAGCAGGGTCGGTTATCTCTGCAATTGCAAACCATCTACCATCTTTTTCCTGAACATCTCTGATAGTGCCAACTCGATAGGGTTCCTGCGACTTCAGAACGTGGTCAAGGTTTGAATCGTCTAGACTGGGATGATCAAAAGTATCTGTAAAGACGATAGGCTTGCCAATGAATGATCCGATGTTTTGCCGGATTGAAGCCTGTGTGACGCCCCAATCATTCTGGTTGACAGAACTGTCAATGAGGAATGTTTTGATGAACAGTCTGCCTTGCTGGTCTGTTGATACTTCCGATGCAATAGGATTTGGCATTGGTTGGTTAGACGAGAAGATTTTCATAAACATCCAGAAGGGAACTAACTACCGATTCTGGTTTATGATGTCCTGGTAGTCCTTTAACCCATTCTTTCTTCCAGTTCAACACCGACAGACCGCAGGACAGCGCTTCTAATCCCGTTTTGGAGAGGGCGGGCAGGAGGCCTTGATATCTGTGATATTTGATATCGATGTAATTGCTGTATTCGTTCAGCAATAGTGGCATATCTCCATAGCGTACAGGTCGCTTTAGCCTGTTCGCTACAACTACATTACCACGGATATCGTGTGGCAACTCACTCAGTGTTTTTTCATAATCTATGTAGGGAATATCAAACATGAGTGACGCATTTTTCTTATCACCCTGCGTTGGCTTGAAATGTTTTGTATCAACTGGATTTGGCAGCCATTGCGCTCTATCGTGGTATTTCATCAGATATTCATTAGCTACCAGAATTTTGTTTGCAAACTGCTCGCACCACTCCCTGAACGGATCCCCCTGCGATTGTGCCAGTTCGGAGCCATGGTAGTGCATTATTACAGGCTTGCGCAGTTCGGCCAGCCTTGGTAAAATGCGGTAGACTGTATGGACGTGTAAGATATCATAATCTTTGCCTGCCTGCAAAACTCGGTCAACAAATGCTTTCTCGTCTGCAATTCTTTCTTCACAATAAAAATCACAAAATCCAAAAGGATCGTACATATTTATGACCTGCGATTCATGGCCTGCCTTTCTGGTCCATCTGGCGAGGATGCAGGCGACACCTGCTATGTCATATACATGCAAGATTTTCAAAAATATTCACTTGTGATTCAATGGTTTTTCGAAGATCAGGTTTTTCTTCTTCCGCTGGGTCATATTCGTCTCTCAGTATTTGCCTGGCGATTGCTTCAGATGACACATCTCCAAATCCTATCTTTGCCCCGCAGGCTTGCGCCTCCCACGTTACATTGCTCCCTTCACCATGCGCAGAAAATACCCAATCGGCGGTCCTGTAGTATTCTGCGATGTTCTGCACTCTAGCTTCGACAGGCCATTCAATCGCCGATCCGATGCCAAGCACACCAATGAAATAGTGCAGCAAATCCATTTTTTCAGAAGGGATATTGACCAGCTTGAGAGTGATCGATGGTATCTCCCGCATTATCATCTTCAACGCATATAGAAGCTCCCATGGCTCCTTCAGTCCCTCACGCCATGTATCTGCCCACAGAATCAGCGGGTGATTTGTGAATTCTTTTTTTGGCCCGTCTGGCTTCCATAGTTCGAGGTCAACACCGGGTGGTATCGTCTTCACCGGCTTGTCAGTCAAGGCCTGCCAGTAGGGAACCTGTGACGGCCATCTTGTAACTACTAGCGAGCAGTTCTTTGCCATGAATGACGTATAGCTCAGGGCATCCCAGTCTTTCATGATCCACCGTGGTGTGCCGTGGGTTTCGAATACTTTGTTTGGCAACCTGTTAAAGTTGGCAGGAATGCCGGAGTGAATGATGTTGATACAATCTTTTTCTTCAGCTGTTTTGTGGGACACTGTCTCCAGAACAGCGCCGTAATGCATCAATACGGCAGGTTCAGGCTCAGGCCTGTTGCAATAAGCATAGGTAGCATGGTGGCCGAGCTGGTTAGCGACACGAATACACTGAGCAATGTAAGAATACATCCCCGAAGTGGCCGCAGTCGGGTTTATCCAGTGAATTAATTTCATTTCTCTTCTCTTCTCTCATCACAACGAACCTTTGTCGCCACCGTCTTGAGGCCTGTTTACTTTGGGTTTATTTTTCTCCTGTTCGTCTAAAAAGGCGTTGAGCCTATCCGTAGTCTTTGATTGATTAATTGCACTTTGCACTGCTGGATTCATTGACATCTGTTGCTGCTGCTTCTGCAAGTTCTGCTGCCTTGCTTCTTCCAGTTCTGCTAGCGCCTCCTGCGGCAGGTCCAGCATCTTGATTATGCGCTCGTCTGTGAACAATCCTGATTGTTTCAGAGGAGCGATAAGCGGCACCTTATCTTCGATGGTGGCGAAAGTTATTGATGTGAAATCCATAATCACTTTGACCGGACAGCTGGCCATCATCTCCCTCTGGTCTGGCGGGACGTTAAAGATGGACATCAGGATAGGATCGTACCACTGAAAAGATATGCAGTCATTTACCCAGTTGCGCTCATTTCTGAGTCTTGAGGCCTCCCAGGCCTGTACTACCAGATCAAGTGTTGCTCTGTTTGTGACGGCCTCGTGGTTTATGAGCGGTGAGGGGACACCTACACTGCGGGCTATCATGTCTGCAATCATGTCCATAGCGGCCATCAGCTTGTCAAGGTCATGCTCTATCTTGTGTTCGTTGACGGTGATATCCTGATTGTGGACATAGCTGGTCCCTGCGCCCTGCTGGAATGCCGCTGAAAGAGCATCGAGCCTGGCCTGTACGCGGGTATTTGCTTTGATTTCTAGCATGCCAGCCCAGAGCGAATGAAAGATTTCCTTGATTGACACTTCCTGAGCATACCTGACAGACTCAGATAGGTGGATTGCTGATAGCAACAGAGAGCATCCATAACCTACTGAACGGGGTTGGGTATTGTCGTCTTCATGTACCAGATACACAAGCTCAGTCATGGGAACAGGATTTGACATCGATGCCGTCAATGTGGCGTAAATCACGTTTTCAGGCATCCAGGTGTTTGCGTTGATTGTCACATATCCGAGAAAGATAGAAGTTAACGGGCGAAGGGCAATGGGCATGTTTTCAAACTTTTGCCCGTTGTACTCAAAATCTCCGTATACAATCCCAAGCGCACCACGGCCGTACGCATAGGCCTGCTTCATCAATCCTTGCAATCTTTCTCTAAAGTTGACTTCCCGCTTGTTTTCAATAAGCTGGCAGATTTTCAGGATGTCCTGATTGTTGATAGTGACACCGTTGAAAGTTGTAGAACCGTTAGGGTGTATCTGACCATCTGGAGCCAGCCTGCTTATCAGCTTTGGAGTGGTTTTCTGGCCCAGAGTAAAGGTGATCAGCGTCTTTACGGGGCGGATGCAGTTGCCGTCATTCAGTATCGAGTCAAGCATCATGTACTTGACGGCAGAAGTGTAAGGATCTGTTGTCACCTGTGGAAAGAATGTTGAATGCTGTGGCAGGGCAACTGATTTGGCAGCTTCTCTCAAGTTTTTGGCCTCTTGGACTTTGCCCCTGTCCTCCAGTTTCTTTGCAGCCTTCATCATGGCATCATAATGCGACTCCATCAAGGCTTCTGTCTGGCGGATAAAGTTAGATTTCCAGTCAGTTTTTAGCCAGGCAAAGAGTGGCCTTTCCTGATTTGCAGATTTGGGGATTAATCGTGCTGTTGATTCGCCATGATCATCAGTAACTTTAGACATTCTAAACGGAGGAACTACTTTCAGAGCGGAAAAGAGAACTTGTGTCAGCTAGCTATCTAGAGCCTCGATAACCTGATATTCGTGTATCCCAACGCTTTGAGCTCGTCTTCCATCTGCTGTTCAATGCTGTTTTTTTTCTTCGCAGAAGTAAATGAAACTAGCGGCTCTCCTGCGTCTTGGTCTACAAGCTTGGTCAGACCTTTCATATCCAAGATGGAGGCCTCTGCACCGCATCGGGGACAGATTAAGAATCCTTGACGCTTTGGGTTCAAGATCATCTTGACCACCTCTATAGGTTTGCAAGAATCGCAGAATTTTTCTATATCGTACTTGTCCGTGATGATCTTGAAATAATCATCAGGCAGTTTTTTGGTCCTGGGAGGCATTATTATTGATTCTCCACCCTGTAAGTGGCAGCACCCATTCTTAAACAATCAAACAGATCCATCGAATTCATTGTTTTATCCAGCTTGCCCTTATCATCTGTTACAGCCATCTTCATCTGCAAAATCAGCTCTTCGAAAGCGGGATGTATCTCGAGGTAATGCCCTGACACCAGGGATTGGATGGCTTGCAAATACTCCTGTCCTTCCTTCTGCCCAAAACTCATAGGCTTGACTTTCCACCATCCTTCGCTCTCTTTTTCTTCTAGCTGGTCGTAGTTGGGATTCTCGCCTATTCTCTCTTTTGCGCCCCTGATAAAAACGGGGTTGGCAGCGTCTATTCCAATTCTGACAAAATTGAATTTTGAAAGCAAGAAATCAAGTTCTTGCATCGATTCATTGTATGACATCCCTGTAAATTGCTTAGCGTGGTAGACTCGCACCTTGCCATCCAACAATGCCAAAACAAGCCAGGCGAATTTGCTATTCTGTTCTAAAAGACCAAAAGCGGGATCTACAAATAGCTTGCAATCTAGTGTCTTGTAACCTTCCAGATCATACGCTGCAATGCAGGCCTCAATATCCTCCAGCTTGAAGACATTGCCCTGTTGGAATCCAAAAATGCATTCATAGAATTGGCCGAATGCCGTTCCCTTGTTCCTACGCTCGGATTCCAAAAACTCTTGATTGATTACTCCTGCCTTTACTGCCTGCTCTGCCGTTACCTTGACAACCCAGAAATCCCCGGGCTTGTGTGTCTCGGGGTTGAAGTGTTGCGCTGTTTGGTATACGAACCCTTCCGGCATTCCTGGCACGGTTTCAATGATGCAGGTGCCGTTTGTATTTGCCAGTCTGGTCATTGCAGCATCTATCCCCCTGGTGAAATCGGAATCTGATGCTGTGATATCTGACATGTGGATGTGCTTGACTCTCTTCCAGCTAAGGATTGCACCATAATTTTCAATTCCCAGTGCTATGATGCGTGAAGGCCTTGTCGGCTTCTCTGGGTTTTGAATATAGATCACTGAGGTTTTGCTCTGCTCATCCCTCAGCACCTTGTTCAGGTCTTTGCCCTCGATAGCGATTTCGTCTGGTTTGTTTATCAGATACTTGGAGTAGGCAGGAGAATCGATAATTGCCTTTCTGAGATCGTGCAGGTGCTGCTTGGCATGGTCCTTTGTCTGCGCTATCACAAGGGTATCATAACCTCTAGTCGACAGCGGATTTGATGTTGGAAAAAGGGCAAGCTGGAAGTCAATTACAGACCATTTGGAAGTCTCACCTACCTTGTTTGATTTGACTTCCAGCAGCCTTTTATGCTCAAAGAACAGCCTTGCGGTTTCGTACTGGTAGTCTGCAAGTCTTACGACAGGCAGGCCCGTGGCGGGGTGGATGAACAAACCGAACAGACGATAGAACTTTTCAAAATCAACAGGGATTTTGTCGTTCCAGCTTACCTTATTGTTGTTGCTGTAATAATAGTCCTCCAGCCTTTTGACACGTGATTCACTGAGCAATCTGATTCACTCAACAATAACAACTTCATTATTTTATTTTTGAATTGGCGCTGCCTTCTGCGCCATCCCTGCCAATCTTTCAAGCTCTTGCACTCTTTTTTCAAGGTCATGATTCTTTGCTATGTTGGATTTTGCTTGTGCGACATACGCCATTGCTTTTGATAATTCTGCAATCGTTTTTGGATCTCGCGCAGACTCCATCTTTTCTTCTAGCCGTTTGAATGCTCTTCGGAGGCCCCTACCTTCATGATTATTTGTCGTCCAGTCGTAAGCAGGCATTTTTGAATATTCTGTGAGGAATTGAGCGTGAACCCTATAGGGAATTAAGGAGCATTGACTAATAATTAAAACAAAAAAGGAATGTTAGGCCAGTTAGTTAACCTTTCAATCCTATCATAGTTCGATTCAAACACCGCTCATTCCACCACCACCACCATCCTATCCGAGGCCTTGATAAGCGTGAAAATACCAGTCCTAATTTCTTACCCAGTCAATAAATTAATAGCCGTTGTTCTTCTTGAAATCATCGTAGTTTGTCAGAACTGTGTTTATCTTTTCGTCCAGTATGATAGAGTTCTTCGCGCTAAACGTTTCTGTCTTCGGTTCGAAGATAAGCTGGCATTTGCAACACTGCACTTTGAATTCCTTCGTAGGTTCTTTTTCAATCAGGACACGCCAGGAGCCACACCGGCATTGTATTCCGTAGAAGCCCCTGTCGATCGCCTCCTGTTGGTTCTTCGGCTCAAAAAGCGGGTGGATCATTCTTGTTATTCCGACTTTCAGTTTGTGATATTGCTTGCCTGTCAGCGGCTTCCAATCCTTGACCATCTTGATGTACAGCTCTGTGACCTTGTCATTTATTGCAGCTGTTGATGCTTCGTATAGAATGAAATACTGTCTTTCAGAAACGTCTTTTCGGCCATCCCACTCCATGCCAATATTTTTGTTATGAACTGCGTAGCAGTACAGTAATTCTTTGCGCTCTTCACGGGGTATCTTTGTAAGAAATGCAGATGTTCTGAGCTTCGAAATGATCGCTTTCTTGATGTCGATCTCTTTTTCTATCTGTGTTATCAGTTGCTCGTTTTCCTGTTCAAAAGCAGTATATATAGAACTATTTTCTTGTCCAATCATTGGACTTGACTGATCTAGTTCAGAATCGGATTCGGAATAACCTAGTGGTGAGCAAATACGATAAACAAGACTACGACTGATGTTATAATCGTGTTTGAATATCAGTTCAAGTAGTCGTTTAGATATTTCTTTTTTCGGCCACCCTGCCTGCTCTGCAGCTTCGGCCGCCTTACGGATGTGATAGCTTTTTGTCTGGATGTTGTTCAGATTGATGTCAGACTCAAGCTCACGACTTGCTATGTTGCCAGCTTCTTGAAGATGGTAAAAGATTTCAGCCTCAATGTCATTAGGTTGTCGTGAATTAGCTCCAGAAACATAAGCCTCTGCCATCCCCAGTCAAATTCTAAAACATCGTAAATTTAAACACAGTGGTGGCCGTTCTCTTTTTTGAAAGGGAAAGGAAAGGAAAGATTTAAGCGCCGGCGAAGGGATTCGAACCCTTAAGGGGTTGAACACCCAAGCGCTTAGGGGGCGCTCGCCATACCATTAGGCGACGCCGGCGCTTTTTGTCGGGCTTGCACCCGACACTATACGTTACGTATAGTGGCTATTTAATTGTATCTTTTAGTTCGATTTTGATTTCTTTGCCTGCCAGCTCGCAGGGGATCCTGGCCACATAGGCGTGGCTCTTGTCTTTGCCCAGGCCGTGAACGATTTCAACGGCCACTTTATCAGGTAGGTAGAAGGCCGCTCGGTGGCCGATCCAATCTTTCGGCACCCTGGCATAGCATCCGCCAGTCGGCCACTTTTTCACTACGGTCATTATTGCTATTGAGCGGTAGCTTGGGGTTTGTTTCTGCTTTTGTTTTTCTTTTTTCGTCTCAGGCATATCTTGGAAGCACTTCGATGTATCCGGAAGCTTTCACCTGAGCGTCCACAGTTATAGTTTTTGCCTTCTTGCTCCATTCGTGCATAACAATAGTTTCGCCATTAATATCAAGGATGACAGACCGCTGGCCGTTTGGAGCTGTGATGAAAGATAGAGCCTTGATGGAGATAGTGGCCGATCCGTCTCCCTCGTGGTGATATTCATGCTCGGCCACTTGTGATCTACTCCTTCTTACCCACTTCGATAGGGGCCACTACCTCACCTTTCAGCTCAAGGTACTTTTTCGTCGCTCCGTACATCTCCAGCGCCTGTTGTATTGCAGATTCTGAGCTGCTGGCGAAGACATGTACAGTGATTCTTGCGCCCTTACCCGTCTGCTCAATCTTGACAGAGTGGCTAAAAGCTGGAGGGATTTCGGCTTGTTCGCTGTTTCGGTATCTATCCCAATTCGTACCCATTACTGTCTTGCCCCCATGAACTTTTCATGTCTGGCCCACCACATCCACTGCTCAGTGGCAGACGGTTCGAGAATTGAAACATCAACACCCAGCCGCTCAGAATTGCAGAAGGGACAAAAAGCATTGTGTTCCAATTCTTCTTTTGACTTGTTTTCGTTTGCCTGTGTGGTATTTGGCATGTTATAGTCACTATACATTATGTATAGTGTTATATTTAGGTGTTTCTGTGTGTATCAATATTCCACTTTCCGCTTTTGCAAAGCTAGAATGGAAGCTGGTCTGACACATCTGAAAAGATAGCTTCTATGGCCGGTGACGCCCGGGCATTCTCGCAAATGTCGTTTCATTCTCTGAGTGGTAGTCTTGTAGTTGTTGTGACAGAAAACGCAACAAACAGAGTACAGGATTTGGTCTGGCCTGGTCAACTAACTGTTATTGTCCTGCTCCATCGCTTTCATCTGCGCAGCTACCATCTTGAAAGCGCATTTTATAGCCTCATCTCTACTATGTCTCGATATCGGCTTCTCGCAGACAGGGCAGGGCATCTTCCTGAACTTTTTGTAGAATTTGTCTGTGTTGGTTACCAATTCAGTCTTCTGTTAGCAACCTTTCTTTCTGCCCTGAAAATTCCATTCGCATTTGATCCATCTAATCGGATTTTCTGATAATCGATACCAAACTTCTTTTCGCTTTATCTTGACTCCAAACACATCTCTCAGCTGAGCAAGACAGTCGTTACAAATGCCGACATTCTCACCATTTTTTATAATCCTCTGACAACACATGCAGATTTTCTCGGCCACCTAGGCGGAAGTGGCCGTTGGTGCAGGTGTAGGAGTAGGAGGATTGGGAATTTCGGCCACCTTCAAGATTTCCTTGTAGATTTTTTGAATCTCGGGGTTTGTTTCGTTGTCAAATCCATTATGGCAGGTTTCACACATCAATCTGTAGCAGTCTGGATTGTTCCTGACATCCTTGAGCCTAGCGAAAGAGCCACGGCTGCTTCTTCCTGAAAGGTCAGTTTTCTTGACGTGGGCAAATTCTAGCTCGTCATAGGTTGAGTTGCCACATACCTGGCAGCGCCCCCCCCCATTTCTGAATTTCAGAAGCTCGCTGATTGGCTATCCAGCGGCCGTAGTAGGATCGTGGCCCCTTCTGCTTTTCTTGCTGGACTTGTTCGGTGGCCACTCAGCCTTTAATCCATCGGAAATTATCCTTGCTGGTTTCCATTATCATCCTTTGTTTTTTTGCATCATCTATCAGCTCTGAAGCTTCGTAGACATTTTTTATCCAACCCTGCTTTTGCAGCTGGTCTATCAGTTTTTCTCGTGAAATGTCTGCAAATCTGTCGCCTGCACAGAGAAAGAGAAAGATTTGCTTGAACGCCTTTAGTAGCTCCATCTTGCTTTTCTGCGTCCCTGTCAGCACGCCTAAATCAATTTCACCAGTCCTCGGATCTATGCCAACTTTTGCGATGATTGTAGTGACATGCTTGATAGCCTGCTCTGCATCATCCTTTGTTACTGTATCTCTCAGATGCAATACTGCACGAGCGATAGCTTGACGCCACAAGCCGTTGAATTGCCTGTTTGAAAATTTGATGCCGGAATCCAACGCCTGCTCCAGCTTTTTCATATCTTTCTGAAATGACTTGAAAACTTCCCTCACTCCTGACTCGAACTTGATTTCCTTGATGGAGCGAGCGCAAGCGATATGCTCTCTCAGCTCTGGATCGATAACTATTTTTTCCGTCCCTTTTTCAAAGCGGTCGCTCTGTGCATCCATTATGGCATTTTCCAGCTCTTCATTATATGCTGAGCTTGGATCTATATGGTACAGATCTATCCTGTCAAGAAAATCCTCCGGCAGATTGATGTTCCAGGCTAAACTCTGTTTCGAATCATATTTTTTAGCCTTGAAATTACCAAATACCGCCCACGGGCTGGCCGTTTCAAATCTTTTGTTCAATATCTTGGTCTCCTGGTAGAATCCCTTATCGAGAGGTGTATTGAGTTGCGATAGGTATTCACGCTTGATTTTGTCCACCTCATCAAGATAGATTGGGTGGCCGTTGAACAATACGGCGGCCCCAGCTTTGGCCACTTTCTTTTTTGTTCGCTCGTCTGGTTCTAGCCCCACCACCAACCCCACTGCAGAGGCTCCAGCTGAATCGACATAGCCACCACTTGTGAGGCCTGACATGTACATAGCCAGATCCGTTTTAGCTCGGCCAGGGTTGCGCAGCACAAGGATGTGGATATCTGTCCGCTCTCCCACGTTTTCGACAGCGCCACTTACTGCCTGCCTGAGTAGTGATAGTTTCAACAAGTCTTCTCCCACGATAGAGGGAGCCAGCTTTGACACCAGCTCGGCTTCTACGTCTTTTCCCTGCCTCTGCAAGTCGGCCACCCATTTTTTGCGGACGGCCACCAGCTCGGGCGTAACGGCCACTTTCTCCTTGGTGGCCGTGGCCACCTTCTGGATGCTGTTAATTTCGAGATAGAGAAAGAATGTCTGCACAGAGCCGACTGGCTGCTTATCTTCATTCTTTGATAATCTGACAAATCCTGACACTATCCATGTCTCGCCAAAATCCGGCGTTTCGAACGCCTTCTGGCCCCTAATATCCAGCCAGTATTTCAGTGATTTGTCGGTGGCCATTCCATTCTGATCTAAAACTATGACCTCGATGTAGCGCTGGTCTTGCAGGTTGTCGGCGGCCACTTCTTCTTCAAGGTCTTTTTCCTCGCAATGCTCGCACTTTGATTTTGTCCTTGACAGCTCGCCACAATGCCAGCAGCGATAAACTAGCCTGGTCTTGATATGCTGAAGAGACTCGATAGCGTGGACCTGGCAGGGGCCTAGCGCTACGAACTTGTCAAGCATTGTGCGGTCAAGGCGCTTGACTGGCGGCAGCTCATAGACTTCTATCTCTAGCTGGCGCTTCAGAAGATTGACAAACTCGACCTCTCCTTTTGTTTCAAAGTGGCCGATGATGGCCGCTTTCATCGCTTCAAAGAAAGTGGCCGCTTCATTCAGTAGAAGAGTGGTCAGCTGTGGCGATAGATGATAGTGCTTGACCTTGAAAACGGGATGTTGCAGGGTTTGTAGCTGTGTCATCTGCTCAAAATACACAAGACGGCCACCTTCGATAAAGTTGTCAATCCAGTATTCGCATTCGTCTTTCCATCCAGCGATAGTGGCCTCCTGTTTTGACATCTCTGCTCTTGATTTTGGCGGTTTACTTTAAAATGAGCGCTCGTTTCTCAGAAGGCGGCAGCATCGATAGAGGCGGCTTGTCTGCTCTCAGCCGCATCTCGTCAAACACGATAGTGGCTAAAGCGTCAAGCTGATCATGTGTCAGACTTGCGACATAATCGACTATCTGCCTTTCTCTCAACTGCTCTTTCAGCTCGGCCACCAGCAATGGATCCTCTATCTTGTCGATATGTTTTATAACTATGATTCCCACTTCAAGAGCCTTGGGATTTTGCAGAGCCTTGAGGCCAAGAGGCAGGATTTCAGCCAGTGCATCTGTGCGCGTGTAGGTTTGGCCTGGTCTTTCCTTTGTGCGGGCGGCCACCACTCCGTCCAGCTCTTTCAGAGTGGCCGTGTCTATCCTGGCGGTTATGCTTGTTGTGTCTTTAGCTGGCTTTGCCAAATCTATCTAGTATCTCTTGCCATAATGGTCAAATTTCTTCCTATGTTGAAATATAGCTGGCAGTGAAGCAAACTCTTTGCCACACACAACACACCTTCTCTTGCTTCTTAGAACGTTGTATTGAGAGTAACCTTTGTCTCTAGTCCAAGACTCGCTATTCAAACTGTATTATTTTTTCTCCGGATAGATTTGCAAAGTCCATGGTGGATAGCCAAGGCTGCTGTTTGGTATCTTATCTGCACATACAAAGCAAACATAGCCAAGAAATTTTGTGGAATCTTCAGAGACCACATCAACCTGGATCCCAGTTTGCTTGCGCTCGTCCTCATCTGGATAGATGTGAGTGACATATACTGTTGCACCGCATTTGTAACACCTCTCCGGATACAGAGTCAACTTGGTATAGTGCTAGGTATAGACATCATCTTTACCTCTCGACCCACTTTTTGCCACCGATGTAGAATTCAATTTGGTTGCTCCAGTCTACCGGATTTTTTGAAAACAACCTTGATATCCTGTATTGTTTCATCATCCTACTCGCCGGTGCAGGCATGCCATGCTTTTCTATCAGATGTTCCATTCTCTTTTCTCCCTCAAATTCGCCGCCGCATAGACGGCAGTATTTACATTTAGTTTTGTTGTTCAAAAATAAGTCTACCTGTCGGCAGGCTCGACATATTCGCCTAACACTTTTTCGATGATGTCTCGCTCTCGCCACGCCTCCAACCTTGCAGGGTTGACAATCCACACTGATTTCCTCCTGCCTTTCTTGTCAGCTGCAAAAGAGCGGACAGCTCCGTAGAGACCATAGAGGTCCATGTCAAGTTCATCGTCATGTGAGAAGCGAATTGTCATTCCTTGATTTTGTGATTCAATCAGAAGATTGCGGTGAAAGTCGGCAGTTCCCGTCCTGATGAATTTCAAGACTTCAAACTGCTGCTCCGTCTTGGCAATGTTGATTTCAAGCGGTATCGAATTGTACCAGAACTTGTAGATTTTCCGCTCTTTAGGCTTGGCCACATTCTTACTCTTGCGAGCTTTTCTCTTTTTCTTTTTACCGCCATCATCTTCTGTCTCCTCTTCTGACTTTTTCAACTCTTCATCCATGAAGCGAATGCTGCCCTCCTGCACCTGGTCCTTCAATATCTCCACCAGCTTGTGCTTGAATGACATCATCGTATCCGGTTCTGGATCATACCTCAGCCAGACTACTAAGTCGCCGTCATGCACCATCGGATTGCCTCTTCTGACACCGCCGCATAGCTCCCACTGGTAGACAAAGTGGCCGAGTTTTTGAATCACTTCATCGGCCACCTTCTTGACATCTTCTGCCTTGTAGAGTTGTTTACCCAAAGTGGTGGCCGATCTGAACTCTGCAGGCTCTTCCCTCGTGTAGAGCTGGTAGTCGGCCTGCATCTGCTTGAGAAATTCTTCAGAGTAACCTTCGAGGCTCAAACTAGCTAGCTAAATCCTTTTGATTTGTCTGTGCGAGGATCTGTGCGACCGTCTGTGCAATTTGCGATTACAGCAGTGGCAGCGAAGTTGTAAACGTGGTATAACCATATGTACTGCGCAGTGTCCGCAATAGCAGTGATCATCTTCAATCCACTTGTAACTGGTTTTGTATTGCAGACAGATGCCATTGCATCCAACCGCCTTTGCCATGGATACTAGTTTAGACAAATTTGGAATTTCTTGTCGAGCCAATGCCTTATCTCTCGCATGATTTGCTCGTCACTTTGCGCCTCTTTGCCCACTAGCCAATCCACGTCGAGCCTGACTGTCGCTACGCCGAATTTTTGCAATGTTTCGTCTCTGAAATCGTCGTCAATCTGGTTGTGTTTGCTAAAGTGGCCCTGGCCTGCCAGGTGGCCGTCTATCTCTACAACAAAGCAACGGCCACTTTTCGATTGAACGAAAATGTCGGCCGTCCATCCTTTTGGACCTTTGTCTGTCATTATTGTCGGAAATTTGTAGCCACCCCAGCCTCTCGAATAGTCATTTTCGTAGATGTGGTAGTTTTCGAGTATCAACATTGTTTTGACTCTTGCAACAGCTTTGGAGTGTCGTTCGCCTTCAGTCATTCCAGAATGTCGCCCAGCTTTTCATTAATGATGTCTGAAGCATACTTGATGTTCTGTTCTTGCTCTCTCATTTGCTTGGCAATATGGTCAAGCTCCATCAATTTTTTCTCCACATCAGTTCTGATTGATTCGAGCTGCTTGCGTTGCTCTTCTATCTCCGAAATCGGTTTGAACTTGACCATCTCTGCTGGTTCAGCCACTCCACTCATTTTATCGTCCGTAGCTCCATGCACAGGCATCCCGTGCTATCAATCCCCACCACTCTCCTGATGCGAGGATTTTTCTTTAGACTTGAGTAGAATTTTTCGAGTATTTCATTCAGGCTTGTTGTGCCGTAGTAGCGCATGAGTTCGGCTGTGTGTCCTTTCCTGACCCTGCGCATGATGTTGCGCAGCTCGGCCTTTTCACGGCCACTCAGCAGCTTCGAGAGCGGTAATTCCCGTTCTCTCGAACCGCCGTATCCGCCGAATTTGCTATTGTTTTTGCTCGGAGACATGGAGGGATTGTATTTCTCGATTTTGGCCTTGCGCCTGGCAAGCTCTTTCTGCAATTTCTTCTGCTCTTCTGGACCTAACATGCTCATAGCAGCTTGAGTATCCATATCCCTGCCGTCTATCTCCACCATCGATATTTTGCAAGTGGCCGTTTGTGTTTCGAGATTGACGGCCACCACTTCGATTTTTTCGCCGTAAAAAACGGTCATGTTGGCTCTCCAACCTTGAATCCTGTTGCAAACTTGCCATCTGTTCTAATCGAAAAGCCTGATTGCTTCTTGTCCCAGTTCATCTTGTCGATAGTGGCCGCTATTTCACCTACTTTTTTGCGAGGGACAAAGATCCAAAAGTCGAGGATTTTATCCGCTGTGGTGAACTGAGCTTTTGCCAGCTGGTCCTTCAGATCGGCCACTTCTGCTTTGTACTCTTCAATCTGGCACTTCAAGAGGTCGATTTTCTCAGAATCCTCTTTTGATGCCCTTGTCGCTAGCTCCTCTTCTAGCCTAGCAATTTCTTTTTTCTGCTCTTCTATCCTGTCGAGAGCATTGTCTCTTGCAAGCTTCCAGTCGTTTGCCAGCTTGTCGTAATGTTCTGCATCTTTTCTATACTGTTTTAGCGCCAGCTGAACTGGACGATGCGGATCGTCCTCTGGCAGTTCCTTGCCATACAGGAGTTGTTGCAAAAGTGGCCGGCCATCATCAATTACTATGGTCCTATCCAGCTCGGAGAGAAATAGCGTACAGCGACATTTCTTCTCATGACAGCGGCCGCCATCACCATGACTAGCTCGGTTGTGGCCGCAGACCTCTCTTTTGCAGATTTCATTTTCGGCCACTTCTGCCCGCTTTTTCAGTTCAGAATCTTTCTCTTTCTTCTTCTTCTCTTGCTGTTGAGAGTGTTTGTACTTTGCATCGAGATATTTCCTAAACCACCTCTCGTTCTTGCCGGTTTTTTCAGCGAGTTTGGAGATGAGGAATGAACAGATATCCTCTGTCGCCACCAGCTTCTCTGTTTCCAGATCTGCCGCTAGCTCCTGCAACACATCAATTGCAGCCTGCGGAGTGGGAGCCTTTTTGATGACAAGAGCCGCCTTGTCGAGCAGTATCTCCAGCGAATCGAATTTCTTCTTTTCAACCATTCATAACACCTTTACAATGTCATGAAACAATCTTTTAGCGGCTATTAGACCACCCAGGTTTTCTAGCTGATTAGGGTCGGTTAGAAAATCGTGAAGCCAGAGTAGGTCTTTTTTTAGCTGCTCCCTTTCCAGCTTGTAGAAATGCGCCCTAGCGATATCGATTGCAAAAGTGGCCGCATCCAGAACGGCCAGCTCCTGCCTGTTCTGCGATTCAGCGGCCACCGCTCTTATCGTATTCAATCTCAGATCGATTTCAGCCAGTTTTTTCACTATGTTAGACTCGGAGAATACTTCTTCCTCTGATTTCGATTGCATGAAAATCACCTAATCTGATTTTTTAGGCTTTACCATGAACAGGCCGTTTATCACGTCAGCTTCGGGTGCATCAGCGGCCACTTTCTTCGCAAATGTTCCTACCTGCAGGCCATTTTCACCCCAGACTGGCTGGAAGCCTGACAGGATGAGAGCGTTCACTTCCTGCACCGTGGTGGCCACATCGAAAGCTTCTATCGTGGGATGTCTGGGACCTCCACCAAATTTCTTAAATCCTCTTCCCTGCTGCCTGTTCTTGTCTGCCTCTAGCTCTTCTTTCGATTTTTGGACGAAAAACTTGCTCTTGCCGTCCTTGCTGGCCTCAGCTCTGTAAAAGTATCCTTGAAATTCTATCCACTCACCGCCTGGCGAATTGAGTGAAACGGCCAGTTTAGATACAAGTTCGGCAGGAAGTTTTCCAAGGTCGTCTGTCTTTGCCCAGTATCGACCATTCTCGTTAGTCTTCTGAAATGGTGGGCAGAGTGGCCGTGATTGCTGACTCAATTAGACTTCGCCTCCATGACCGGAGCTTGCGACAAAAGCTCCAAAAGTTTGTTAGAGATTTTGATGTAAAATTCATTTTCAGCAGACCAAGCAGCAGACCTAGCAGCAGACCAAGCAGCAGACCAAGCAGCAGACCAAGCAGCAGACTCAGCAGACCTAGCAGCAGACTCAGCAGCAGACCAAGCAGCAGACCTAGCAGCAGACTCAGCAGACCTAGCAGCAGACTCAGCAGCAGACCAAGCAGCAGACCAAGCAGCAGACTCAGCAGACCTAGCAGCAGACCTAGCAGCAGACCTAGCAGCAGACCTAGCAGCAGACTCAGCAGACCTAGCAGCAGACTCAGCAGACCTAGCAGCAGACTCGTCTATCAATCCTGTCTCAGCCCATTTCTTCAGCAATTCAGCAACTTGCTTTATCGCACCCACAACTTTGTCTGTATATTCTTTTTTCTTGTCATGTTCTCGCCAAAACTTTTCATGTTTCAGATTCTCTAACATCAACCAGTATTGAAATTGCGCTGATACTCTTGATAGGTCTGCACCGACTGGAATTACTTCAAGAAAGCGCAGCGGCCATTGCTTGGCTTGCTCCCATTTTAGATGCTCAAATATGCTATCCTCGATCTGCGCTATTGCAGCGGGCATACCCAATTCTGTCTCGTATGCGAAGTGGTCGTATTTGTTAACAGTGCATCCGACTGCACAACCTTGATATTTTCCCGCTCCCCGCTTTGCCCATCCTGTTCCCTGTATTAGCTCGTCTGCGACCATGTGGGCTTTCATACGAGCGATGTATAGGTCCTTGACGGCCTGCTTGCCGTGGAAGGCGATCAGCTTCTTGTCAGTCATTGCTGACCGGCCACCTGCAGGTATTCCTGCACTGTCATTTCACGCGCCTTCAGAGGCAGATTGTAGTTTTCGTTGATTTTTGCAATGCAATAGTTTATGATTTCAGGCTGGATAGCTCGCAGGTAGCGGGCCTGACTTTTTGCATATTCTTCTTGCCAGACCTCTGGGTGTTGAGCCACCTTGGCGGCCCAGTAAATACACTCTGCGCAAAATGTATTGAAATAGCCTTTGAGGGTATGTTGTTCAGCATGATATACCAGGTCAAACGACAACTTGTTTATATGATCATCAAGCTTGTCTTTAGCTGGAGATTGATGGCTATCTGATGACACTCGAGCCTGTGTGGTAACTTGTTCCTGTGCCATCAAGCCTCAATCTCCTTTTCATTTCCCTGTTTCAGTTTGGCCAGCTCTTGTTCCAATTCAAAATCTGAAACCTCATTATAGCCGGCCTTTTTCATTGCATCCTCAACCACACTTCGTATCGAAATGCGATATTTTGGCGGTGCAATAGCACGTTCTCTCGCCACCTGAAGTGCAGCTGCGTTATACCATCCCCTTGAGATGGAAACTGCCTGACCATCTCCACCATAACTTTTCTCCCTAACGTTGCTCCCTAACATTATATTAGGATTCCTTAGGATAGTATTTCTACATTTTTGTCAACTAGAACTAACTTCTAACATAATGTTAGGAAACCTTAGGATTATATAGGATTATGAACAAATACTTTATAAGGAAACCTAAGTATTCCTTATTCTAGTGGCTGGGCTTGGATAAGGCGTCTAAACTTGTTAATCTTACACCTGAGTTGACTCGTAGGCTGGAGCGCAACTGGGAAGAGAAAAAGAAGAAAAAGCCGGAGACGCCTGCCAAGTGGGGTACGTTTGTTCAACAACTGATAGTCGATACACTTGACAAGGAAGATTTTCTGAGCAGAATAGCGCCTGGGTTTGAATCTCTAGGGATTCACAACAACATTCTTTTTATCAAGGATAGCAAGAGAAATGGCACTGCAGAGATCTACCTCAAGGATAGCGAACTTTATTGCGAGATGGATAAATCAGTAGATTGTGACCACATCCACTTTGCATGGGCGCTGCCAGAGCTGGCCAAACTTCAGTTGAAGAAACGCTAACTAACATTTTCTTACCGGCTCTTTTGTATCTTTCTTCAATTCTTTGACTGCGAATGAAAAAGCATGAGACCTGCTGGCAAACCTGCTATTTTCAATTTCTCTGTCTATCCAGTTCAGTAGCTCTTTTTCTACAGAAATACTGATCTTTTCTTTTGCCACTCAGTAGCAACCTGTAATACCATTTTCTAACATCAAGTTATAGTTTTATGCGACTAGGTGAGATTCGGTATGATGTAGTAGCATATGATTGCAAATGCTTGCAAAATCTACTAGAAGAAAGATATATTTTAATAATAAACGAATTTTGGTATGACTAGGTATGACTGACGTAAAAGAGAGAGGGACGAGAAAACGGAATGGTATGACAAAGATTACAACTATCACAGGGCCAGAGGCAGAATTGATTATCAAAGTCGTGGAATCTACATCATCTCACCAATGGATTGACAGGAGTAGGAATGGTGTTGCAAAGGTGGAATTGTGGGTAGACGACAATGAACTTCCGGATCTTGTGTTGAAAAAAGAGGATCAAAGACAGAAAAGAATCTGTAAGTAATCATATGATTACTTATTATTACTTACAAACAAACAAGTACAGTACATTATCTTTATTTTATTATTATTCAATTATCATTAAAATAGGGGGTATTATCCATTGTAGGCCACAAGATAATTATAATAGAATTTATAGTGTAAAAAGTAGTCATGGCCAGTCCACTGGTCTGGCCTCGGGATTGAAATGAATGAATGAAAGACAACAAGAAAACTGA
>JAJPHM010000066.1 GCA_021325295.1 Nitrososphaeraceae archaeon
GTCCATCTCCTACGCGGCATGCTCTTCTGTACTCCCCACCAAAGTGTATCCAAAAACGTATCTTAAAAACAGCTCAAAGCTGCCCAAATGGAAAGGGGCACAGATCAGAAGGTGTATGTTCCTGATACAGTCCTGAACAGTCTAACAAGGTATTGGAATGAAAGAGCAGATAGAAAGAGTCCCAAATTGTTTGACATATCAGCAAAGACTGTAGAGAGGATAATCCAGAAATGGACTTTACAGATTTTAAGCAAGTCAAAGTCATGGCATTATGTAGGCATACCTACATTACATTGAGTTTTGAAAGCAATATTCCAATTAGCATAGTAATTGAAAATACAGGTGATAAGCCTATTACTATCCTGCAATACTATACAAAACTCAGCCCTGCTTGCATAAAGAATGAGATAAATAACAAGCAATTATTCAAAGTTACATAGCTTATTCAGAAACCTTCATCTTCTATATCACTCTACTGATTATTTGCTAATTAACAAGATTCCCAAGACTTTATTACGACAATCAACTAAAATGGAGTCCATGTTCGGAAAAGATTTCCGAAATCTGTTCAGTAAGAACAGCGTAGGTGCATTAGCAATATCATTTCTATTGTTGATGTTGCTATCACCAAATGAAATCTAGACAACTCCTAGTGTGGCTGCGCAAACACAACAAACTAGTGCATCCCCAAGCACAACCGTAAGCCAAGAATGCCGCAATAATATTCAAAAGGATTTGGATAATAAAGATGCGACTGTAGATCATTTCAAGGCAAGGCTACTAGCAGAGAGTAGTAGCCAATTTAAGTCAGCTGTTCAAGATCAAAATGCTAACTTTAGCAGCATATTCTATGAAGGCTCCTTTGACCCTAATTCTTGCACAGCTACAATTACTACTGTGGCTGTTTCCTATAATACCATATCAAATAACCATTTTAAGAACATAATTGTGATGCTTGACCCGTCGCTCACGAAAGTTCAAAACGTCACTATAGTCCTTGATCCCCCAAGCAATATTGTTAATCATAATTCTGGCCCCGGGATAACTTGGTCAGGATATTCATTTCAGGGGTCAGGCTCTCAATACACAGTTCCTGTCTATCAAGCTTCAGCGACCTGGAATATACCATATATTGCGCAGGCTTATTCAGGTCAATGCGCTACTTCATATTGCGGAATAAGTGTATGGGCGGATCTTTCAGATACGGATTCAACCTCCAACCTTGCTCAAGGTGGCAGTATGTCATACATGACTTGCCCGATAGGTTGCTATCCATACTACATTTTGTGGTATGAATTCTATCCAGTGCAATCTTCATCGCAGGAGTGTACCGGCACCAACATCCAACCAGGCGACTCAGTTAGTTCAACAGTAACCAATAGAGCAAAACCTGGAGTAGGTGGTGATGTTTATCACTATGATATAACTGTGTACGATAACACAAACTATGTATTTTGCGGAACGTCGAACTATTATTTTAGTGGAGCGGGAACGCCTTACATAGGTAGGTATGAGGCAGAAACACCACAAGGCTGCAGAGTTATAGGGGGCGGTTGTTATACAATGGGGCTTCCTTACTTTAGTCCAACCCTTTCAATTAACGCAAATATGTATTACTCTGGAGCAACTTACGGTATTGCAACACCATTTACTAACGGGTGGGGATACGCTGACGAGCTATGGACATCGAATGGACTGCAACAAATGGCTTACCTAGACAACGTAGACCAATATTCGACCTTTACTAACAAATTCGTAGACCCCAGTGTACTGCATATTATCGCAGTGACTTGTAATCCACAGTTGAGCCCACTTACTGGAATGGCTGTATCATTGTACAATTCAAACAACCAGCTAGTGCAAAGCGGTTACACTCCAATGGACGTATCAAATTTGGCATCTGGTTCATATACGATAGATTTCAGCAACTATAATGGCAACAACTTTTCATATGCTCCGATAGTCAGTCCTGTAACTTCCTCAACAGCATATTCTTGGGGTGGCCAAGTGCAGATAAGCACAACATCAGGGAGTGGATACACGGTAGAGGGTCGATACAATACTCCAAGTTTGACTTGCTCTGCTCCACCTCCTTCTGGTGGAAGCTTGAGCGTTACATCGCAAGACCTGTCTGGCAACACCCTAACAGGATTGTATATGCAGTTGTATCAAGGAAGCACAGACTTGCAAAATGGCTGGACGCCAGTTACATTTAGCAACTTGGCATCTGGAACATATACAGTATATGCAAATGACTACTGCAATACCTCAACACATCAGAACTTTGCATTCAACCATTGGAGTGATGGCACCACAAACAGAGGAGACGCAGTAACAATATCAGGCTCTAACGTGGCGAGAACGGCATACTACAGCGTGGGATCATGTTAATTCTAAATCTACTTTTTTTATTGACATTTCCTACTGTATTAGTCTTCATAGCGAACTCCCTATTATATTTAGACCAAATATCCTTTAATTGCAAAGCCTAGATAATATTGATGTTCTATGTCTCAGATTATGCTGCGTAGGAAAACTATCGTTGCTGGAATGATTGCGGCTGGTGCAATAGTAGCTGCCGTCCTGTTTTCTATGAATACCTTCCATTCTGTCCTGCCATCAGAAACACAAATGGATGTCAAGCTTTCCAAAGTTCTGCTTGTTAATTCTACACAAAGTTCGCAATCAGTTACATTAGAGGTCTTCTTTGACGTGTACAATCCAAGTGATACTGCAAGAACTATATCAGATATTTCCTATCAACTCTTTAGTGATGGACAATTACTCGGTAGACAAGACTTGTCATACGGGAACGTAGCTGTTAGTGACAGACCAGAGTTTTATCCCAAGTCACACAATAGTCTGCCAACAATCTTATCGTTAACAAACTCAAATTCTACCACCGATATATTTAGTAAGATAAAGAATGATAGCGCGGATATAAAATGGAAAGCAATCGGGGCAATCACAACTGAATCTGGAATTACTTCAACAATATCACAATTTAGCTCTGAGCTCTGATTTACAGTCGCCTGCTTTAAGAGTCCCAAAATCAACCGCCTATACACAATAATGCAGGATGTAGGATGCCAGCTGCACCAATGCAAGGTAGTTCTGCGATTTCTCCTCGTACCTGATTAGAACTCATCTCATAAATAGCCTCAATACAGAAGAATCTCTCTATACATAGTAGAATCATGTTCAGATATAGATTGCAATCATGGAGGTATCGCTTATAGAACCATTTATGATATGACTTCTAGCTTAGCAACAATTTTAGATAGGCTCTAAGATAGTTAAACAATTATCATTTACCTGTCATATTCAAGCTGAAGGAATGGTGAGCTAATTTAGGCAACTGCATCATTTCTGGTATTGCCAAGAAAGGGCAGTGTACCCCTCAATTTTGGGCAGCTTGCTAAGATATAGTTTGCCTATCTAGATATCTCCCGTTGGCTGCATAAAACTCCTTCGGTGTCATGTACTTTAGCGACGAGTGAGGCCTGTTCCAGTTAGTCATGGAATAACTTCTCTATCACTACATCAGCTTCTCTGAATGTTGTAAAATCATGCCGCCATATGCAGTCTTCCTTGATTGACCGGTGAAATGCTTCAATGTACGCATTCTGGTCGGGACGGTTCTTTCCAGTCACTTCATGTTGTATTCCGTACACCTTCAATGCAGAAATGAATCTGGCTGATGTGTACTGAGAGCCACCATCGCTTCTTATGGCTAGATCCTTGGGGACAATGCCGTCAGGGAACCTATCCATGATAGCCTTCTCCAATGTCCTGATAGACTCGTCAGTACTGCACTGTGTACTGAACGTGTAGGATAACCATTCCCTTGTGTAGCAATCCAAAATACTGAACAGGTAGCACCATCCATCAGTACCGCACCAGATGTAGGTTATGTCCTGCTGCCCTAAATAACCTGTCTGGTCTGTCTGGTACTGTCATCAGCATCTTCTTTTGGAGGAGATGCTTCCTGACACTTCTCGCTCTCACCAAGTTTGTTAATTTCATCAATCGGTACACCTTCTTTCTGCTTACCTGAATTCCTGCTCGACGGAGCATGGCCGCTATTCTTCTGACACCATAAGAAGGGTGTTCCGTCACTTGCTTTTCTATAGCTTGCAGCACCTCTGTGTCAAGATGCGCTGTACGACGCCTGGTTGGCCGGTAATAGTGCAGACTCCTAGGATAGCCTGACAGCCTAGAAGCACTGCTTATTGGATGGTCCTGTGCCAATTCTGCAAATGCTTCCCTTCTCATGTCGACAGTCGCCCCTTTTTTAGCAGCTCATTTGCCAACGCCAGGTCTGCTATCATTTCCTTCAGCTTGCGATTCTCCATCTCAAGCTTCTTTTCTCTTCCTGATGCGTCTGCACCGGACATGGCCTTTGTCCCACCTTGAATGAAGCTCTCTTTCCACTTGTAGACCATGGTAGGATGTACATTGTACTTCCTGCATATCTCGGCCATCGGCGTGCTTGTAGTCAGTACTTCCATGACAATGGCAGCCTTCTCTTCCATGGTCCATCTCCTACGCGGCATGCTCTTCTGTACTCCCCACCAAAGTGTATCCAA
>JAJPHM010000021.1 GCA_021325295.1 Nitrososphaeraceae archaeon
TGGCTTCATTGTAAAAGCAAAAGCCCCTCAGTCTGGCATCGTATCTGGCAGGTAATGATATCTCGTGTTCTAGCAGCTGGTGGATTTTCTGCATATGAAAGAAAGAGCCCATATCAGCAAATACGCTTATTCCATTCTTGCCTGCAGATTTTGCATGTTTTAGCAGGCCGTCAACAAAAGTCATGAGGCCAATTTCGCTAAAATATGCCTTGATAGAATCAATTATGGCAAGCGAGCCATCTTTTTCATACTGTTCCAAGTCAGCAAGTTCTTTTAGTAAAACCTGCCTTACTTGGCTGGTACTTTCATAGAAGGGAACCACCAGTACGATATTGTTATCTTCCTCCAGGAACTGCTTTACAGTGGAGGAGTATATTGTTCTCCAGACAGGTATTTCCGAATACCTCACGAGGTAGTGAGAGCCGTAGGCAGCTTCACTTAACTGCCGTATTGAATCCTCAATGTCTACTGTAAGGATATTGCTTTGTTGCTGTGACGGTGGTGATGGTGATGCCATTGACTTTTTCTTTCCTGTCCTTCTATATCCCCTTCTCTACTGCTGCATTACACTTACATATTTTGAAACCAGCTCTTCCAGTTCGCTCAACGATAGAGGTTTGTCTATAAAGCTGGATTCAGCTGCAGGAAATATATTCTGGTATTCGCTCCTCAGAACTGTATCAGTGATCATGAACAATACCGGGACTCTTTTTATGTCATGAATTGCTTTTGCCAGCTCAAAGCCATTCATTGAAGGCATCCTCACATCGGTCAATACGAGGTCATACTCGTCTGGATGCTCTTTGTAGCGAGCCAAGGCCTGAGCCGGGTCTGAATATGCATCTACTTGAAACTTTCTTTCCAGACCTCTGCGGAACACATACAATATGTCTCTGTCATCGTCAACAAGCAGTATCCGCCTTTTCTGCGAAGTCAAAAGACTTGCCACATTAAATTATATTAAATACACCTCTAAAAGCTTTAACGAAGATTTTTCACCCCCGGCTTTGATGCGCTAGATCAGCTTTCTAGAAAGCGTCCTGCTCTACCAAGCAGAATGCTGTCCATCTTTCTTTGATTAATGTATGCGATCGTCATTACAATATAACGGTGACAAATAAGCTTCTATCTGTATCTGTTCCCCATATTTTTACAGCATGTTACCATTATTATTCATTGTATCGCAGTATGCTGTTTTAGCAATTGTTATCTTGGTCTCGTCATAATCAATGGTAAAACGAGCAGGGTAACAAGGCTTACCAGTATGAACATTGGTTGATAGTGTGCTAGAGTCGTACTCGCCACTCCACCAAATGTTGCACCCATTCCCGTAAGAGACATTAGCAAATTGCTTGCACAGGCAGGGCATCCGCCGAATAAACCTGCTGACATGCCCACTATGCCAGCAAATTTGCTGCTTCTCTGTTTGCAACTGATGGTACTCTCTCTTGCGCTTATATTTGAAGCCAATGCGAAATTGATTCCAACCAAGGCAGGCAAAAGAGCTAAAAGAAGAATATTGGTTGGAATAAGCATGATTCCAAAATGTTCTGATAGATATATTGAAATCACAGGAAAGGAGCCAGGGTCGCCACAGCAACCTATTACATGAGTTGACGGAATTTCTACTCCATACGCCCGGGAGAATAGAAGCTCAGGTCTGTATACAAGTGTATTTGAAGTGAATAAGAACAAAATGAGATAGCCTATGCAAGATACCCAGAATAGATTTCTTATTTTTCCTCTATTCAGGACTTGAGCGATAAGAAATGCAAGATGGGGTGATCTCTGTTGCATACTTGCTCCTTTTGTCCAAGAAACTAACATAACTCTGAAGCCAAAAATTGATACAACAATGCCAGCCAGCATAAAAATAAAGGTAGGTAAAGCTATGGAATCAAATAGCTCTGACTGATTTTCAGTTAGCACAATATTTCTTCCTTCAGTTATACCTCCAACTGAAAAATATTGCGAAAGGTAGACGCACAAGATGATGACAATACCGCTAGCAAGTATTACGAGACCTCTTCTTTGCAGCGGTTGATGTAGAATCTGCATTATATCACTGGCTTGACGATATTGGATCTTTTGCGATGTGGCTATTACTCAAGTAATACGATTACCCCGCAATCCTAGTGGCCTTGATGTGAAATATTGTCCTGTGAACCAAGTACAGAGGCAGACACACTACCAGTATCACAATAGATAGAATTAGCATGTATGTTCCCGCATCATTGTGGTCCTGAACAGAATAGAACAGGTATACTCGCTCATTCAAGATAGAAAACATAAGACCTGCAAAACTCATCATACTACACAGAGCAAACAAAAGGATGATTCTGAATGATTCGCCAATTAACCTGATAGCTACGAAACCTGTTGCTCCGACTGCAATGAATGAGATGTGCTGCAGGATATGAATGCCCAAGTTCGCACTGGCAAGGTCAAAAATAGACGGGTAATGCCAGAAGCCAAGAAGGGCAGAAGGTATGATCACCCAGATAAACCAATACTTTCTATCTAGACCGAAGATTCTTCTAAGGATTATAGTCCATGTTTGAATTGCAATATAGCCGGTATTCATTAGCTTCTGCTTTCTCTTATCTTGATTGCTGGCTGCCAGCTTTATTTTGGAAGATGCAAGCCGCAATGCTGTTTCTGCAACCATAACCGACATTGCGCCAATCGCAAAGAATACTGCATGTTCTAAAATCATGTGTAAAGCAAGATTTTCTTCTGCAAGCTGAAGAAATGAACTCTGAACAGAGATCTCGACAAGAAAGACAAATGAAACTATTAGAGCATATTCTCGCCAGACCATTCAAATTCTTCGCCCTATATACTGGCTTGATCTCAATCATTATCCGCTGCATCCTAAACTATATCAATATTATAACATTCGATCTGACTAGATTATCTTGAGGCAGTACTATCAGCTGCTTCTGACTGCCAGCAGGATCATACCAGTTCGTTTATCAGCTCATCTATAACAGTCAACTTTGTAGCCTTGGTTATTGTTTTGAACAATTTTGCGGCACCTTTCTTGAGTCTAAAGCAGGCCAATGGTTCTCTGCATGCATTTTGGATGCTTGCCAGCCAAATAGGGTTTAATATCTTTGGAGATATGAGGAATCGGATTATGCTGAAATTGGGTGCAAATTGTAGATAGAATATTCACTGCAAGGATATTCGTCACGCTTGGCAATATCGACATTGAATCCAAATCTGAAATTTGCTTTCTCTGCCCAGCATCCTTCTGTAGAGATACAGTATTTCAAGCCGGCGTGCTATCATTGTCGCAGAAGCATTTAACCATGACATATTACTTAGCAGTGCAACATGGCAGTGCTGGCTATTACCTGAATATATCCTCCCGAATCAATCTCGATCAATTGCTGTAGTCCAGAGCAGGGCTAATAACGTCAGGTCACTCGGATAAATTGATTGAACAGAAATTGATTTCATTGTCAACGAATAACAATATCAGAGTACAATCAGGTAGCAGATTCAAAGGTCATCTTGGCTTGATCATATCGGTATATTGCATATGCCATTCCAACTCCCCCACCCATTACAAATCCATAGAGAAGGTAGGCTACAATCCCTATTCCAAGAACGCCCTCTATGTATGCTGCATACGAAGGCACAGCCATATTATAATTGGGACTCCAACCATTCATTGAAGATTCTGTCTGTGGATATGAGCTTGCTGACTTTGCAAGCAGGCTGGGATAGACTGAAATAACAATGGGAACATACAGGACTAAAAATGCAATAATTCCTGTGATCAGGCCAAAGCCCACGGCTCTTTTTCTATTGTAAACATTAAGCTTTCTGACCCTAGACACTACAATGCCAAACACTATGCCAACAGCTATTCCCTGAATCAGGATTATCGAAAAGGCTGCAAATCCGATTGATACGGGATTGTGGGAATTAGAATCAACAATGGACAGGCCCAGTCCCTGAAAGAATACGCCTTCTGGCATTCCAAATGCCAAAGGTAGACTCAGCACTATCCCTGTAAATGCAATTGCACCTATAAAGCCAGCAAATGCACCATAGGCAGCTCCCTTTCTTGCAGAATACAGAGAATATGCGTTTCTGTTTCGATATTCTTTCCATCGATCCTTTGTGGAATCGTCGCCACTCAATGCCATAATGTGATATAATGTTTAGAATAGTATTTATGCAGAAATCAGGCCAACGGAAAATGAATGCATGTACATTTTCCAGCATATTGGTTTTCTTTTCTTTATTTCTGATCTAAGCTCTGATGATTCACGAAAAAACATCAGGACCAATCAAAAGCTACCTATATTATATGAGGACATGGCGCGGTTGCTTGATGACTTTGCAGGTATGGCCTTCCTCTTCGAAAACTATGGGATATAAGGTCAACCTAACATCTCAGCTTTACATAGGTGTCTGATGGCAAGGTATAGTGTGTGACGGACATTTAATCATGCTATAGCATCAATCCGAGGGCCGGACTGCTTGTCCCTTTCCTCGTATTGTTCAAGTATTTTGTCAGTGTCTTGTTCTCCTTCTCTGATTAGCTGCTTGATCATATCGAGTGAAAAGTCGGCATCCTCAAAAAGGTAATGCACCTTTTCTTGTCGTTGTATGCGTATCATCTCATCTATTACGGCTCCCCTTCTGGTAGAGATCTTATCATATTCTGGAGAAATTTGATTACGGAATGATTCCTTGGAATCGTTGTCAAGCGTATCCATGGCATATGCGCGTTCAAGCATCTCGTACATTCTATCAAGCAACGATATCTGTTCAGATATACTCTTGAATACATTCGTGTTAACAGTTGTTTTATCCTCAAAGAGTATGTCTCTTGCTCTGTGAACAGATTGCAGAAGATCGGCTGGAATTTCATTTTGTCTCTTTGGGAATACATTGCTGATATACAACTTCTTTGGTCGCTCGGGTGATGAGTCTATTACAGACATAACTGGCGTATTCCTCTGCAGGCTGCCGTCCCACAGGAATGCTCTGTTTCTCTCAGTCCAAGATATTCCGTAAAAGACATAGGCTGCGCAACCGCTGATGCATTCAGCGTCAATCTTCATCTTGTTGCTGTCAAATACATCTAGATCGCCTTTCTGTATATTAGTTGCAGTTACGATAAGCCGTGGACTGTGGTCATTATCGGGTCTGAGTTTTTCAAAGTCTATGTATCTGTTCAAGGTGTTCTTTAGAGGTTCGATATCGTAAATGAAGGGCCATCTAAATGGAAACAGGTAATCTCTGCTAAATGGCATGAGCCATTTGGGAGTTGAAATCATTGGATGGCCCCAGAAAAACGATTTTGTTGATGCCAGGATCATCCTGATTATATCAGGCACAGGAAAAGATGGTAACAGAAGAGGTGGATAGGCCATTACAGCTTCTGCCAGAGAGAGCCAGAAATGCTCAAGAACGGCAGAACTGCTCTGTTTGTTGTCTGGGCTGTCCTTATCAGGCAGTCTGCCTGCTGCTATTAATGCAGCATTTATCGCTCCTATTGACGTGCCAGCAACAATATCGAATTGGATGCCGTGTTTTTCAAGTGATTTATAGACTCCGCATTCATAAGCGCCAAGAGATCCGCCTCCCTGCATGACAAGCACGTTTTCGACCGGCGGGCTTTTCTTATCTCTGTCTTTTGGCACTGCAGAACTATAAGGAATAGCTTGCCTCCCAGAACTATTGGATTTATGTTGCTTTCTGTTGTGACTTGGCATGGCTTTTGACACAGTTACAAGGCGGATAAGATCATGCTGCCTCTGCAGTACCCATACTCTGCGGATCCCTGTGAAGACTGTTATACTCGGCAATTTCTTCAGCTGTTGGCTTTCTCTTTGCGGCTCTTGCAAAGTTGTAAACAAATAGAAACTGTGCTATGCCAACTATTAACGCAAAGAATAGCAGCCACGGCATAGCCCAGCCCCATGCGTCAGGCATTACTGCCTCTCTGCGGATGGCCCCCTCAGTACCAATGATATTAAAGAGAAGTGCAAAGCCAAATCCACCAAATATTGTCATCCAGAAGTGAATTTCACCAAGGGTCTTGCTCATGTGCTTCTTTGTGAGGTCTGGAAATATTGCATAGAAAACGCCAAACGCAAAAAGTAGCGGTCCCAGCAGCAATATCATGTGAATATGCCCCGGGATGGACATCGTGTTATGCAGATACATATCAGTTCCCCACATGCCGGTCTGGGCACCCTGAAAGCCACCAAAAGCCCACCCCGCAAGGCCCGCCATGAAGAACCTGGATGTTATGTTCCAGGAAATCTTTGACCTCCAAACAAATGTCAATATAGTTATTATGGTCAGGCCGGATGGCCATACAATTCCCAGAGTAGCAGTTTGAGAAAGCATCTGGAGCCAGACAGGATTTGGAATATCCATAAAGACATGGTGAGAGAATACCAAGACTGAAAAAGCAAAATAAAATGGCCATGGACGGTATACCCATTTGTTGTAGGGCGAGTTCTCTTTGCCGTATCTTGGTACGAAAAAGTATAGCCCTCCGAGGAATATCAAGAGCGGAAAGTATACAATCGGATGTGCAAAAAACCACCAAGCATCTTTTGTCAAGAGCCAGTTTGAAGCTGTAGTAGGATCCTGAATAGATTGGAATCCATGAGCAAGCTGCACAAATAGACCAGGGTTGCCGACTATCTGAACCATTGCTGTTACGAAGGCAGCTACCACTAGTATTGAGACATGTGGTGTTGCTAACCGCCATTTCCTTGGGAACCAGCCCGTTATTCCAAGCAGAGACGCCCATCTCACGGAAGCAGGCAGATTTTCCAAATGAATTACGTGTTCATGCACCTCGTCTGCATCAGCATTTTGTCTTCGCTGCGTGCCTACCGCAATTTTTCCCCGCAGAACAGTCGTGATAATGACAATACAAAAGAGCGTCAGAGAAACACCAACCAGTACGTCTGCAGTCAAGAATGTAGCTGCAGCTCCTGTACCCCAGGTAACATCCGGCTGACCGGGTAGAAAAGTTAATGGCATCAGGTTGTACCAGCCTGCACCGAACCCAAACAACGTGGAGAGCAGAATCAGTATAATCGCTGCTTCCATTATCCAAAATGACGCTTTTGCCACAGTGATGCCGGAGAGCGGCTTTCTGCCCCATTTGCTTGTTGCATAGTACGAAAACCACATTGTATTCATGGAAAGTACGCCAAACATCATTGTCTGGCCGTGAGCTGTCAAGAATGCATACCAGAGGACATTCTGTTCGGTTGTATTAACACCCAGTACAGGGACATCCTCTTGCATTATCCTCATCCCCATTGCAAGACCACCGGCTATGAGAAAATTAATGAGAGCTGCTCCCATGAACATGAGAACCAGTTTCTTAAGCTCAGGTGAAATGTCGTACTGTGGAAGTGCAGGTGGTTCTTTTGGATACCTCTCTTCCCTTAACACCTAGCTAGCTCAATCCTCCCTTTACAATGTTTGGCAAATGCGTCATGCCAGCTAATGCTGGCGGGTATAATGCTGAAAGGATATGAGAACCTGCACGGGACTCGGCAAAAATAAGCCCGGAACTTGGGCTTGGCAGATTGGAGGCCGGCGCAGACGTCGGGACAACTATTGTCTTTGAAGATGACGTACCGTTTGTGTTTGTATTTGTGCCAGCAACCTGCGGGATCACTGTAATAGAAGATGTCATGTACGGATGGGAGTAGCCGCAATATTCGAGGCACCTGACCATGTAAACCCCCGGTTGCTTGAATGTATAGTAAAATACATTGTCAAGCTTGGGTATTACTTGCATCTGAAAAAGTATAGGCGCACCATCTGATGGTCCAGCAAAGACACCAAAGCCGTGGTTTACATCAACCGAATGGGCAATAAACTTGACAGGCTCGCCAGCGGTTAGAACTACTTGTGACGAGTTTCCTGGCTGCAGAGGACCCTGGCTTACCTTGTTCATAAGCCAGAACCACTGACCTGCAGTCACGTTGACAACTTGGATACTGCTCTCTGGCGTACTGGCAATAGCAGAAAATGCGACTGGAGGCATCCAGTTATAACTGATTACCCAGAGCCATACAAGCACTATAGCAGTTCCAATTGCCCACCATGTTTCAAAACGGTATTGTCTCTTTGAAAGTGCTGATTGCTCCCTCATCTTTGTAGTCAACATCGAGATGAGGATGCCTCCGGCTGTAACGCATACCACGATTATGAATATGTAAACGAGAGTGTATGGCCCCCAGCCATAGTCTGCTGCCAAATTAACTGCAGCCATCTCACTTTTTCTCTCCTGTGACTACAGATGGACTTTCTGTTGCAGAGGGACCTACCTGACCGGGACTTGTGTTTGGATGCTGGTTGCCAGGACTTTCGTTGCTAGTAGTGGGGGCATTCTCTGTTACGACAAAATCCCCCTTCATCCCAAGCCAGATGTGGCCCCGTACCTGGCAGTAATACATGAAGTGGCCGGCCTGATCTGCTTTAAATGTCGTAACTGTCATGGTATCTGGATTCATAAACTCATCAATATGTCCCTCTTTGAACACTTCTTGACATCCAGGGCAGGGCATGTCTGCCATGACGTTGTAAGGAATGTAGTTCATCCTTTGAGGCAGAGTCATATTGTTGGTCTTTTCCATCAGAGCCAATGATTGATTTGAGATCAGTGCGATACCAAAATTATGATCCATATGACCTGCATTTATGACGGCAATCTGAACAACATCACCCTTGTTTACTGTGATTGTCGGGCCACCTGTCGTACCGTTCCACCCAAAGTCCCTCTGGATCAAAAGGAATTTCTTATCAATGTGCTCGCTTTGACTCTGACTCTGGGCTGCCGCGCTCTTGACGCTTAGTGGAACCAAAGTACTTGCGCCAACTGTTAGATGAGCCTGAGGAGATTTCGAAACAGACATTGCAAGCAGGGTGCTGATTGCCGATGCAATGACTATGAGACCTATCCCCATGACAACTTTACCATTAAAGGAATACGGGCTCGGTTCCGGGGGCCTGATATTGTTGGTATCATCCTGTCGCCTATCTGGGTATTCATCATTATTATTATCTCCAGCCATAAGTTATTGCCACAAATTGACTAGGAAGACCTCATATAGCTAAAAAGGGTTAGCAGCAAGTCGACCGGTTTTATCTTTATATGCCCGTAACAGAAATTGATTTTGAAAGTGCAAGATCAGAATTTTCTTCCTAGGTGAGTTCGGGAAAATATCCTAGCAATACACCCTGTTATCCCTTTTTTAGGAATGAGGTGCCCTATTCTTTAATGGTATCATCAAACAGAGCGCTTCGGGCTGGAGGGCTCGCTTTGGTGGTTATCGCTTTTGCACTGATGGCTTATTTTGTTCAATATTCAAAACAGTCTGCTATTGGTATCGCCCAGCAGATAAATACGGTAAATAGCACTGCGGCAAATGTTACAAAGTTAACACAAATTGCATCATCCCAGCATCCTGGAACTTCAATTGTTACTATACCTCTCGGAGCAGGGGTGGAAGGCAGGGTGCTGGAGTATTTTGTTCCTGCCAATCTTACAATTAATGCTGGTGACACAGTTACATGGGTTGACCATGATACTGTTGCGCACACGATTACAGCTGCGGCCTTTGATGGGGTAGTCTATCCAGCCGGCTCTACTATCGGTAACAATTCATTCAGCCATGTCATATCTAATCCCGGGGTTTATGCATACTTTTGTCAGATACATCCGTGGATGAGTGGTACAATCAATGCGATAGGAAAAGGCAAGTTGCCTGCCACTACAATAACTGCAGCACAGAATGTTACCACAACCACATCTAACAATGTGCAGGTGATCATGGTGCACGGTGCTCCCTATATTCCGCAGAATGGACATGGTGTTTATTATATTCCTGAGAATGCCCAGGTTCCAAGCGGCGCTACTGTAACTTTTACAGACAAGGACTTTGTAGCACACACCGCAACTGCATCTGATGGCAAGGCCTTTGATACAGGCCCGGTACTGCCTGGCAAATCAATAACAATTCGTGTGAACGGAATAGGCAAAGTTGCTTACTATTGTGAATTCCATCCATGGATGCAAGGCAGTCTCACTATGTTGAGTTCCGGAAATAAATAAGAAACAGGAAGATAGATAGATAGTTACTATCGCTTTCCCTCGCTGTTTTGACTATTGATCGCTAGAAAGTGCTACTTGGGCACTGCTTCAAAAATTGATGCAATCAAACTAATTCATAAATCCAAAACATTTGGATTTGCAAATCCGAAATTACTTCCATTAACCAACTCCCGTACACAAAGAAGCAATATAATTACGAATTTCATTCTCAAACCTGTTAAATAATCTAGAGATTCACATTTGATAATGAGTTCTAACTTCCGTAAATCTTTTATCGAGATCTCACTAGTGGCAGTCATTCTGGTCATTGCAAGTCTATCTGCGAGATTACTACCTTCAGAGGTATTTGCACAGGAGCCAACGAGTGTTCCTTCAAGCTCTAACAACCCAAAGCTAAATGAAACATTACCTACAGAATTGCCATACAACAAGGCGGCCCAGAACTATCTGGAAAATCTGAGCATGCCACAAAATCTCACATTACCCAGCACCAACCAGACAGATACAGGATTGGAGCCAGAACATCAAAATGATTGGATAACAGCAAATCACGATATCTATTACACAAGGAATAGTCCCCAGACAATAATTGGAAGAGATAACGTGAATCAGCTGCAGGTCAAGTGGCTATTTTTGGATAAAAACCCTATACAGAACCCTCCTCTGATAATTGGGGACAGGGCATATGCAGAAGATAACAAGGCACGCATCATGGCATTTGATCTCAATACCGGCCTCAACCTCTGGACTGTAGATATGCATGGCGATGGGACATTCCACGGAATGACATATGACCAAGGCATAATTTTCGCGCCTACCGGTGATCAATCAACTATCGTGGCCATCAACGCAACAAATGGAAAAGTAGTATGGCAGTCAAAGCCACTTGCCCCTGATAGTATTGGATATCAGGTTGTGAACCCTCCCATAGTCTGGAAAGATTATGTGATTGCCGGCTCTGCTGGCGGTGACGAGCCGACCGCACTGGGTCTGGTACAGGGAAATATCACTGCACTAAATAGAACAAATGGCCAGATTTTATGGAATTTTCGCACAACAGTGGGTGACTGGGTAGCACCCGGGAAATCGCCACCTAATGGGGGCGCCACGACATGGTCTGGTGGATCCTTTGACCCGGACACTGGGACTCTGTACATTCCAGCAGGAAATGCCTCACCTGACTTTAATGCAACGGGATTAAGGTCATCCTCTAATCTCTACGTAAACAACATGCTTGCAATCAATATAACTACAGGCAAGCTCGTATGGGCGACTCCTTTTATCGCCAATGGGACCATATTAAGTGATGTAAAAGTGCCTGATACTCATGACTGGGATACAAGCTGGGGAAGCACCCTGAGTTCAGTTACATTGGATAATGGAACCAGAGAAAAGCTGGTTATAGGAACAGACAAGCGGGGTGATGTGATGGCAATGGATGCGGCGACAGGCAAGCCTATCTGGTGGAAAACAATTGGGACGGTATACAATACTCACGCCATCCCGACAGCGAATGGCAGTGGAGAAGTATGGCCCGGAACGCAGGGCGGAGTTGAAGATTATCATGCAGTAGATAATAACACAGCCTTCTTTGCTACTAGCAGCATGGGTTTTAACTATTTTGTGAATTCTACAAAACCGGAACTCGGATATGAAGTGCCTGCCATTAATTCAATAGCAAACGGCGTAGGAAATGGAACAATAACTGCAATTGACCTGAAGACAGGTGCAATTAAATGGCAGGATAAAACCGAATTCCCGACGTATGTATCGCCACTGGTTACCAATGGACTGGTATTTACTGGCGAACAGACGCCTCTGGGAAAGCCATATACAGTCAATGCATTTGGAGCGCCGATCAGCGGTCCGCTGATACCTTCAGGAATCATCATGGCTCTGGATAAAGATACAGGCAAGACGCTCTGGGAATTCAATGTTGGTGCTCCTGTTGGCATAGGCGGCCCCTCAATTGGACAGGGCATGTTACTTGTAACTGTAACCAATCCATCTGAGACACTGGCTAACCAGGTAGGCGGAATATTTGCATTCGGATTGCCACAGCAAAACAACCCAGTGTCCATCCCTCTTCCTCTAAACGTAACTGCAGGGACTGTCTCTAATTTTACAGCTGCAGGGTTGCCCAACAGTACATCTGCATCGCAAACGGCAATATCATCTCTAGGATCAAGCAGTAACAGTAACGGTACAAATGCTGCTCAACCAGCAGCTAATTCAACAGCCTACAACCTCACGCCGCCTCACAATACGACAAATATTCAGGCTACAGAGACTCCATCCCTGAATGTAACGGGGGGAAATTCCCAGGGCACAATCAAAGTGACAGGAAGCGGCTTTACACCTAATACCAATGTTACGATTGCCATAAATGCAGATATAGAATCACCTGCTTGGATGATGGCCACCAGTAATGGCACATTTGCTTCCACGTTGCCAGTTCCAAAAGACGCGGTTTCCGGTTCAACATTGAACGTAGTGGCGACAGACGTAACTGGCGCTCAAGCTTCTGCGACGTTTCAAATCCATTAGTCAAGAAAAAAAATGGCAGCCTGTTCCTTGGTCTCTCTTTGCCTTGCATTTTTTGTGCCGATCAACATAAATCAGAATGAAAAAAATGGCAGCCTGTTGGCAGCATTGCAAAATAATCATTTGCAGTCCTCTACTCTGGATTCATAATTGATCTGTTGTAATTCATTTACTTCTGAAAAATAGATTCTCCATTAGATTTCATATTCTTATTACGAGGATCTGTTAGTGCAACAAAATATCATCTCTTTAAATTCTATGTGGTCTAGTTGCAGTTACAGTGTGGCTATGAATAATACCGGCAAAAAAGAAAGACTTCTTAAAAAAGAGGCACTTTTCTCAGTTTTTATCTGCGGACTCCTTGTAGTTTCAATAATCACATTTTCATCTGGTGCAGGTTACGGCCATGATTTTCAAGCGCAGGCCGAGCCTTCCAGCGACACGCATATAACTATACCTGCGGAATTGAACGTTACAATAAATTCTGGCAACCCACCATCAACAAGTAATTTTAACATTGCACCGGGTTACAGCATGCAACCAATCCTCTGGAACCTCACTCTTCCTGATGCGATGGCATTTGACGACAATGGGAACATGTACGTGGCAGAGGCAGGAGCTGCATATGGGAGCTTTAACCCTCCTGTAAAGATCCTAAAGGTAAACGAGCAGACAGGGAATGTATCTACACTAGTAGACAGGTTTCTAAATGGTCCGGTCCAGGATATTGTTTACTATAACGGAATGCTATATGCTTCGCATAAAGGCACGATTTCAACTATTGACATAAAAAATGGCCTTGTTCAGGACATCATCAGAGGCCTTCCTTGGGGCGATCATCAAAATAATCAGCTCGTCTTTGGTCCTGATGGAAGGATGTACTTTGGAATAGGGACTGTCACAAATAGCGGAGTAGTCGGCATTGATAATTATCTCCCGAATATCGGCTGGCTCGCACAGGTTCCATTTCTCCATGATGTACCTGCCAAAAATATTACAGTGACTGGTGGCAATTTTACTGCACCTGATGTTACCCAACCCGGGCCGATGCAGATTGCCGAGGTAAAACCACTTGTAGCAAAGATCACGCCCCCCGCCGGTGTCGGTAACGTAACAACAGGCGCGTTTGTTCCATTCGGGACTTCAGCACCTAGCGGTCAACAGATAGCCGGAAACATAAAGTGTTCTGGTTGCCTGCTCAGCTCAAAGCCTGATGGAACGGATCTCAAACTAGTAGGATGGGGATTCAGAGAGCCTTATGGAGTGACGTTTGATAACAGCGGCAAGCTGATCGTCTCGGTGCAAGGCGCAGATGAGCGAGGAAGCCGACCGATCGCAAATGATACTGACAAGATATATCAGATTGATGTGACAAATTCAAGCAACTTGGGCAAATTCTATGGCTATCCTGATTACGTGGGAGGACAGAACAGGACGCTGTCTTCCGTGACCGATCCACTGTTCCAGTCGCCAAGAGGAAGCCAGCCTCTACAATTTCTGATGCAAGATCATCCCATGCTTGATACAAAGATATTTGCAAGTGTCGGATCTGCGACTGGGATCTCTGAAGCCGCTTCGTTGGCCTCACAATCCAAAAACACAAGTGGTTCTTTTGATGCGAATGGGTCAATTTACTTTGCTGAATTTGGTACGTATGTAAAGCCATCCAAACCGGCACCCGGCATCAGCGGACAAAAGATTATCAAGCTCGACCCAAATACTGGCAATTTCAGCGACTTCATTTCGCTAAAATCTAATGATACTTCATTTAGGCCAGTTGGCCTAAAGTTCAGTCCAGATGGTAGTGCACTGTATATTGCTAGCATCGCCAAAGTTGAGCAGAGAAGCACCCTTCCAAACGGCACTCCATTGCCGATGCCGATGATCTGGTATTATCCCCACACAGGAGTGGTTTGGAAGGTAACACATTCATCCAATAGCAATAGCTTGCCGCCTCCCCAGATGTTAAAACCACACCTATCAACTGACCTCACTGTCACGATCAATTCCGGCAAGCCCCCGACATCCCAGTTCATAAGCCTTCCAAAGGGTTACAGCATCCAACCATTGATCTGGAATATCTCTATTCCTACGACAACAGCCTTTGATGATAAAGGTAACACGTACGTTGCAGAAGGCGCGTTTGCTTACGGACATCTGATTCTCCAGCCAAGGATATTAAAAATAGATCCAAACGGGACAATGTCAGTATTTGTAGACAGGGGGCTTGGAATACCGGTAACAGGACTGGAATTCCACGATGGGAAACTGTACGTTTCAAATGGAGGCATGATGTCAACCATTCCAACAGATGGGCCAAAGAAAGGTCTGGTACAAACGATAATTCCTGACCTGCCTACTTTAGGAGATCATTACGCCGATCAAATGGCATTTGGTCCTGACGGAAGAATGTACTTTGGAATTGGAACGACTACAAACAGTGGGGTAGTTGGTAGAGATAGCTTCCTCGGAGGCTGGGCGACGCTGTATCCAACCCTTCACGACATCCCAGGTAAGAACATCACCTTAGCTGGCCTGAACTTCAAGACTCAGGACTACTTCTTGCCCACCAATACCAGTGCTACTGCGGTCACAGGAGCATATGTCCCATTTGGCACGCCTACATACAAAGGCGAAGTCATACAGGGCCAGTTGCGCTGCAGCGGCTGCCTTATGAGTGCAAAACCTGATGGAACGGATCTGAAGATGGTAGGCTGGGGGTTCAGGCACCCATATGGTGTGGCTTTTGACAAAGACGGCGAACTCTTGGCATCTCAAAATGGTGTTGATGAAAGGGGGTCAAGACCAATTGCAAATGATGGCGACAAGATCTGGAAAATAGATGTTTCCAATGCATCCAATTGGGGTCTGTGGTATGGCTGGCCTGACTTTTATGGCAATTCACAACCATCAACCGATAGCCAGTTCTCTTCTGCAGAATCACCTCAAGCCAATCAATTTTTGATGGCAGTACATCCGCCTGTGGAAAAACCCTTCTCTCTGGTGCAGGTCGGAGCAGCGGTTACGCAGATTGCAGTGCCACAGAACACAAATTTTGGCTACAACCAGTCAGATGTGTTCATAGGTGAGTGGGGAACACTTGCACCCCAGACGCATTTGATCGCAACCGGTCCATTAGGAGCGTCGCCTGGAGGGGTGATGGGGAAAGTAATTGGGCAACAGGTAATAGTGCTGAATTCAAAGACCGGCAACTATACTGCATTTGCACAACTCAACGCACCAGACGAATATTTCAGACCTACCGGTGTAGTGTTCAGCCCTGATGGTAAATCGCTCTTCATTACAAGTAACGGAGCAGCTGAAGTCAGAAACATAACACCTACAGGCGCAACACTTCCGCTCTGGACACCCTGGTCATATCCAAATGCCGGGGCGGTATGGAAGGTAATGCATGAAGGAAAATAAATCACAAATGATCCAGAATTAACTTGACGAAATGTTATCTGGATCGTCTACCACCTATCCGGACCATTTCTATGTATTACAGTATCATTGAATCAAAAATCGAGTTTAGGGATTATCAAAGATCTGTGGAATTGGCTTTGCAAAGAAGGAAAATGGTGCTAGTAGTTGCTTACCATTTTCCGATCATTCCTTTTATTTCTTGCAATTCATTCTCTCTTATGATCCTCTAATTATTTCACCAAATCACTAAGTGTCATTTGGCTCATCGACCTCTGATGATTTTCGGGAAGCATATTGGACTTGGATTGGCTTTGATTCTAACCATTGCCGCTGGAAGTCTAGGTTCTGCCTTCGCCCAATACAATATAACCAATCCTAACTTTACTGCCTTGGCAAATAATCAGACAAGCAATATGACAAGCTATCCGCCGCAAGGACTCAATGGCAGGCCCAATCCTAATGTTAATTCAACATCGTCCACTAATGCGACAACAACATCTCAAGCGTCTAATTCTACTATCGCCACATTCTACGGAAAGGGCGACTTTGGCCACCTAGCTATTCTAGCTAATGCGACGGATAGAAGTGTACCGCACTCATTTATTGGCACGGTTGTTGGTGGAAATTGGAGTATAAATGTCGTAAATGGAAAAGTGAAGTATTTTATAATTAACTTGCAAAGAGTAACCTTGGGCGGCAAGCTGGCAGAAACTTATACATTCAATGGATTGCGAAATATCACTGCCGTGGGAGCTAGTGTGAAGAATAACATAAATGGTAACAATACCGTTATGCTGAGTAGTTACAACAACACTGCGTTCAACGGAACAACCGACATATCCACAAACGGAACTCTACAATTTACAAATGTGCCTATAACCGTTAACTTGGTAAACGGCCTTTTGCTAAACGTAACAATAAACGACACAAAAACACAAAACGACTTTCCTAATATTCCGCTGCTGGGCTTGACAACATCGCTAAATGACCAGAACGGCAAAAGTATATTGAAGTTAAGGTAATCCTCTTTCTTTTTATGCCTGCTCATTCGCATGGATTAACAGAATTGAATTACGATGCCGTAATATACTTCTGAACAGCAATCAATATCGTGATTTTCAATTCTTCTTTGCAGAAAATTTTAGCCAATATATAATTTGTTTGCAGGACATCTGATTTTATGGACAGCAAGGAACATCTACACAATGACTCTACATCAGAGAAAGGGAATAGATTCAAAGATGGTAATATGACCCTGCTGGAAAAGTTATCCAACGTATCACTGGAAACAAATGCAGCAGAAGCTGATTTTCACTGGCAGATTGGAAGATGGAACCGTTACCAAGAGTTGCTAGACAGGCTAGATGAAAAATGCCAAAAGACCCAAGGTGACGTCAGGCTGAAGCGAAATATCAAACATAACGTCAAGGTGCTGACAGGGGCTGAACTGGTCATCCTATCAACTATAGGCCTGACTGCATTGTTTCTGATGGTAGCTGGGACAACTATGGCTGATGGCTTGTACTCTATAATATGTGGCATAGTGGCCTTGGCTTTTGTTGGCTGGCAGGTTCTTACAAGAATGCACCCGCCGTCAATAATACATTTCAGATGCAGGCCAGAGCTTCACATTGACGAGTATGCCTACATGAATAGAATGATAAGCAAGATACCCAAAGTACAGCGCGACCCGGTGGTGGTACTGCCCAAACTGGAAATGTCAATTCCCAGATCTTGGTTAGCCCAGCAGGGAATGCTAGAGTTTATGAAAAGCCTTGACTTGGAGTCAATGGAGCAGTATAGATCGGAGATAGAGAGTCAGGAACAAGAACAAGTGACAAACTATGCTCATTCCCGCGGACAAGCTGAGAAATAGAATCAAATCTAAGGGAGGAACTAATCACACTAGAAGTTGGATTATCCTAAATTTACCTTACTCTTACATTTTTTATTCGATTTCAATGTAGCTAGCTTACCCCGTAGATGGTGGGGCTGCCAGAGATTGAAATGGTGGTGGATGATGTGCTGGCTATTGCATTCGACCTTGTGGTCAAGGCTGGAGACAAAGAGGCAGCTATATTCACTTGCCTCAGTGGCGTGATCCTCCATACTGCTCCAGTATGGACATATCCATTTTAAAGAGGCGATATATTACTGCAGGCATCACCTGATACATCTCATTTCGCAGACAATAATAGGAAGATGCAGGGATTGCTCACATTGATTTCAAAACGCTTCTAGCGAATCTACAAAAAATCTGATACAAGAGCCATATAGCTTCGAGCCAAATATACCAGACAGGAACTGTGAACATGCAATCAAAAAAGGGCCTGAATACTTAGCAGTTGTAAGCTATCTCTGAGATCCCGCTTCCAAATTCTGGTGTGTAAGCATAATGGCTTTGGATGCACAGACTATAGACTATTATGTTTGACTTTACTGTAGCCATAACTACTGCAGTCATTGCGCTTGACGGGAATTTTGTTTTATTGATAATGGGTTCAGTGAGTAGCATTATTGTCATATCAGACGTAAGTACTAAAAATTCGACATATCTACATACACGAATTCTTCTTCCTTTCGGCCTTATCACTTAATCCTTACAATAAACTTCTGTCTATACTTTTTTGGTCTTGGCCTTGTTCTTAGCAAGAATCCACAGCATGGGCATCTCAATCCATCCCATTCCAAATACATCTCACAGACCTGGCATCGCTTTTGGCCCGCATCGTATCTTCCTACAGCTGTAAAATACCGGCCTGATTTGATTCTGGTTGCTTTATATCTAGAACAAATACTCTTGCATGACACGAGCACACGTCTCTCGCGTAAAGGCTATAATGATAAAAGTACCAGATACCTTTAGAATCTGTTGGAAATATCTCACAAAGTCTAATCTACTATTACATCTACTATTACTGCCCTTTGCTTTTGCGGAGATCGGCAATCTGGCAATTAACCACAACCATTGGAGATGACAGGTAATGTGCAAATTGGTAAATGCAGTTCTGACATGAACAATTGCCGTGTCTCAAATTAAAGTATCAAGAACATCAGCAAATAGAATTTTTATTTTGATCAGGCAAGCTTCGAATATCACAGGACAGATCTGCTCAAAATGGCAATCAGGCTGCTAACTAAAAGAATCGATGATATGTTACTGCAAAACATGATTTTGCAGCGCCAAGGCAAAATGACGATGCTTGATGGAGACATCATTTACTCAACAACCACAAAATTATGCCGGCAGAGTAAAGAAAAAAGTCGCTCCTTTTCCATTAACGTTGTTCTCCGCCCATATCCTGCCGCCATGTGCCTCAACAATTGACTTTGAAATGAACAGCCCAAGGCCGGTTCCCGTCTGCGACTTTGTTGCAAACTTTGTAAACAGCCTTGGATAGATCTTGGGGTCTATCCCGGAGCCTGTGTCCTTGACGGCTATAACGACTTGCTTTTCGCTCTTGCTGGCAGATATCTCGATCTCTCCGTTTGGCGTAAATTTGACAGCGTTGCTTACCAGATTGGAAATAACCTGGGTAAGCCTGTTCTTGTCAGCATCCACGACGATATTTGTCGGCTCGTAAACAAACTTGATGCTGCCATTGGACACCCGGTTTTTTATGTCCTTTATGACAGAGGAGACGATGTAATCCAGATTCACTTTTTCCTTTTGCAGGTTCAGCAGGTTGCCTTCTATTCTTGTCACGTCCAAAATGTCGCTGGTCAGCCTCTCCAGTCTCTGGGCATTCCGGGATATTGCCTGGATATGCTCGTCTTTGTCTTCTGGCTGCATCTCGAGCAGTTCAGAATATCCTATTATTGCCTGAGTAGGGGTTCTCAGTTCATGAGCTGCTATATTGATAAACTCTTTTTGCATCCTGTCATGGACAAGAAGCCTTTCATTGGCCTGCGCAAGCTGGCTGTTTGCCTCTTCCAGCTGTTTATTTGCATTCTCAAGCTTGGCGTTTGATTGCAGTAGAGACTCATTTGCAGATTTCAGTTCTGCCGTCCTTTTCTCCACCACGCTGGCAAGACCTCTATTCCAAGTTACGACCAGATATCCAACTCCCACAGCTACGGCGCCAATCACAGCAATTATGATAAAGTTGAAGGTTCTCTGCTGATCGATTAGCAGGCTGATGTCTGATGCAAAGACGTGAGGAGTTGCAATATACAGGACTGCAAAAAAGCTGCCATCAATTGAAATGGGCTGGTATGCAATCGTAGTTGTGTTACCCAGATACGAAATGTCACCAAACCCCTGAGCGCCTGAGAGTGATTGTCTTAGAAGTGAGTTGAACGAGTCTTTGATGCTTGGTGGAAGCAGGGATTGAAATTCGCTGCCAAATGCGTTCTTGCCGATGAATGTATCATTCTGTGTATAAAGGATAACCCCGTTTCTATCTAGCATTCCTACTGTGCTTTGAAACTGCGGCGACAGCTGGGATTCAAGGTAATTCCCCATCAGTTTCAGGTCAATGGCAGACCCTATTATGCCGTTGAATGTGCCATTTGGCAATACAATTGGATACGCTATGAAAAGCCTGGGGACTTTATCTGCGGATTCTGTTAAAGTACTGTAATAGGGTTTGAGTGTTTCTTTAGGCTGGATAAAATATTCTCGTGAGCTTCTATCTCCACCATTGTACTGCTTTTCTATGGCCGGATTTGTAAACGGGTCGGCCCAGACAAGCTTGCCGGCTCTGTTTATCCAGAAGTAACTGTTGGTAAAGTCCTTTGTTGTTTTCTGGGCTTCAGTAAACAGACTTTCTGACTCATTTATACGCTGATTTTGAACTTCAGGACTATTGGCAAGCATCTGGATATTTGCAGTTACAATGCCGATCTTGTTCTCAAGGGTGTGTGCCAGTTCAAACGACTCTATGTTGGAATTTGTCTGTGCTTCTTTGTCGGAAATTTTGGCAACTTCACTTGATGTAAAGCCGGAGTATTGCAAAGAAGCAAACGATAGCAACACAGCAACAATTGCAATTGAAACAATGACCGTTGCATTTCTTGCAGTTCGGCTGGTGGCAGGCACTGGTCAGGTCTTGTTCACTGAGCAGGGAGCTTAATATAATAATTGGCGGCATAATCTTCTATAATATTATACAGTAACTATTCTATCCCATTCTATCCTACGCTGACGGCCAACGTCAACATCAACACCAGCAACTGGCCAAATTATTAATATTACAGATTACAAGACGATGGAGGGGCGAGGCTGGCTTGTCACAGGCAAAGCCGATAATAATGGTATGCGACGACGAGCATGACCTTTTGAATTTATTCAAGGCTGCTCTGGGAAAAAAGTACGATATACTGCTGGCCGATTCAGGGCAGAAATGCATAGAAACCTACATTAGAGAAAAACAGAATGGCAAGAGAGTCGATGTCTTGCTGCTGGATTACAAGCTTGGAGATATGCTTGGAGATGTCGTGGCATGCAAAATAAGCCAGCTGAACGGCGTCAAGACCATCATGATAAGTGCCTATGATCTGGACGACACCATGGTGAGGGATCTGATTGACAGAAAGTGTATAATCGACATCCTGAAAAAGCCAATCAGGCTTCCTGCCATGCTACAAAAGATAGAGCAGGTTTTAGGCCGATAAACCCGAACTGCAACGGCCTGCATTGCAGCATCTCGTTACATTTGATTGCATCCGCTTGCAAGCAATTTATAACTAATTTATTGCCAAGAAAAATTATGATGGTTTCTGCCGAGGCAATAGGAAAAGACTATGACGGATTTGTAGCCAACCTTCGCAGCAAGTTCCCAAACGTGGAGCCGTTTCTGCTCATCAAATCCATGATGCTTGCCAGAAAATATCCCCATGAATACAACCAGAGCTTTTACATTGACCTGTACGTCAGGCAGGGAGCCGACCCGGACAGAAAGAGGGCCGAGATTTTTGCCAGGACCGGCATTTTTGCTGCAAACCATGGCCATAACCACCTCAGCCTGTCGCTAAACACCACTCTGGACACTATTCTCGAGCTGGCAAGTGACCAAGATATTGCAAATATTGAAGGAGAAGTTTTTCCCTTCTCTTAAATGCTTGAGGCAGAGAGAGCAGGAAGTCTTTTATTTAATTTAATTTTATTTTATTTCACTTCACTTTTTCATTCCATTCCATTCCATTCCACGACCTTTCAATCTGCCGGGCTAGCAGCTCTCCTGAAACATCGCAGTGAGCTTTCTTAGCAGATCTGATATACTGACAGGCTTTTTTATGAAACAATCAACGCTGTTCTGGTCCAGGCCATTTTCTGCAAAATCCTCAGGCTCAATCTCGAATGCAGTCAGGAAGCATATCTTGAGCTTGCCATCAATGCTTTTCATTCTTTTGAAAAGTTCGTAGCCATTCATCCCCGGCATTCTGATGTCAATTATGGCAAGATCATACCTGCCGGGCCCAAATTTGCTCAGGGCTGCATAGGGGTCGTTGAAAGTGGTGACCTTGACTCCTGAATTTGCAAGGCCTTTTTTCACAATGTCGGTTATATCCTGCTCGTCGTCGATTACCAGCACCTGCAGTTCCTTTGAAATTCTGGATAGAGCTTCGAGTTTCTTTGAATGCTTTGATATCTTGACAGTCGCCTCGTATTTCAAGACACAGCATCTCTAATAATCACCGGCTGGAATTGTTATGGAGTCTCTATTATAGAGAATCAAGGCTGCAAGAGTTGTTGCGTTATTGCAGGTCTGAATTAAGTTTAGGTTAGAGATTTATTCTCATTTTTTGTCGCGTGGCAGAGGGCTAGCTTGGTGGATGTATCAGATCAGATCAAATCAGACCAGACCAGACTGGCTCAAGCCGTCCTCTCGTCATGCTCTTTGATAAAGAGGTTGCGGTAGTGATTTTCGCAGATCTGCTCCTCCTGTTTTTTGGTAAGCTTTTCAAAATCTCTGATGTGATAGCAGCAGAAAAGTGTGCAGCTGATATTCTGCCTTGATGGAAGCTTGCATTCGTGGCTGACCATCCTGTCTATTGCCTGCCTGTGGAAAAACGAGCCCATATCTGCAATAACTACAATCCCTGATTTGCCCTTGCGCATTGCAGTATCTACGCCGGCAGCCAGTACGCTGCGAAATTCCTGCTCTGGATCAAAGAAAGCATGGTACGAGTCTACAATATCAATCGAATCCCTGAAAGACGGGTTGCTGACATCAATGTCAAGCTCCCTCAGCGACTGCTCGACTGATTTTCTGGTTTCATAATGCGGAAGCAGCATGACAAGGTCGTTATTTCTCTTGATGCGCGCCTCTGCTACGTGGGTATAGACCTCACGGAACGAATCCAGCTCTGGATAGATGACGATGTTGTGCTCGCCATAGCCTGTCTGGCAGAGCAACTGCAGGATAGAATCAAGGTTTCCGTCTACCAGCTTTTCCTTGCTGACCATTACCTCCTACTACCTACCGCCTGAATCTCCACTCACTGATACTAAAGCACCAAAGAATATTTTAAGACTAACATAAGAAGTGCCCTGCCGTCCGCCATTACCTGCCAATCTTTCCATCAATTACTTTGCAAACGTTTGAAAGCGTTATCGGCTTTCTGAGAATATCCTCAAGCCTCACAAATGGCAGGTTCTGCGCAATTTCAAACGAGCTCAGCTCAAAAGCAGTCATTACCATTACCCTGACTTCGGGGTCTATTGCCCTGACCCTCTTTGCCAGTTCTATCCCCGATACGCCGGGCATCCTCAGGTCGGAGAGCACAAGCCTGTAGTCCTGGTGGTTCAGCTCGAACTCTTTGAGCGCAAGCTGCGGGTCAGAGAAGGTCATTACCTTGTGGCCGTAGCGGGACAGCCCGAGGCGGAGAACCTGCAGGATGTCCTGCTCGTCGTCGACAACCATGAAAAGCTCTCTTTTTGCATTCTCCATATTCGATCAAATGCTTTTAGTGCGCTTGTATTTAAGGATAAAGATAGCTATCATTGTAACTGTAGCGTCTTTGCCTCATCCTATCTCATACTATACTGTGCGTAAACGAGTCGGTCAGAGACGGTACAGAACCAGATGAGCATCTTAAAATATGTTAGTCGGCTCTTACCAAATATCCGGCGCCTGCTTCTGGGTCTACCCGGTTAGGCTGAATCTGGCCAATTCTTTTCTATCTTTGTCAAGGTGTATTTGCATGGATTAAAGAAAAAGAGATGCCTGGCGGCTGATTTTGCTCAAGAATAAACTCATAGAAGCGGTTGATTTTCAACCAAGCTTTATATATATAAATATATAATTATGTAATGTAGTTGTAGTTTCAAATGGCAAGACCGATAATGGTATCTGACGAGGCATACATGCTACTCAAAGCTGAAAAAAAGGCCGGCGAGTCATTCTCTGATGTTATTTTGAGAAAATTCCAAAAGGGCAATCCATCTGCCATATTGAAATATTACACCGAGCGTAAACCAAGCAACGACTTGGCAGATGCAGTAGAGCAAGCCAGTAAAAAGCTGCGTAAAAATTTCAAAACAAGAAAGGTCTCCCTTTAGATGGTATGTGCAGACACCGACTTTATCATTGATCTGGGCAGGGCCAATCAAAAAGCCTTTGAGAAGCTAAAGGAGATAGGCGCAAGAGGTGAGAATGTATTTACCACAGTCATAACAGTGGCAGAGTTGTACCATGGTGCTCATCTGGCAAAGGACAGGGTTCAGGCGCTTGACCAGATCAGAAACGATCTATCAAAATTTTCGGTCTTGAACCTTGACTACGAATCCGCTGCTCTGTGGGGCGAACTTGTCGAACAAACAAAACCAAACTCTATTGGAGAACTTGACTTGCTCATTGCATGTATTGCCCTGTCGAACAAGCAGACGCTGCTGACAAAGAACATAAAGCATTTTCAGAGAATACCGGGCCTTAAAATTGAAAGCTGGTAGTTAGCTAGCCAGCCCGTTCAGTTCAATTGTTACTACAAATGCCAACGATGCAACGAGTATTATCCCGGCGGTTAAACCAACGATAACGGGTGCAACTATTGATTTGTCTTGCATTTAGCCACTCTATTCAAGATAATGTCATATTTTCCTTTTTTACGAGCGGCGAGTATGTTTAGAAAGGAAGGTCATGAGTTATAGTCATAGTAGTGGGCAAATGAGCATTATTAGCATCCTTTACATTTTGCGGCGCCATAATACAGCCATTTTTATATAAACTCCGCGAAAATCTCAACATCAAGCAGCATATTTATTCGAGAACCTTTTTATCAAGAACACTTGCCCAGCAAATCAATTCTAAATGTTGCCATGACAAGTGAGATCGAACTTAGCGTAATTTTGTATGCACAAGTCTGTACAGTCTGACCTGTATGTAGCATAATAGTTTCTTTAGGTGCCAAATCTCCCGGCTTTTGTATAGTTGCCATAACGTAGGCGAATGGTTCAATATATGCAACCTCTATTGGTGGTGCGCTCTGTCCGGCCATGAGTGTGACTGTAGTTGAACCATTGACAAAGTATAGCGATTTGACGTCACCTTCAGTACCTAAAACAGTAAACTGGTTATGAATAATAAAAGAAGGAATTGCAAAGATAAGGATAACAATAATGGAGCTGGCTATGCCTGAAGATATTACAATTGCCCTGCTACCGTTATACATTAGTTATCGGATAATTACACGGAATTAGATGATATTAACTGATTTGTACTTCCTGCAAATTTCAGATATCGGCGTGCTTGTAGTCAGTACTTCCATGACAATGGCAGCCTTCTCTTCCATGGTCCATCTCCTACGCGGCATGCTCTTCTGTACTCCCCACCAAAGTGTATCCAA
>JAJPHM010000006.1 GCA_021325295.1 Nitrososphaeraceae archaeon
AACAAAAAGGAGAGATTGGTATCTTGGCAAAGAAGGTAATGGTGGGTCAAGTACCCAACTGAAGAATGCAGAGCTATGGTAGACTGCTTATGACTGGCTAAACGAAAAGACACGGATGTATGCATCTGGAGATGAACCCCTAATAGTTTCATTTATGTGAAACCAGCGAATTACACTTTTAAGGCGACCAATCTTCAGTAACAAGATGTGTAAATGTAGGTGGATCAAGAATCTTTCGATACACCCAAACCTTCTTTTCTAAATCTTGCTTCTTGGAATATTTGAAACCACATTTTTCCTCATAATACTTGAGCCTGCTTTTGTCTGTCTGTAAGCAAACGACAGCACATGCTACCCTTTGGTTAGTGTCCTGCGCCAAACCTAGACAGAAATTGCAAATTGCTTTTCCTACACTTTGCTTCTGGAATTTGCTGTCAACACCCATATTCCCAAGCAACATGGCAGGATAAGATTTCGGGGTGTAGCCGGTTACTGTATCCTCTTTTGAGAGTTTTTCTACCGAAATAGCACCCATTGAAGTAGTGAAGAAGGCTATGATTTCACCTTCATACCTTACTGCATAAATGGTGCTAAGGTTGTTTTTTCTATACAGTTTCGCTTTGTTATGAATGAAATCGTCAATACCTAAAGGGTCAGAACCGTCATTTTCTTTACAATTTAGTTTAGAAAAGTCATCTGCTTCTGTGGAAATGGAAAAGGAAAGTTTATCACGGTTTATCAATTGGACAGTGCTTCTTGTAGAAATTGTATGCATCTTTTAACGATTGCTTTTCTTCACTAGAAAGTGGCTTGGACATATATTCCAGAAAGTCCTTTGCTTCTTTGTTCTTCAATACTGCGATTCTTTCTTCTGTCAGTTCCATATTCTTTCGCACTTCCTTATGCGTTAGTATATAGATCTGCAGATTATAAAACGTACCGTTAGAATTTTTAGTGACACGGCTTTATATATAAAGTCCATTATAACTACTCACATTTATCCTTCCTTCATTTTCTTCAATTACTCATTCGTATGCAGCTCGATCTGTCTCATTATATAACTCAATGGCAATTCTATGCTCATTTCCATGTAGTTTTTGATTTCATTAGCCAGCTTGAGATCGAGCGTTGCAGTCATCTTCATCTTCAGAAGCAGCCTGAAATGGCTCTCATCTGCATCAGCAAAACCTGCAACTTTTCCTTATCATCATCGGTATCAAAGTTCTTCATATTGTCCGACCTGACATGAGCTGCCTCGTGCACTGTGTAAGCAAAGACTTACTATTCTATTCATCTAATATTGCATGATATAATACTTCAAGAGCTTTTTGTACTCTTGCTGCTCTATGTCGGTCAGGGATGCAAGCAATGCATGTTGTTGCTCTTCCAGCTTCAACCGCTCTGCCTCCTCGGCCCATGGGCCTTCGGGCTCGAAAACTGCTACCATATGGATGCCATTCTGCTCTTTCCCTGCTTCAACCTTGCCATCAGATGTCAGTCTGAATCCAATCCATCTGTGACGACTAGCAACAGGAGAAGTCGAGAGCATCTTGGCAAGTTTGGTGCTATTATCCAGCAGTCTTTGCACATTAGCGCTTCTGGCTTTTGGTATCTGCATAGTGGAGTTACCTGCCAGCCAGCCTCTATCTATCGTTGATTAGCCAGCTTAAGAAGCCTTCTATATTCCTCTCGTTCTTCGTCTGTCAGCGAGAAAAGCAACGCACGCTGTTCCTGCTCAATCCTCAAGCGTTCAGCCTCCTCGGCCCAAGGGCCGACAGGGTCAAAACCTGCCACTGCAGGAATAGAACCAATCCACCCTCCCGCCACCACTTTGCCGTCACTGCCAAGTTCAAAACCTCGCCAGCCGTCTACACCTATACCTTGTGTAAGAGCCTTGGTCAGTTTAGCTCTGTTCTCCAACATTCTTTGGACATTTGCACTCTTGGCTTTTGGTAACTGTTGCATAGGCGAATACCTGTTTGTGTATAATGTCATTTGCCGGTATTTATCATCTTCCGGAAAGCATCATGCAAGCCTTTCATCTGTGGATACTGTTTCTCCACCTCGGATAGATATTCTTCACCGCTTATCTTGCGGCCCAAGCGTTGTGGAAGGGTTGCAGTGCGACGCGGAGCTCCATAGTACGCCTGCGATATCGTCGTAAAAGTCTCCTGCCTGTCAGAATCGATGTTTCTTGCCTGTGGGTCAGGAGTGCCGTAAGGACCATATGCATCTGCAAAAGCTAGCCTGTTGTCATATCCAGATTCAGAATGAAACAAGTTGTCACGCTCCTGTGAAAAATTCTCTACTTTTTGTTTATCTTCTTCTGAGCCAAAATGTTGCATGTTGTCCCACTTGGCATGTGCAGCCTCGTGAACTGCAGTGGAATAGACATCCTCTGGCGTCCTGCCTGTAGCCAGTGCCAGGTCTTTACGCTCAAGACCATAACCATGTTCTTCATTAGCATCGAGGATTTCTCCCATGGGGGTGATTGATGGAATGTAAGCACCATAGGCTTCATTTCCACTCAGGGGTATTGTAGCGCCGTCATGAACCATAACTCTATTGATGTTCTCCAAGTGCTTTCGTGGTAGTGTATTCAGTGCTTTGCTTATGGCTTCCTTATGTTCGTCGGATAGAGTGACAGGCTTGCCATGCAGGTTGACCGCAGAATCTAATTTTGATTTTATCAGGGCCTGTTTGGCCTTGTCCCCTGTGGCGTCTTTTGATTTTGAACCATTAGCGTTTGCATTTGATTTTTTCGTACCTGAACCTGAGCTTGGTTCTTTTGATTTAGCACCTGGAGAAGATTTAAGAGGCCCTCCAGTATTCCCACCTCCGCCTCCACCATCGCCGGATGCAAATCTTCCCCTTTCGTCATGGTTTGGGTTAAACTCCAGATATTGGTTCTGAGCTTGAAATTCCTGCAGAACTCGATGGACATCAAACTGTCTTGTTCTACCTGTCTTCTTTCTAAAACCTAGCATCCTAATGTGGATGGCAAATGGGTCATCTTCGATAGACATTGAAATTAACTACAGAAACAAAGTTGCATGGTATGAAAAGAGAAGTAAGTAACCGGTTGCAATCATTTAGCCGGTATCTGGTAAGGGTTACAACCCTGATTTCCCAATGTCACTGCACGGACCCTGATACTGTTGTAGCATAATCCAGATCAGGTCAACCTGCTCTGATTCTACCAGTTCATTTTTCAGCTACCATATAGGTGCAGGTTGAAGCGTGCCAGCTGTCTTTTTGGTTTCTGAATCTTGTATAGCCGTATTCCTGCAACCTGCTTTCCACCTGCCACACAAATTGATCATTGTGAATCTCTATCACCAGCTTGGGGTGATATTTTGACAGCACATTTTTGCCGCCTTCTATTACTTCTCTCTCGTGTCCCTCAACATCAATTTTGATTAAAGAGGGAATGCAGCCTGTCGCTGCCACCAATCTGTCAAGAGTTGTACACGGGACCTGACATACGCCGAGAAGCTCAGCTTCAGCATCAGACCTTTGCAGAACACTATTCCAGCCATCAACAGCGTAAGAATTGATGTCCAGCATCCCCTCTTTGTCTGAAATGGCAACGGCGCGCACGTCAACCTTTCCTGCGCATCCATTAAGCTCAATGTTCTGCAGCAAGACAGTAAGGGCATCATGCATCGGCTCTACCGCTATTACCCTGTCATAGTATCTGGCTGCCCTTACCGACCAGCGTCCGGCATGGGCGCCAATATCAAGAAATACACTTGTCCATCCAGTTCTCGTTCCAATTTCAGTTTCGGTTTCGGTGAACCAGCAAGCGTCTCTGCCCTTGCTCTGCGCCCACTCGGCCATTATAGCACCCGCCAGTATGTCCTCTCTCAGAAACGACTCGTGCCCCATAGACCATCCAAGATGCCAGTCTCTGCCATCCTCGTGAACCCACCTGCCATTGACCATGTCATGCAGTATAGAGTCCAGCTTGACTGCTGCCCGCAGCCAGCTGTAAATATCAAGCTGCCAGCTGATCTGGCTGGCCAGAACTGCCGAATCATGCTCTTCTTTCAACATCATCTCCATCTCCTCGGCTGCGCTTTCCGGGCTGGCAAGCCATTCAAAAGCTCCCCAGGGAATTGCAAAATTCTTTGCAGACCTGACAAAGGCCACTGCAGGACCGAATCTATCATAGACCTCCCGCAAGACGGGGTTGTCAGTCATAACGCACGGAACTCCACATGCCAAAGCCTCCAGCATCGGTAGCCCAAAGCCCTCTGATGTGGCAGTATTGACATAGAGGTCAACGCAGCTGTAAAGTCTGGCCATAAATTCGTCGGACATGCCCCAGCTTTTCGAGGCATTATGGTTTGCAAAATGCACTCTGTTTCTGATGTTCAGATTTACGGCCCACTGCTCAAGATCCCAAAATCCAGCAGGCTCGGTCCAGAGCACGAGGTGAGCATCCGGAACTGTCCTGAGCAGCAGCTGGAATGCCTTCATGGTCAGGGGAATCTGCTTGCGGAAATCATAGTTCACTGCCACCGAGCCGACGATTATTTTGTCGGGTGGCAAGCCAAGCTCTTTTCTGCACTTTTTTCTGTCAAGGGGTTTGTAGATTTGTCTGTCAACGCCGTGGTAAAGATAGTCTACCTTTTCCTGCGGAACACCCTGCGTACCCATGATGTCCCGGCCCCAGCTTGTCATGGTAATGTTGTAGTCAACCATCTGCTGGGCTATCCTGATCTCCTCATACGATAGCGGAGACGAGTGCACAGGCGAGTAGCTGATAAACTTGATGTTTTTGCTTCTGCAGGCATCAGGCAGCCACGACACATTTTCGCCACCTCTGTATCGCGGCGACATCACAAAAGAGTCGCGTACATGCACTATGGCGTCAGGCCTGACGGAATCCAAGTAGCGGATTACGGAACGGTATTCGTCGCCTTCGTATACTGTGCCGTAGTCAAGCTTGAGAGGTGAGCCCATGTACTGGATTGGGCAGAAGGTGATCTCGTTGCCCAGCTTTTGAAGCTCAACAGCCAGATTTCTCGCTACTTTCGCGTATCCTGTGGGAAGAAGAGGAGAATCGCAGATAAAACCAAGCTTCATGCCCTGACTCCTCCAGTAGATTTCTTGCTGCTCCTTTCTGTCGATCTGTAGATCTCATAGAATGTATGACCTTGGCTGCTTCTGGCTAGCAGCTTGTCATATATTTTATTTCGCAGTTGAATCGCTGTGACCATTACTGACTGTAGGTCATGTGATCAAGCGGGTAAGAGAACTAACTACCTGTGATTAATTAAATGCAGAAATAATGCAGAAAACGTTACAGGCGCGGTTGTTTCAATTATGTTGGAATCTAAGTCTCTATTACGAGATTTGGATGAGAGAAACAGTTGACTGATGACTGCAGCTAATTTACTATAGTCTACTTTTTCTTTGATTCATTTGCTCTGAGCTCTGTGTCTGCTGTACGGGTAGTGCTGGAGCCTCCTGCCGGCCAGTTTGTCTGCAGCTTGTTCTTCGGGGTCAGAGAAGGATCCGCAGGCAGGTCATGGATGTCATCGTATTCGGGAACCTACTAGATCTTCGCAGGCATTGTCTCTCCCATACGTTACAAAAAATGCAAAGAGAATTAATCGATTGAAATACTAGCTATATTGTTTACTGAGTCTTTTGTATTCAGTAAGCTCCTCATCTGACAATGAAAACCAAAGTTGCCTCGTTTCCTCTTCTAATTTCAACCTCTCAGCTTCTTTGGCCCACACGCCAACAGGTTCAAACGTTGCGACCATGGCAAGGCCATTGTCATTTTTCCCTGCCTCGACTGTGCCATCTTTGTTAAGAGCAAAGCCTACCCAGCCATCAATACTGCTGGGCACTTGTTCATCCAGTTTATCAAGTCTGGCATGATTATCCAGTATTTTCTGAACATTGGGGCTCTTGGCTTTTGGTTGCCGTTGCATAATCTAACCTGTAAGTAATATCACTAGCCAGTATTTATTATCATCTTCCTGAAAGCCTCGTTCAGGCCTTTGAGCCTTGGCCATCTTGTCTCTGCCTCTGATAGATATTCTTCGCCGCTGATATCGCGGCCTACCTGCTTTCGTAAAATAGTATCATCCCGCGGTGAGCCATAATACGCCTGCGACATGGTTGTAAACGCCTCCTGCTTGTCTATATCATTGTCTCTGCCGGTTGGAAGACCGTAATGTCCATACGCGTTTTTGAAATTCTCAATGTCATTCTTTGAAGCTGATTTGAAATAGCTTTCATGAGCATCAGCAAAAGCTGCAACCCTTTGCTTGTCTTCTTCAGTACCAAAGTTTTTCATATTATCCCATCTGACATGGGCAGATTCATGTACTGTGGAAGAATAGACCTGCTCTGGTGTCCTGCCTGTTGCTAAAGCAAGGTCTCTATGTTTGAGGTCATAACCATGCCTGTCATTTATGCTGGATATCACTTCGTTAGGTAAATTTGATTCAGCATAAAGGCCGTTGACATTCTTTGCTCCTTGGAGTGGGATTTCTGAACCGTCGTGAATCACAACCCTGTTTAAATTTTGCAGATGTTCCTGCGGTATTGTGTTCAAACCCTTGCTCATTGCTTCTCTGTTCTCATCTGATAGCTTGACAGGCTTACCGTGCAGGTTAACTGCAGAATCCAGTTTTGAGTCTATGAGGTTCTGCTTGGCTCTGATGTCTGAAGATGAGGAACCCCCGCTTGAGTCTTTAGGAGAGGAAGAGGATCCAGATGCGCCTCCATCACCTGTTGTAAATCTCCCCTTCTCATCGTGATTGGGGTTGAATTCCTGAACTGTTCTGTTCCTGCTCTGAAATTCCTGCAGAGCTTTGTAAACATCAAACTGTCCTGTCCTTGCCTTCTTGAACCTGGGTCCCAGCATCCGAATGTGGAAAGCAAAAGGATCATTGCTATCTGTCAACAACTGATTGAAAATAAAAGACGCCAGGAAACCGAAAAAGAACTAACCAACCGCGCCATCAGCGCCTGTTTATCACGTATATGCTGTAATTGTTAGCCTGCAGAAGCCTAGAGACGCCCATGAGAAAGCAGTCGCCCAGATCAAATGTCATCTGTTTCTTGTCGGGGTGGCCCTTTTCATTAAACTGCACCGCCTTGAGCTGGTAGGTCATTTCTGTGAAGGCAGGATGAATCCTGACCTTCTGCTCTTTTACCGCCTGAGCTGCCTTCATTGTCATGTCTGACAGCTCTTTCTGAAAGTTGACAGCCTCGACAGTTACTCCTCTCTGCTGAAGATCTGTAACCAGCCCGGGGTGGGCGCTATCCACCAGAACTTTATCATACCTGCTGCTACTGCTGGCATCAGTCATTTTCAATATCGCATCAAGCATGGCAGAAGGCGATGGCCTTTCATACTCCCTGGCATCCTTGACGTATACAATCCCGGACACAAGCTCAAAGCCGGCTATTGCAAATTTGGAAGAGCCGTAGGCAGGGTCCACAGCCAGCACTTTTGCTGTACCAGCGCGCAGCCCAAGGTCATACTGGCCAATGCACTGATCCACAAGCTGGTATGGAAAGATATTGCCCAGACCGTATCCGTATTTGAGGTTGTATTCCCGCTCAAATGAAGGCGACTGTTTTGCCTTTTCAATCTCATGCTCTGTGTATATTTTTCCAACTCCGACAGTGTAGGGAAGATAAAGCCGGTGGTAAAGGCAAGTCTCCTCGGGCTCTTTTTCTATCTGCTCAAACAGCCCGCCGGGCAGGTTGGGCGTCGAGACCATGACAATATAAGGGTCGGATTTGGCGATGTACCGCTCGCTTACATCCCGGGCGTTTTTCTGCTCGCCTGGCGGGAAAAAATCAGCCTCGTCAAGCAGGATAAAGACCGGCCTTTCCAGGGCGCGCATTGCATCCAGGTGGTGCGAAGGGTAGGCTTCCACCTTGCAGCCATTCAACACGACAGTTGTATTGCTGAATTGTGATACATCAGGATCAACTGCAAGACAGATCTGCTTTATCCTGGCGATCAGCCCCTTTGCCAGATCGATATTGGGGCCTGTAACTATGCACATCTGCGCGCCGGCGAAACTTGAGTCCCGGTAGCACAGCCATGCCATGTATCTGATGACAAGCTCTGTTATTCCCAATCCTGTGGCCTTTTTTATCCAGAGGTGTTTTTGCTTTGACCTGGATGGCCGGGCATCCCTGCCAGCGTCATCATTCCAGTTACGCAGGATGTCGATTACCTTTTTTTCATAGTCAAACAAAGGCATCGGTATGCCGTTTTTGCGCGGAAGGCCTACGATGTGGTTAAAGCAGCACACGGGAGAAACTGTTTCGTTCTGCACTATATAGCTCTCCAAACTGTGGGCGCGGTCCCAGAGCCAGAACGGCTTGCCATCAAGCAGATCAATAGCCGCTTGATTCTGTGGAGGATCGTTTTTCTGCTTCCGCTTCTGCTTCTCCCGCGGCCACTGTTCTTGGTCTTCCTTTGGGTATACTACTCCCTGTCCCAGATCTGCTTCGTACAATTTCCCTTTCGGCATTTATGAGCGTCTCCTTCCCGTCGGCCAGCAGTTGAACCAGTTTGGTTGCGGCTTCTATCTTGAGCCTTTCAGCTTCGAGCCTAGAGCGCGCATCTGTCTTGTCGCTGGTAGCAATTTCGTGGAGGTTTTTGAATGTCCTCAAATACCTCCATCGCAGCATCACGATTTCATGAGGCATAACATTTCTCTGCTGCCTTTGCAGCTCAAGTCTATCCAGCCTGCAAATCATGTCAAAGTAGACTCGGTAGTCAGAGTACGACAGGTGCAGCTCCTTCATAATCTCCCCGTCGCTGCTGCCGATTTCCTTGAGCTGCCTTATATTGTCCAGTATAAGGTATGTCTTGGATGTTATCCTCATTCTGCTCCTCATCTTCTTCTGCCTGACCAAATTGTTCACCTATTTGTGGTTGTAGTCAGAAGACAGACCGTCGCTGCCGCCACTGGTGTCTGATTCTGATTCAAATTCAGATTTGGCAAAGTCAACCCCGCCTTCCACTTCTGGCTCTTCCAGTTCAGTCTCTGACCTACTGCCACCATTCTGTTCCCTTGCCAGTGCAAGCCTCTCTGCCTTTGCAGGGTATTCATATCTGCACCGGTAGCAGTGGCATGTTCCATTATCCCACCTGACACGCCAGCTCTTGCACCTTTCGCATTGCTTGCCGTAAAAGCCATCCATCAGGGCCTCAAGCTTGTTGGTAGGCTCGTAAATGCAGTGCACTTCCGAAACAAGCCCACGTAGGGTCTTGGTCACCTGCTTTCTTGTTAGGCCATAGATATCCTTGACCTTTTCCATGTACTCTGCCGCCCCGTGCTTTATTGTAGTGTGTACCACCATCTGGGCAAGGAAAAACTGGGTGGAAACAGGAATTGCCTGCCTTTCATCCCAGGCCTGCCTTGCAAGCTCTTCTGCCTTGTCTGCCAGAAAAGTATATTCGCTGTACTGCTCCCTGTCAAGCAGGGAAAGGAAGGGCCTTTCTCTCAGTTTTTTCTGCAGATCCTCGATAAATTCAACTTTCTGCTGCAGGTGCAGGATGTATTCTTTGTTTTCCTGAAGGTGGCCCGATCCAGCCGGCCCTGATTCGCCCTGCGGACCGGCTAGACTGGAATCTGGCGCAGGATTGTTGCTGCCGTTGTTGGTCTGGGCCTGGTCGGCACAAGTGGAACTAATTTGAGGATCGGTTTGTCGATCCTTGGATTCCTTGCCAAGCTTGGAGAATCTGCTATCTGTCCATCCAAAGGGGCTGCAGATCTCGGATATGTATCCGGGGTCAATTTCAGGTATATCCGCCCTCAGTTTGGTTGAAATCTTGTCTTTCGGGTAGCCGGCCATCTCAAGCTGCTGGCCGGCGTACAGGATCCACTTTTTTACTTCACCATGTGAGCTGTGAATCTGCTTTATTGCCCATGTATACTCGGCCAATATCGGACCGTCGAGATCCTCAGACAATACAATATCAATAGAATCAGGAGGGTTAAAGGAATTAATATGTGATGACATGAGTTAACATGTTATGATGTGACAGATAAGGTAAGCACATGCACATTTCTTCACACCCGGGTCAATACTTTTGCTCCAAAGCTGCAGGCAGCTTTAGGGACGCTGGTGAGTCTGGTTGTACTGCTAGTGTCGAACTTTACGGATAAAGGACCTGCCAACTCGGGTCGGTATTTTAGGATTCAACTGACTTTTTCTGGGCCTAATAGTTAGCAAATCTTTTATTTCTCCCCCCCGTATAGGACGTTGGATTCAGCCAAGCCAGCAATCATTTGGAGGGCTGTGAAGTGGTAAGCTCTACCATGAGTGCTGACGAGTACAGAAAATTTATTCGCAGCATAAGCGAGCAGATAGATGCCGCAGATAAAAGGCTAAGAGCACATGCCGAAAGCGAAATCAGCACCAACATTTCTATATACGCCAAAAGCCTGTCTTCTGTAATAGCAGCAGAGCTTGACAGTATGGAAAAAGCTCTTGATTACAAAAAGTATGGAGATGCGGAATACCACAAGATGATGGCCGGCATTTACAAGTCTGCACTGGAAGCCATCCTGAGAAAAGGCTAGCCAGCCACTATCAAGTTGCGTGATTTTGTAGCTTGCTTGCTATTATTTATGTTACAGCCGTTCCAATTGATTTTGAATGAAATTGCGACCGGTGCTCTGCCAATTCTTCCATGGTTGTAAATGTCCTGCCACAGTCCTCGCAGCCATAATTGTACGATGGATTTGGTGAAGATTCCGGCTCCATTGCTTGAGAATTGTCAAACATAGGAAATAAGGATTGTCTGGCCAATTGCCATGGTCATGGCACTACCTGTGTTGATAAAGGGGCCCCGGCGGTGTGAAGTGAGGCTAACCGAACGAGGGTGCCGGGACCGCTGCAATCAGTGGCCGCGCATGAATGGCATACAAGATATGCGTTTTAGGCAATTTTTCAGTACGGTTCAACATAATAATATATCCGGCTGCTTTACGTCAATGACTGATCCATAACATGAAAGCAGCTGTATACAGAGAACACAGCAAAGACCCAACGCAGGTGGTAAAAATTGAAGAAGTAGAGACTCCAAAGCTGAGGGCCAGTGAAGTCCTGATAAAGGTCGAAGCTGCAGCTTACAACTACAACGACCTGTGGGGCATCTGGGGTGAGCCTATCAAAATTCCCATGCCTCACATATCAGGAAGCGACGTTGCTGGCACTGTGGTTGAAGTGGGAGAGAACGTCAGCAGCAAGATCAAAGTGGGCGACAGAGTGGTCTCGTACCCAAACCTTACCTGCGGAGTATGCTACGAATGTACATCTGGCAGAGAATACGATTGTAGTAACAGACTGGTATGGGGATTCCAGACAGGTCCGCTGTGGGGCGGATTTGCGCAGTATACTCACTTGGCAGAAGCGAACGTAGTCAGGCTTCCTGATAACGTGTCGTTTGAAGATGCGGCAGCAATTTCTATGGTTGGCATGACTGCCTGGCATATGCTTGTGACGCGGGCCAGGATAAAGCCGGGACAGACTGTGCTGATAATGGGCGGAGGAAGTGGCATGGGAATAGCCGGTATCCAGATAGCCAAGTTGTTCAACTGTGACGTGATTGCTACTGCAGGCAACAAAGACAAAATGGACAAATGCATTGAACTGGGAGCCGACTATGTCGTCAACCACAGAGAAGCTGACTGGTACAAAAAAGTGCGCGAGATTACAAACAAGCAGGGTGTTGATATAGTTTATGAGCATATCGGCAAGACTGTATTTCCGCAGGAGGTGGGCTTGTTGAAGATGGCTGGCACGCTTGTATCGACAGGCGCTACCACCGGCTATGACTCTACCCTAGATCTGAGGTATCTGTTCTTCAAAGGAACTAACCTGCTTGGTGCAACGCAGGGAACAAAAGCCGGATTGGAGGAAGTTATTCGATGGGTAAGCAAAGGCAGGATAAAACCGATAATTGATACAATTCTTCCTTTCAGCAGGATGGTTGAAGGGCACGTCAAGATGGCAAATTCGCAGCTATTTGGCAAGATAGTGACTACACCGCAGAGACTCTAAGGCAGAAGACCAGACAGTAGATGATCTGTGCCCCTTTCCATTTGGGCAGCTTTGAGCTGTTTTTAAGATACGTTTTTGGATACACTTTGGTGGGGAGTACAGAAGAGCATGCCGCGTAGGAGATGGAC